>NZ_JADPIS010000017.1:0-173923 GCF_023073025.1 Bradyrhizobium sp. 76
TCAACGNCGCCGCGGTCACCGCCGGTCAGTTCGGCAGCAATTGGGTTATCCTCGGCGCTGAGGCGGTCTCAGGCGGCTATGATGTGGCCTGGAAAAACACCACCACCGGCCTTTCCAACATCTGGAGCACTGATACCCACGGCAACCACGTCGTCGATCTTCTTGCGGGTGCATCGTCGACCAGCAGCGCGCTGCAGTCCTTCGAGACCATCTTCCACCAGGACCTCAACGGTGATGGCACGATTGGCTTAGTCAAAACCACCATCGAAGCGCTTGGCAGCACCAGTCTCTCGCAGGTTGGACAAAACTACTTTCTCGATCCGGTCGGTGGCACTGGTGGTCCCGAGCTCAAGCTCAACGGCGCCGCGGTCACCGCCGGTCAGTTCGGCAGCAATTGGGTTATCCTCGGCGCTGAGGCGGTCTCAGGCGGCTATGATGTGGCCTGGAAAAACACCACCACCGGCCTTTCCAACATCTGGAGCACTGATACCCACGGCAACCACGTCGTCGATCTTCTTGCGGGTGCATCGTCGACCAGCAGCGCGCTGCAATCTTTCGAGACCATCTTCCACCAGGACCTCAACGGTGATGGCACGATTGGCCACACGGCGGGGTGGACCATAATGGCGTAGGGCTTCCTCAGGTAGCTCTTTATGCGCCGGTCGATCGCGTTGATTTAATGCCTTTCACGGGGGCGGCGTATTGTCGCGTCAACTTGGTACACAAAGATACCTCCCGCTCAAAGCTGCGGCGGGGATCCCATGACAATGCTCTGGTCCGAATCCATCAGCCGTTTCTACAAGCTCGAGGTAATCCATCGGCGCGGACCACGGCGCCGCTTAGAGGCCATCGGGTTCGCGACGCTGGAAAGCGGCTACATACCGCTGGCCGAAGCCGAGCAAGGCTAATAGACCATGCTGGATCCGACCATAGCGGCAGAAAATTAAACTCAATTACCCCCGGCAAGTGCGAGGCGGCTCATATTGAATGACTACCAGGGGCCATTAATGATATCAGTCCTACACACTTTTAAATCCATGTCCGAGGGCTTAATAGAGGGTTAGCCTCAAAGTCATTAGCAGCTTAGAGCCGCTCGGTTGTATCGCGTAGGACGGATCCAAGTCAGGACGATGATACCATCCCCTAATTGGTCGCGGCGCTTCGACAAGCCAGTCGAGCTTCCCGATGGGAGCAAAATTGAAACATTGCGAGAGGCAATTAGATGGCTGATCGATCGGACCCCGAGATCTGAACATGGCACGCCCGCCATCGCGAATGTAGCTCAAGCGATAAAGGACGCGGCCGAGAGCAATGGCTCCATGGATCTGGTGAGATCCGAAATCAAGCGCGTCGCGAATCGCTCAAACTTACTGTCTATCGGTCAGCCCAAGGAAGAACACGCTCATGTCCGGGCAAAGCGCCGCCATACGCGTGTCGCTCACTTAGACTTTAGCCGCTTCCTTGACGACCAGCGGCTGCTCTGGCGGTCGCGTCAACAAGCAGCCGCTCGTTTGAAGAACAAGGAACCGTCTCGAACAGATCCAGTCGTCGGGGAGCTTTTGGCAAAGCTTCGAGACGCGGAGGGAACTATCTACTGGAAAAGCGCTCACGAACCAACACTAGAGGGACTAGACATCGCATTACGGCTCGGTTTGGTTGTGAGGTTAAGTGGACCTTCTTATGAAGGACTAACGCTCACCAGGACCGGACGAACGGCTGTCGGGATCGGCGGACCGCTATCGGCCACAAATTGGGTCGCGCTTAAAATATCTCACCTGCAACAAAGCCGATACACGATTGCGAGCGTATATCAGCTTGCACGAGATGCGCTCGTAGTCGATTCCCTCCCACCCCTCAAAAACGTGTTAAGTGCAATCACCGATCCGTATGTAGGCCTGGTTAGTCGGTTGTTACGCCGACGCTTTCGAAAACCTTGTGAGAGTCGCCTTGGCGCAATTGGTACCGCTGCTCCGGATCAGCAACGCATCCAGCAAGAGAATACAACGTTTTAGCGCGCCACCAACCTCTGCGCTTCGTGGGTCCCTGATGCATTTGCGTCAAAGTATCCTCAATGACCTTCCGGCCTTTCCTTTCGCTCATTGCCATGAAACCAGCGCCATTCAACAACGGGTCTGATGACCCCTCAATGGTGGTTCACCGCCTTGTATCCTACTGTACGAATTCTGAATTCTCGAACCAGAATGTTCGACCTAAATCCACAAATGTGCGCCAACCGCATGGCACATCTTTGTGCTCGATCCGCTGCTCTGCACGGTCAAGTGACGTGATTCGGCCAAGCTGTCGGCGAGGCTCTTGACGAGTGGCTTCTACCGTCTTCTCGGTCGAGCATTGAGGGCAGCCGCGAGGGGTGACCTCTTCGGCGCTAAGGACCCTGAGGTCAGTGCCTTTCGGGAAGTACTGACGCAGCAAGCCATTGGTGTTCTCCTTAGTGCCCGCTGCCAAGGGCTTTACGGATCGCAGAACTAGACCTGTACCCCTGCATCGATTTTGAGACGATCGTATTGGGCCATTTCGGCTCCCTGGTCCTAAGTGAAAATGAACGGCGCAGTTCTTCCGGCAGGGTGATGATCGTGCGAGTGATCGCGTCGCGCACGGCTTCAGCGCAGCGCCCCGCGAGCGCAGGTTCGTTCTTGATTTGCGGAGCTTCGCCATGCCTCACGAGGCGGGGAAGATGCAGCAGCATCGTCAAGCCCGTTGTACGCTCGACCAATGTACCTATCGTTGAGCTCCCGAGACCAAGAACGAAGTCTCCCTCTCAGTGGCCCGGCACTGCTCGATCAGCTGCATCGGCGGGCGTTGACTGATCATGATCTCCGGCGAGACAACACTCTGGGCACTCTTAACACGCGCTCCGTTCGCAAGCAGGCCGTCAATTCGCGGCGGAGCGCCCCTCGACCTTGAACGAAGAGCGCCTGATAGATGGCCCGGTGGCTGATCGTCCGGGAAGTCGATCGGCAAGCGTTGGGCAATCTGCTCCGGCTGCAGGCCTTGGCTCACCGCCGATTTTCTTCGGGGTCTATGCCGGCGCTTTCCACGGAACGGCGGCCGGGAACGAGGGCGCCGCTCGGCGTCACGACGAGCGCCGTCTCTCATCCACATAAGTGCGCAAAGTCTTGTTGAGCGCAAGCTTGGTCAGTTTCGGCCGACAGGCCGATCGGTCCGCATGCCATTGGGCAGTTTGTCGCATATGCTAACTGACCCTTCGGGTGGTCGCGTTGCGCAGTAGTTCACGCGCGATTATCGCGGCGGACCGACCTAGGGGCGCGGATCTCACGTATAGAAAAGCCCCTGCCTTGAGGAGTGCGATTTCCTCGCGCTCTGCCGACAAGTACCCCCCGGGGAGCAGCTTTTGCCGAGAGCCTGAACATTGGTTGTGGCATACCGCGCGCCTCGGATTAATCTCGTTCTGACAAGGCTGCGATATGCCAGCTACGAGCGCATCATCTTCGCTGTCAAGTCCCGCGGCAATCCCTCCCGGCGACGGCAATGGCGCTCGTCCAGATCGTGCCGATCTCCGCCCTCAAAAGCTCATCGCAATCTCCAATTCCAGCGTGTTGCGATGACCGTTTCGATCCGGCCAATACGTCTCTATCAAATACACCGAGCGCCTGACTGAAGCTGACGTGGAGCCTTCGGCCGGCCATGTCGAAGATTCCTATGAAAATGCTCTTGCCAAAACCATTAACGGTCTCTGCGAGGCAGAGGTCATCCATCTGCGTGGACAATGGCGCAGCTTCGAGGCCGTCGAGTTCGCGACCCTGGAACGGGTGAACTGGTTCATCAACAGAAGCCTCCTCGAGCCCATCGGCCACATACCGCCGGCCGAGGCCGGCAAAGCTGCAGCGCCATGCTGGAAAAACCGGCTATGGCGGCATAACCTAAACAAATGGGCTCCGGCAAACCCGAGGCGGTTTGATGTAATGAGCGACCGGATCTCACTCCGTCTATCAACCCTTGGTACGAGCTTGCGCGTCGCCGATGAACGAAGACTACGAGCCCCGCGCAGTCGACCCGACAGTATTTCTGTCGCACTACTAAATTGTATTCCTTCCCGCCGATTGCTGTAATCGCTATTAGGATTGCATTCCACTGATCTCGCGCCCGAACGAGCCCGAGAATTGGATCGGCTTTTTTCAAACTACCGCCGTCTTCTTAAGGTAGCATGTGATGAGCCGGCCGGACGACCAGGCCTTCTTAGGAAACGTTCATGAAGGTGAGCTAGCTTTGAAAGAGGATCACTCCTTGCCTCGCGGAATAGTACTCTGTTCGATGATTGCATTCTCTGTGATAGCGATCGGACGAACCACAGAAGCCGCCGAAAGGACCACTGCCGAGACGCGGGGGAGCGCCCGCCCGGATGGCGTGCGACTTACGACGACCTGGCCAACCCCAATCATAAGGCAAGGCGAGACGATCGTTAACACGATCGATGTTTACAATGCGGTGGCAGGACACAAGATCCGCATTCAGAACAGCAACCACGGCGCAAGCTACTTCACGACAAGCTTTAGTGCCGCGGTACAGGCCGCGGTCTCCGCCATACCGGGGCTCTCGCAAACTCCGATAAATACGCAGCAGATGGAGATCACTCTAACTGCAGGCACTTACAAGATTGACATCGATCAGACCGTCACGATGCAGGGCATTCCGGGTAATATCGACGACGCCCCGTGGGCGCCTGGCACGCAGCTTCAGACCGACTGGATCCTGGCAAGCGCGCCGTCCAATGGCGCTCCTGTCGAGAACGGGTTTGCCGTCGACTCAAAGTGGATCACTTACACAAACCAGGCGGCTTCTCCCGGAGCCAATAACCAAGGCGCCAGCTCTGATGCGTCTCAGGGGCCAGTCCCTGAGGAAAAGCGGGAGAGCGCCGTGTCCGACGCACGGTGGTCGCTTCTACGCTCAGCTCCAAGCATTGGCACAGGGGGCGTCGTGACGTTCGAAATTCACAAGACCAATTACGCGCTGACGTCGCCCACGACGCTGCATATCGCCGTCGACAGCGCGAGCACGGCAACCGATGCGGACTTCACGCAGGGGCTTGATGCATCAGTTAGCGCCGCGTTGAATAGAAATGTCACCTACGACACACATACCGGCACCTTGACCTTTAGTGAAAAGGCGGTCTTTCCGTTCGTGTTCTCAATGACTGCCGCAAGCGTTAGCAGCAACAAGGATTATGTTCTCGCCATCAGCAACAGCCATGTTGGTGCGATCGACGTTGCACGCGCGGGCGTTCGACTTGGAACTCTTTCTATCCCTCCGACAAAGCCGCTGCTCGGCCTCAACGAAGCTTCTGGCGAGTTCGGCGTAGGCAGCCATAACTTCAAGTACACCTACCCGGGCAAAGACCGGCTCGCCTGGGCCGCGGCACAAGGTTTTGGCATCATCCGCGTGCCCTTCATATTTCAAAACGTTCAGGCCTCGTCGTCGGCCCCGCTCAACGAGGCCGCCATGCGTCCACTCGATTCGGTCATGAACGAATGCGCCATACAGCGCCTCGTCTGCCTTTTGGATCTGCATAATTACGGCAGCTACTTCTCCGATGCTTCGGCAGCAAGTCAGGGGTTACCGGGCACGGTCGGTGTCTCCAATGCGAGGCTCGCCAATTTTTGGGCGCAGATCGCCAGTCGATACAAAGACAACCCGAGCGTTTGGTTCGACCTCATGAACGAACCAAACAAGCAGTCTGCGCTCGAGTGGGTTAAGACCAGCAACGCCATTGCAGCCGCTATTCGAGCGACTGGGGCAACCAACAAGATTGTTTTCCAAGGCACCGCGTGGGACGGCGCCTGGACATGGTCGAGAAGCGGTAACGCGATGCACATACTGAAGGCTTACGATCCCCGCAACAATTTCGCGTTCGAAGCGCATCAATATCTGGACGGCGACGGATCGGGCACTTCGCCCAACTGCGTGCTTGGCTCTGGAGCAGAGCGTCTCGACCAGTTTACGACGTGGCTTCAAAAAAATGGTTTGCATGGCATCCTTGGTGAAGTTGGCTGGGCTGCCAATGATGCCTGCACGGTCGAAGCAAGGGCTCTTCTTGACGATTGGCGGAGCGCGGCTGCATCGGCTACTGCCGGTGGATATATCGGGCTAACCTATTGGGCAGCCGGACCATGGTGGCCCAATGATTATATGTATCTCGCTGAGCCACGGCCGTTCCCAACCGGTGCCGATCCAGCGCAACTCGAGACGCTTAAGAAATATCTACCAACTCGAAAATAAAGTGGACCGAGCTTTGCAATAGTGACCGTTGATCGAACGACGGAAAGCCTTCTAACCCAAAGCGGTTTCTAACATGGAAGAGACTAATTCTGACGATAGCCAACGCCGCCAGCATTCAAATTTTCTTCCAGCAGCATCATGTCATTTTTTCAATTGTGTAGCCGCCTTCATGGATTCACTGGTTCTGAGTTCGCCTTGACCGCTATATCGCGCCGTGGGTAGCAGCCGCTCGCCGCTTAGAGTTCTTATGAACCTCAGCTCTTAAAAGTCTCGAAGCTCGCCGATTTATCATCTAGTCACTGAGCAGCTTCTGAGCTTCGTTTCGGCCAGGATAAACTTTATTGAGAGTATCTTTAATTATTCCTTGCCCTTTCTGGTTTTCCCCTAAGGCGATCAAGACGGCCCCCAAATGGAAACGCAGTTCCGGGTTCGACGATTGATCAGCATTCGCGAGATCCAATAGATCCTTTGCCTTTTTATAGTCCCCAAGACGGTAGTCTGACCAGGCGAGCGTATCGAGGATCGCTTGATTTTTGACGACCGCATTTTTCAGCAACAGATCGCGGGCCTCTTGCAACGCGGCCTTGTCGAGGGGACTCTGGTCCGCGAGCATAGCTGCAAGCTCGTTGGCGGCGATAACCGACTTTGGGTTGATACGGAGGACACTCCGATAGACATCAAGCACAAGATCCCCCTGTCCATCAGATTTCTGAATTTCCGCGCGTGCGAGCAACAGCATTTCTTTCGGTGCGCCGGCCGCAATGCCGCGGTCGAGAATGGCAAGAGCCTTGGCAAAATCTTTCTTGCGTGCCAACTGTCCGGCCTGCTGAAGATACGGCCCCGGGGCTGCTGGGGCTATCTGAATAGCGGATTCAACTAGGGCCTGGGATTCGCCTAACTTTCCAAGACTGTTATTAAAAGCGGCAAGGCCTAGATCATAGGCAGCAAGATCGGCGGGCGGGACGTTTTTTGCGAACTGCGAAAGCGTCTCAAATCCTTCGGAACTTTGTCCCGCAGCGATCGAAGCTCGGACAAAGGATACAGCAGCCGAAACATCGAACTGACTGTTGCCATTCCAGACAATCAGCCGTCTATAAAGCCCCGCAGCGTCTGAATTCTGGCCCCGCGCCTCCTTGAGCTCGGCATCCAGAGCGACAGCCTTTTGTTCAGAGCCGGGAATTTGGCGGAGATTGGCAAGCGCAACATCGGCAGCAGAAAAATCCTTACTTTTGATTGCAAGCCTTATCTGCATAATCCGCCCGTCCAATGAAGCGGGGTTACGAACCAAAAAGTCCGAGACGGCCCGGCCTGCGTCGGTAGATTCCTCAAAGCTGCTTTGAATGTCGACAATTTGGCGAAGGATAGTCACATCGGAAGGCATCACGCTCAAAGCACGTCTGAGCGCAGCAACCGCTTCCTTGCGCTGGTCGTTTTCCAAGTACGCTTCTGCTAGCGACGTGAAGGCTGCCGCATTTGCAGGTTGACGGGCGATGATAGACAAAAAATCTCTGATGGCAGACGTCGGGTTATGCTCTTTCAACATCAGATGGCCGCGAACGGCAAGCACCTCATCGTCCGTCGGTTTCGCTTTGAGCATCGTGTCCAGAATAGACCCGGCGCCCGCAATGTCGCCATGCGCGAGCAGGAGGCGGGCGAGCGCCAATTGCGCAGAAGCATGCGCCTGCCCTGGCCGCGTGCGGGCCATGGCATCATTCAAGACTTTCGCGGCAGCGTCGACGCCGCCGGAACGCGCATAGACCTCGGCCAAGGCGATGTCATAGACAGTGGATTCTGGCGAGCCTGCGATCGCGGAAAGGAGCTCAGCCACCACTGCTTTCTCGTCCCGATGCCGGGCAAGAAAAGACACCAATTGCATATGCATGTCGACGCTGTCGCGCGCCGTCGCAATTCCCTCGCGGAGAACTTGCTCACCCTGCGCAACTCCCAAAGTTTTCACGAGCAATTCGGCAAGAGCTGCCCGGTAGCTGGATGTCGTTGGATCGGCTGCCACCAACGTCCTGTAAATTTCGATAACTTTTTCCGTCTGCCCACGTTCTGAAAATACATGGGCCTTCAACTGCAAAAGGGCCGAATTAGATGGATCTGCAGACAAACCGGCCTCGATCATTTTCGAGGCGTAGTCGAAATCATTTCGGGTAAGGGCCTCTTCAGCGAGGACCGCATTGGCAATTACGTTTCCCTTGTCTTCGGCTAAAATAGCTTCCGCGTCCGCCCGCGCCTTTCGCTTATCGCCAACGCGCTCTGCCAAAAGAGCCCGATAGGCTCTCATACT
The DNA here is from genome assembly GCF_023073025.1 of Bradyrhizobium sp. 76. Classification (NCBI taxonomy): domain Bacteria; kingdom Pseudomonadati; phylum Pseudomonadota; class Alphaproteobacteria; order Hyphomicrobiales; family Nitrobacteraceae; genus Bradyrhizobium; species Bradyrhizobium sp. 76. The sequence goes on from NZ_JADPIS010000017.1 coordinate 8,546, forward strand.
TCTATCGTTCGGCAGGCTGGCAAGGCATTTGGCAATCCATTCTTCAGCCTGGCTGTACGCACGTGCGCGAATTAACAAGGCAGCGACCGCAATTCGTGCCTGTTCGGAACCGGCCGCAACATACTCGTCGAGCGCCGTTTTCGTGTCACCCAACTTCTCCGCAATCTGACCGGCGAGTAAATGGGCCTCGCTCACCTTTGGTTCGGCCTTGATCGAGACCTCAACCTCGGTGCGCGCCGATTGAAACTGTCCCGCTTCGTAAAGCTTTCGCGCGTTGGCCAGAGAAGCGGGGGCGATTTTTGCATTATCCTGCGGTTGCTTTCCACACGCCGCCAGCAGCAAAAGAATGGCGCACATAAAAAAGCTAAAATAGAAACGCATCGAAAGTCACCCTCTCATCGAACACAGGCGCGCTTGTTCGCGAACGATCACCGGAAGATTGTTTCATACACTGAGATCTGGCCAACCTATCCAGATCAACCTCGCGTTCGGACCGACTATCAATTAGGATTCATTCCGATCAAACCCGGAGTTTTCGTGGAAGCCGTTAATCGTCGTGCCGATTGGCAAAATTTAGGTGGCGTATTTGCAGTTGTTGTCTGCACGGGCGCAATCACGGCTGTGTGGCGGTCACTTGATCCTCTTTTTCTCGCCTGGAGCCAACCAGAATACAGCCATGCTTGGTTTATTCCGCCCTTGGCCGTGCTCATTTTCATTCACCGGTTCAACTCGGCTCGCCTAGGGGGGGCGACAGCGCCCGGGGTCCTCGCCGCAATATTGTCGATTACGATCATGCTGTTGGCTTGGGCAACGGGTAGCTATACCGCGTCTATTTACGGGGCGATATTGGGTATTATTGGATTTGTCTGGTCATCCGTGGGCTCGAGGGGCATGAAGACCTTGGCGGCTCCCCTCGTCTATCTCTTCTCTATGGTTCCGCTTCCGGTCGCCATTTACATTTCCACGTCTGCGGAAATGCAGCTCTTGTCCTCGAAGCTGGGCATGGTCGCGATCTCGCTTTTTAACGTGCCTGCATCGCTTGACGGTAACATCATAATCCTACCCTCCGCGCGACTTGAGGTCGCAGAAGCCTGTAACGGCCTGCGCTACTTATTCCCCTTGGTCAGCTTCGCCTTCTTGGTCTCAATGGTGGTGGAGGACTGCTTTTGGAAAAAAGCTCTCGTGGTGCTGTCGAGCTTTCCGATCGCTATCATCATGAATGCAGGTCGTATCGCGATGATCGCTGTGATGCTGGACCGTTTCAATATTGATACGTCAACGGGGGCAGCCCACGCTTTTGAGGGCTTTGCGGTCTTCTTGCTGTGTATTGTGGTCCTGTTCTTGGAGGTTTGGTGCCTGATCGGCATTGGGAAGACGCGTGGGCGGTTCGTCGTGTCCGACTTGCTGATGTTCGATCCCGGTACGCTCCAGCGGCTAATGTCGTGGCCGATGTCACGGACATCGCTGCTGGCGGGCACCATGCTGTTGGTCGGAGCCAGCGCAGTCGGGAGCCTTCCGGCCAGGACGGAAATTATCCCGAACCACCAGCCGTTCGCGCTATTTCCCATGGACTTCGATGGCTGGCGTGGAACCCCACAGACGCTAGACGCGGACACCCTCAATGCCCTGAGGCTCAGCGACTACCTACTTGCGGAGTTCACCGGTAACGACCTAAGCGCTGAAGCTCCCCTGAGCCTTTACGTTGCCTATTACGCTTCGCAGCGGGCCGGGATACATGCGCACAGCCCACGGCTTTGCATACCCGGCGGCGGATGGAGCATCATCAGCCAATCGCTCATTGATATGCCGTGGGCGACGGGGTCCATAGCCGCAAATCGCGTCATTATCGAAAAGGGAGGCGTGAGACAGATCGTTTACTATTGGTTCGAGGAGCGAGGTCGTCACATCGCGGATGAGGGGGAACTCAAATATTACGCGCTTAAGGATGCGCTATTCGCTAACAGATCGGACGGCGCCCTTATACGCGTAGTAGCCCCGATCAACGACGGCGATGAAGCCGCTGCAGATTCAATGGCAAGGAAATTCGTGGGGCAGGCCGGCGCGCTTTTGCAGTATTTCGTCTCTGGTCGAGTTTCCTAATTCAAAGCACAGCCCGGGATAACAGAGTTCCGGTTTGGAGTATGGTTAATAGGGCCTTTGCTTTCTCCGTTCGGCGGGGTATGGTAAGCGCCAGAGGCGGAATTCAACTTAGTTCTCAGGGGCCAGAAATGTACAAGCTTTTCAAGGCGTTAGGGCTTTTGGCGGCATTAATCTCGTCGGTGGGCCAGGCCTCGGCTTTTTCATCGAGCATTTTTCCGGTGACACTTACGGGTACTCCCGAACAGGTCCTGATTTCGTACACGAGCTCCGGTACTTTTAACCTGAACAGTTTGTCGCTACAGTTAGGATCATCGGCTCCCTTTGGACCCAATGTTCTCCTCGGTGTCGTTGGCCAATTGACGCCATTCACTACGAGCGGTGGAGCGAGTCTCACCGGGTCTGGCCAGCTGAGCGAGATCATTACAGCACCTGCAGGCAACTATACTTTTTCGTTCAACACAGGTTCGGACTCTCTTCGTCTAACGGTGTCTCCCGTTCCTTTGCCAGCGTCCTTCCCCTTGTTCGCGTTAGCCCTAATTGGCTTGGGTGCGCTTGGCTACCATGCGGCGCGTAAGAGTGGCCGAACGAGCAGCATTCCGGTTTGAACTTCGAGCTTGACTCTTCGCTCGAATCCGTTCTTCAAAAGGGATAGTCGGAGACTCCGCGATTGCGGGGTCTCAAATTATTTTGGGTGTTCGGCCGATTTCGCCACGTCGCAAATATAGCGCGCATAGGCGCTCTTGCCGAGATCAACGCCAAGCTGTTCGAGCTGATCGCGATCGATGTACCCCTGGTTAAAGGCAATCTCTTCAGGACACGAGATTCGGAACCCCTGTCTTCGCTCAAGCGTCGCGACGAATTCGCCGGCCGCCAGGAGGCTGTCGGGAGTGCCAGTATCCAACCACGCAAATCCCCGTCCCATGCGCTCCACAGCCAGCTGCCCGCGTTCTAGATAGACCCGGTTTAGGTCGGTAATCTCAAGCTCGCCGCGCGCCGATGGCTGGATATTTGAAGCAATGTCGGCAACGTGCCGGTCGTAGAAATAGAGACCAGTAACGGCGAAGTTCGACTTAGGTTGGAGCGGCTTTTCCTCGATCGACGTCGCACGTCCATTCTCGTTGAAAGCGACTACGCCGTATCGCTCGGGGTCCGAGACATGATACGCGAATATCGTCGCGCCGGTGGTCCGATTGACCGCATTGGCAAGCAAGTCCGGTAGGCCATGCCCGTAGAAGATATTGTCGCCCAGAATCAGCGCGGAAGGGCCACCTTGCACGAATTTCGCACCGATAACGAAGGCCTGTGCCAGCCCCTCAGGCTTCGGTTGAACGGCATATGACAGCGAGATCCCCCAGCGATTGCCATCGCCCAGCAGCGTCTGAAACAGTGGCAAATCCTGTGGAGTCGAAATGATCAGAATCTCGCGGATGCCTGCGAGCATCAGCGTGGTTAGAGGATAGTAGATCATTGGCTTGTCGTAGACCGGCAGCAACTGCTTGGACGTCACCAATGTCATCGGATACAGGCGCGTACCGCTACCGCCGGCTAGAATGATGCCCTTCAAGCTGATTCTCCCATTCAGATCTTTAGAAGACAATCGAGACAATCCGCGAGCGAACGTTCCAGCGATGGCAGGCGGACATCAAATGCGGCCGCCAGTCTTGCGGTCGAAAGCCGCGAATTGGCTGGCCTCGCTGCAGGCGTCGGATAATCGGATGTAGCTATTGGGCTGACCCGAACGCCACGGCCACCGCGCGATGCTGCGCCACGGACGATTTCGTTTGCAAAGGCATACCAAGTCAGCGGCTGGGGGCCGGCGAGATGTGTCGCGCCGGCGAATTTTGGGTTCCAACCCTCACTGATTACCTTCTTCGCGACGGCGATGGTCGCCGCGGCGATATCGGGCGCATAGGTCGGGCATCCAATTTGATCATCAACCACGCGAAGGTGGTCCCGCTCTGCTGCCAAGCGGAGCATCGTACGGACGAAATTTGTCCCGAAGGGCGCATAGACCCACGACGTCCTCAGGACGATATGCCGGGGGTTTGCTGCAGCGACGGCCAGTTCCCCCTCAAGCTTGGATCGTCCATAAACGCTTCGTGGATTGACGGGGTCGCTTTCGACATAGGGGGCATCTTTAATTCCATCGAAAACATAATCGGTGGAAAAATGGATGACGGGCGCCCCCTGATTTGCAGCCGCCGCCGCGACGGCGCGGGCTCCGTCCCGGTTAAGGGCAAATGCCTGTTCCGGCTCGGATTCGGCTTTGTCGACCGCGGTATAGGCGGCGGGATTGACGACGATATCGGGCCGAAAGTCCGCTAGCGCCTGCGCAATGGAGGCCGGACGGAGCAGATCGACATCTGGGCGTTGCCCACAGCCGAAAACGATGTCGTTATCCCCTGCTGCGGCTTCCCGCAGTGACCGGGCGACCTGCCCCTGCCCACCGATGACATACAATCGCATCCGCGCCTCAGGCTTTCACGAGGCCAAGGCGCTCGCCGCTGTAAACCTTTTCCCGCAAGGGCTTCCACCAGTCGCCGCGATCCAGATACCACCGGACGGTCTTCTCAATCCCCGTCTCGAACGTCTCACGCGCGCGCCATCCCAGATCGGTTTCCAGCTTGGTCGCGTCGATCGCGTAGCGCTGGTCGTGCCCCGGACGATCGGTCACGAATGAAATAAGCTCGTGGCAAGGCGCGTCAGCCTGGTGAAGGCGATCCATCCACAGACAGATCTGCCGAACTACGTCGATATTGGCCCGTTCGTTGCGTCCGCCGACATTGTAGGTATGGCCAGGGCATCCCTTGGCCAGGATTACCCCCAGCGCAAGGGCATGATCCTCGACAAACAGCCAATCGCGGACATTCGAACCGTCGCCGTAGACCGGCAGCGGCTTGCGATCCAACGCGTTCAGGATCGTCAGCGGAATCAGCTTTTCGGGAAAATGATAGGGTCCATAATTATTGGAGCAGTTCGAGACGATGACCGGCAGCCCGTAGGTCCTCTGCCACGCCTTCGCGAGATGGTCCGAGGCCGCTTTCGTCGCCGAATAGGGCGAACTTGGATCGTAGGGCGTCGTCTCCGTAAAAAGACCGTCGTCACCGAGCGAGCCATAGACTTCGTCGGTCGAGACATGAAGAAAACGGAAATCGGCCAAACCCTTGTGGCCCGAAGCCACATATTTCCGCGCGGCCTCGAGCAGCGTGAAAGTGCCGAGAACGTTGGTTTTCACAAAGACGTCCGAGCCGGAAATCGAACGGTCGACATGGCTTTCAGCCGCGAGATGCACGACGGCGTCAGGCCGGTATTTCGCAAAAATCGCATTTACCGCATCGACGTCGCAAATATCATGCTTTTCGAAGGCATAACGCGGATCAGCGGCAACCGGCGCGAGCGATGCCAGATTCCCCGCATAGGTCAACTTGTCGATGACGACGACGTCATGACTGAGATCCTGGATGAAGTGACGGCACACCGCCGAACCGATGAAGCCGGCACCACCCGTGACGAGGACCCGCATCCCACAACTCCCTAGCGAACGAACTGAAAAGCCGGCGCAGCATCCGAAAGCCTCGGATGCTTTTTGTCCTTTTCCGACAAAATAATGCCATCGACCGGAATGCGCCAGTCGATCCCCAGAGCTGGGTCGTCCCACGCGATGCCACGGTCGCACTCCGGCGCGTAGTAATCCGTGACCTTGTAGACGACCTCACAATCATCCTGCAGCGTGACATAGCCATGGGCGAAGCCCGGCGGCAGCCAGAGCTGATGCCAGTTTGCCGCCGAGAGTTCGACGGCAACATGGCGGCCATAGGTCGGCGAACCGACCCGGATATCCACGCCAACGTCGAGGATGGCGCCCCGCGTGCATCTCACAAGCTTGCCCTGCGCGTGCGGCGGCACCTGGAAGTGCAGGCCGCGCAGCACGCCCTTCTGGGCTGAGAAGGCGTGATTGTCCTGCACGAAGGTCGCTTCCACGCCACGCGCCGCAAAGGTATCGGCGCGAAAGGTCTCGGAAAAGAAACCCCGCGAATCGCCAAGCCTGGCGGATGTCAACAGCAGGATGTCCGCAATTTCCAAACGTTCAATTTTCATGGCCGCATTCTGATCGAATTTTCGGTCTTTTATGAGACAGTGGAATACTCGCCTGTGGGGCTACCGGCGTCAACGCGGCGTAGCTTCCGCATATAACATCCCTCCCACAGAAAAGCGATTGCCTAAGCCGTGGTCGTTGCTGAGCAGAAAATAGACGTGCTCCCCCAAGCGCTCCGAATCAGAGAACTTCATGAAACGCTGCATGTCCGAGACACCTTTTGCCATTAATATGGTCGGCGCGATTTTTCCTCTTGCCGGCGTACCGACTGGACCCATTTTGGGCGCCACTTCAATTGTATCGGAATGATCATGGTCAATACTGAAGACCGATGAAACAGATTATTTCGATCCAGTATCTGCGAGCAGTCGCCGCGCTAGCGGTTGTGTATCATCACGCCTTTGAAAATCACCTTGCTTCAGACCTTCGTCCATATGCGTTCGGAATTTGGGGGGTCGACATCTTTTTTGTCATCAGCGGATTCATCATGTGGGTGACGACCGCAAATTCTTCCACGACTGCGCCATTATTCTGGCGCAAGCGAGCGATACGCATCTACCCGATCTACTGGGTGGCGTTGAGCATCTGGATCATTTGCAGATTTATCGCTCCAGACAGGCTGGCGAATGTAGATGTCACCGCAAAAACAACCATCCTTTCCTATTTTATCATCCCACATTATCATTCGGTTTTCACCAAGCACGTCTGGCCCATTCTCATCCCGGGCTGGACCCTGCAATACGAGCTTTTCTTTTACCTGATATTCGGGCTCGCTCTTTCCATCGTATCCAGACCCTTGCGAGCAGCCGCTATATTGGCCTGCCTTGCTTTTTTGGCTGTCGTGGGCTGCATAGTCGAACCGGCAAACGCTCTGCTGACAATCTATACCGATCCATTGTTGCTCGAGTTCGGCGGCGGCGTCATTCTCGGAATCATTTACCTGCGCGGCAGATGCTTGCCTCGATGGCTGGCACTCGCGACAGTTGTCTTTGCCATCCCGGTCCTCGTGATTAACGAATATCTGTTTTCGGAAAGCCGCCGCTTTCTCTTTCTGGGGGTACCGGCGCTCTTGGCTGCATTCGGGGCTGCTTCACTTGAGCCGGCGCTCGCCAGACGGCCTAACGCGCCAATGATCTTGCTCGGCGACGCCTCATACGCCCTTTATCTCTTTCATCCAATCGCAATGGGCCTCGTCGCCGCTATTTGGCCTCGGCTGGTGGACAACTCACATCCCGCAAGCTTCGTCTGCGTTGCGATCGGAGCGTCAATCCTGAGCTCCATCTTCGTCCACGTTAACGTAGAAAGGCCTTTGACTCGCTGGCTCTCCGAAGCCAGCGTGAAAGTGTCTTCGCAGATATCGGCTTGATTTCTAGGCAAGGTGATTGCCAAAAATGCCGATGGAGTCTCCAATTGCGGTTTGGGCGCAACGTACAGCGTGCGACGACCTGCGCCCGTTTCCTCAGGCTGCAATGAGGATCGAATGAAGCGGCGGGCGTCCTTAGCGGCTACTGCGGCGATGCTCGTTTGGCCACGGCTTTGCGGGCCCAAGGTACGCCTCGCCGGATTGGATGCTTTGGCATTTTGGACAATTTGCCAATTATTCTCGACGCGTGGCACAGCGGCTTGCGAAGTCGCCATCTCATTCGAGTGTCGTGTCGGCACGAGAGAACGCAGCGCCAGTGGATTTTGAAACCTAATCTTTTGGCAAACTACCGTGTGGGGATTGCCGCAAAGGATCAGAACGAGAATCATTTGAGCGTGTCAAACTTTTCGGCCAAGAGAGACCCGTGACGGGTCGAGATTAGTCTTAGCGCTCGCAAAGTAAGAGTGAAAGTTGCGCGCCGAAAATCCATAGAATTTATCAAGGCGAGAACAATCCCGACCAGTGCGGCGGCAGTGGCGACCGCGAAGCTGACCCAAAGATCCGATCCAAGATACCTGACGACGACGTGTGAGCCCACCAACAAACAAAGCGGTAGAACAATCGCCTGCAACAGCGCGCGTCGCGGGATGGCCGCCGCCCAAAACAGACACGCAGCATCCACAGCGCAACGCAGGCTCCAAGCCATTGCTGCGCCGTTAATCCCATAAGCCGATGTCAGTGCCCAAAGAATGCCAAGAAAGGGCAGTATTTCGGCAGCATGAAATTTGCCAGTGATGTCAGGACGCCCCTGGCTTTGAAGCAATCCGTAGGGCACAAAAGCCAGACCGTTGATCCAAGCCCCCAAAAATAGGATTTCTGCAACTGGTGTCGCCACCTCCGAGAAATCAGTCCCGATCCAATGCTGGAAGAATATCGGAGTTAGAATAATGGCTGGAGCACAAAGCGCGCCATAACCATAGGCCAGCAAAAGCAGTGCGCGCGAGGCCAAGCTGCGCGCTTCCTCTGGCTCAACGCTCGACATACGCGGAAACAGGGTCCGCGATAGGGCGCTGGCAAAAATCTGGCTGCGTGTGACCAAGGTCATTGGCACCGCATAATGGGTAACGGCAGACACGTTTAACACCGAACCGATCACAAGTTGGTCGAGCGAGCTTAAGATTGGCGAAATTATCCCGGACACGCTAATCCAGCCGCCATAGCTCAGAAGTTTTTTGACCTGATGTCGATCAAAATCAACAAGCGATAGCGGCCCCTCGTCGCGATAGACTGCTATTAGGATGGCCGCCGCAGTTAGGGCGCGCGCGATCGCAGCGATCGGGACTACGACGGCAAGCGACGGGCTGTGCATTACCGCAACCACGACTGGCGCGATCTGCCCTAGGCTCGAGCCGGATATCTGTAGAACATTCGCAAGAAGAAAACGTTCGCGAGATTCCAACGCACCAATGCCTACCCCAGATAAAAGTGCCAACGGGAACAAGCCGACGATCCAGGGGAATGCCTCCACTATCTCCGGCTGAAGCGCCTCTGGCATCGTGAGTAGATGCTGCAGCAGATAGCTACCGAAGATCGCGAGGCATAGGCCACCGAACAGTCCCAGTCCAAGATTTAGCAGGAGTGTAGTGACCAAAACCCGCGCTCGCGCCTCCTGCGGCGCGTTGCGCAATCGCGCTAAGGCATTAGCAGCCGCGCGCGAAAGCCCCAAGTCGAGAAAGCCCAAATAACCGAGCATCACCCAAACGATCGAGAGTATGCCGTATCGCGCCTCACCGATATGACGGATATAGATCGGTACGGTAACCAGTGAGATGGCGAGCGGCACGATGGCGCCGAACACGTTGATGACGAAATTGGTTTGCAATGCACGGGCTTTCATGACGTCCTTTTTAATGCACTCATTATTGGACGTCAAAGACGAGGCTGGCGCGCGCCAATTTTGGGCACTCATGGCGAATTTTCGCGCAGAAGTTATGGCACTCAAATGACAGTTCCAATTCTCTTGGAACTACTTGAGATCGCCAGGCAGCCATGCGACGATCATACCGGGAGAAAAATGCAGGTTGCCTAAATCGGCTTGCTCGCGTTGGCTCCAAGCTAAGGACGAAGCCCCCCCAGACATCCAATCCGAGTTTCTGCTATGGCACTAAGCGTTTCAATAGCGATGGCAACCTACAATGGGAGCAAATTCATAGCGGAACAACTTGGCAGCCTGGCCAATCAGACTATCCCCCCGTCCGAGGTGATCATCTGCGATGATCTTTCGACAGACGATACGCTGCAGACGGTCGCCAAATTGAGAGAAAGTTTGCCGTTTGTCGTACACGTCCACGTCAATCAAGAAAGATTGGGACACGCCGCAAACTTTATGAAGGCAGTGTCTTTATGCACATCCGATGTTATATGCACCTGCGATCAGGACGATATTTGGTTCCCGACGAAAATCGAGCGCGCGCTAACCGTTCTCGAAGACCCAGATGTGATGCTTGTTCATCACAATGCGATTGTTGTCCGTGATGGCGCCGAACTCGGAAACCTCCACTTGCAACCGTTTCCTGCGCGCACTGAACGACTAAAATGGAGTCCTTGGTGGAACGCCTATGGCTTCACGCTTTCTTTCAGACGCTCTATCACGCGCTTCTCTCACTTATGGTTGCAAACAATAGACGCGCACCTTGATGAAAAACGGATGATCAACCCAAGAGTTGAGTGCCATGATCATTGGCTTTCATTTATATCTTCGGTAGTAGGGGCCATAGTTTACATCCACGAACCGTTGGCCTTTTATCGGCAACACGGCAGCAACGCGGCGGGCTGGGGCGGGAAAATCACGCTTCTCCGTAAAGTTGGTCACATGCTGGAGCGCAGAGGCACAATTTACGCTCACTGTCATAGAGCAGCGGCCATCCGAACGAAGTTGCTAACTGACGCCTCATCTATTGCCACGAGCGATATCGAACGTGAGCAGCTTATTGAGGCTGCCGATCATTATGCCAACCTTGCGGAATTATATAACCTAAGGGCAGAGTGTCACTTAGGGAGCAGTATTTTTCATCGGGCTTCGTCTTTCTTCAAATTAGTTGCCATGGCAGGATACCGTTACACTGGATGGTGGACTTTTCATCCAAAAGGTCTCGTCAAGGATTTGGTCTTGGGGGTGGTGTGGGGAAAGGTGATGCGAAGATTTGGGCGAACACCGGCCGGAAGCGACCCAACCTGCTCTGCAGTATGAGTCTCGTAACGCTTCGTTATGAAGATTTTCGAACCAAGCCAGCCATCAAAACGGCAAATAAATGACGTTGTTTCTCTGATAATCAAACGCGTGCCTCACGCTCTAAGCGACATATAAACCTTAGTAGACGCTAAATACATGAGCAGAAAATACTGCAGAACAGACAATCGCTTGATGACGTGCCTTGCCGAAGAAGTTGGCGACAGCCAATACCGATGGGAAGGATCGACTTCATGGTCGAACTATTTTTGCAGCCCTGCGCGCCAGTCGTTGCGGGTAAGGAACGGGGAGCGAGCTCATGCGGGGCCTCCCAAATCTTATTAGCGAGGAAAGTTTGTATGCAGGCGCCCATTGAAGCTTGTCTCGCATGCGGTCACGATCACTTTGAAGAACCAATGACGCTGCGTGAAATGATGTTCGGATTTCGGGAAGAATTTAAATATCACGTTTGCAGCTCGTGTCGCACCATTCAAGCCTGCTTCGACATAGGCCCCGACCTCGCTAAGTATTACCCCGTAAACTACTATTCTTTCAATTCTCAAACCATTAGCGACAGCGCATTGAAACTTTTTCTTGTTCGCAGGCGGTCACAGTTGTTTTTCGCAGGTGGATTGTTCGCCGAATTAGCTAGGCGAGTCAAAGACGATGCATTCCTAAGAGAGATGATCGACATCGGCGTAACGCCCAAAATTAGGATTCTTGACGTAGGATGCGGTGATGGCTCGCGACTCAAGGAGCTTGCGCGAAGAGGCCTCAAAAATCTTGTCGGCATCGACCCATTTATCAAGAATGATATTTTGCTGCCGAACATTACCGTAAAGAAGGGCGATCTTACATCCGTGAGAGGTAAATTCGATCTGATAATGTTCAATCACTCACTGGAGCATATACCAGATCCAGTTGAGGCGATGAGGCATGTCAAAACTATCCTAGCGGATGATGGACAGTGTGTGGTCCGCATTCCGACATGTAGCTCTGATGCTTACGAGCGATATGGAAAAGATTGGGTCCAACTCGATCCACCCAGACACTACTTCATTCCATCACTGGATGGAATGAAACGACTGGGTCAGAGATCTGGTCTTAGGCAAACCAATGTGATCTTTGACGGTCGCGGGTGGACTTATCTAGCGAGCGAACAATATAAGCGAGATGTTCCGCTTTTTGGCCCAACGTCGCAGCACGACAATCCATCCGTAAAGCTATTTACTCAGGCTGAGATTGCAAATTTCGAAAACTTATCGCTAGCGGCAAATAAAACCTCTCGGGGCGATCAAGCTGCTTTCGTTTTCCGTCACTCCAATGACAGCTAGGTGGCTAACGACTGCACAAAGTGCTCCAAGGCGATGCCTAAAAAGGTGCGATGCCAATTTCGGCTCCTACCCCCTCAGGAACCGGATGAACGTGAGCGCGTAGGAGACCCCACGTCGCGCGGATTGTTTGAAGAGCAGAGAATCTCCTGGTGATTTGTCCAAGGAGACTCCTGTGAACAAACCTATGTCGGATAGCAGAAGCTTCGAAATTCTCACAGCGAGCCCTGTTTGGCGTATCCCTCCGGCGGCGGCCGCCTTGTTTAGTTTGGGAGGCGGCCCGAGGATTTGACCTTAAGTCTAGCTTTAAGGTCACGTGGCGAATGCAGGTCAATGTGTTGGGCGCCGAACGTCGGCGGCGATGGAGTTACGGCGAGAAGGTCCGCCTTGTCGAAGAGACCTTGCAGGCTGGTGAGACAGTCTGCGGCGTCGCGCGCCGCCACGGGATGGCTCACAGCCTGCTGTTAACGTGGCGTCGACAAACGCGCCAGGTCGGCTGGGCGGAGATTCCGTGCCAGCTCTCGTTCCCGTCGAGATCACGCCGGTGGCGTCTCCGATCTCGAGTGACGCAACCGGCCTCTTCCCCGCCGGCGCAGCGCGCAAGGACTGGAATCATCGAGATCGAGTTTGGCGGCGGCTGTCGCGTGCGCGTTGACCGGGACGTAGACCGAGACGCTGCAGCGGGTTCTTGAAGTTTTGAGACGACGATGATCCCGATCCCAAGCGGCGTCAGGGTCTGGATCGCCACTGGCCACACCGACATGCGTCGCGGCATGCAAAGCTTGGCTCTCACGGTTCAGGAGAGTTTGAAGCGCGATCCTCATGCCGGCGATCTCTACATCTTCCGGGGCCGCCGCGGTGATCTGGCGAAGATTCTTTGGCATGACGGGTTGGGCATGTCGCTCTATGCCAAGCGCCTGGACCGTGGCAAGTTCATCTGGCCCTCGGCGTCGGACGGTGGGGTGTCGATCTCGGCGGCCCAGATGGCTTACATGCTAGAAGGCATCGACTGGCGGAATCCGCAACCGAGCTGGCGGCCACAAAGCGCGGGCTGAGCGCCGAATCTGTAGCTTCTTGCATTTTGGGGAATCCCATCGCGTCTAATCTGTGATTCACTGCGTCGCATGCATGCTGATCGCGACGCTGTTCCGGATGAGGTTGCCGCCCTGAAGAAGGCGCTGGCAGTCGAGCGCGCGAAGGCTTTGGAGATCGCCGCCATGCTCGCGGTCGCCCGCGCGAAAGCGTCGGAAGACGAGGCGCTGATTGCCCAGCAGAAGCGGCAGATCGCCAAGCTGAAACATCAGATCTACGGACAACGGTCGGAGCGCTCGGCGCGGCTGATCGAGCAGTTGGCGCTGACGTTCGAAGAGCTGGAAGCTGACGCTGCCGAGGACGAGCTGGCGGCGGAATGGGCCGTGGCCAGGTCGACCACGGTGCGGGGATTTACACGCAAGCGCGCCGAGCGCCAGACCTTCCCCGAGCACCTTCCCCGGGAGCGGGTAGTGATCGACGGACCTACGGCTTGTGAATGCTGCGGCAGCAATCGTCTTCGCAAGCTCGGCGAGGACGTGACCCGCACGCTAGAAGTGGTGCCGCGCCAGTGGAAGGTGATCGAGACGGTCCGCGAGAAGTTCTCCTGCCGCGACTGCGAGAAGATCAGCCAGGCGCCAGTGCCGTTCCATGCCGTTGCTCGGGGTGGGCTGGTCCGAGCCTCTTGGCCATGATTATGTTTGAGAAGTTCGGCCAGCATCAGCCGCTTAACCGCCAGGCGGAGCGCTACGCTCTGGAAGGCGTGCCGATCGCACTGTCGACCATGGCAGATGCCGTTGGGGCGGTCTGTGCCTCGCTGGATCCTCTGCTGCGCTTGGTGGAAGCCCACGTCATGGCGGCCGAGCGCCTTCATGCTGACGATACGACGATACCGGTCCTGGCCAAGGGCAAGACCGACACCGGACGGTGCTGGATCTACATCCGCGACGATCGGCCATTTGGGGGCACGGACCCGCCGGCGGCGATGTTCTACTACTCGCGCGACCGCAAGGGCGAGCATCCCCAAGCGCATCTGGCCCGGTATGCCGGCATCCTGCAGGCCGACGCCTATGACGGGTACAACCAGCTCTATCTGCCGGGACGCCAGGCCGGGCCAATCCGGGAGGCTGCCTGCTGGTCGCATGGACGGCGCCCGTTCTTCGCGATGGCCGACATCGAAGAGAATGCCCGGCGCAGGGCCACCGGCAAAAAGGAAATCCCGCTCTCGCCGATCGCGATCGAGGTCGTGCGGCGGATCGATGCGCTGTTCGAGATCGAACAGTCCATCAACGGCAAGAGTGCCGAGGAGCGCCTTCGGGTTCGGCAGACGCTGAGCCGGCCTCTGGTCGAGGACCTCCAGGTCTATATGCGGGAGCAGCTTGCCAAGCTGTCTCGGGGGCACGACCTGGCTAAGGCGTTGAACTATATCCTGAAGCGCTGGGCGAGCTTCACCCTATTCCTCGAGGACGGCCGCGTGTGTCTCTCCAACAATGCCGCCGAACGGGGCTTGCGAGGCATCGCTCTCGGGCGGAAGTCCTGGCTGTTCTGCGGATCTGATCGCGGAGGGCGGCGCGCCGCAGCTATGTACAGCCTGATCGTCACAGCCAAAATGAACGGCATCGATCCGCAGGCGTGGCTCACGAATGTCCTCGCCCGCATCGCCGCTCATCCGGCTCATCGGCTGGACGAACTTCTGCCCTGGAATTGGACGTCAGCGTCTGCGCTCTCCGCTCGAGCGGCGGCATGACCACCCAGGTCAACAAGGTCCATCACGTCACCACCATCACCAAGGTCGCCAAAGACCTCGGCGAAGACGAAGATTGGCTGTGGGACATCGCCAACGAGATGGAGATCGAGGATGGCGTCATCTGGGTCTATGGCGTCGGAGAAGACGGCGTTCAGGCGTTCATCGACTTCGGCATCGACAACCTGATCGAGCTCATCAAGTTCTATAAAGAGAACCCTGGACTACTCAGGCGGTAGCCCTGCGGCCTACGCCGAATGGATACTGTTCGGCTGTCGTGCAGTCCGGCGGTCCGGCGCGCAGTGACCGGTCATGGTCTGATTAGGAGAAGTCCAAGGATCCTCGGAGGGACGTTGGGTTGCCGGCGTGAACGTGTCGGCGATTGCGCGGTCGAATGGGCGGATCCGTCGCAGATTTTGGCGTGGCGTCGCAAGGCGATGGGTTTGGGAGTGGCTGCGCCACTGGGCGGATCGCCGACCCAGCCGGTCAAGTCACGCGCGTTGAATCGATGCGGAGCGACACGGTTGTCGTCCGTGAAGGGCGGCTAAGCGAAATGAGCGGGAACCGCGTTCCAGCACGAGCGCTCGGACCTGAGCCACTGGCGCAGGCGGCTCGGCGACAAGCTGTTGCTCGCCGAGAGCCTTGCGGGTGGCGCACGAGGCCCGCGCGTTACGCAGCCAAGACCTCAAGCGGGTCTCGGTCGATACCACGATACCACCATACCACCGTGCAGCCGAAGGTGATCACCTTCCCGAGCGACGCCAAGCTGCTGCAAGTGGCGATCAAGAGGGCTCAACCGCCTGGCGAGGAAGCACGGGGTCAAGCTGCGGCAGTCCGATCTTCGCATTGGCAAAACCGCGGCAATGATGGCGGGATACTCCGCCCATGCCAAGCAATTCAAGGGCATCAGCACAGGTTGCGCATCCTGCGCAGCCGGCTGGGCCGGATCATCCGCGATATCCGCCGCAAGATCGAAGGTCAGGCTGTGCTCGAGAACGCGTTCGCCCTTTCGCTCAGACGGGCCTCGCAGATCCGCGCGCAGCAGCAGCGCCAGCGCGGCTGGAAGCGCTATTCCTCCCATGCCCCGGAGGTGGAGTGCGTCGGCCAGGGCAAAGCAGCCGCGCCTTACGAGTTCGATGCGAAAGCCTCTATCGTCACCAACAACCGCCGGGCTCCCGGTGGCCTGTTCGTGCTGCACGCCAAGGCGCCACCCGCTAACCCGTACGACGGTCACATCCTGCGGGAGCCATCGACCGCACCGAGACACTCACCGGCTGCGGGATCAAGCGGGCCTATGTCGACAAGGGCGCACAAACTCCCCGTCGCGTCTTCATCTCTCGCCAGAAGCGCGGCGTCTCCGATGTCATCAAACGCGAGCCGCGCCGCCGCTCCGCCATCGAACCCATCATCGGACACCTGAAAGTCGATGGTCACCCCGGCCGCAGCCACCTCAAAGTGTGCCGGCGAGCGGCCAACGTTACCCCTCCGCCGTCGGCTATAACTTCCGCCACATTCTCGCCTGGCTCTTGGCTCAGGAACCTCTTGGGCTTCGCCTTGATCGTCCTTTGGCGCGCCTTCGCAACCCCCCTCGCCCTCAATTCCGCTTGTTAACGGACGACACGGTAGAAATCGTTATCGGCGATGTGGTGGTGGGCGCCGGCGGGGACGTCGAACCTGATCGGCTTGCCGCCGTGATCCGGGCGGTTCGCGAGGCATGATCTCGGCTGCGGTGCAGGTGTATGTGGCGGGCATGCCGGTGGACTGGATGAACTCGCAGAGGCATCTCTCAAGGAGGCCGCAGGCGTTCGATCTCACCTTATTGATCACCCGATACTCTATCCAGGTCCTCTCGGACATCTAAAAAGCATCGCGAACACCAAGCTTGCCGCTCCACCCCTCTCGGATCGCCCGACTGAGCAGACTCAACCGCGCTCCGAAAGAGCGCATGGAGTGCCCCGCCGTGAAAGACCAAAAGAATAGAACTGTCAGAGCAACTATCATGTTAGCGACGTAGATCATCCGCGAGGAACATAGACGTTTTTCCAAGAACGTCTGATTGCGCACGCTGTAATAAACTCGCAGCGGCGGCGCGCTCGGGCTAAAAATAGAACGAGCTCCCGGGTCCTTCACACTCCAAGATTGATCAAGGTCCTCGAGTTCGCTCGTTGCGCAAAGATAGATTCGTCCCTGTGTATTTGTGATGCGATAGGTAAATTCATAATCATCTAAGTAAACAAAGAAGTCCGGGTTTGGTAGGCCAACTTGCTCGACCCAGTGCCGCGATAGCAGCAGTCCGCCGTACGGGGCACAATCAATCTCGACACAGGGAAATCGTACACGAGTGTTTTTAGAACGCGAGCGGAACTGGTTCAAGAGCTTGCGGGGTATGTTCCGGACATGAAGCCCTTGGAATGAATTTGGTATAATTCCCTCGAACCGCCCTTCGGTCGCGGCGATAACATACTGGTATCGATCACCGCGATAAGATTGAAGAAGGACGCTGGGATCCTCTCCCATCATTGAATAGGCAGACAGCAATCGATCGAGGGCACCTGGTCGGGGTCGATTGTCATCATCAAGCAACCAGAGCAAGCGAGCGCCTGTCTGCATCCCTGCCTGAAGGCCTGCTCCAAATCCACCCGCCGACCCAGCATTTTGGTTTAATCGGACTACCTTTACCTTCGGAGCCCAGCCGCTTTCATCTACAAGTTCAGAGATTGGCTCTGCCGAACCGTTATCAACGACGATTATCTTGCTAATTTTCTCGTGGTGGCTGACCAACTCATGGAGTACCTGTCGCAGCAGATGCCACCGTCGACCATAAGTTACCGTGACTACGCAAACATCTGGTTCAATCAATTGCTGTCCGTCCTTGGCTCATGCTTGATCGAAATCCCAGACGAACCGTCTCCGACTCCGAGGATATGCGTTGAAGAGGATTGGCTTCACTCGTCAGCCACCTCGGTGCCAGGTTGAATCGCCCCCTATAGGCACACGAAGTTTTCGTAGTGCGAGATTGGAATTGTGGCTCATTCTTGAACTGCCTAGGCGAGTACCGCTCCACGACGCTTAATCCTCGAACCCATAGCGTTCATAATAGCTGGTCTTGTAGTTATCTTGCGCATTGCGCGAATAGTTGCGCATCACTTCTAGATCCGCCTTGTTCAGAACAACCCCCATAAGATTGTCATAAACCAGGGGCGCCGATGACAACGCGCGTTCCACGGATTCGACGCTGGTCTGTCCCCATTCGATGACAAAGAGATAGGAATCGACGATCTGATTGGTGGAGCGGACGTCGACCACGGGCGTCAGAGGCGGTAGATCGATCAGAATATAATCATAGACCTCGCGCAGTGCATCGATGAGCTTTTTCATGCCAACGGAGGCCAATATCTCATTTGTGTGTGACAGGCGCGTTTTCGCAACCATGGGCAGGAAAGCGAGTGAAGTCGAAGGGTCGGTCCAGATGACGTCTGTCAGCAATCTTTTTCCCGAGACAACGTCCAGCAAGCCAAGTTCTGCGCCGGGCGCAAGCGCCCGGGTGAGAGATGGGTTCCGGAGATCGCAATCTAGCAATATCGCCTTTCCGCCGGCATGAGCGATCAACCGAGCTAGGTTCGCGGAGACCGTGGATTTTCCCTCATTCGGATGTGTTGACGTAATACCGATGGACTTGGTCAGCTTGGAAAGAGCAAATAGATCGATGCTGACCTTGATCGTGCGAAACGCCTCTGCAAATCGCGAGAAAGGCGCGCCAAGCACGCTAAACAACGCACCACCTTGTCCAATTTGCCTCGAACTATCCTGACCTGGCTTACGGGCAGCGCCAAGCGTCTCGGCCGCAAGCTTAATTTGGGGAACAACCGCCAAACAGCTCGTCCGCAATTCCTCTTCGACCTGCTCGCTTGTTCGAAATCCACTTTCCGAAATGTCGATCAGCAGAGCGACACCGAAGGCAAGCATCAATCCGCTCGCCGAGGCCAACATCATCACCATCAAGGAATTGGGCTGACTCTTCGCTCGCGGTGGGACGGCGTGGCTGATCACACGCGCTTCCGTATAGGGAAAGGATTGCTGCTGAAGCGACTCCATGTACTTTTGCACAAATGTGTCATGAATGGCCCGAAAGGTTTGGGCCTTGCTATCCAGACTCTTCAGTGAAATCTGGGCCTGATTGGTGTTTTGGCTTTGCGCGACCGTTTCCGCGAGGCTCTTTTGGACACTCTGCTCGCGCGCCAGCGCGATTTGATAGTCGCTCTTGAAGGTTTCTTCGATCCGTCTCAGCTCGTCGAAAATTGACTTGCGCATCTCGTACATTTGATTGCGGAGATTCACCACCACTAGATGGTCGCGGCCAAGCCGGGCCGAATAGATCGCCTCCTGATTCGCAGTATCCAGGAATTGGCTCCGGAGCTTGCTGATGACATCACTGCGAAGAGAATCTGCAACCGCCGGATCTGGCGACTTTATGACGTTGTCGATATTGGCAAGCCCATTCTTGGTGATTTCGCTGATGCGATCGAGGCGTGCTTTCGCTTCGGCCGTTGCTGTGCGCGCTATAACAATCTGGCTGTTCAACTCGGCAAGCTGCTGTTCACCGATCAGGCGCCCCCCCGTGTCAACGATGTTGTTCGCCTTCTTGAAATCCAACACAGCTTTCTCTGCGGCCGACGCCTCCTGCTGCAACTCTTGGATTCGTTCCTGCAACCAGACTCCCGCCCTTCGCGTGACCTGGTATTTGGCCTCAAGCTGATCATTGACGTAGGCATCCGCCGTTGCATTCGCTATCTGCGCAGCCCGTTGCGGACTGAGTGAGCTAAATCCAATGTCAACGACGTAGGTTCCTGGTACCCGCTTCGGCAAAATCCCGGCCCGAAAGACGCCTTGTGCCCTCTGTTCGAGATCAGCTTCTGAGGGAGGAGCAGTATTCGCCAGAAAGCTCAAAATGGATCCAAGAATGCCTGGCTTTGAGGCCCCAAACTCCGGGTCGTTGGTCAGGTGAAGCTGTTTGACCACGGCGGCGGCAATAGCTTCCGACTTCAGCACTTCGATCTGGCTATCAACGCCGGACGCGTCAATCGTGGAATCGCCCACCACCGATTGCTGCTGGAAAAGCTGGGTCTTCCGGGTGTCGATCAGAATCGACGACTGAGCGAGGAACTTCGGCGCTGCGACATAAAGATAAATGCCGCCACAAAGCACGCAGACAGAGAATATCAGCGCGATAGTCCCGAAACGCCTTCGGGCCAAGCTCGAGAGCGACGCCAGAAGGTCGCGCGGCGAGATCGCCGTTGTAGCCGCGGCACTGAATCTCGCTACCGGCTCGGGGTTACGAATCTGCAGCATGAGCTTTTTGGCCTCTCGATCCAGTTATATCGCAACCGGGTAATATCTGTGCCATCAAGTTCCCTTTGGATCTTCGTCTCAAACGCTTCGTTCTCTCTCGCCTCGTGCGACCTAATTCGGACCGTATAGTTCAAGAGGCATAGTACGCAAAAGACGTGCCACCCCGGAGTAACGGCTTCTGATTCAATAGCTTGCACGGTCCACTATGGCCAGTGATGATCGCAAGTTCCCAATCATCCGAATCGAGGTGAAAACTGGCGCCAAAGGGCACCCCAGCACCATTTTTCCCTTCAGCGAGGGTCGCCATGAGGGATCTACCGGCCAACCACCTTGAATTGGCCAGTAATGACGGTCCTAAAATTGCTCCTTCACCGCGTAACGGAACATCTGCATGGCGGGAAAGACGCCGATGACCTGTTCCTTACGTGATTTGCCAAGCACTTCCACATCCGTGCAATGATCCGTTCCGTAATAGCAGACCTTCGCCTTGATCCGGTCAACGCAGTGATTGTCGAGGACCACCGAGTGATTGAGGATCTTTGGGTTCGAAGCTAACGGACGCGACAGTCCCCTCGTCTCTAGGCAGGCCTTTCCGGCAAAATCCCGATGCTGCGGGCTAAAGCTGTCGCTCCCAACAAATCCCTGCGCCCTCAGAACCTCTGAACAAAACACTGCGACGAGCAGCACCACAGGGCAGGTCCAACGCATTTATATGCCCTCGCGACTGTGCTTTGCCGTCAGATAGCCGATAAGCGTGCCTGTTGCCCATACCAGCCTCGAAAGCCCGTAGACGAACCGCAATCGAGCAGCGGCCCAAACGGCACTGATGATAGAGCGCCCGATGCGATAGCAGCAGTACATAAAACCATATTCTTGCTTTTTTAAGACGTAGCCAAAGCCCAGGGAGTACATCCACGCTCGCTTCAACTCTTTGCGTGCTCCAGCGTTCTGGACCTGGTCATGACCAATCTTCAAGTAATTGACATACACCGGGCGGGCTTTGTTTTTCATCAGCCTCAATATGAAATCCGTTTCCTCTCCCGATTGGTAGCGGCTCGGTGCCCCCACGCCAATTTTTTCGTCAAATGCGCCGGTCGATGGAATCGCGTCTTTGCTGACAAACAAGGTGTTCGAATTGCCTGAAATCCAAATATTGCTGCGGGTTACAGTTCCGCTTTCCATCCTTAAAGGGTTAAGCGACGGCTGGTCGAATTCATCCACAGTCCTGCCCAGCAAAATATCAATTGTTGGGTTCTGGCAGAAAAACGACACGACTTGCATCAGCGTATCGGGAAAGTACCAGCAATCGTCGTCGGGAAAGCCGACAATACCGCCCGTTGCAGCGAGAAGCCCGGCGTTACGAGCGATAGAAAGACCTGGATCTGACCTGACGTGCCTGAGCACTAATCCACTGCACTCGGTTTTCAAGATCTCATCCAGATAGCCAGGAGGATTTTGGTCGACGAGAACCACTTCGAACGCTTTGAAGGTTTGATCGGCAAGCGATCTAATCAGTCTCGTAAGCTGTCTTTTTCTATTCCCTAATGTGCATAATATCAGCGAAATGGTGACAGCCGGTGCGTTTGCGGTTGACAGCTCGTTACGCAGGTCCGCACTTCTTGTTTCACGCAAATCCGGAAGAAAACAATCCGGATAGTGGTGCGGACAAAGTAACCGCTGCGCGAGTTCTCGCCACTCCAAGGGTTTGGCCGCAGGCACAAACTCACATTTCAGGGCGGCGCCGATAGCGCGTTCGATGCTTGTTTTGTCGGCTGGTATATATCCGAAACGGTTCCGGGAGTTCCCGACCGCGAAGGCGGGGCAAACAGCAGGAATTCCGAAATACTCGTATTGTTTAAGCTTGAGGCTGGAAGTCGCCAAGTAGCTCGCGTCTTCGACGGCACGATAAGGAGCGATGCCAAACGAGGCATACTCTATGTATCGCAGAGTGTCCTTGAACGCCATTTCATCGTAGAAGGTAACGTTTGGCGGCGCTTCGAAATCCCCTCCACATCCGATCACGTGGAACTGAATATCAGGAAAGCGAGTTGCAGCCGTTTCAAAAAACGATCGGTCGAACAACATCGACCCAACCGAAACCGCATTGATCGACGCGCTGTAAGGATTAGGCCCGTTATCCTTGAACTCGTCGGCGTCAATTCCCAACGGCACGCAAAACGTCTTTTCCCTTGCCCATGCGAACTCGCTCGCCATGTCGGCTGAGAGCAGACAGATCCAATCAAATTTTTCCGCATTTTTCTCCAGTTCGGATTGAAGGGTATTGGACGCGCCAATCGTGCTTAGTTTATCAGAGGCCCGATAGATGATTCTCGCTTGGGGATTCAGCCGCCTTGCTCTTTCTGAGAACAGGATGCCCTGACCTGACTCAATTACGATAAAGTCGGCACCGCGAAGTTGGTCATCCAAAAACCTGCTCTTCCGTCGTTTGTGAAAGAAATAATGGGGTCGAAGCAATGATTCAAAAAGCTTGTTTTTTGACTGAAAGGGGTGAACGACGGTAAACCAAAGATAACACAATACGCCATTTACTAGCTCCGGCCTGTTTGATCGTCGCAACAGGAAATTTCTTGAATCGCCTTTTATCAAGCTGAGTAAGCTAAATCTCAACGAGATAAACGTTACTGCATACCCCATTTTGGCCATAGCAGATGCCAGCGATTGGATGCTGCCGCGCTTCAGCATACGGAAATCATGGACGGCAGAGAGGAAGACAACCTTCTTCTTGGAGTCCAGACAAGCGCTTGGAGTCAACTGTCGCGCAGACGCCATGTTCGGGCTTGCGTTCGAGCTATCGATTGTCCTCTCGTTACGATCCATGGCATCGATCAATCTTGTCGCGAGACGCGAAATCAGTGTTCGCGTTGAAAACATCATGCATGGAGCCCTGCAAAGCAATGAACCCCGCAAATTCTTCGGGCTTTGCGAACCGACGTGCTCCTGGCACTGAACGGTCTCGGCGCTCGCCGACTCGCAACGATTTCAGACTAACCATGGAAATTGGCCTTCCTAAGGAGCACTCTTTGTCGGTGCGCATCCAGGAGCCCATTTTCCGTCGGAACGCGAACCTCAAGATCAGGAAGTGGCGG
Source organism: Bradyrhizobium sp. 76 (assembly GCF_023073025.1). Taxonomy (NCBI): domain Bacteria; kingdom Pseudomonadati; phylum Pseudomonadota; class Alphaproteobacteria; order Hyphomicrobiales; family Nitrobacteraceae; genus Bradyrhizobium; species Bradyrhizobium sp. 76. The sequence continues at coordinate 31,894 of NZ_JADPIS010000017.1, forward strand.
CGCTTCAATGGAAACATCTTTCAAAAAGAAATAGCCAAAGCAAAACCACATCAGGGATGCCACCTTTATGGAAAAGAAGGAATAGCTCACCATGAGGTTCAGCGGAATGAATATGGCGATCCCGTGCACATACAGCCGTGTAGAGTACTCGCGACCAGCAGGAAGCAAACAAACCGCGAGCCAGATGATGACCACCCCAATGAAAGACTGCGTCACGATGAAGTAGGTTATTCCGCTATCTCCGGCGAGATCTGACGACTGGGCGTCCAGCCCAAGAAGGCCGAAGAAATCCACTCGGGAAAGCGTGCCAATGCTCCCGGCCACTCTGCCAGAAAAATTATCTTGCGTAGGATCGACGTTGGAGTTCAAAACGAAGAGCACCGACAACAGCAAGACTATCGGCAGATAGAAGACTGACCATCGGCTTGATAACTGGCGAACAAAAAAGACGCCGATCAAGATGATCACGATTGAGGCTGCTGCGAGCCTACCATCGCAGCCAACGAGGAGAGCGAACGTTGAGGCAGCCAGATAGAGCCTGACGCCGTTGCCAAGCTGGCGCCAACAGGCAATCAGAAAAATGGCAACGATGACGCAATAATTGCCAAGCGAAACAGGCTCTAGAAATATTGAGGACAGGCGATGCAAATTGACAAATCCGAAGAATCTGTCGCCCGGCCGCGTCGCGCTGACAAACAACGTAGACTCGCTATTCCAGAATGACTTTTCGGCAAAATCCCGCGTGTTCACGTAATACTTCAGGATTTGGAAAATCTCCGAATAGGCATCGGGACGCGCTGCCTCCAGCAGGCCCACGGCGAATACGACGGATTGGAGAATGATGATGGGTCGTGTCAAGCTTTGAGCGTTGTAGGTCATTCCCAACATGATGAAGATTGGGATGACGAGTACGTCCCGCATATATTTTGGATTAAAAGCGCCATTACCCAAAGAAAGCAACAGGCCGTTCAGTACGATGAAAAACGCCAATAAAAACCACGGCAACATTCTTCTGTCGGCATTAAATACCAAAACCGCAAGTACAGCTGCGTAGGTTGCGATTTCGGCGAAAGCGACATGCCCGCGTTGCAACGTCACGCCATGGCCGTTGAGGATGGCGAGGATGGCATTGAAGCACACTGCCAGGATCAGAACACCTTCGGTGACCGCAGGGCTCATGTTTATCGCTCGGTTAGTAGATATCTTTGCGACCATCAAGCGAAGTTTTATTTGACCGATTACGCCCGAAATTCCTGCACACGACAGCGAAACGACGTTTCATAATTACACTCGAGCACCGGACAGCCACTGATTGAGGACGCGCAAAAGAAAGATTGGATTACCAAGCACGTAACGTCGCCAAAGCCGCCCAGGCTCGCGCAGCAAGCGATACCCCCATTCAAGGCGAGCCCAGCGCACCCAAGCCGGCGCTCGCGGTACGTCTCCCGACAGAAAATCAAATAGCGCGCCCACGCCAAACCCCAGCCGGCAGCCAGTGGTCCCAAGATTCTCGGCAAGCCACATCTCCTGCGCTGGATTACCCATCGCAACCAGCACGATATCCGCCTCGGAGGCGAGAATTTTGGCCACGATCGCCATGTTGTCGCCGGCACGAGTATAGCCATTTTGACAACCCGCAATCTTGTGGCGGCCGCACATCGCCACCAGTCTGCTCGCCGCGCGCTCTGCCACACCCGACGAACTTCCCAGAAAAAAGATTCGGTAGCTGTTCTTGGTATTCTTCAAATAGTTCGGCACAAAGTCAGTCCCGTTCAGATTCTGAGGGAAAGCGGCCCCAAACAGAATGCGGCTCGCAGCATCGACACCGGCACCATCGTTCATCACCAGGCATCGCCTGAGAACCGCACGAAATTCGTCATCTGCAGCCGCGACATTGAGCAAATTGGCATTTCCAAACGCCACGATCGTAGATACGCGCTCGTCATACCGGGCATCAAGGTGCTGGGTTGCCTCAGCTTCCGTGCCCACAAACATCGGGACATCCAGAATAGTCCGGCGTCGCGCACCGAGCACATCGTCGTACAGCGCTTGGTATAGCCGCGATACATTCTGCCAGCTGTAACGAGAGGCAGCCTCGATACATTGCGCCCGCACCCTCGTATGGTCTGGTTCGATCATTCGCCAGTGATCCAGAAAAGAAACCGCCGAGGTGTTGACGTCATCAAAATCCAGGTTCAATCCTACGCTAGTTTGAGTCACCAGCCGCTTGAAAGGCGCAATATCGCTGAGCAGCGGAAACAGCCCCGCTGACATCCCCTCGATGGCGGCAAGCCCAAAGCCTTCGTAGTCCGAAGCGCTCGCAATTACCGAGCATCCGCCCATCAGCCGTTTGATCTTAGCATCTTCAGGGGACTCGACCACCACCAAGCTTGTCTCAACCCCTGCTGCGACCGCGAGCTCCTTGAGCTGCGGCACGTCTAAGTCCCAAGGCTGTCCTGCAATTGTCAGCGTCCACTCTGGGTCGTTCCGATGTACCGCGGCAAACAACAAGATTAGCCGATCGAGCCGCTTGTTCTTTGAGAAGCGACCGATCCAAAGCATTGCTTTCATCGGTCGATTAGACGCAACATCGCCAAATTTGTGGATATTGACTCCGTTTTCGATGCAGACGAGACCGCGACGCCGAATCCGGGCGAATTGAGCCTGATCGGCGGTGCTGACGGCAGCGACCCCATCGTACCAAGCCATAGAAGCCCGAGTGACTATCGCGAAATAGATTCGCTTCAGCCTGGCGGCATAGTCGGTGTGAAAGAATCCGCCATGCGTCGAAACCACCAGCCTCTTGCGATGCAGCGGTCGGGTCCACGCAAGGAAATCGAAGAAGAAGTCGATAGCATGCACGTGGACGATATCGGCTCCTCCCAAATGCTTGAGGACCGAGACCGCCAGCGGATAGCGCGTTGAACCGAAGAACGGGACTCGAACAATCTGGATACGTTCAACGGTTTCCCTGGCCGCAAGCGTACCTAACCCCTTGTCCCTAAACAGGCGATCCAGCGTCACAACCCTGACTGTATGACCCGCATCGACTTGAGATTTCGCGAGCTCGTAGACGACGCTCTCGAAGCCTCCGACGGCTGGATAGAATTGTCGAACAACGTGGACGATGTGCATGCGTCGCCTAAAGCCTCACTCGGACCGCTTAATCAATCCTGCCCCGACCATCGCATAAACCAAACACGAAGATCAGATCGATTGAACAGGGACTAATAGGCATTTCTGCGACGAATGACTTCCGTTACGGTTCGAAAGATGATCAGGAGATCGAGCCCGAGGCTCCAGTTGCTGATGTACCAAAGGTCGAAATCGAGCCGCTTCTTCATTGACGCGACTTCGGCGGTCTCACCTCGGCAGCCGTGGATTTGCGCCCAGCCGGTAATCCCGGGTTTGACATGATGGCGAAACGCGTAGTCTGACAAAAGGCTACCGTAATATCCATCATGCGCGATCGCATGTGGACGAGGCCCGACCAGCGACATATTGCCGAGCAGCACATTGAGCAACTGCGGCAGCTCATCGATGCTGGTTGCCCTCAATAGACCACCGAGCGTGGTAATTCGCGGATCGTTCCGCGTGGCCTGCACGACCTCCGCTCCATTTTCCATGACCGTCATGGTCCGGAATTTGAAAATGGTAAATAGGTTGCCGTTAAAGCCCGTCCGCTTCTGCAAGAAGAACACGGGGCCTCGTGTTTCGAGTTTGATAGCAACAGCTGTCAGCACACATAGCGGAGACAGCAAAACTAGGCCGATGCCAGCCCCCAAGATATCGAGGAGACGCTTAGCGGATTGCTCGAGCCGCGAGAGCGGTGCGCGCTGAACCTCGATCGCGAACGAACGGCGCAACGAAAAGGCCGGATTGCTGGTGAGACTGCGAATCTTGTGGTCCGGCAGCAATTGAACCGGCAATGGTGAATTCCGGAATCGCTCGCGGATGAGATCGATGCTGCGGGCGTCAGTCCAGGAGACGGCAAGCACAATCTCTTCAGCGCCACCCAGGCGTGCAAGCTCAAGCGCACGATCAAGCAAAGCCAGTATGCTCTTGTTGGCGGCGAGCGACCAATTCCCGCTGCTAGGAAGCTCGATCCGCCCGACCTCCGTCAAGCCGAACCGCCGTAAGAGATCCATTTGGCTTAAGGCCGGCAGCTCATTGCGCAGCCCGACCGTAACAACACGACGCCCCTGGACACGTCCGTGACGGACGGCTGAAGCTAGAGCCATTTTCATCAGATCGCGCGATGCGAACAGCAGCGGCAGCGCGAGGATCGAGAAGCACATAATCGAGCCACGCGAAAATTCAACGCCGATTCGAAACAGGAAGGCCAGGAAGGCGAGCAGAAGGCTTGTCAGGAACCAGTACCAGACGATATCCCTGGTGTTCCGGCGGGGCGAGAACAGGGCATCGACCTGATAGAACCCAGACGACCGACCGATCAGGATGTAAAGCGTCGCGGCAGCAAGACCCGCACCGATGTGCAAATCGAGGTTGAATGGCACGCCTGATAGCAGGAGCTGGTACCCCCCCGCCCCGAACAGGCTCGCAACGACAACAGCCACCGCATCGGCTGCCGCGAAAAAGCCACCGACTGCGGCACATGGGATTTGCACCGACTGACGCGACGCCAGGTCGTCATTCGCAACCGAAGGGCGAGGTTGATCTTTGGGATCGTTCTTCGTACCGAGCTGGCCATCAACCGGAAGCGCACCAGCGGCATCAACTGGGAAGGCGTCAGCTCGGGATCTGGACTGCTCGGAATCGCCTACTCGGAGCGGCTTACGTCCCATGCGGTCAGCAAGAAGTGCCATAAGCCCCCTCCTCGACCAAAACCAGGGAAAACCACGCACGTGTTGATAGTACCGGGAACGATCCGCCAAGGCGGATTCCTCGCTGTGAAGGCCTCATCCAAGCCGACCCTTTTCTGACTTTTCGACTGCCCCACAACCCTCACAGGTTGAAATATATTCTTAAAGAAGAGGTAACCTTAAGGCACGTGCAACGCAACTTGAAAAATTGTGCGAGGCAAAATAACACGGGGCATTTGCACAGGTTCAGCGTATAACCAATTACAATTCATAAACAGGAACTTCAATGGTTAATCGTGCGAATTTCCGCTTAGTACTGCGGGTATTTTAATTGTGCAACGGCCAACGACATCGGCTAAATTTTGGACGGCGTCTTTACAATGTTTTTGCCCGCGCGAAAACCTGATACGGTTTGGAACGTGACGTTAGCTTTCCGCCTTTTGTCGCTTCTGGTGGCCGGAACCCCGGTGCTTGCGATGAGCTATGGTGGCGTAGGACCCCAGTTCCTGACAATCGTCGTCGCGGTCATCTTGGTGATGTTGCCGGCTGCACCTCGGCCTGACATTGCCCGCACGGCCGGGGTGTTTCGGGGTATCGTTCTCGCCGCCGCGTTTCCGGTGTGCTGGATTGTCGTACAGCTGCTGCCGGCCCCTTCTAACGAGCTGGGACACCCAATCTGGCGAAGCGCAGCAGCAGCACTTTCAGAGCAATTTGCAGGTCACATTACAATCGATCTTGGGATCACACTTCGTGCCCTTTTTGGCTATGTGACGCTTCTAACCCTTTGCTTTGCAACTGCGGTTTTGACACAAACTCGCGAACGGGCGGAGACCCTGCTGTTTGCTCTGTGTGCAATCACTACGTTCGGTGCCATTGAGCTGATTTTGTTTCGCGACTTGTCCTTCATCAAGCCTGGTGGCGATTACACCAGCCCACTTGTCGCATGCGCTGTTTTCGGCACGATCCTGAATGTCACTTTGATTATCCGAACGCTCGAACGGTATGAAACGCGCGGCAATCAGTCCGGCGGACCACAATTGCTTGCTTCGGTTCTGGGCGGAATTGCAGGAGCCGTGATCTGCGTCACAGCGCTCATCCGCGTAGCCTCCCTCGACATCGTGCTTGCGATGACATTAGGAATGTCGGTTCTTTTCCTTGTCGGCCTAATCCGCCGCCTGGCCTTACGACGCTGGACCGCAGCTGTCGTCGGCGCTGCTGTCCTGACGGCTAGCGCTGGGATAATAGCTGCTCGATTGTCGCTGAATGCTAGCGTAAGTCCGTTATTTCGCTTCGCAGGGGCAGACGTCGCAAGCGTGGATGCAACGGCGCGCATGTTGTCCGACGCAACCTGGTTTGGATCAGGCGTAGGAACGTACCCGGCGCTGGCCGCGATCTATCGAGATGTTGAAGGATTGCCTGGTGCAAATGCTCTCAATTCCGTCGTGGTCGTGGTGTTGGGTTGGGGCCGTTTAGGTCTCCTGATCGCTTTGGTTTGCCTGCTTGTTCTTTTCGCCGTGCTTTTCAAAGGGGCGATCTCGCGCGGTAGGGACTCGTTTTATTCAGCTGCAGCGGCAGCCTGTATCGTAGCCGGAGTAGGCGAAGCCTTTTGCGATACAAGTTTCACCGACTCGTCCATACAGATGCTCTCCACAATCATTGTCGGTCTGGGTCTTGCACAGACCGTCAGCCATGCGAGCAAATGATCCACCGAAAGCACCTGCGATGACGGCGCCACTGACGCTTCATACATCAGCGAAGATCGCTAGATCTCGTTTGGTATTCGCCGCGCCTTCCAAAGCTTTGGGGTACAACATCCGCCGAACGATGATCAGCCATCCTGTCGAGTTGAGATGGTGCTAGAAGCCGGGATGCAGTCGCGACCTAAGCCGAGATTGCCGGATGGAATTCGGATCTACGCCATCGGAGATGTCCACGGCCGGGCAGATCTGCTGCGAGCCGTTTTCGCAGCGATCGACCTCCACCTTTCTCGCTCAGGTCCCGCGCGGGCTTTGCACGTATTTCTCGGTGATTATATCGATCGCGGTCCCGAAACCGCGGCGACAATCGACCTATTGATCGACAGAAGTCAGCGCCATGAAACGGTGTTCCTAAAGGGCAACCACGAAGCCTTTTTTCTGGAGGTGGTTCAGGACCCGCCTAAATTAGACGCCTGGCGGGAATTCGGGGGGTTTCAAACCCTGATGTCCTATGGACTGAGGCCATCTATCAAGCCTGATCGAGACGAACAGGACTATTTGGTCAAGGGCCTGCTCGATATCATGCCACGTCGCCACCAGCACTTTCTATCCAATCTGAGACCCTGCTTTGCATGCGGCGACTTCTTCTTTGCACATGCTGGCGTCAAGCCAGGGGTTCCATTAAGACAACAACGCGAAGAGGATCTGCTTTGGATCAGAGACGAATTTTTGCAAAGCGAACAGAATTTCGGCAAGTATGTCGTGCACGGGCACACACCCGTTGCAAAACCTGACATACGTCCGAACAGGATCAACATCGACACCGGAGCATATGCCAGCGGCATTCTCACTCTGCTGACAATCCAGGATGAGCGCATGTTTGCGATCTAACACGTGAAGAAGCAATGATAGCGGACAAAGACTACAAATTGCCTCTCGATCGTCCTCGCCTGTTTGCGGCTGTCGTTTGGGCACTTGGGAGTGTGCTAGGATTGTACGCGGCCGCGACGATTTGCGCAGAGACGCTGACCCCTAAGACCCGCCCCTATTCCTTTGATCCCACAAACCAGACCCCTGTACGTCAAGGGTCGGCCCTATCCAACTTTGCGTCCTCCCTCGTGCCATTCCGTGGGGATTTGTTGGCGAATGTGGCCTTTGCCTCTGCGGGTCCGGCGGTCGACTTGCTCAGCCCGAAAGTCTCTCCAGCCACAAATCCGGACCGGGCTCTCAAATCGGCTGAGCATTCCCTTGCAGCAGCTCCGCATGCTTCCGACGTTTGGTTGTTGCTAGCCGCATTACAAGAGACGAACTCGCGATCCCGGTTAGAAGCTTTGAAGATGTCTTTTCTCACCGCTCCAGGCGACGCTGCACTGATGCCTGGACGCCTTCTGGTTCTAGCTACCTCGAGCTCGATTAATGACCCCGATTTGCAGAGCTTGGCACGAGGCGAGATCAGATTAATCCTAACCCGCCGTCCCGATCTGAAGCCCTCGATCATCCGCGCCTACCGAAGTGGCACACCGGATGCGAAGGCTTTTCTGGCCGACGTTACTAAATCGTTGGACATTGATTTCGCGGGAACGCTGCCGCGCGAATAAACTTCCTAGATCGTTTTCCTCGGCGGCACCCATCATTGGCGGAGGCAGGACCATCGGTTTTCGAACCGCTCCAGCCAGTAGCAATTTCAGTGCGCGTGGTCAGTTTGCATCATCGGCAGGACGCGCTGAAGTCTGAGTCAAAGGACGCAATGAACTAGTTGCTGCAGAGCTAATTAAGAGGCACGCGCTTCTTGGGACGTTCGAAGCCATGCCACCCAAGATAATGCTAATCTTCGAGAGTGTCGGATCTAGTTTGACCTGCCAAAAGACCTGTCGGCTAGGCCTCCTTCAAGACATTACTTAACAAGCTCGTCAGTTGGCACAGTGCGGGACTGCTCGGCTCTCGCAAGGATTTGCCCCGACCCAGATTTGACTGTAACACTGTAGGTGTAGACCCCAGGGTTACACGGACCAAACGTGCGGATTGTCCCAGTTGGTAGGACGCCGTTACTCGGAAGCGCGACATCTTGTCCACCCATGTCTGTTCCTTTTTCCGAAAGGGCTAGCCTGGCCGACGTTGCTCCCTTTGGGACATTTCGAAGACGCATTTCCGGGCTCTGAAAATACCCAGTGCACCCGTCTTTCGAGCCGCGGAATGAAAAGTCCACACTCATCGGTGCGCTGTCCTGCGCATTCGCCGAAGAGTAGGCAAATAGCACAAAAATCGATATCGAAATGAATTTCATATCACTTGATAGCATGTAATCGCAGCAGCATGCATGCATTTGGTTAGCTCACCCCCTTGGTCGAGCAGAGAAAATTCGGGATGCAATTCGGACATTGCAGCACGCAGGACATACTCTATTGCGATGCCGCTGTTCAATTTATCCGGTGGGAAAGGCTTTCCCTCTCGAACCTGCAGAGAACGAACGCGATCAGGGTGCCTTGTTCAAGCAAACGGCTGAATGGCAGCCGATCTTGCCCAATCGAGCCTGCCCATTGATGATGAGTGCCATTGGCCGCGGGGGACTTCCACTTACGGCATAAATCATCAAATTGGTGCATGATTTCGGTGCCAAGCCCGCTCGGTAAGCAGCTCCTTGCGACAGTCCGGCATCCCCCGCCGCTCACACTTCAATCGAAAAGCGAACCTGATCATGCGCCCTCCCCTGTCCGTGCTACGCTTCGAGATATTGCTATATGCCGCGCTTGCGCTCGATGCGATTTCGCTGGTTTTCGCGGATCGTAGGGCTACCACGCTTCCAGAAGCACTGACCGCATCGGCAATGATCCTGCTGCAGGCTTATTTTGTCTGGCTTTCTGCGCAGCAAAGATACGCATGGCCACGCCTGGCTCTGGCGTTGTGCCTTGTTGTTGCGATTTTCTCGCTGGTTCAAATCACCGCCCAGCAGGGCGTCGAGGTCAGTAGCGCAATTGGAGGCGTTTCGTGCGCACTCACCGTTGCAGGACTTTGCTTCGCGTTCTCTCGAAGCACAACCAACTGGTTTTCTGAATGAGAGCGTTACTTCGCCAGGATATTTCATCCTGCGCTTTCGCCGTCGTCGGTTGATCACGACAGACTTCACCGATTGAGAGTGTCGCCGTCAGCCCTCGGGCCTCCCCCGACCCGTGGTCAACCGGGGCCCCTCAGGTTTCGCTGAAACTGCCGCCTAGATTGGACGCGCGTCGTTGCCCCATTCCTGTCCCGGAGTGGTGGAACAGCAGCTCGCATTCGCTACCAGGCTCTTAGACGCGCCGGCGCGGTTTCCGGCGGCTACCTTGAACGGCGACAATGTTCGCCGAGCGCACCAACATGCGGTGGCTTTCGACCAAACCGCCAACAGAAATACCGACCTGCTTCCATGGAGCCCACGCGATGCGCCGGCGTAGCTGCTTGATGTGGTGTTGGCCGGAATACTATGCGGATAAGCGGCAGCTCTATAACACGGCACCGCTTACCAGTTGGCCAGCGTTTGACCCTGCTCTCACTCGCTTTCCACCACCGAACATTACCTCCAAGGTCAGATCATTGCGCCTCCAAAGATTGAGGCCTCAGCAGCCGGTAAACCGCGAGTCCGGTCCCTCGTGGAGCTCCTTCAAATAAGCTCGCGCAAAAACGACCAGCCGCCGCGGGTCTTTTTGCCCTGCGGACGCAATCGTAACGACGTATTTGGATACCTTTTCTCGCGCCTGAGCTATGCGCGCTCGATCAAGGGGATAGATGCGATTGTAGTCTTTGAGAACCTGATCAACAATTTCCTTCATGACAACCCTATCATGGTTGACGCCATGCAATAGCTGCACTGCAACATCCGTTTTCATGGCCGTCAAGTTGAATCTGACGGCGAAGAGTGGTTCCATTTTGGGCGTCATGACGCCGCAGAAGAACATTCCGCAAGCATTCCGCTAACAGCCGCAGCTCCTGACTTGCGGGTCATTCATCCCTGGTCAAGGTGTTGAGCATCGAACACGCCCTCGTGGAACTGCATCCAATCTAAGAGGGTAGCTGAGAAAAAGACAGCAGTCTCAACCTTCAGGCGCGCCACGGCAGCCTCCAACAATCTCTCGATCAGCTGGCTGATCATTCATCGATGAAAGTAAGTTTGTATCAAGGTTGCGACGTGCAGCGCGGCCGCCTCGACGTGGTTCAGCATGGATATGAAAGTCATCTGAGTTGACCTGCTACGATCGGGAAGCAGGCTTCGCAGAGCCGCCGTGCAACTAAGCGTCCCTTAATATATACCTCCTAAGCTGCGCGCTTATGTATGACCCTGCTCCTCGCTCCCCACGAAGAGAGGCGCGACGAAGCCGCCACCAATCCGCATGGATTATTCTAGTAGGTGGGGCTCATCGCGAATGCAGAGTAATGGATTTGTCGGAGAGCGGCGCTAAGCTGTTCGCAGTAGTTACGGTGGACCTCCCCACCAAATTCGAACTAGCATTCGTTCAAGGCGGCACTCGCCGACGTTGCGACGTTATGTGGCGGCGCGGGAAGATGTTAGGCGTTCAGTTCGCGTAGAGCCCACGACCCTCGTCTCATCCCGCCAGAACTGGACCGACCCTGCGGTCGTAGGATGGCACCAATTCTCGGGCACTGAGCCCAATTGATAACGCCAGCGAGGATGACGCTTATCCATGGCTCCATGGCTCCGGCTCGAGATCTCGGCCATTGAGCTGCTGCCGATTTGATTGACATCGAGATTGGGTGTTTCATGAAGCCGGAGGTAGGTGATGCAGAGACGGAAGTTCAGTCGAGAGTTCAAGGTCGAGGCGGTCAAGCTTGTCATGGAACGCGGGGTCTCGGTGGCGCAGGCAGGCCGCGACCTGGCGTCCATGAGAACGTGCTGCGCAAATGGGTGAAGGAGTTCGGCTCCGCCCTGGTGCAGGTCTTCCCCCGGCCACGGGCAGATGAAGCCTGAGCAGCAAGAGATTGAGCGGTTGCGGCGCGAAGTCAACAAGCTGAAGGCAGAGCGGAAGTTCTAAAAAGGCCGCTGCCTACTTCGCGAAGGAATCTACAATCCAACCCGACGTCAATCCACGATCGGATACATCAGCCCGTTGAGTTCGAACGCAAGGTGGGATTAGCTTAACCCGGTGTCCATCGAACCGGCAGCAGCTCACATTGTCGCAATCAATGCTGTCGCAGATGAGCTCTTCTACTGAGTGGTCCGAAGGGACGGAGGTATTCTTGCAAGGGAGGGCCGCCAGTCTCACCCGAACCGAAGGTTCTCGGCTGATGACTCCCCGTTCCTACCGGTGATGAGTTCGTAGCTCACCTTGGCTCCTTCAACGAGACTCGTGTAGCCCGCCTCTGGACCGCTGATTTGTGCACGAATACGTCCGGCCCCCCGTCTTGCGGCTGGATGAAACCAAAGCCCTTCGTTGCGATAAACCATTTCACTGTACAGTGAGCCACCGTCAAAAATCTCCAAAAGCAAGTGATGGATCGGACCATAGTTTCCCGCTACCCCGTCGACAAGCAAAACTCCGGTTCTTGTCGGGCGACTGGGAGAGCTCGCAGCGCTCACAATACCTTCTCATTCTCGGACGTAGTCTTCTAGCTTAGCTTCACGCGATCAATTACCGCCACCATTGAACCAAAGTGACTTCGTTACCCTCTCGAGGCAGGGACGAGTGCGATCGGCTGCGCTACTATCATTACGGCGGTCATCCCACATGTCGCGGGCGGGCATGTTGGAGAAGCGCGCGGTGCTAGCAAAGCTCGTTCGCGTAAATCGATCCGGTAATGCTCCAGACAGTTACCGATGCTTGACCGCTTCGGGCCGGGGAAGCTCAACGTCGCGCGGCCCAGTACGCCTCCCCTCGCTAGAGGTAATACAATACCAACCACCACTGCCGCGCGTTACCGTTCGAGAAAAGGCTGGCTGGTGAGCACTCATGGAACTCAATCTTCGGGCAGAGCGTTGTTCGGTCCTGGAGGCACTGGTGATGACGATTATTGAAAACATCATTGCAGGTTGGGTCTTTGCGAACCTGGCACTCCCGATTTGGCTGTTATGGCGGCGCTCGCCCCATTTCCGGCATCGCCTATACCTGTACACACTCGGTGGCCTTCATCCCTCCAGAGATCGGGAACTTGCACACGTCCTGATCGAGACGGCCCGTCAGCGAGGCAGCTTGCACCGATGTAAGCGGCCGGCTTAACGCGGTTTTCAAAAAGCGTTCCCACCGGACTTGAGACGCCGACCCGGCCTGAAACAGGAGCGGGTCGGACGGTTCTTTGTTTTTGCCGCTAGGCGTTGGCCGCTAGTCAATCGGGCTGCCCTGACGCCGACCACCAGGCTCGACGGCCGGTCGAGCTTGAGCCGACCATGACGCTTCCGCGAAGACCATTACTCTTTAGCCGCTTGCGGCCCTCCCCGGAAGCGCGTGAACGCGGTCCAGCGCTTGAGCATGTGGTCCAGGGACCTTGGCAACGTCATTGCCCCGCTAGAGCTTGGCGCGCTGTTCCCTATCCAAGACGATTGTTCCCGCAACATACGTATCAGGGCATAATCCCGCTGAGATCAAAGAGGCTATATCTGCCTTCGCCGAACCGCCATTCGCCACGTTTCGGTTTCCATTCACGTACCTGCACGCCGTCGGCACCGAGGAGAGGCTCAAGCGTTTGCGAAAGAGCGAGTCTAACAAATCAGGCCTCAGCGGCGTCCCTTAGACGAACAACATCCACATTTCTGTTGCGTCTTCCACGTGAACCACGTCGCGGCCTACATCACTGAATAGAACCAGTATAGGCTATTGCAGTACTAGGCGGCGCCGAGCGCTTACGCTAAGCTTCGCTTTTTGGGGTCTCTTTTGGAAATGGAAATTCGCTATCCTCTTGCTGCGGTTTTAACGGCAATACTTATAACTTATGTCGCCGGCGTGGGTGCGGCTCGTCTGATTTACCGGGTGGGCTTTCGGCCGCACGCGGGAAAGCGGATCGGCTGTATCGACGGTCTGCGCGGCTATCTTGCTCTGTCCGTGCTGATTCACCACTTCATAATTTGGGTGCAATTGACGCGTTTGGGAGGCGGATGGTCGCCACCGACGGTGAACCTTTTCAATAGTCTAGGGTCGGCGGCTGTGGCTCTGTTCTTTATGGTCACAGGATGTCTGTTCTATCCGATCGTCCAATTGGGCTTTCGATCGACCCCATGGTCCGCTGTCTACCTTAAACGGCTGTTTAGGATCATGCCGCTCGTTATGTTATCGGTAATGATGGTGTCAGTAGTCGTCCTGCTGCGATCTCCAGTTCCGAATATCGCGCTGAGCGATGCGTTACGATTTGCGAAGTGGGTCACCTCTTGGGGAGAGCCAGACCTTTTCGGTTATAGAGACACGGGTCGCATAAATGCTTATGTATTGTGGTCGCTATGGTTCGAGTGGGTCTTCTACTTGGCCTTGCTGCCGTCATGTGCTTTGGCCGCGGACTATTTGCGCGGGAAAGTTCCAAGTTTAGCTGTTCCTATACTATTCCTCGTAGTGGGGCTCGCGCTGCGCTGGGCGGATTTAGCGATCGCTCAATTCCTGCCCCTGTTCGCGATCGGGATGATCGCGTTTGAGATTCAGGAGTCGGCCCCGACTAGGCTACTCAAAAGCAATTCAGCCGGGCTTTTGGCCGCAATAGGAATGGTCGTCGCAGCCAACGCTTGGAGCTTTCCGTATGGAGTGCCCGCACTGTCGTTGTACGCCTTCTTCTTCATCTGCGTCGTGAGCGGCAATACATTCTTTGGGCTGTTGTCGTCACCTGCCGCCCAGGTATTAGGCGAGTGCTCCTTTGGAATCTATCTGCTGCATGGAATCATTCTCAGCGTTCTATTCACCGATGGAAGCAAGCTAGTTGCGCTTATACCAACTCCTATGTTGTTCGGAATTTTGCCTATCCTTTCATGTTTCGTCGTCTTCGTGGCGGCCATGGTTTTCCGCTTTGCCGAACGGCCGATGATTGGGCTCGGTGGAGATATAGCGAAGCAACTCCGTTCAAGCGTACTATTGCTCCGTAGGGGAGCACGTCCGCTCTCTTAAGGTTTGTAAAAAGTAGTTCCGTCGGTCATTCCCCGAAAACCCAGCCGTTCAGCTCGTCAAGTGCGTGGGATTGGTCGCATTCATTGGCGACGATAACCGGCTTGATGCTGCCGGGTCCGATGAGGGCGGTCGGCGTGCGGCTGCCGTCTACAGCCTCATCACCACCGCCAAGCTCGATGACATCGACCCACAGGCTTGGCATGGTAAAGTGCTGGCGCGCCTGCCGGATCACCCTGCCAAGCGCATCCAAGAACTCATGCCTTGGAATTGGCGACCTCAGAATATCTCTCACGCGCGTAAGCGCGGCTACCCATCCGCTCAAGAGCGCCCAACCAGGGGCCATCACCGGACGCGTACGGTAAAATCGTGTTGGTCCATATGCAAGCTTGAGGTTTACTTAACGATTAATCCTCATCGCGGTACTGGCAGCACGGATATTCGGATGTCAGCCTGCAGCATCGTAGCCGTTGGTTGGATTGGATCGAACGCTCTCCGCTATGGACGCGCAACTCGAGACCAGGTTTTCGGGCCAAGCTTTTTCGATGGGTTTTGCGCGAACGGCCACCCACATCTGGTCGAGCGCAGACACATCGCACTCGACACTTTGCGCAATGGCGCGAAACCGTTCTGTCTCTATACGGCTTAGACGAATCGAATTGAAAAGCAAACGTCGAAGCGCCTCATTCTCTGCTGCCTTGTAGGCGCCATAGGCAGCCATCGATAAACCATGCTTTGCGAAACTGACCATCCGGCCTTCTCCAGTCTAAGAATAGCAATTATCAAACTAGCGCATTAACATCCTCACCACTTGGACCAACATCCATTGATGCGACGCTGACCACTTTGAAAAGATGCAATGTCCACCTATCTAAAATCTACACAACCGAAAGCAATGCTGCTGGATTGGAGTGGCTGCGTCCCCGCGCTGAAACAGTCTGCAAAGACTCGCGCACCGGACGGGAGCGACCACTCTGCCTGGCTCCCTCATGCATTTTAGAAAAAGGGGCAGAAGGCCGAACTCAAAATGTCATCAAATAGGACGGCATTAGCCCGCTATTAGCGCGCACCGCGACCAGTTTTTTGCATTTACCAAGGGGGCACCATCGGCGCCCCTCGGACAGGGAGAGTAGCTTCTCGGCCGTGAAAGCCCTCCAAAGCGGGAGATTCAGCCATGTCACAGGATGGCGCTTCGGCTCCTGACCATGTACGACAAATAGTGTGCTCGGCCAAGCTGGACCTTCATCGCAGACCGGCAGACCGTGCGGACCCTTGCAGATGGGGCGCGTAGGCACCTTGCAATAGCTTCTGGTAGCCAAAGAGAAATGGACTCATTCAGGCAGTAGCGAGAAACCGATTGCGCCCTTCCAGTCTAGTGGGGTGGGATATTGAGCGATGACCTTTGATTGATGGCAGCACTTCGCTGCAACGAAGTCGGGAACTTCAGCAGAATTATCTGGTAGGTAGCTTAATGCAAACCGTTTCGATAGTTATGACCACCTACAATGGAGGAAAGTTTCTGGGCGAACAGCTTTCAAGCTTAGCTGACCAGATTTACCCAAACTTGGAACTGATCATATCGGACGACGGCTCAACCGATAATACGATGGAGATCGTTGATGAGTTCCGGCGAACCGCTAAGTTTCCCGTCGTCGTTCGCCGTAACAACGCGCGTCTGGGATATGCCGAGAACTTTCTTAGTGCAACAAAGCTTGCAACTGGCGAGTTCTTAGCGTTCTGCGACCAAGACGACAAATGGCGACCGGAAAAACTCGCAATCGCAGTTGAAGCTCTCATGCAATCGAAAGCCGATTTATTTGTTCACGCAGCAACCCTTATCGATGCAACGGGATCCGAGATTGGTTACTTTTCTCAAGGAATATGCAAAAGCGCAACCCTCGAGCCGCTCCAGCTGGGTCCCTGGGCCGTATTCTACGGCTGCTCCATGGTTTTTCCTCGCCAGCTTCTTGAACTGATCGATTCTTGCTACCGAGGAGCACACACTTTCGAATTCGAGGGGGCGCTTTCTCACGATCTATGGGTGTACTTTCTGGCGACAAGTTTGGGACGAGTGGTTGTAGATAGCCGCCCTTTGATTGCTTATCGACAGCATCCGTCAAACCAAACTCCACATGTACGAGCGTCGTGGCTTCGCGCATGGTGGTCAGCCGCCGGCGTCGCTGCGCATCCGAAGCTTGCAAGGAGCTCAATCGCCCATCATCGGGGTAGGCTTTTAGAAGATCTAAGTAAATCGACTAGCAGACCAATAGTACGGCAAGCCGCAATGCGCGCGGCTCAATATTGGAGACGTATTTCGAGATATGAACACATGAGAGTCGAATTTTATGCAGCGGCGGGACTTTCAAGGCGCACTTTTGGCTGGACTCGCTTAGTTTTGGAGGGTGGTTATTTGCGTTTTGAAAAAGGAGGACTTGGCTGGCAGCTTTCGGTGAAGGACCTTCTTGTCGGAGTATGGAGAGCGCGCCGTCCGAAGAGGAAGATGAATGTCGTCAACCAGCGCTAAAAATAACGCGTTCTACAACTTAGCTGGAGCGATCATACCGGCTGTTGTCGCAATTCTTACAATCCCACCCTACCTTCGAGAAATAGGTGAGTCGCGCTATGGGGTACTGTCAGTCCTTTGGCTGATATTTGGGTATTTCGGCCTCTTTGATTTTGGATTATCGCGGGCAACTGCGCATCGGCTCTCGACTCTTCGAAATAGCGATCCGCAAAGTCAAGCTACGCTCTTTTTCAGTTCGGTGCTGTTGAACGCTGGACTTGGACTATCTGTCGCTGCTGTGTTTTACGTTATTGCCATTCCAATCCTAAATATGAGTACTGACCTCGCTGGGGAGCTACATTCTGAGATGCTCCGAGCTCTACCATGGATTACAGGTTTTTTTCCAATAGCTCTCCTGAATGGAGTTTTGGTTGGGTGCTTGGAGGCGCGGGAGCGTTTCTTTCAACTCAACTTGCAACAGGTTGTCGGCGCGATTCTTCTACAGTGCTTGCCGCTTGCTTTCGTTTATGTGCTTGGATCGAATCTTGAATATGCAGTGGCTGGCGCGGTAGCGGCGCGTACATTAGCCGTTGCTTGGATGGCTTGTGATTGCCTAGGTTGGGCATTCACCTCCGGAAATCCGCGGATCAATCGCACGTACGTTAAGGAGCTCCTTCGCTACGGCGGGTGGATCACCATTTCAAACGGAATAAATCCAATTCTTGTTGGCGCGGATCAGCTTTTGATCGGCCTCCAACTAAATGCTGCTGCAGTGGCTAATTATTCCGTCCCGTCCAGCATGGCCTCAAAGTTGTTTATTTTGCCAGCAGCCCTCATGCGAGCCCTGTTCCCTCGCTTGGCAAATTCAAAGGCAACAGAGGCGCGTGACCTTAGCCACAAAGCACTAATAATCTTAAGTGCGACGATGACACTCATTTGTGTCCCGGCAATCCTGCTCGCCAACGCTGGACTTAGAATGTGGATCGGAAATGACTTCGCCCAAAGCTCGCACGTTGTTGCTGAGCTATTGCTGGTAGGAACCTGGGTAAACGGATTGGCGTTTGTGCCATACACCCTCCTGCAGGGGCAAAACAAGCCCGCAATCATAGCAAAACTCCATGCTGCGGAGGTTGTGCCATATATTTTGGTACTATTGTTGTCTATTGAGATATTCGGTGTTGCCGGCGCAGCACTCGCTTGGTGCCTGAGAGTTACGGTGGATGGCTGTCTCATGTTTTACTTTGCCGACTTTTATGCCGGCGACCTAAAACACTTGGTCGCCCCTGGTGCAGCGCTTTTGATTGCATTTTTGGTCGCCGAAGCTGCCGCACCGGGCTTACTTTCTGCTCTTGGTTGGTCTGCGGCTATCCTATCTTTGCTTTTTGCTTTTCTACTTACGCGGGATGAGATTATAATTTCGTTGATAAGACCAATGATCCTCAGAATGACCAAATAAGGCTTATTCATATAACGCCGAATATGTGAGCTGGTCCCAGTGGAGTGTCTGCCGCTGTTAGGCCGCTGTGCGGATTGGCGGCTCGTTGAATAGGATTCATTTGGTGTGCTGCCGTCAAAGCTCGAATGTCGACGTCGAGCATAGCAAAGTCCAGGGATCGAGGCGCGAGCGCCAGCGACAGTTCGTAGTCGCAGGTAGACCTCCTCATATTTTCCGGCTTTGCCAAAGCCGCTCGACGAAACACCCCCGCGGCTACTTACCGATCTCGCTTTAGCACGGGAGGACGGCCACCACTCCCGCTGCTGCTCCCTATCGACCGCGTCGCTCTCCTCATCTTCGAGGACTGAGGCCTCGAGCCGTGCGACTCCGCGGCCCGCTACAACCAGTTAGAGATCATAAGGAGCCGCTAGGGCAGCCGTAAGCATCCGGTGGCCGAAGATCGAAGACGGCGTGATGCGCTCCCCCAAAGTGGATCTTTTCGTCTTTAGACGCAGCCTGTCTCTGTGCTTTTATGACTTTTAACTCTTCCTCAATGCTCCGGGGCGCAAAGTCATAAGATTTTTAGGCATATCTATTAGTCGCTATTTTTCTTTTCTCTGTATGCAAACGACTCTGCTAAAAACTTGGGCCCTTTGACCAGGGACTGAAGCATCCATTTCTGTTCTTATTGCAACGGCAGCTTTTTTGCATAGCTCTTCTGACTCAAATGGTGCCACGAGCGTCGTCGTTGGCACGCCTGGGCTACCCAACACTATCCATTCAAGGGAAATCAAAAGAACCCATTCCACGCGAATACCTCAAAATTGTCTCGAAACTAAAGCAGCGCGCAGCTCGAGCTTGACGAGTTTGCTTTAGGAGGTCGGAGTAAGATAGGGCCGAAAGCTACAGCCCTGCCGGCACATAAGTTTATGTACGAAATGTTCGGGTGCGATCGCGAACGGGCCGACGTTCGCGCAAAACCCACCAGAAAAGCGTCGCCCGAAAACTCGGGCTAGAGCGCCGGGTTAGGAGCGCTCCGAATAAAAGGGCATTCGATCCTACCCATCCAATCGTTAAGATGCTCCAGGCTGACATACAATTGTCCTTGCTGCTGAGGCATCGATAACGGGCATTTCTTAAGCAATCTTAAAGGCTTGCCTTAGGTTCCTACTAAACGGATTATGAATTGATCCGCGGTGTACGTCTTCCAAAAACGGATTATAATCAATTACTTAAACTTCCGCCTGCTTCGCAGAGGGCGTTCACAGGTGGGTCTGAAACTCGGGACCATCGCGGAGAGCCAGCGGCGAGCACCTCATCTTCGAGGGCGAGGGCTTGGCACAATTGGCACGCCTTGCCTTGTCATAACCTGCGTTGTTCTGCTATTTCGGTACATCAGAAGGTGACCTCTGTCGATTTGACACTGGGTGCCTCCATTAGAACGTTCGCGTATACGCCAACGCTCTTAGCACTTGGAAGTCGCCGAAGAGATCCGGCTAGTATGGAAATGCAATCCCAGTTTTCCGATACGTGAAGGCGACTTTATGAAGCTCGTTTCTATTGTTATGGCTACATACAACGGAAGTCGCTTTTTTAGGCGAGCAGCTCGCGAGCTTGGCCGCTCAAACCTACCCTGCGCTGGAATTGATAGTTTCAGATGATGGGTCCACCAACGACACGCTGGCGATCGTTGAGACATTCAGACGCGTTGCGAGATTTCCCGTAGTCTTAAGGCGAAACGGGACGCTAAATTAAGCCGAAAACTTTCTCGCTGCTGCGACACTCGCCACCGGAGCTTATTTCGCGATGCCGGCACCAATGAGAGCATCCCAAATTGTGTCTTAACTATTCTCAAGCGTTGCCTTAACGACTAGTCGATCCAAAACGAATTGCGCGCCGTCCTGTCGCCTGCAATATTGTCAATCGTCTACATTTGAGGAGAATTTGTTGTATGACAAGCACCTCGATTAATCGTGATAGAAGTCTTGACGGACTGCGCGGCATCGCGGCTTTCTCTGTTGTCATCTTTCATTTTCTATCCGCATATTGTCCAGCGCTTATACCACGCGAGGGCTTCTCGTCTTGCTGGATTGCAGATACACCAATTGCCATTCTTTGGAACGGTCATTTTGCTGTGGCGATTTTTTTCGTCTTGAGCGGTTATGTCCTTGCACTCTCTTGTCGACGAAAAACAGTTAGCTTCATTCAACTCGTGGCTAAGCGTGTATTGAGGCTGGCAATTCCAGCCACAATATCTCTTGTGTTCGCTTGGTCCCTCCTGGTTGTATTTTCACCGAGCCTTGCTGAGTTACGGTTCATATCTGACGCCAGATGGTTGGAATACACCACCATTGATCCACCATCGTTTATTCCGGCAATCGTTCTCGGCGCGGTGGACGTCTTTCGCGGAGGTCACTCCGACCTCAACAATGTTCTTTGGACCATGAAGATTGAGCTTATCGGCTCAATTATGATTTACCTGATTTATTGCTTCGTCCCAACTCGTTTTCGGATCCGAGCCCTCGTCTGCCCGCTGATGCTCGCGGCCTTTAAACCAGCGTACATTGCGTTTCCTCTTGGGGCTTTGATCTGCGAGGCCAGAGCATCTAAATTTGAACCGAAAGCAGGCACTGCAACAGTCGAAATTGGGTTCGCAATAGGTCTTCTACTTGGGGGACTCTACCCGGGTGTCGGTGAGCGCGTATTTTCCGCGGCTATCATAGATCGCGCTGGCTTTGGCGCGCCGAATGGCGTCATCTCTGTGTGCGCGGCCGCGCTAGTTGTAACGGCTGTCGCCTTTTCGCATCATTTGAAGCGGCTGTTTTCGAGCAGGATACCCGTTTGGCTTGGCGACATTTCATTTCCACTTTATCTAGTTCACGTGCCGATAATCTGTACGATAGGGGCTGCTGTCTATGTTCACTACTTAAACACGTTTACAGCGGCGGCGATCGTCTTGGCACTGTCCCTTTCGATCGCGCAAGTCTTCAGGCTGCTAGTAGATGATCCCTTACTTAGGGTACTGCGAAGATTTGGACAAAACCCGATTCCGTCGACGGTCACAACGGCGTTTCCAAACTGATGCGACAGCGCAAAGCCACATCGCCGCCGAGAGGTTGTCGGAACTATTCCGCACTGGAACTTGACCGGGCCGTGAATCGTGGATGACCGACAGACCGCCAAGCTTTCTCAAAACCATTACCAATCGCTTTTGCGGGACTTTTTGTCTTCTATTTCCATTAATCTAAATCAACGCCGCGTCGTCGAAACCGGCAGCATTTTTCCATTATGAAAACTAGTCCGGCAGCGTATGATCTCGGAAGCCTAATAGGATGCCCCCCATTATGCGAATTTTGCATTTGCTCAATCATACCAAGCGCCTCAATGGGCACGTGCACGCAGCCGTCGATTTGGCGTGTGCGCAGGTTCAATTGGGACATAGCGTCGCAATTGCAAGCGGGGGCGGCGACTTCGATGCGCTGCTGACTAGCAAAGGTGTCGAAAGCAAATTCCTTAACCATGATCGAAGGCCATCTGCGCTGCCCGGGGCGCTAACCTCGCTTCGTCAGCTCGAGCGCCAATGGCGCCCGGACGTTATCCATGCCCACATGATGACGAGTGCAGTTTTGGCGTGGCCAATATGCAAAATTGCGCGCATTCCCCTTGTCACAACCGTACATAATGAATTTCAGAAGAGCTCTATCTTGATGGGTTTGGGCACCCGAGTCATTGCTGTGAGCGACGCAGTTCAACAATCCATGGAGAAACGAGGAGTTCCTAAGACCAAGCTCAGGGTCGTCCTGAACGGAACTATCGGATCTGCGCGCTTCGAAGGGAAAGATCGCAGTCCGCAGCGCCTGGATGGCCCCTCGATCTTGTTTGTAGGCGGACTCCATCCGCGCAAAGGGCTTCCAGACTTGTTTAAGGCGTTCGATATTGTAAGCGGACAGAATCAAGCTGCCCGACTGTACGTCGTTGGGGACGGTCCGCATCGAGCTGAGTACGCTCATTTGGTCAGCACTTTAAACTGCTCCACCGCGGTGACATTCTTTGGCGCACTAGACGAACCCTTTCCATTCCTGATGGGAGCAGATATCTTTGTGCTGCCCTCGCATGCGGACCCAGCACCGCTCGTTCTGTCGGAAGCCCGCGAGGCAGGCTGCGCGGTTATCGCAACAAAAGTCGATGGCATTCCACAATTGCTAGAATACGGGAAGGCCGGCATTCTCGTTGCAACGCGGGATCCTGACGCTTTAGCTCGCGCAATCTGTTCGCTCCTACAGTCGCCTCATGCCTTGCAAGAGTGGAGGGATAAGAGCCAATACAACATCGATCATCTCACGATTGCGCGTGTAGCGCGCGACACGCTTGAGATATACGCAGACGCTTCGCGCCAAGTGAGGGGAAGGTCTGAAATGCGAGCGAACCCTAATCAGGCATGACCCAAAATAGATCCGATAGTACCGTGATTCGTCCACTTCTTCGCGACGAAGTCCCACGTTTGGCGATCATTGTTACCTGCTACAATTATGAAACCTTCGTTCATCACGCTATTCAAAGTGTTCTCGACCAAAATCGAGCGGACTGTGAAGTTATCGTCGTTGACGACGGCTCGACCGACGGATCGTGGGATGTCATTCGACAAACCTCCGTTTCTGCGTTTAAGATCGAGAACTCCGGTCAACGCGCTGCCTGTCTGTACGGCTTCGATCAGAGTAGCGCGCCCTTCGTTTTGTTTCTCGATGCCGATGACGAATTGAAACCAGGAGCTCTCGGCAAGATCATTAGTCAACTCGATCCGGGGGTCGCGAAGCTGCAATTTCCACTTACGCAGATTGACGCAGACGGCAACGACATTGTCGGCACGCAGTCGTCACTCGAGACGTTTCGTAGTCGTGATGACTTGGCACATCAGGTCCTTAGAACCGGCGTTTACAAGACCCCACCAACTTCCGGCAATGTCTTTCGCCGCGATGTCTGTGAATTGCTCCGAGAAGTGGACTACGATCGCGCAGTTGATGGAGTGATCTTGTTTGCAGCGCCATTTTTTGGTGATGTGGTAAGTACATCAGAAGCGTTGGGACGCTACCGAATTCATGGCCATAACGACTCCGGATTGGGGCGGCTGCCGGATCCCTGCTCTCTGAGACGCGAACTTGATCGCTTTCTCCACAGAATGGATCATCTGCGCCGAATTTTGCAGCGCCTCGCCCCAGACGGAGGACTAGTCAACGCACAAGACACATTCTTTTTTCGTGATCGCACACTGTATCTCGAAGTAGCATCGGGTAGACGGCCAAGGCTGACCGCACTGCCGGGCTTACTCAAACAACTTCATAATGTTCCAATCCCGGCAAAAAGCAAAATTGCGATGGCCGTGTTCTATTTTCTCGCGACAATGTTGCCTAATAAGCGCAGCAACAAGTTGCTCGCTTATAGGCTCCAAACTGGCGAAAGATCAGCCTGGGGGTTCGCGAGCGCCATCTTCGGGCGATAAATGGGTCTTTTCTCTACAAATCAAGCGGCGAATACCTCGACGCCAGTCTCGACTAACTCACGCGAAGCGCAGCCTCTGCTTTGAGCGTCGTATCGCGAGCTGTCGGCTGGTAATCAAAGGCTCCTTGGCGGCCGAGCGATTGAACGCCGAAGTTGCGGAGCGCGGCAATGATTTCCGCCGCACGTTCATCCGCCCCATTGGTGTATATAGGATAAGCGTTCGAGACCACGTGACTCCCTTCAAGCTGTAAATCTCCCTTGAACAATCCGTTTTCCATCGTGTGCTGCCTAAAATCCTTTGCTCCAATTTCGGCAGAGTTAGAAACGTGATCTGCGTTGACCTCGACAGCAAAAAACTCCCGACCAGCCGCTGGACCGTAAAAGTCGGAATAAACAGTTAGGCGCTTCCAGGCCCCGCTATGAGAGAAATTATACAGAATCGAATTTTTAAAGCCTCGGTGGCCTGAAAAACTAAAAAAAAGAGTAATCAACGTTACCGTCCTAAGCTTCACATCCAACGCAATCCCGCAGAGCTCCTGAGCACGTTCAAGCGGAATCGTTGACACTACTCGCTGTGCGCGGATCTGCCGATCGGCAGTCTGCAAAACGAACCTTCCATCCGCTTTCGACAAGCCTTCCAATTTCGTGCCAAGCAAAAATTGAACCCCGCTTTGCTTCATCCGTCGTATTGCAGCATCGTACAGATGCGCAAAACCCTCCCGAGGACGGGCGAGTTGCCTGTTTGGACGGCCACGAGGATCGCTCCCCCTGGTCCAGCGCGGGAGATGGATATAGCGGCGGATCATTGCATGCTCCTTGATCCACAGCATCCGCTTCTCTGCGAAGCGGATATCAATCTGCTCCGGCGGAAGCCCGTAAAAACGCTCCATGTACCTCCCCAAGCCTGATCGATGAAGCAATCTGGCGCCTATCCAAAACTGGGCAAAGTCTTTTGCATTACTGAGACGACGCCTAAACAGGCGAGCAAAGGCAACTGAAAGCAGAACACGAACCCATTCGATTGGTCCGGCTGCGATCAAATCATCCTTGATGGAGATAGGATATTGCGTCACGACCCCCTGAGGATTTAAACGCCCCCAGGTCGGCTCGATCGGTACATACAATGGCAAAATCTCGGGCAAATGTACCAACAACGGCGAATCGTCTTGGAATATAAAACTACCGATGTCGAATGTGTATTCGCCCACGCTGCAATCGATGTGATTACCTCCGACGTGATCATACTCGTCGACGACAATGATGCTCTTATAACCTTGCTTGAGGAGCACAGAGGCAGAAACAAGCCCGCTGATGCCCGCACCAAGTATCACAATATCAATCCCATCTTCCATAATTCACATTATTTTAAATCGTAGACAATGCACAAGCCTAATATCTTCGCAGCTTAACCGAGCATAAATTATGGTAGTTTCGACGATTTCGGGAAAACAAAAATCGCCTTTCAATTTCATGAACTCACTAGCTTTTATAGTCGCGACTGTACGGCCTCCAACCGGTTCATAAGCCATAAAGCCTGTTTTAGGGGCCGAATAGCGCTTCCGATGCTGGGCGATCTTCGCCAACTTGGCTTCAGCCGAGCCGCTAGGCTGGTCCGTCCCCGGTGTTGGTGTAGCTCGGTAGAGCAAAGCCGCCTGTACGCGCGCCTTCACATAGCGCCGTAGCGGGCGGGCGGCTTTGCGATGGTCACCGGCAGTTCTCCGGTAAGATCGGGTTGCGACACGCCGACGCAACCGAGGAACCACCGATGACCGACGACATGATGAACCTGCGCACGCTCGTGGAGAAGACCCCTGATGCCGATCTGTGCGCGAGATGATCGGAGTTGCTGCTCAGCGTCTGATGAGTTGGAAATGGAAAGCCAGACCGGGGCAGCCGACGGCGAAAAGAGTCCCCGAGCGTCTGGCGCAGCACAACGGCTACCGCGACCGGATCTGGGAGACCCGCCCCGGCGCGGTCGCACTGCGCATTCTCAAGCTGCATAAGGTGTCCTACTTCCCTACTTCCCGGCTTCCTGGAGCCGCGCCGCATGACCGAGAAGGCGCTCACGGCGGTGGTGCGGGAAGCCTACGTGCAGGGCGTCTCGACCCGTTCGATGGACGATCTGGTGCAGGCGATGGGCATGACGGGCATCTCCAAGCGCCAGGTAAGCCGGCTGTGCGGCGAGATCGACGACAAAGGTGAAGGCCTTCCTCGCCGGCCGATCGAGGGCGACTGGCCATATCTGTGGATCGATGCCACGTACGTTAAGGTGCGCCAGAATGGCCGCATCGTCTCGGTCGCGGTGATCGTCGCGGTCGGCGTCAACAGTGACGGCCGTCGCGAAGTTCTCGGCATGGATAATGGCCCCTCCGAAGCCGAGACGTTCTGGACGGCCTTCCTGCGCAAGCCCGCCGGGGGCTACCCGGCGTCAAGCTGGTCGTCTCCGATGCCCACGAGGGCATCAAGACCACCGTCGCCAAGGTGCTCAACGCCAGCCGGCAATGCTGCCGCGTGCACTTCATGCGCAACGCGCTGGCTCATGCCGGCAAGAGCGGGCGCCGCGTCGTCTGCGGCTTCATCGCCGCCGCCTTCGCCGAGGACGATGCGGAGGCCGCGCGAAGCCAATGGGCGGAAGGTCTCCGATCAAGTCCCGGCCCAAGCTGCCGAAGCCGGCGACCTTCCTCGACGAGGCCGAGACCGATGTGCTGGCCTACATGACGTTCGCGCCGCAGCATCGCACCAAGCTGCACTCAACCAATCCTATCGAACGCCTCAGCGGCGAGATCATACGGCGGACCGAAGTCGTCGGCATCTTCCACAACGAGGACGCCGTCGTCTCCCTCCGCCGACGGCCGCCTTGTGGAGTTCGGCGGCGTTTTTGAGGATATGACCTTAAGTCTAGCCTTAAAGTCATGTGGGGAATGCAGGTCAAGGTGCTGGGTGCCGAGCGTCGGCGCCGATGGAATTACGACGAGAAGGTTCGTCTGGTTGAGGAGACCTTGCAAGCTGGCGAGACTGTGTGCGGCGTTGCGCAGCGGCATGGAATGGCTCAGAGCCTGCTGTTCACCTGGCGTCGGCAGGCGCGCCAGGGCCGTCTAGGCGGCGAGGCTATGCCGGCTCATGTTCCCGTCGAGATCACATCCACGTCGGCTCCGGCATCGGCGTGCGCACCGCCGCCGTCATCTTGGCTTCCTGCGCAGCGCGCAAGGGCCGGAATAGTTGAGATCGAACTTGGCGGCTGTCGCGTGCGCGTCGACCGTGACGTGGAAACCGAGGCGCTGCAGCGGGTCCTTGAGCTCCTGAGGCGGCGATGATCCCGATCCCGAGCGGCGACCGGGTCTGGATCGCCACTGGCCACATCGACATGCGCCGTGGGATGCAAAGCCTGGCTCTTGCGGTTCAGGAGAGCTTGAAGCGCGATCCTCATGCCGGCGATTTCTATATCTTCCGGGGTCGTCGCGGTGATCTGGTCAAGATCCTCTGGCACGATGGGTTGGGCATGTCGCTCTACGCCAAACGCCTGGACCGCGGCAAGTTCATCTGGCCCTCAGCGTCGGCCGGCACGGGGGTCGATCTCGGCGGCGCAGATGGCCTATATGCTGGAAGGAATCGACCGGAGGAATCCTCAACTAACGTGGCGGCCAGAGAGCGCGGGCTGAGCAAAAGAAAATTGTGGGGTGCCGGCCATTTTGGGGAATCACAACGCATCCAATCTGCGATTCACTGCGTCACATGGATGCTGAGCGCGAAGCGATTCCGGATGACATTGCCGCCTTGAAAGAGGCGTTGGCGCTCGAGCGTGCGAAGGCCCTGGAGTTCGCGGCAGAACTCGCGGTCACCGGCGCAAAAGCCTCAGACGACAGCACTGATCGCGCAGCAGCAGCTTAGGATCGCCAAGCTCGAGCGTCAGATCTACGGATAGCGCTCGGAGCGTTCGTTGCGGTTGATCAACCAGTTGGCGCTAACGTTTAGGAGCTTCAAACCGACGCCACCGAGGACGAGCTTGCGGCGGAACGGGCTGTCGGACGGTGCGCGGATTTACGCGCCAACGCGCCGGGCGCCAGACGTTCCCGAGCATCTCCCACGCGAACGGGTGGTGATCGATCCGCCGACCGCTTGCGAATGCTGCGGCGGCACCCTCGGGCGCATCTGGCGGGGGTATGCCGGCATCCTTCAGGCCGACGCCTATGACGGATATAATCAACTCTATCTGGCGGGACGCCATCCCGGACAGATCCCGGGAAGCTGCGTGCTGGGTCCATGCGCGGCGCCCGTTCTTCGCCATGGCCGATATTGAAGAGAACGCGCGGCGCAAGGCTGCCCGCAAAAAGGAAATCCCTCTGTCTCCGATCGCGATCAAGGTGGTGCGTCGGATCGATGCGCTGTATTGAGCTCGAGCGCTCCGTCAATGGCAGGAGTGCCGAGGAGCGCCTGGAGGTGCGGCAGACGCTGAGCCGCCCCCTGGGCCGCGGCAATGTACAGCCTGATCGTCACCTGCAAAATAAACGGCGTCGACCCGCACGCCTGGCTCAAAGATATCCTTGCTCCCATCGCCGCCCATCCGGCTCTCGGCTGGACGAATTGCTGCTCTGGAATTGGACGCCACCGACCGCAACGATCTCCGCCTAAGGAGCATGACCACGCACGTCAACAAGGTTCATCACGTCACCACCATACCCCTGTGGCCGCCGACCTCGGCGAGGACAAAGACTGGCTGCGGGACGTCGTCAACGAAATGGAGATCGAGGACGCGTCATCTGAGTCTATGGCGTCGGAGAAGATGGCATCCAAGTGTTCACTGAATTCGGCGTCGAAAACCTGATCGAGCTCGTCCGGATGTACGAAAAAAAATCGACATGGCTCAAGTGCTGGCAGCCAGAATAATCCAATCAGAATGCGGCCTACGCCGGAGGCGTCCCCATCGTCGCTCGCTACATGACGCTGGAAACCATCGCGCCATTAAGCGATGATCCGACTGTCAGCCTTCAGGCTATCGCCAGCTGATCAGCCCGGCTCCCGCCGGCGAACGCGGTGACCCGCCGCCAGCTACACCACGCTAGGGGACACGATCGCCAGGCTTTTGCGGAGGCTTGAGAATCGATAGTT
This sequence comes from Bradyrhizobium sp. 76, assembly GCF_023073025.1. Taxonomy (NCBI): domain Bacteria; kingdom Pseudomonadati; phylum Pseudomonadota; class Alphaproteobacteria; order Hyphomicrobiales; family Nitrobacteraceae; genus Bradyrhizobium; species Bradyrhizobium sp. 76. Next base: position 61,017 of record NZ_JADPIS010000017.1, read on the forward strand.
TGAACATAGAACGCGACGTCAGCAATTCGAAGGATTATAGCGCCGGCCGAAGCGAACTTAGCCATTGTAGGCGCGTCTCCTGGCCCCTCAACTAAAAACATCGTAGAAAGCTCGAGGCCAAAAGTGCCTCAAATTGGTCGCATCACGGCTAATCTAGTGTCGTGGCAGATACAATCGACTTACATAGGAGGCGAAACGCTTTAGTTGAACTTGGCTATTCCGCCAGGACCATTAGGGAATACCCTCCAAGAAGTCGGACCGCCAAATCCGGATTCACCGCGAACATCATTTGCCGAGGAAACCGCATGATCTTGCTAGAAAGCGCCTGGTTTGGCAGCTCTAAGCGGCTCGCCGTGTAGAAATGGTCGATGATCTTGTAGCCACAATCTTCGAGCGTCGCTAACGCAGTCTGTTTGAAGAAATAGTGGATGTGTCCCACATTACGCCGGAGCTCAGAAATCGGCCAAGATCGAATGACCGACTGCGCGGAAATGTCGAGCGGAATGTGAAAGATCTTGTAGGTCCCAAATGATTTGAGCTTCTTGATGAATGAAATGTAGTCTTCGACATGCTCGATAACATCGATAATTAGTAACACATCGAATTGCGGACCGCCTTGAGCCAGCAAATCCTTGAGATAGAAATGTGTGCGCGCGGTTTCCTTCGCCTCAGCACGTTTAAACGCCTGCGGGGAAATCTCGTACCCGGACAGCGTCGCTTGCGGAAATGCCTTTTCTAAATTCAGCAAAATTTCGCCTGTCCCGCAACCGATCTCGCATATCCGGCTGTTTGATATATTATTCTTTTTGATCATCCTTTCGATGTGGCCTGCCTTCCACGGGGAATCTTCCTCGTGCCACGTGGGATTCTTTTCGGCGTAGACATCGCTCTCGTACATTTCCTTCATGACAGCCTCCTATCACCTTACTCTCGTAGCCGAATCGCTGGATGACGATGATGTTCGACAACTCTGGCATGACAACCCTGGAAGCACTGTCGCCAGACGGCCTGCGAGCATCGCGTCCTACTTTACTCCTGCTCCGTCCATCCGGGCTTCCGCCCGGCTACTTCACGGAGCGATCCCGCTAGACGCTCGTATAAGATCCTCTTGTCATAGTGGATTCTTACAGTTTTCGTCGCTTCGAAGCCTAATCGCTCGCGATGAGTCCAAGCATCGATGATTCCGGACGCCAAGCCCTTGACGTCGCCAACCTCTACAAGCCGACCGTTGACACCATCATCGACCAGTTGCTCAAACGCCCGGATGCGACTTAAAACGACCGGCGCACCGCAGGCCATTGCCTCCAGCACCGCCAACGCAACGGCTTCGTTGGCCGACGGCATGGCATAAACGCCGCAGCTACGAAAAAACTGACGCACTTCTTTGCGTCCGAGAAAGCCGTGAAATTTGACGCGCGACGACAACCCAAGTTCCGCAACAATATCTTCCAACATCGACTTATCGGGACCTGTACCAACGATGTCCAAGGTCCATTCCTGCGGCAACTCCGCCATCGCTCGTATCAGATCGCTCGTTCGCTTTTGTCTATTAGTGAGCCGCGTTACGGTCAAAACGGTCTTTTTTCTCTCGACACTCAGATCGGGGAAAAATTCCGAGACGTCGCAGCCGTTGGGTGCAAGCATAGCGCGCCCACCGTATTGCTCAACGATACGGCATTCGTCATTCGTCTGGGCATAACACAACGCGGTTTGCCTAAAGGCCGCCGGCTTAAACAATTTGACCACGCGATCAGACACGCCACCATGATCGGCGCCGACTATCGGCAAATCGATCCGAGCCGCAATGTGATCAAATCTACCACTCCAATATTCTTGCAAATACAGTAAATCGACCTGATCCTCAGCGAGTGCGTCTTGCAATGCGCTCATAAATGCAATGGTGTTAATACGCTCTTCCGCGTACAACGACCAACGTGTCCTGCGACTAAGCCGCTTGACCCAAACAGTTTCGAGAGGTCGATACCAATTACTAATCGGAAGAAATCGAACTGAGATCCCCAGATCGGTAGGGTATTTTCCCCTCTCGTGTAAGGCCGGTATGTAGATTATGGGGGCAATGCCGTTTTCTTTTAGACCCCGAGCATAATACCACGCGAAATCGTTCCGGTAAGTCTCAAGATAGCTTTCCCGGGTTTGCCCCTGAACCCATCCAAAGAACCCCTCAAACGAGCCGCAGCTAAGGAGCATGGCCACATTCAAGGCAGCTGGCATATTCGCCGCCCCCTTCTTAGAATCCTCGACCATTTTCCAAACCGAAAAAATATTGTCCAAGCAAGAATATCCTCAGGGGGCGCTTCGCGTAACAGTAAACTTCTTGTCCGACCAAAGATGAAAACACCGCCTGCCCGCCCGCTGTGTGACAGACCAGCAGCGGCGCTGGTGAAGTCTCCCAACTTTCGGGCAGCGAAAGTAGTTGTATTCGCGAGCCAGTTACGTACCGAGATCGTCCGAGTTAACTACAAAGCAGCTGCCGTGCTGTAACTGCTAGTGGGTTGGACTTCCAAGTGTCGATAAACTAAACTCTCTAATCAGCACCTGGAGCATATACCTATGCAAGCTTGGCGGCAGACTGTAAGATCTGAGCCCTAAACTTCAAGTTCATGGTTTGTCATCGCTTAGATGCTCGAGTAAGACGCTATGAGCGCATATTGTCAATCGCGCGGAGCCGAGGCTAGCGCCCTTCCTTCCATGAAAAACTTTCCGCTCGCAGTTTTGGTTAACCGCACCGACAACTTAGAAGCGATCTCGACCGATGTTTTTGACACCCTGCTATTGCGCAATAGCCGGTCGGAACGTGCGCGCATCGTCATGGGTGAGCGGCTCTTTTCCAGGCAGCTTGAACAAGAAGGTCGGACTGTCGAGACAGACCTTCTTGCAGAGGCGCGCATGCAGGCGCAGCGACTTGCATTTCGTGGATTATCGTTGCGACGAAGGCCAGGTGAGGTACGACTTGTCGACATTATTAGTCGTCAATTGGCTCTTCTTGGTCTGCCACAAACTCTCATCGGCAAGCGCTATCAAATTGAGTTGGAGGTGGAGAAAACCTCGCTCACGGCTAACCTGGAACTTGCAAAGTACCTAAGGACGCATCGGGACGCGGGGGTGCGGATCCTCGCCATCAGCGACACGACGCTTTCGACACAAGCCGTGCGTGAGCTAATCCATCATTTCCACGGGCCAGATCTCATAGACGCAGTTTATTCTAGCGCCGACGTCGGACTGACCAAACGCGCGGGAGGCCTATTCGCAGCCGCAATGAAGTCAGAGGGCATTTCGCCCCATCGACTGGCCCACATTGGTGACGATTTGCTGGCCGACGTTAAAATTCCATCTGCCATGGGCATTAATGCCTGCCATGCGCCGCGGCCTGTAATCCGCAAGTATATTCGGTATGCGAGCGGCATATCGACGGAAGTTGGCAAGTTCCTGCGTAGCCAATTAAGGGCAGCGAAACTTTCTACCTCGTATGGCGACAGTGCCGGTTCGTTCGGTCGACACATCTTCGGACCGATCATCACCCAATTCTGTCTGCTGATATGGCTGTACGTACTGGAAGCGGGAGGTGACAGTAATCCCTGCCTGATGTTTTGCGCTCGAGGTGGTGTGGGAATTCGAGAAGCTTTTGAGCGGGTCGTTCTTCGATTGGGTCTCCCGATTCAAGTGCGGCGAGAGAACATCATGATATCACGCTTGATAGCTGCGCGGGCCGCACTTCTAGCGCAAGACAATTCGGCCGCGGAGGAACTAGATCGCGAATTTAGCGGAAGCTCGATGGCCGAAGTAGCGGCGGCTCTCGGTGGAAAGACTTACGAACTTCCAACAGAGTGGCACCAGCCAATGTTCGGGCCGACATTTGTCAAATTGCTTTTCGACAAATCGGGAACGGAGGTGCTCGCCAATATTGATTTTCAGCATTCCTTGTTCGTTCGCCACTTCGAACAGTTGATAGGCGATTCCGATCGGATCATATTATGCGACACAGGACTTTATGGAAGCACGCAGCGCCTCCTCGCGAGCGCATTCCCCGACGTACGCTTAGAAACAATTCAATTTGCACGATCAAATTACAAAGGCCACAGCGAAGAGCACTTTCCTAAAGTTAGCGGTTTACTGGTCGAGCAGAATTTTTACAGCCCTCTCAATGTTCGCTCTGTCGTTTTGCGGTATTGGCATCTTATCGAAGGCTTGTTCGAGCCGGATGTGCCGTCGGTCCGTCTCTTTTTCGAAAGCGACGATGGCCAGATCCGAGCAAACTGCGGCGACATAACATTTGGCGTTGTTGATCCAACTACTAAAAATGCTCTGCTTGCTGGCGCTCTATCGTATATCGATTCCCTGGCCGTTTGTGATGGGGCTGTTGCGCTAAACGATGCTGAAAGTGCGTGGCGTCAATTAAGGCGTGCTATCACGCGACCAACAGAAGCCGATCTACGCTGCCTCGGCGTTGCTGATCGTTCAGTTGATTTTGGGCGCGCTGAAGTACTCTCTATCTTTGTAGCAGAAAAACAAGGAACGCTCGTTCATCGAATAAAATCACTGAGATCGCGCCTTTGGCGAGAGGGTGCGATCTCCCGCGAGTTTCCCATGCTGAGGCACGTGCTGCTTCCAATTTTATCGATTTCGCTGTCAATTAGAGGATTGATAGCTCGTGAATTCTGATGCGTCAGCCTGGGTCCCAGATCGTGGGTAGTGTGCACAGCGCGCCGCTCGAGATGACATTCAAATCATCTATCAGTTGAACAACAGCGGCCCGCAAATGGGAATTGCAGAATGAGTATAGAGCCAATCGGCCTTCTGACACTGCTCATCGGCCTGATTTGCTTGCAACTCGGGCATAGAGCAACCTTCACAGCGTTTTTGATAGCAGCACTACTTGGCTCTGCGGCTGCCCTGCTGATTGGGAGCGCAAATATACAACCCGCACACCTACTTCTTGGGTTTGTGGCCATCGCAGTCTTTCGACGCAAAGACGAGTCAGCCACTGCGATGCACGCCCTAGGTTTGCCCAAGCCGGGTTTCTGGTTAATGTGCTTAGCTCTATATGGCGTCCTGACTGCGATTTGTGTGCCACGATTGCTCGCGGGTATCACGTCAATCGTTCCGCTTGGTACTTCTGAGTACGCAATGACTAACTCCGGCGTTCCGCTTGGACCGGTCTCCAGCAACTTTACCCAGTCCGTCTATATGATCGGCGATCTGATCTGCTTCATGATGACTGCCGCGATCGCATCAACAAGAACCGGCTTCCTGGCGATAACAAGCGCGATGATTGCTTCCGCGGCCGCTAACCTCGCGTTTGCTGTACTGGACATTGCTACGTTTTCGACCGGCACGCAATTCACACTGGAGTTCATACGAAACGCTCAATACACTTTACACAACGAAGAGGAAATTAGCGGACTTAAACGCATTGTTGGTTCATTTCCCGAAGCATCTGCATTTGCGCGCGAAACACTTGGCGCCCTAGGATTTACCGGCACGCTATTTTTATGCGGCTACCGTCCTGCGCTGACTGGCGCTATCGCACTGGCTTCGCTGGTGGCCGTCGTACTATCGACGTCCTCGACGGGACTCGCAGGAACTATGCCGGCTCTCCTTATTTTATACGCTGTATTAGTCGGCCGAGGGTTTAATTTAGCTGCCCGTCCCTATAGCTCGGCCGCAATGATATGCGGCCCGCTATTTGTGGCTGTCTTGGGAACCGCCATACTCATCGATGACAAGAGCTCGCAGATCGTACGCGATTATTTCGACTTGCTCATTTTTAACAAATCGACATCCAACTCTGGCATCGAACGTGAGACGTGGAACAATTTTGGACTGCGTAATTTTTTTGATTCTTATGGAATTGGCGTGGGCCTTGGTACTGTCCGAACCTCTAGCCTACCGTATGCGCTGCTCGCAAACGTTGGAGTACCAGGCTCGCTTTTTTATGTTATCTTTCTAGTTTCTGCCCTGTTCAAGCGCCGCGGCGCGAATGGAACATTCCCGTCTGTTGTCCGTCTTGCATCGCGTAATGCCTGCCTTAGCCTCATAATTGGCGACTGTTTTGCCGCCCCCAACGTCGAACAAGGCTTGATATTTTACGTGCTGGCTGCATTGGCCTGTGCCGAGCCAGAACACGACATTCGAATTGCCACTTTCTCTGCTCGAAGACCGATTGAAGTCATAACATGATCGATTCTGCGTCTTTCGGGGTCAATGGTCGCTTTCTCACGCAACCCATAACGGGCGTACAGCGGTATGCCTGGAATGTATGTTCTGCGATGAACGCCTCGCTTCTGAACTCCGGAGCCCGTGCATCAATAATCGCTCCAACGTCGGCGCAGGATCCCGGCTTTGCCGCCATGCCGCTTATTGAAGCAAAGCCATTCTCGGGACAGCTCTGGGAGCAATCGGTGCTCCCCGCGAGATGGCAGGGCCGCCTGCTTAATCTCGGAAATTTAGGCCCCGTTTCAAAGTCTGATCAGGTCATTTGTATCCATGACGCCAATGTTTTCGTTAAGCCCGAAAGCTATGGGCTGTCATTCCGTCTGGTCTATAGCGCCCTGCAACGCTTGCTTACCAGGCGCGCAGCTCGGATCACTACAGTTTCCGCAGATTCGGCACGCCAAATAGCGCGATTTTTGCCAATTCGCGCTGAGGAAATAGCGGTGCTGCCAAATGGTCATGAGCACGCGCTTGCATGGGATCCCACGCTGGCCCAGAGGGCTCGTTTAGCTATCAGCGATCAACGAGACTTCGTTCTTGCCCTAGGGTCGCGAGCACGCCACAAGAACATCCAACTTCTCATGCGCATTGCTCCTGAGATCGAAGCAATGGGTCTCGACCTAGTGATTGCCGGTGGAGGTTCCGGTATCTTCGCCGAAGAGGCGCTGCCTTCCTTGCCGAACGTGAAGATGATTGGTCAAGTTACTGATCACGATCTGGCTTATCTAATGGATCATGCTTTTTGTTTGGCGTTTCCCTCTTGGACTGAAGGCTTTGGCCTCCCGATCGTCGAAGCGATGGCACGCAAATGTCCCGTGATTTCGTCAGACCGAGCCAGCTTACCCGAGGTCTGCGGCAATGCGGCATTGATGGCGGCTCCCGATGACCCAACGGCCTGGATAAGGCACCTGCGTCAACTCGTAGCTTCATCGCAGCTTAGACAAGAACTCATCGCACGAGGATCGGCCCGGATAAGCCTCTTCTCTTGGAAAAAAACAGCCGCAGGATATCTCGAGCTCATGCGCGATCCTAAAACTTCGTTTCCTGTCAATCTTGCTCAAACTCAGTTGCCCAAAATTGCAGTCGTGATCGCAACATTGGGGCGACCAGCAATCGTTTCGGCTACGTTAAGCTACCTTCTCAAGACCCAAAGCTGCACGCCGGCCATCGTCATCGTGTCTTGCATCACCCCCGAAGACGCCGGCGATGCAGCAGACCTGCCCACCGTCAAAATCGTAACAGGCCGAGCCGGACTGCCAGCGCAACGCAATGCCGCCCTTGCCGCATTACCCCCGGGGATTGATGTAGTCGCTTTTTTTGACGACGACTTTGTTGCCGATGCAAGTTGGTTAGCAGCGGCTGCTCAAACATTTCGTGACGAACCCGAAGTGGTTGCGTTTACCGGGCGCGTGCTGGCTGACGGAATCAAGGGACCCGGCTTGAGCTTCGACGAGGCGGTTCGCATCGTGGAGAGTTTCGATCATCGCTCTGATTGGTCTTGCATCGAACCATACAGTCCTTATGGCTGCAATATGGCATTCCGGTTGGCAGCGATTAGGGAGCTTGCATTCGACGAGCGTCTCGTACTTTACGGTTGGCTCGAAGATCGCGACTTTGGCGGAGCTCTGAGCAAACGCGGAGGGCGGCTCATTAAAAGTGCAAGCGCTTGCGGCGTTCACATGGGTATTAAGAGCGGCAGGGTGGCAGGCGATCGGCTTGGCTATTCACAAGTCGTTAATCCCATTTACCTTCTTCGTAAGGGGACTATGAGTCTCGGACAGGTTGCTAGTCACCTCTTCAGAAATATCTCAACTAATGTCGCACGTTCGATCTATCCAGAACCATTCATCGACCGCCGTGGACGACTTTTGGGCAACATCCGAGGTCTTGCAGATTTGCTGCGCGGTCACGTTGAGCCCGATCGGGCGGCAACCCTAAGAAGGCGAAATCGCTAGCTCGACCTGGCTCTGCAAGGACTTCGGACTTGTCGACGGGCAGGCTTCGCTTGATTTGAGGAACGGGATGCGGACGCCCTCTACTGCCAGAATTCTTCTGGAAATCTCCGCTTGGTAATGGGAGCTTCACGATGAGAGAAAAATGTCTAGCTTTGATTGCAGTCGTTCTAGGTGCGCTAACTCTCTCACTTTCCTGCAAAGACGCGATAGCGGGCGCCAATTCTTGCGAATTACAACCGGTCTTGCTGGAAGATTTCGATTCACAGAGCTTCGCGTCCAGCCGGATCGGCCCCGCGCGTTGGACTGCGCATACACCGTGGGGCGGCGATTTTGGTGACGCAAGGTTTTTAGATCCAGGCCCCTACGGACCATTCAAAGTAAAAGATGGAATTTTATCAATCACTGCTACAAAGGATCGAGAAGGGCGATGGACTTCTGGGTTGCTTGCGGCGGCGGACGCGTCGGGCGCAGGGAGTGGAACCCGCTATGGGTATTTCGAAGCCCGTATGAAAATGCCGCCCGGACCAGGATTGTGGCCAGCATTTTGGCTCGCGGCGTTGAAGCCGACAAACCTCACGGAAGGCAATGTCGAAATCGATGTTATCGAATATTATGGTCAATTCACATCGGCATACCAAGCGGTGGTTCACGTCTGGTATAAGAATGAGCCAACCAAAACTCGTGGAAAAAATCAACGTATTGATTTCGCAGAGGGCGCTCTAGTTGCCGATTTCCACACATTCGGAGTCGACATTTCTCCGCAAGCTATTGTGTTCTTTCTCGATGGTAAGAAAGTGTGGAGTCAGCCAACACCGCCGGAACTTGATGGCCCTTTGTACCCGCTCATAAACTTAGCTTTAGGAGGTGGATGGCCAATCGATCGGGCACCGGACCCATCTACTCTTCTTGTCGATTACGTTCACGTCTACGGCCGTGATGCCGGGCCACCTGAGGGCTGCCCTCCTGGACCGCCGCAATCACGCTGAGACAACCAAGTAACACCGCGAAAGTCCACGCCGCAAATGGATTATAGGAAAGATCCGTACTAAACCTGCTGAGCATCATTCAAATGTAGCTGCCGTGTTTGCGGTCGAAAATCGACGTCAGCTGCTCTCTTACGCTCGCCGTGCTTTATTGCTTCTTCACTGGAGCCCATTGCGGGAGCATGGCCCCTTTGCTCGAAGCCGCCGCGTCGGAGGAAGATTCCTGCAGCCTTCATTAACGAGCCCACAGGTGAGGTTGCACCGTGCAGCGCAGTCGCCGCTACACCTCTCGATTTCTCGTAAACTACGCCTCCTCATCGCTGCGGAGATGGCCGCAAGAAATGATACACTAATCCGGCCTTATATACAGCACGCCTTTCGAAACCTCGTACACATTGTAGCCTCGTTCCAGTTCAAAACAGACAGTGTTTGCATCCTGAGTGACTGCTTTCCAATCGAGTAAATTCCAGTACAGCGAATTGCGTTTGAGCCGTGCTACCAGAACTTATCATAAAAGGATAAAGGGCACTTCATGAGAGTCGCGATCATTCACTACTGGCTAGTCGGAATGCGCGGCGGAGAGAAGGTCGTCGAAACTCTGTGTGACATGTACCCGCAAGCCGACATCTTCACTCACGTATACGTCCCGGAGAAAATCTCAGAAAAGATTCGCCAACATAAGGTCATTCCAACCTTCATAAACTCTTTGCCGCGCGCCGCGCGGATGTACAAGAGCTACCTGCCCTTGATGCCAATCGCGTTGGAGCAATTGGATTTGCGTGGCTATGACTTGGTCATAAGCAGCGAATCCGGTCCCGCCAAAGGCGTCGTAGCAGCACCGGATGCCGTCCACATTTGCTATTGCCATACGCCAATGCGCTACATCTGGAATATGTACGCGGACTACCGGGCAAGCGCCGGATTGTTAACCCGCTTGGTTATGCCGCTGTTGGCCCACTATCTGCGGCTGTGGGACGTCACGTCCTCTTTACGAGTCGACCACTTCGTCGCGAACTCGACCGCAGTGGCGTCTCGGATCAAAAGATATTATGGGGCAAATGCTGAGGTCGTTTATCCCCCTGTCGATACCAATGCATTTTCAATTGCTTCGGCCGAAGAGCTTGCAGATTACTATCTCATGGTCGGCGAACTCGTTTCGTACAAGCGCCCCGATCTAGCGGTGCGCGCGTTCAATAAGATGGGACGCAAGCTCATCGTGATCGGCGGGGGCGAGATGCTGGATGAGATTCGTCGTCTTGCAGGGCCCACGGTTACAGTCCTTGGCCCGCAACCGTTCGACGTTTTACGACACCATTACGCAAGATGCCGTGCCCTCATTTTTCCGGGCGAAGAGGATTTTGGTATGGTTCCCGTCGAGGCAATGGCTAGCGGACGCCCCGTACTCGCCTACGCGCGCGGCGGCGCTCTGGAGACGGTAGTGCCAGGATTGTCCGGCGCTTTTTTCACGGAGCAAACTCAGGAGGCTATAATAGCGACTGTAAACGGCTTTCAAGATCAGGACGTCGATTCCCAGAAGATTGTTGCACACGCTCAAAGCTTTGGACCGGAACACTTCACCACAAAAATGCGTGCGAGCATTGATCAGCTGATCAAGGATAAAATAAATACGCCGCACGTTTAGTCATCAACGGTATCAATGATTGAAATCTGGTCGCGCTCGAGCACCAGACAGGTCAATCGGCCCGAACTGAACGCACCAGTATCGATGTTTATTCTATTTGATTTAATATCAACACGTTGAACCGGGGTATGACCATGAACGACAATTTTGCCGAAGTCTTCCTGCGAAGAAAGGAATTCATCACGTATCCAGAGCAGGTCTTCTTCTTTCTGTGCAAGCAAGTCGATCCTGGGACGAATTCCTGCATGGACAAAAAAGAAGTCACCGCAGATCAAGTGGTTTTTCAGGCCGGCAAACAGTCGAAAATGGGACGGCGGGAGAGCATTTTGAAAAGCGATCTGGGTGGCCATGACGTGTCGCCGTTCCGGGCTGATGAACGGAACCACACCATAGGATTTCAAAGTTTCTAAGCCGCCCAACCGTAGCCACTTTGGTATCGCCGATAAATCGGTCAAAGACTTCATGGCGATGTGCTCGTGGTTTCCCTTTAAAAAAACGCACTCGTATTTAGCCGCCAGCTCAATGAGCCGAGTGATGGTCCCTTGAGATTGCGGTCCCCGATCGATGTAGTCGCCTAGAAAGACCAAGAGTGGACGCCGATAAGGTCGCTCAGAAAAATCCTGTTCGATCTTACCCAGGCAAATGTCGAGCAAATCGCAGCGCCCATGAATATCTCCGATCGTATAGATTCGTCGATTGTCGGGCAGCGAGCTCAAGCTGCGCCTCAGAATGGGCCATTCATCCAAATTCAACAAATGAGATATCTGCGCCACAGAGTATCGCCCGCCTTAATCGTTTGCCTGATCTTCGTCAGTCCCTAAAAGGACTTTCGATCCTTGTATTCGCCTCGGCACGCCAAGGACCTGAAAAGTGCAAAACTCGCCAGTTCACTTGGCCTACGACAAATGATTGCATAGGTATCTCGGAAAAATGGCGACTTTTTATCGCACTGCAAAACACAGAATACGAAACGAAAAATACCGAAATATCAGTGGCTTATGATCAAAACAGCAGTCGCTCGGGCAACTGCAATCAACCATACACTAAAACGTCGATTGATAGGTCCTTTGCGGTGATGTAGTTAGTAGGGTGAATTGTCCCTCAGAAACAAATAGTTGCGTGGCTTCCATGATCTTCAAAAAATTCGCATTATGTGTTTTGCCGTTCGTGACCGTTCTAACCAGCAATGCGTGGTCGGCTTGTCTGTCGCCTCCTATTTCTGGGGAGGCAATAGCTCAGTTCAAAACCAATCCAAAAGCACTGCTCGCCCCCGATATGGACGCGCGAACCCTTGAAGCGACCACGCGTGATCTTTCTGGAACAGATGCTTCGCTCGCAATGGAGCTCGTTGGTCTCGCTCATGAGGCGACGCCTCGGTTGCAGACTGCAATCGCGGCCGGCTTGGCACAGGCCGCCGCCGTTTGCGTTAGTACGGATCAAAATGCAGCGCTGCAGATCCAACAAGCCGTCGCAAGCTTTGAAGATGGCCAATTTCAAGCATCATTTGCCGCGGTCGCCGGAGACCTTTCAACCGCAGCGACCGAAGCGGCGGCAGCAAATGCGAATGGTTCTGCCGGAAGCGTAGTGATGGTCAATCCTAACGCTGCGCCACGACCGAACGTAGCTAGTCAGGGCGGCGCTATTTCGACGTTAGTTCAGATCTCAACGATCGGCCTAAGCGGCAGTGCCAAAAATTCAATCGGGTCCGCGACAGCAGCAAATTCTGTCAGCCCGACGCGGTGAACAGCTTACCACCCGCGCGGTTGGTGCGCTCGAAGGACGTTAGATGAATATTGCAGGTCAATTTTCACCATACACTTCGCCGCATGACATTACCCAACCCGCCGCTTCAATGTCCTTGTCGCAGATTAGAGATTTCCTAAGCCGGCAGTGGCGTCTTATATTCTCGGTCACCGCGTTGTGCGTTCTCCTCGGCGTGACATACATTGCTATTTCGCCGTTCAAGTACACCGCGCAAGCGGATATGCTAATCGATACCAAACGGGTGACTTGGTCGCAGTCTGAAATGGCTTCGGAAAACAGGTCAGTCGATGACGCGCAAGTAGAAAGTGAGATTGAAACCACGAAATCTGAAAAGGTAGTTACATCTGTTATTCAGCGATTGCACTTGGATCAGGATCCAGAATTCGTCGGGGCCGGCGATGGGATCTTGCGCCGAATTCGAATTTTACTCAAACTGCCCGTCGAAAAGCCCCCCGAAATTACCGACAGCGAGCGCCTGCGTCGTGTCGTCAATACGGTCAGAGCCAACCTGAAGGTAACCCGTTTAGGAAGGAGTTACATTCAGCAAATCGCGTACACTTCCTCGGACCCTCTCAAAGCCGCAGCGATAGCGAACGCGTTTGCTAATGCGTATATCGAAGACCAACTTCAAGCAAAGTTTGAGGCAACTCGCCGGGCGAGCGTGTGGCTTGAGGACAGGATCGGGGAATTGCGCGAACAGGCAAGCAAGGCCTACAAAGCCGTCCAAGACTTCAAGGGGGAAAACAACATCATCATTGGGGTGGATGGCAAGCTAGCGAGTGAAGTTGAATTGGATCAACTTGGCATTGCTCTAGCGAAGGCACGCGCTGATACTAGTCAAGCACGCGCAAAGCTAGATCGTATATCTCGCGTGCTGGAACAGCGACCAGTTACAGACAATCTCAAAATCCCCGACCCGATCGTGACTGATGCTTTAAGCAACCCGGTCATCACCAAGCTTCGACAGCAATTTCTCGACGATCAAAATAAGGAATCCGAATGGAGCGCGCGCTACGGGTCCGACCACCAAGCAGCACGGAACCTTCGCGCGGAAATGGCGGCCCTTCAACGAGCTATATGGGACGAAATTGGGCGCATCGCTGAAAGTTATAAAAGCGAACTCCAGATAGCGAAGAGCCAGGAAGATTCTATCGACAAGAGGATGATCGAGGTTTTCGAAAAATCAGGGGCTGCAAGACAATCCCAGGTACGTCTGCGCGAACTGGAAACCGCGGCGACCACGTATCGCGGAATTTACGAAACTTTCCTCTCTCGATTTACGCAATCGGTTCAGCAGCAGTCGTTTCCGTCGACCGAAGCACGTGTTGTGAGCGAAGCATCTCAACCTCGAACGCCGAGTTCACCCAAAATTGGCCTTGCCCTTGCGCTGGCAACTCTTTGTGGGCTCTTCTTGGGCACTTCTGCTGCATTCGCACGAGAGCAAATGAACCGCCAAATACACACCCGGGCGCAACTCGAGGGCTTGCTCGGCACAACTTGCTTGGCTGTTATACCAGCCGTTACGGTCCCCAAGAAGCCGGTACTAAGAAGGAGGGGGGCGACCATTGATAGCACCGCGTTCCGGCAGATTAGCGAGGTCGCGCCGTTTTCCGCCACAGCGGAAGCGCTTCGATACATTAAGGTGGCAATAGATCTCCACCCATCTGGAGGCAAAGTCATCGGAGTCGTCTCCGCGCTTCCGGGCGAGGGAAAAACAACCGTCGCGGCAGCTTTTGCCGCATTCGTTGCGAAAAGTGGAGCGCGTACCTTAGTCATTGATGCAGATCTAAGAAACCCGTCGATGACAAGAGCACTGGGCTATGCCGGCGCACCGGGTCTGCTGAATTTGGTTGCAGAGAAATCCGAGTTCTCGGATCTGGTCATTACCGATTCTAAGTTTAAGTTCGATTTTCTTCCATCATCAACGCAAATCAAGCCGTCGAATAGTTCAGACATTCTCACCGCACCCGCTATGAAGGAAATGCTCAAGTTCGCTGAGAAAGAGTACGATTATATTTTAGTTGACCTTCCGCCGATTCTGCCCGTCGTCGACGTGAAAGCCGCTGCGGAGCTTTTCGACGCGTTCGTCCTGGTTGTCGAATGGGGTAGCACATCAGCAGACGAGATTCTAAAGGCTGTAAACACATCTCCAGTGCTTGCTGAGCGACTGCTCGGAGCTGTTTTAAATAAAGCGGATGAAGTCGTCATGCGGAGATTCGAAGGATATTCGGACCGACAATATGATTACTACACGAATGATGCGACCACCGGGACCACCTAAACTTGGTGCGGTACATTGCTCCTCATTCAGATTTCGAAACTTCTGTTCGCCGGGCAATTGTCCTCGCATTTTGCACTATCGCTCTGTTTTGGGCGGGCCGTACGCTTTCAAGAAGTATAGCGGTGGTCGGCTTTGAGACTGTTGAGGCGGAGTTACTGAGTCTCGAGAAATATAGCGCCCGTGCGCTAGCAAACATGCTCACTGAAGAAGCCGCGCTGAACTTCGACTCGTGCGATACTCGCGCTCAGCGCGCGTTGCTGCTCGCCGAAATTCCCCTGGTCGAACTCTCGCTGAAAAACGGAGCCGCGTCGGAGTTCGACTCACACATGCATGCCCTTGAAGTTCGCACTCAGCAAATTCTACGTTGCGCGCCCCGTGATGCTTTTGCCTGGTTGGTGGCTTTTAATCTCCGCATCATCCACGGACAACTTGACGACCGAACGTTTCAATTTTTGGATATGTCCTTCGATAACTCGCCGAATGAAGCTTGGATAGCGATACGACGATCATTGGCTGCGATGCCGTTCGCGGATAGGGCACCATCAATCATCCGCGTGAAGGTTGCAATCGACTTTGGACTTCTTATTCGCAACGGTTACTTCGAAGAAGCTGCGCGATCCTACTTGGCCGCGTCTGATCCGATGCGCGCCACGCTAACGATCGAACTTGAGAAAACGACACAAGTTCAGCAAAAGCGCATGCTTTACGCGTTAGAAAATCTTCCGCAATCCAACCGGTCTCCGCGAACAAATTAAGCCACCGTGACCAGCCGCTTATTACGTCACGAATTGATGCCGCAACGCCCTTCAAACGTCCCCCTGTCGGGCAAAGGGGCAAGCTTTTGATGTCTCTGGATCGTGTCCCCTGCCGTGGTGTAGCTGGCGGTGTGTCACCGCGTTCGCCGGCGAGAGCCGGGCTTGTCAGCTGGCGATTGCCTGAAGGCTGACGGTGGGATCATCACCCAACGGGGCGATAGTTTCCAGTGTCATGTAGCGGGCTCGCTGGACGGCCCATTCGTCATTTTGCTCGAGCAGGATCGCTCCGATGAGGCGGACGATGGCATCCTCGTTGGGGAAGATGCCGACCACCTCGGTCCTTCGCTTGATCTCACCGTTGAGGCGTTCGATCGGGTTTGTCGAGTGCAGCTTGGTCCGGTGTTGCGGCGGGAAGGTCATGTAGGCCAGCACGTCGGTCTCGGCCTCGTCGAGGAAGCTGGCCAGTTCGGGCAGCTTGGGGCGGAGCTGGTCGGCGACCTTGCGCCATTGGCTTCGTGCGGCCTCGGCATCGTCCTGGGCAAACGCGGTGGCGATGAAGGCGGAGACCACGCGCCGGCCGCTCTTGCCGGCATGGCGAGTGCGTTGCGCATGAAGTGCACGCGGCAGCGCTGCCAACTCGCGTTGAGCACTTTGGCCACGGTGGCCCGGATGCCCTCGTGGGCGTCGGAGACGACCAGCTTGACGCCGCGCAGGCCGCGGCGGGCGAGCTTGCGCAGGAACGCGGTCCAGAACGTCTCGGCCTCGGAAGGGCCGACGTCCATGCCGAGAACTTCGCGCCGGCCATCGCTGTTGACGCCGACTGCGACAATCACCGCGACTGACACGATGCGGCCGTTCTGGCGCACCTTTACGTAGGTGGCATCGATCCACAGATACGGCCAGTCGCCCTCGATCGGCCGGCCGAGGAACGCCTTCACCTTGTCGTCGATCTCGGCGCACAGCCGGCTCACCTGGCTCTTGGAGATGCCAGTCATGCCCATCGCCTGCACCAGGTCGTCCACCGAGCGGGTCGAGACGCCCTGCACATAGGCTTCCTGCACCACGGCCGTGAGCGCCTTCTCGGCCATGCGGCGCGGCTCCAGGAAGCCCGGGAAGTAGGACCCCTTGCGCAGCGAGCAGCGCGGCAGGCGATCAATTACTGCCTCAGCCGCTGGGATGCATTTACCCGGTTCCTTGATGAGGGACGGCTTTGAATGTCGAACAATGTCGCCGAGCGCGAGCCACGGACTGTCGCTATCGCTCGAAGATTGGACTTTCGCCGGCTTGTATGAGGGCGGCCGGCGTGCCGCTGCGATCTACACCCTCACGCCATCGCCAAACTCAACGACATCGACCCACAGGCTTGCGCTACCGATTTGCTGGCGCCGCATAAGCGCGTTTAGCCCATCCCGCCTGGGAGGAGGCCTCGTGTGCCGATCAAGAAAAAGTCAAAGTTCAGCCTGGAACCGCGTAGGCGTGGTGCAGACGGAACATAGTTAATGACATCAAAGACTTAATCATTTATATTAATAGCCGACTTGCCGCTAAATGAGGCTTGCCGGAATTGTGCACTGCGCATTTAATCGCTAAGAAAGAGTTAGAGATTGAAGTGAATTCGAAACATTAGTCTAAGTAGCATTTGAGGAGTGTGAGATGGGTAGTTTTGTCCATAGCGGCAGCAATTTGAAAGCTGCTGCGATCAGCCTCCCCCACCCTGTAGGCATGACGTCCAAAAGAGTAGTTGATGTCGTAATAGCTGCATCAGCGATATTATTCCTCGCACCCCTGTTCGTCGTTTGCTTCTTGCTAACGGTGCTGAGCTCCCCAGGCCCTGCGCTGTTCCGCCACAAGCGCGTCGGGTTCAATGGCCGCGATTTTGGCTGTTTCAAGTTCAGAACTATGGTCACCGACGCCGAAGAGCGTTTGAGCCACGTTCTTGAATCCAATCCCGCAGCTGCTGCAGAATGGGCCGCAACTCGAAAGCTCCGGAATGACCCGCGAGTGACCTTGATCGGTGCGATTTTGCGAAAATCCAGCCTCGACGAATTGCCCCAGCTCTTCAACGTCATCAAGGGTGATATGAGTATCGTTGGCCCACGGCCCGTCACCGAGGACGAACTCGCCATGTACGCCAGCTCGCAGGGCGCTTACCTGTCGTGCCGGCCCGGAATTACGGGCCTGTGGCAGGTGAGCGGCCGGAGTAGCACGACTTACAGTAAGCGAGTCGCATGCGATACGTTCTACGCTAGAAACTGGTCCATGGCTTTAGACGCCAAGATTTTTATCGTTACGATTCCGGCGCTCCTGCTGTCCGAGAATGCCTGCTGAGCGCGACGAGAGCTGTGGTGGAGCCTTCCGCTAGCGCAGCTCTCGACCACGCGGCGCACGATCAGCTTCTACTGAAGTGCTTTTTGCTGTTCATCAGGTTCCGTTAGCCTGAGCAGAACATGCAGCCGCGGATAGCCGAAGCTGCGCCGCTTGCAGGCGGTGGCCCTCATGCGCCGGCGACCGCAGTACCGTGGGTCGTCTGGTATTTCATCGTGATGCGGCATCAGCCGATAGATTCATCCTGCGCATCCGACCCGACCGAGAACATCACCCTTTTTGGTGTGAATTGAATGTTCAGCGTGCTCCGTTCGAGCAGACGACAGCTGCTACTCTCCGCTCCCGCTGTGGCCCAGATGTTTTGTCGCTGGGCTAAACGATAGCAAAGAATTAACTCAACCGTTTGCATGATGTCCCGAGAATGGCGCCAAGCCATGTAATTACTCGGACATTCATCGTGCGGGCTTGTAAATCAATTATCTTCGCGATGGTCGCTGGCTTTTCAGTCACCGGCTCATACGCACGAGAACAGCTGCCCTCCAATTGGAGCCCAGCGGCTCCGATTGTTGAGGGAAAGCCGACTTTGGCTCCCTTTCAACATGTTAGGTTTTGTCTCCGTTATCCGAGCGAATGCGATCCCGACTTATCAGGAAGCGACCGAATCGAGTTCGGCCCCAAGACGCTCGAACTCCTCAAGCGCATCAACCAAACGGTTAATGCGTCGATTTCTCCCACCATAAAGGATTATGGCCCCGAGCTTCAGGATGGATGGACGATCGCTCCGATAGCAGGGGACTGCAATGATTACGCGGTGACCAAACGGCATCAACTCGTCGAGAGTGGAATGCCGGCCAAGGCGTTACGCCTGTCTGTCGTCAAGACACCGTCCGGTATAGGGCACCTAGTCCTCGTCGTATCCACAACACAAGGCGATTTGGTTTTGGACAACCTCACCGAAGCCGTTCGAACGTGGCAAAGTACGGCATATTCCTGGATCAAGATACAATCGGCAAATAATTCGCGCTTTTGGTCCGAAGTGAAGCCTTCACAATCTGTCATCTCCGACGCATCAAGATTCCACCTAGCGAAGCGATAGCGCGTGACAAACACTCGGAGTGCCGCAGGGACTCTGGCCCCGAATCTTTTAGCGCCGAGCTAACCGCATCTTCGCGATTAAACGTCTGAGGTGTGCTCCTCTTTTTACTGCGGGCGTCCGGGCTCAGCATTCGCTGTGCCGTAGTCCTGCTCTCCGGGCGTGCACGACGACAAAGAAGGGCATCAGTCACGCTTTCCGCACTTGTCTGTGGAAACCCGCGCACATGAACCCGACCGGTACAGTGCGATAAGCGCTTAGTCTGGATTAAATGCGAAGGCATTCGGCGATTGGCCGCGGCGCCGAGCATCTGAAATGGGCGACGAAGCCGCTCTCGCGAGCCCCAGACCCATCAGTATCCCGAATGGTATGAAATAGCCGGGTATCTGCAATGAGAAATCAACGAGTGAATGAACATAACTAAGCACGGCGACACCTGCAATTGCCGCCAACGGTGCTGCAACCGATTTAGACTGCTGCATTGCCGCGCGTGACAGAAGAAAAACGGTCGCCAGGGCGGCCAACGCGATTATCACGGCAACCGGAATTCCCATTTCAACTGCGATTTCTAGAATGGTCGAGTGAGCATGATCCCACACTCCTGAACTTGGAAAGGTCGGAGAACGCAGCGACGGAAAGATGTCTTCAAAAGTCCCTGCTCCACTGCCAAACCAAGGGCGCCGTTGAACGGACTGCAAACATAGTTCGTAGACTGACCACCTCTGTTCATCGACAAGGCCTTGGCTCGCAATCCTTCCGATTTGAAGAAGCCATCCCATCAATGCAACGGCACCCGTGAGAGCTAAGAAGAAAAGGCCCTTGCGACTGACTTTGTCCCGCCCCCCAACTATAAGTAGCGCTAGAGTCAGTAGCCCGGCGCAGGATGAAATCAGAGCGCCCCTAGATCCGCTTGACAGGAGCGCGAAGAAGCAGACCAAAGCTCCGACCGTTTTGAAAAGCACATCGAACGAGAGCTTCTCATTTGCGGGATTCAGCAATAGCAGCCGAACAGAAGAGGTTCGAATGGCTTCCCAAGAAGACACGGCGGAACTAGCCCAAAGGATCAGACCAGAGCCAACAAGCGTCCCAGCGGTGTTGTGGTTGATGAACGTCGTCGTAAAGCTGCCGAGATAAGCAGACTTGGTCGCCCAGA
Source organism: Bradyrhizobium sp. 76 (assembly GCF_023073025.1). Taxonomy (NCBI): domain Bacteria; kingdom Pseudomonadati; phylum Pseudomonadota; class Alphaproteobacteria; order Hyphomicrobiales; family Nitrobacteraceae; genus Bradyrhizobium; species Bradyrhizobium sp. 76. Next base: position 81,199 of record NZ_JADPIS010000017.1, read on the forward strand.
GTGTTGTAGTCGGCGTAAACACTAAAGCAAATAACCCGTAACCCGCATAAGCGAGGATTGAAATGCGCGCAACTTTGATCAGCGTTGCGCTGTTCTCGCGGGACGTCCCTAGCAAAAAGCCATTCGTGAAAGCGAGAACAAAGGTAAAGAAGTGACCAATGGCAATGTCCGGGATCTTTTCTCGACTCGAAATCCTCGGGCCGACGCTGAGCTCGAGAAGCTCGTTTAACCGGTGCCAGCTCGGGTCGTTGAGGTTATTCAGTCCAAGAGGGAGGATTTGAATCGCGGACACAACGGCGTAGCAAAGGAAAACTCCAAGCGCGCCCCGAAAAATTAGCGTTTGCTGAACATTAAGTTCAAAGCCGGCACCACAACCGGCAGCGATCGCAAGCGCAATTGTCCAGCAAACGACCCATACCAGATCGACCGATCCGAAAAAAAAAGGCGCCAACACAAGGACAACTGACGTTGTCCATAGCTGAACAGATCTAAGCGTCAAGAAGGCAAAATATCGATCCGAAAAAGATCGGGATTTACGCCGTTCAGTTTGAGCCTTTGACCGAAATTCGCGCGGCATTCACATTGGATACAGTATTTGCAGTATTGGAGACAGTGTTAGCCGTATTATTGATGAGCGTCAGCAGCTTGTAGTAATCAACGACCTTTGCGTTGGCTACATAAAGCACGTCCTTCGAGCGCATCTGGAATCCGGCAGCAAGCAGCATGCCCGACGGATCTCGTAAATTCACCCGATAAATAGTCGGTATCCGGTCGTAGACAAACCTTGTCGTGTCGACGCCGAGCTTTTGAAGAAGAGGACGATCTTCGAACCTATAGACAAAGATTTCGCTCGAGTCGGATTGATTGTCGTTGAGGCCGCCTGCCTTGCCAATAGCTTGAGTCAGAGTCAGCGTCTCCACATCAAAACTGATATCCGAAATTTGTCCGAATACGTTCTGGTTAAGAGCTCCAAGCGCCGTGAAGGTCGGCGACTCTCGCGTAACAAAAATAACATCATTCGGTCGAACAAAGATATTCTCGCGCGGATCGTGAACCACTCTGCTCAGAAGCACTCTGACGCGCTTGCCATCCCGCTGTAAGGTCACATAGCTCTCGATAGCCTCGTACTTTGGCCCACCCGCCCGCGCGATCAATGCGAGGAGACGCTCTCCAACGCTGTTCAGAGCCAACACTCCCGGGGTATTAACATCCCCCAACACACTCACCACACTGGAGTGCTGTTGATTAAGACTGATGACAACTTGGGGCTCGATTGCGCGATTTCGCAAGCGGGCGACGACAGCCTGTTGAATCTCAGGGATCGTCCGTGCGGCCGCCGGAATTTCGCCCGCGTAAGGGACGTAAATACTGCCTTTTTGATCGACCGCCTGCGCCGGCAAGTCGACAAAGTTACCAGGACGGGCGCCGGCCGCCTGACCAGGGGTAAAAAGACCGCCGGGCGCCGCTTCAAAGATGGATATATTGAGCACATCACCAACGCCGACAACTTGGTTGGGCTTTGGGCGCTTGTCCGGGAATTCGCCTTTGAAGCTTATTATATTGGGCTGGGACAAAAAGCCGATCGTGTCCGCGGATACATCAACTAGCGCGTACGGTAGCGAGGCGCCGGATTGGATCCCTGCGGTTGCGTCGGCCTTGATGTCATCGCTCTTAGGCCCGGTGCTCGGAAGGAGGGTGCAAGACCCTAAACCAACAGCAAAAACAGCGACAAGCAATGATGGAAACAGTCGCCCCATAACAACAATCCCGCCCCGACTAACGCTACGTCCAGTCATTACTCGCAGCCCTGATTATATGCACAGCAGCAAACGCTGAGGATCATCTGCCGACAAACAGTTGCGAGCACGAGCTTCAATATGACCCCCTTCGGCCCGCCAGTGGTCAAAAAGCGTAAAAATTGACCCAGTGGACTCGATCAAGCGATTTGAAACTACACGGCACGGTAGGGGCCTCATAGCATTGATTGCTCTGTCCGATAGTCTTTTGCCGCAAGCGTGGCACTGAAGTCACAGTAGCCACCAACTCCATCTAACTATTTGATAACAAATGAGGAATCTAGAACCGCGCCCCCTGACCTCCCAGGGAGCGAGCCTCCGCAAAGCTACGCCTTTATGGTTACTAACCTACTACTACGAAGCAAATTACGAGCTCAGTCAGGCTCACCATCTGCAATTGCGCAGTCAAAGAATAGGCTCAATGTAGAGCCGAGCGGAAAGCGGCTGAGAAGTGTTCGGAACGGCCGGGCAGTACAATATGGACCGCTCGAGCCTGCACACCACCGGCTTGGCGAAGCGACGTATGACGTCTAGTATGAGCCAATTCCGCGGAACGAAGACTCAAGGGGTTGGTTATGTGGCGATTGATGACCGTGTTTTTGGGGAGCGTTCTTATCGCTTCCACAGGAGCAGCTACGAATGAAGCCAGCGCTCGCGGGGCACATTATCCCCTCACGCGTTGCGGTCCTGAGCTAGCTTATCTGTGCCCCATCCACGGCTATTTTGATCTCGTACCCTTCCATTATAATTTAGCCATTTATCCCGGCTGCATCCGATCAGTACCCGTCGAAACACCCCGCGGCGTACGCCGCCAACTCGCTCTAGTTTGCGGCTGATGGCTTAATAGCTTTGGAAGCCTCGAACATGTCAGCATGACGTTGGCGCAAATCGCACCAAGTCAACTCAGCCCAGCTGCAGACAGCGCCTTAATTGGGGTCAGAGCAGGCTTGCAATTCCGCCAACGTCGGCGGATGCCAGCGGACGGAAGCACCGCGTCTACTATCGCAGTCCTTGAATCTTGAGCCAGTGATCTTAGGCCCAAAATGGCTTGGATAGTTGCATCCCAGGTAACCGAATTTACCTAAGGATCCAGCCTGCCAATCAGGGGCTGCGGTTTCCAGCGTGTTCGTGGCGCAACAGTCACGCACACGGAACTGAATTAATCAGTTGGTCATTTTTGACTCCAAACTGCGGCTATTTTCTGCTTTCAACGTCTCGGCAAGGACGCGGGACAGAACGATGTCGAAAACTAAACAAAAAACGCCGATCGAGCTAACCGTTCTTGAAGCAGCTATAACAACTGCCGTACGAAGATCAGACCCCAATTGTGAGGGATTTGTCGGCGTAGTCGTAGGCGAATGCCATCGTAAGTCGATGCAAGATTCAAATTGGACGATTCGTGGAATCAGATTCGGTACAGCCAAACGCGAAAGCTGCAATTCGGCAATTTCGCTGATTGTCGACCGTCTACAGCAACAATTCGAGATCAAGGCGCAGTAATTAAGAGTGTCATCGAGGCCACGATAGCGCGCCCCAACTGGCTCCAAAACGCTGTCAGCCGATCAGCCGGCTTGCGATCGAGCCGATTAGTTCAGAGCGCAGCCGCTCAGAACTTTTTCGACTTCCACAATTATCATACTAGCCTTAGCCGAGAAAAGCGCCCTTAGGCCGGCGCTGGCTTGTCAATTGTCGCCCCTCGTCCCTATTTCGGGAAATCGCGTAGCGAATACTGCCGTCAAAAATCGCAGATGCTCCATCGTCACTTTCAGTTGGCCGAGCCGGCGCTGACCATTCAGGAGCTCTGTGTCAAACAAATTTTGATGGTGCTCATCCAAGGCTGCTCGATGAAGGTATTCATCATCCCCGTTACCGATCGTTACTGCTGCACGCTCGAGCACGTCGGATACCCGTTCGTCGAGACCAGCATATTCTCTTTCAGCAGCGACCAGCGCTGAGTTGATAGCCTGGATGATCGGGGCAAGGCGATTTTTATCGGTTTCAGCGTCCCTTGTCGCCGAACGAGCTCTAAATTGGTTCCGGCGCGGCCCGAGCTTCGACATCCGATGAATGCTAGCTCTCAAAGAAAACTGAAACATGCGTTCATCTTTCGATAGGTACTAAGCCTGCAATTGGACCATCGCCAAAGGTGGTTAACAAATGATCAATAAACTTGGAGCGACAGCGCTGTAGATGTCCAGCCGAGGCTGAAGCAATTCATTCGTCGGGGTCTCGGTCTCTGCGGTCCCCAGACCGCCATCCTCGCATCCGCGTCTCCGAACATACCCAAGCGCGCAACGAGCGCCCGTGCGCCTGGCAAAAGCGGGCGTGGAGCCCACGCGGCGTCTGAACTGATCGCGCGATTGATCATTCGGGAGTTGAGAAACAAAGTGCTGCCAATCTTATGGATCTCTCGCATTGACAGTACATCGCGTATCAGAGGAGTCGTTAGCACAGCTATGCCGGCGACATTTACAATGTCGCTTCGCAGTTAATGCTAATCCCGGCGTGACGAAGCGCATCTGCCAACGAACTTCGGTTAATGCTACGGTTCTATGCCTACGCGACCGACCATTTAACCGACTGCCCTCTTCAACCATCGCTGCTGTGCAAATGTCCCGCCAATGCTGGTGGACCTCACCGGCAACAGGCGACTGTCGAACTACCCTGCGGGTTTGCAACAATCGGAGTGTTGTAGCTTGACCGCGGCTAGCGTTATGCAAGACCTACCTCGATTGCTAAAATCGCATGCTTACACCGAGTTTCGCGCATTAAGCTACTCGCAGTAAGGTTGAGCGGTTAGCTTAATCCGCGTTGTTTATTGCAAAGTCTCACAGATCGCTTATCCACCTCTGCACCAGGCTTCCCCAAGGCCTGGCCCCACCCAAGCAAAGCCGTCGAGCGAACATGGGTCGCTTGGCGGCTTTGTCGTTGTGTTGTTGCAAGAGGAGAATCTCAGTTATGGCGCGCAAGCCCTGGTCGTTCAAAGAGGACCGCCGGCTCATGGAGCTGGCCAAGTCTTCGACGTCGCTCGAAGAAGCGGCTAAGCAGCTCGGGCGTTCGCCTGACACGATCAAGCGCATGGCCTTGCGTCTCGGCCTAGCGCTTAAGCCTAAGGCCGGAAAGAAGGGTTAACTGCCGGTAGGGAACCGCTACCGAGGCTTTACTACAGCCGCTTCGGTGTTGTTGCAGCAAGAACTTGCTGGCCGAGCGCTCATTATTGCATTTTTGGAATAACGATCCTGCTGGCTTCTTAGCGCTGCTTTTTGTCGCGCTACGCATCTGGGTCACGGACCCTATCGGCCATCGAATCTATGAACGCAGATGTTAATCTCGTGAAATCCGGGTAAGGCGGCGTTCTGCACAGCTGACCCGTACCCGCAACATTTGAAGCAATCTCTCCGTCAGTTCACGCACCAGTCGACTGACCGATGTGGCTGGCTCAAATGTAACGCGACAAGCGCGGCTCAAATATTGCCAGGCGAGCATCACGTCACGAGCACTTAATCTGCAACGCCCCGATATTAACGCTTTTCCCGGTTTTCGAGAGCTACACGCCGGTCGAAGGGTATAGTGTTGGAATGCGTCGTAACCATTTCATCGCGGCCCTGGTCGTCTGCCTGGCGCTTATCGCCTACGCCACGCTTGCACGTCTAGCTGCCAGACCAGTGCTCGTGGGTCATTCGGAAGCCTATTGGGTTGTCGTCATCGAGCGCTTCTCCGCCTATGGCGTCTTGGGCTTTCTTCTATCCTTTCTGCTGCCGGGACGATTCGCTTTGGCCTGCTCGCTTGTCGTGGCCGTCGCAATCGCGCTTGAACTAATGCAGGCGCTGACACCCGATCGTGATCCGGCTTTCCTCGATGTGGTGCAAAAAGCGACGGGGGGCACCGCCGGTGTCATTCTCGCCCAGACAATCCTGGCCTTCTTACCAAGGCCAGCGTCCTGAATTAGGCGGCCCCTGGCATAAAACAAGTCGTCAGGGACGTAAAATCGGCCCGCGCAGTGCATCGCTTGGTTTCGCAGCCGTATCTTTTCTTTGCGAACACTTTGAGCCAACAAATTGGGAGCCTGGGCTTCGGGGAGCATCGCACTGCCTGGGACGGGCTTTGGATCGTTCGAACGGCAGCGCGATGTCGGCGTTCCTGCTGGCCCCCACGGGCCTTTGCAATGAGCTCCCATCGCGGACCCGTCAGGCCGGCATAGGTGACTTTGAAGGCGACAGTTTTGGTCTCGGCATCGTGGGTTGCTTCTGCCTTGCCCATTCGGGCGAATGGTTCGGGGGGCACTTCACTGCTTTTGTTGATCGGCTTACGGCTTCTTGGCTTCTGCGTGGCCGTTGTCGCTGTCGGCGATTAGCAGCCCAACAGTCCGCCGTCCCCGATAGTGTGACTCAGGTCCGATAGGCGGCTTTCCTAATGACACCCTTCCGCGGCTCCCGGCCATTATTGGAACACCGGCGCAGGCAAAACTTCGGGATGCGGATTTTGCCTGATAAGAAACAACGGTCGCGGGATCTCATTGCCCGGCCGCGCAGGGCCTTCCCCCGGGTAACGCAGCGGCTTAGGCCATCCCGCGTCTGCCGCGGGCCTCATTTGGGGTCAGCAGCTCCGCCATCTGCCGGTGCGTGGTCTGGAGCGCTTCGATGGCGCTTTCGAGGTCGAAATCTGCCTCGCGAACAGACGCAAAGAATTTGGCTGTCAGCGCCAAGTCCAGCTTGACCCGCGTTGCGCCGTCGCGACTTTTCTTACGGTCTAGGGACAGATGAATGGCTCGCAACCTCGCGTCACTGCTGCTGCATTCACAAAGCGTCGCGAGTTCGTCATATGTCATCCAGATCTGAGGCATGTCCCTGTCCATTTCCTTGTATGGGCCTCACCCTAAATTTCAGTTTTAAAGATAGAGTTGCTGCGGCGTGGTCCTACATCTTTTTAGCGGCAGAATGGTCAATTGAAGCTAAATCATGGGGCGGTCGACGTGCTGCGCGAGGGAAGAAGTGTCGGGCCCGCGGGTGGGCGGACTGCGCGTAATGGCTTGCTAAGGAGCAAGGAGCAGAGTGGGAATTTTGCCCTCAATAGAACCAAATAAGCGCAAGAAGTGATCGAATCGTCGACGCGTTCCTGAACAGGCATACTTGCATGCGGGCGCGATAATTCTATGCTTGGGTTGTTTGCTGCCGGTTAGGGCTTCCATGTTTCCTGGCGAGAGGTATTTGCTTGTGATCGCTGAATTTCCGTCTGCTGCTATTTCGCTGGAAGAGAGTTGTTCCAACGTATCCTATGCGAAGCAGCCTTTCCGCCGCCTGCGCCGCAAGAAGCTTGGGCGGCTCTCGATTGTGCTGCTTGTGATTTGCGCGGATCTACTGCTAGCAACGACGGCCTGGATGATCATTGCGTTCGTTTGGGGTAAGCAAACATGACAGACCGACCGACCGTCCTCGTCACAGGAGGCGCGGGCTATATTGGCTCGCATGCCTGCCGCGCCCTGATCGCCGCCGGCTACCAGCCCGTCGTTTATGACAATCTCTCGACAGGTCATCGCAGTTTCGTTGCCGGCCCGCTGGTGACTGGCGATCTGCTCGACGGCGCGATGCTGGCGCGCGCCTTCGCCGAGCACAAAATCACGGCGGTCATGCATTTCGCGGCGGCAAGCCTCGTCGGCGAGTCAATGACCGATCCGCAAAAGTACTACATCAACAATGTGCAGGGTACGCTGTCGCTATTGCAGGCGATGCGCAATGCGAGTTGCCATCGCATCGTGTTCTCCTCGACCGGCGCCGTCTACGGCAACGCGGACTCCAAGGAACTGCCGGAAGACTTCCCTTGCGCGCCGATCAACCCCTATGGCGCATCGAAATGGATGATCGAGCGCATGCTCGCCGATTACCGGTCGGCCTACGGCTTCGGCGCGTTCTGCCTACGCTATTTCAACGCCAGCGGCGCCGATCCGGTCGGCGGCATCGGCGAATTACGCGACAACGAAACCCATCTCATTCCGCGCGCCATGATGGCGTTGCAGGGCCATGTGGATTTTGCCGTGTTCGGTGAGGACTACGACACGCCCGATGGCACCGCGATCCGCGACTACATCCATGTCACTGACCTCGCCACGGCGCATGTCGCGGCACTGAAACTGCTGGAACAAGGGCATGCCGGCGGCAGCTTCAATCTGGGCACCGGCTCCGGCTTTTCGGTGCGGGAAATCCTGACTGCCATCAGGCAGGAGACCGGGCGCGAGGTGCCCCACACCGTCAAACCGCGCCGCGCCGGCGATCCCACCTATCTGGTTGCCGATCCATCTGCAGCGCGAAAAGTGCTGAATTTCGTGCCGCGACATTCGGATCTACCGACCGTGATCCGCACGGCCTGGGCCTGGCACCAGAGGGCTCATCCGCTTAAGCAGTCCTGACAACATCGTCGAAGTCGATCAGGCGGGATGAGACGTTGCCTTATGGTCTATTCCGTTCCGAGCCAAGCGATCCCGGCGCAAACGGATGGCGCGATCGCGAACGGCCGTCGAGCCCCTTGGGCAGCTTGTCGGCATTGAGCTTCACGACCGCACCTCTGGCGTCAGCGGCCAGCACCTCGTCCTGGCTGTAGATCAGCGTCGCCTCGAAGGTCACATCGGGGGCCTGCTCGGCCGTACCGGAACAGGTCGCCATCGCGCCGCTGCACACGCCCGAGAGCTTGACCTCGACTTCGTCGAGCCCGAACACAGTCGGCGGCCCCTCGGCATGTCGCCGCGTGGTCAGAACCGCCGTGAAGCGCTGCTCGTCGATTCGGTAAGAGCCGCCATAGGTGAAGAAGCTATCGCTGCCGGAGATTCGTCCCTCCGCGAGATGCACGACGCCCGTGCCCTGACCGCGCGGGGTCCTGAACCAGGCCGCATATTTGCCGTCTCTCAGCATGAAAATATCCGCGGTAAAACTCAGGACGCATTTGCAACCAATACTAGGGCGCGACAATGATCCGCGCGGAGAGCATTCCGCCACGGTTAACACCCTGGAAAGCGAGCCAGTCAAATTGCTACCGACGCGCAGCGACGTGGGCAGCGCAGGCTCCTCCGCGCAGCGGGCAAGAAAGCTGGACCTCGTTGCATACCGCGCTAAAAACGATCGGCGTGCCGACCTCGTTTGGCAGCTTGCATATAACCGCTATCAACTCAGCCTTCGTGACAGCTAGCCTTCCTGTCGCGCTGGGAGGAAGTGGTCGAGATCGCCGCCGGTCAGCAGGCGACGCCGTATCAGAAGACCGAGGCCACGCTCGCGCCCATTACAGGTATAGAGAGTGCAGCGGAGGGCCACCCGGTCGAGGCCGTCCCAGCCGAATGAAATTATCCATCCGGCCAACAGCTTGCCGGCGCACTGTTTTCTCCGGTCGCCGGTTTGAACCTCTTCCTGATAGAGTGCACCAATATGTGAGAGTGATTCCGGTCACACTTGCCTGGGCGTTTCGCTGCTAAGCATCGGCCCTGGACGGGGACCGGGCAAATATCGGTCGAACTGGATGAGATTTCCCATGAAAAGCCTGATCGGCGCTGTTGTCGGCGCGTGCTGTCTTGCTGCCCCCGCTTTGGCGGAGACGCCGGCCGCCATCGTCGAGGACGTGCAAGGCAAGGTGGACGGCGTCGCGTTCATGGATTATGTGGCGCCGGGCAAGATCATCAAGCTGGGCCCCAAGGCAACCATTACGCTCAGCTATCTCAAATCGTGCCAGCGCGAGACCATCAGCGAAGGCGTCGTCATGGTCGGCGCCGAGCAGAGCACCGTGCAACTCGGCGACGTCAAGCGCGAAAAGGTGCCCTGCGATACCAACGCGGCAAAACTGTCGGAGCGGGAGGCGAACCAGAGTGCCGCGACCACCTTCCGCACCATGCGGTCGGATGCCAAGGGCAGCGCTCCGGCCAAGCTGCCGACGCTCTACGGCATCGCGCCGTTGGTGCAGGCCAAGAGCGGCAGCACCCTGGTGATCGAACGCACTGATGGCAAGGAGCCCACAATCAGCGTGCCGCTCAAGAGCGAGACGATGGTCGGCGGCAAGTTCTATGACTTCGCCAAGGCCGGGAAGTCGCTGACGCCGGGCGGCAGCTATCTCGCCATCCTCGGCACCAAGCGTTACGCCTTCCAGGTCGATCCCAGCGCCACGTCGTCGCCGACGCCGATCGTCGGGCGCCTGCTGCGGCTCGAATAGGCAGCTAGCGACGGGGCGATGCGGCGGATCGGCAGACGGGACATCGTTGCAGCGATCCTGATTGCGCTTCTTGCAGGCGCCGTCGTCACGTCTCCACCGCTCCAGACGCTGCAAGGCCTGTCTCTCGACATCCTCACGGCACTGCGCGGCAAGCTCGTCGGCGACCGCCGCGATCCCGCGTCATCACCGGTCGTCGTCGTGGCTATCGACGGCGAGACCTACGAGACTCCGCCGTTCAAGGGATCGCCAACGCAGACCTGGACGCGCGAGATCGGCCGGGTTCTCGGCAGCATCGACGACGGCGGCGCCCGGGCGATCGGCTTCGACGTCATCTTCCCGAGTTCGATCGAGCAGTCTGAGATTCCCTTCGGCGACGCGTCGCTGGGCAGCCGCATGAGAGGCTTCGATCGGGACTATCTCATCGCCCTGCGGAAGCTTTCCGACAGCGGAAAGCTGGTGCTCGGCGAGATCCTGAGCAACGACCATCAGGAAAGGCCCGACCGCGCGCAGCAATTGGCGGTGAGAAACAATATCCGCGCCCTCAACGTCCATACCGACACCGACGACGTGATCCGGCGGATGCCGCTGAGCTTCTCGATCGACGGCAAGCCGGTCCCCGCGATGGCGGTCGAGCTCGCCGCGCGCGCGCTCGTAGTAAAGCCCGAGATTGCACCGTCCGGCGCGACCGAATTGTCCGGTTATGCAATTCCGAACGCGGTACCGAATACACTGGCGCTCAATTTTCGAGGACTGGGCCGCGACATTCCGACTTTCTCCTTCGCCGATCTGCGAGCCTGCGTCGAAAAAGGCGACCGCGATTTCTTCCGTCGCGCCTTCGGCGGCAAAGTCGTGCTGCTCGGCACCGCCCTGAATTTCGATGATCGCAAGCTCACCTCGATGCGACTGTCCGGCGGATACGACGGAACGCCGGGGCCACGATGCGCCCAGCCCGCTCCGGCAAGCACCGCACAAAAGGCCCGCAGCGACATCGCCGGTGTCTTCGTGCATGCCAACGCGGTGCGAAATCTGATCGAACGCGATGCGGTGACCGAGCTCGGCTTTCCACTGCGGAGCATTCTCACCATCGTGTTCGCAGCGATCGTGGCCTGCGCGGCCTGCGTGCTTGCACCGGGTGGCGCACTGATCGCATGCCTCGGCCTCACCGTGGTATACGCCGCCGTGGCCGTCGGTGCATTCGTCTATGCCTTGGCGCTGCCGCTGACGGAGCCGGCACTCGCAAGCCTTGCCGCGCTCGCGATGATGATCGGCTACCGTTTCGTTTTAGCCGATCGTGACGAGCGTTTCCTGCGCAAGAGCTTTGCGTTCTATCTCGCCCCCGAAGTGATCGACACCATGGTTGCCTCCGGCAAGATGCCGGCGCTCGGCGGCGAAATGCGCAACGTCACCATGTTCTTCTCCGACCTGAGCGGCTTCTCCTCCATCGCCGAGACGATGACGCCGGGCGAGCTGGTGACGTTGATGAACGAATATCTGTCGGCCATGACCGACATCATCGAGAGCCATGGCGGCTATGTCGACAAATATATCGGCGATTCCATCGTCGCCATGTTCGGTGCGCCCGCCGACGATCCCGCGCATGCGCGCCACGCCGTCCATGCCGCGCTGAAATGTCACGAAAAGCTGGCAGAGCTCAACGCCGGCAGCGCCGCTTTCTCCGGCCGCGGCCTGTCGCACCGCATCGGGCTCAACAGCGGCGAGGCCGTGGTCGGCAATATTGGCTCCCGCCGCCGCTTCAACTACACCGTGATGAGCGACACCGTGAACGTCGCTTCGCGGCTCGAAGGCGCCAACAAATACTACGGCACCGCAATCATGGCCTCGGAATCGACGATGGCGCAGACCGGCGACGGCTTCGCCTGGCGGGAACTCGATGCGATCCGGGTGCTGGGGCGCGGCGAGGCCATCAGGGTATTCGAGCCGCTCGCGGACAAAGGCGCGGAGAGCGCCGGGCAGAAACAGGTGGCCGCGGCTTACGCGGAAGGGCTGGCCTGCTGGCGGGCGCGGGAGTTCGCAAAGGCGGCTGACGCGTTCGAGGGCGTAGCCAAGACTGATCCGCCATCGTCAAAGTTCGCGAAACGCGCGAGGGCGCTCATCGAAAATCCTCCCCTGCCAGAGTGGACGCCGGTCAATACGCTGGAAGGGAAATAACGCTCGTCACTCGGCACGACGTCATCACTCACCTCGAGAGAAAGCATCCGCGTTCGCATCCTTAAAACGGCAGCCCCACATAATTCTCCGCGAGCAGGCGCTGTGCCGTCTCGGACGAGAGGAGATATTCCAGTTCAGTCCGCTGGAGCCGGTCCTCGTATTCGAGCCGGTCAGGGAAGCGATGCAGCAGCATCGTCATCCACCACGAGAAGCGTTGCGCCTTCCAGATCCGCGCCAGCGCCTTGGCGGAGTAGCCCTGGAGCCCGGAATCATCGTCGTTCTGATAGTGCGCGAGCATGGCGTGGTAGAGATAATAGATGTCGGAGGCGGCGCTGTTCAGTCCGCGCGCGCCGGTCGGCGGCACGATGTGGGCGGCATCGCCGGCGAGAAACAGGCGGCCGTAGCTCATCGGCTCGGCGACGAAGCTGCGCAAGGGCGCGATGCTCTTCTCGATGGACGGTCCCGTGACCAGGCGGCCGCCGACCTCGTCCGGCAAACGACGCTTCAGCTCGGCCCAGAACGCATCGTCGCTCCAGTCCTCCACCTTGTCGGTGAGCGGCACCTGGACGTAGTAGCGGCTCAGCACTTGCGACCGCAAGGAACACAGCGCGAAGCCGCGCTCGTGCTTCACGTAAATCAGCTCCGGCGACACCGGTTTCGTGCGCGACAGCACGCCGAGCCAGCCGAACGGATAGATCTTCTCGTATTCCCGCAGCACGTCCTTAGGGATCGACTTGCGGCTGACGCCGTGAAAGCCATCGGCGCCGACGATATAGTCGCAATCAACGCGGACGGTCTCGCTGTTCGAACGATAGGTCACGTAAGGCCGGTCCGAGGTCAGCTCATGCGGCGTCACGTCCTCGGCGTTGTGCACGACGTTGCCGCCGAGGCGGTCGCGCGCCTCATAGAGGTCGCGCGTCAGCTCGGTCTGGCCGTAGACCAGCACCGAATTGCCGCCGGAGTGCTTATGGAGGTCGATCTGGGAGAGCACCCCGTCATGGGCGATCTCGAATCCCTTGTGGATCTCGCCCTCGCGGTCCATCCGCTCGCTGCACTGAGCCTCGCGCATCAGCCTGGCGAAGCCGTGCTCGAGCACGCCGGCACGGATCCGGGCAAGCACGTGGTCGCGGCTGAATTTTTCCAGCACGACCGTGTCGATACCCTTGAGGTGCAGGAGCTGGGACAACAGCAGTCCGGACGGCCCACCGCCGATGATACAGACCTGGACTTTCATTTTTTCGTCCTCCTCTGCACTTTCTTGCAGATTCAGCGCCGCTGACCGATGGAGGCTTTCGTCTTCGTCTTGTACTATTCGAACATGAGAAGCGCAGCCCCCGCGATCCGGGTCTACAATCTGTTCGGCGAGTCCGGCGATCTGCCCGATGTCGTGCATTGCGAGACGATAGCGTCGCGCTCGGTGCTGCACGATTGGACGCTGGCCGTGCACCGCCATGCCCGGCTGCACCAGGTGCTGCTGATCGACCGCGGCGGCGGCGAAGCCACGCTCGACGGGCGCGTGGTGCAGCTGAAGCCGATGCAGATCGTCAACGTGCCTGTCGGCAACGTCCATGGCTTCCGGTTCGTGCCTGACACCCAGGGCTGGGTGCTGACCATCGCCGCGGAAATATTGGACGAAGCGCTGCTCGCCTCCGAAGGACTGCGCGGTGCCTTGTCGCGCTCGGCCGTGATACGCGGCACGCCGCAGATCCGGACCACCATGAAGCAGATCTTTGCCGAACACGCCGCGCGCGATTTCGGCCGGGCGCATGTGCTGCGCGCACTGTCGGCGGCCATGATCGGGCTGGTGGCTCGCGCGCTCACCGGCGAGAGCGGTGGCAACGGCACGGCTGAAAGCGGACTATTCCGCCGCTTCGAGGCGCTGCTGGAACAGCATCATCTGGAACGCTGGAGCGTTGCGGACTATGCGGGCGCGCTGTCGATCACGCCGACCCATCTCAACCGAGTGACGCGGTCAGCAACCGGCGACACCGCCTCGCACCTGATCCTCAACCGGCTGATCCGCGAAGCGCGGCGCAACCTCGTCTACACCAACTTGCCGGTCTCAACGATCGCCTATGCGCTGGGCTTTGAGGACCCCGCCTATTTCAGCCGGGTCTATGCCGCCGCCACGGGCGTGTCACCGCGCGCCTTTCGCGCGCAGCTCCACGGCGAGGAGACCTGAGACGATCACACGTCGAAGAACACCGTCTCTTCCGGCCCCTGCAAATTGATCGTGAAGGAGTACACGATCTTGCCGGCGCGTTCGCTGCGCTTTGCGATCAGAGTCGAGCGCCGGACCGGCTGCTCGATCAGGTTGAGCACGGGGTCGGCGGCGTTGGCGGCCTCTTCGTCCGAGAAATAGAGGCGCGTGTTCAGACCGATGTTGATACCGCGCGCGACGATCCAGACATTGATATGCGGAGCGCCTTTGCGGCCCGTCTTGTCGATGATCGCGCCCGGCTTGATGGTCTCGAAGGTGACGAGACCACTCTCGAAGTCGGAGCCGGCGCGGCCCCAGCCACGAAATTCCTCGTCAATTGCGCCGGTCGACCGGTCGGCCGGATGGTTGTAGCGGCCGGCCGCGTTGGCCTGCCAGATCTCCAGCAGCACGTCGCGCAGCGGCGTGCCGCTGCCGTCGATCACCCTGCCATCCAGCGTGATGCGTTCGCCTTGCGTGTTTGGCGTCACCAGCACGTTGGAGAAATTCTTCTCGAAAATGTCGAAGCCGGCCATGGCCGGGATCAACCCGATATGCACGTAGGGCCCGGCCGTCTGCGAGGCGGTTTCCTTGAGGTAGTTGAGCGGCTGCGGCATGGACCTAGTTCCCTGCGGTGCGATTTTCAAAGTAGGTGGAGCGCTGGCCGCGCAAGACGATGTCGAAGCGGTAGGCGAGCGAGTCGAACGGAGCCGATTCGTTGAGGTCGAGCGGCGCGACGAGGCGCTCCAGCGCATCCTTGTCCGGGATCGTCGTCAGGATCGGGCAGACCGGGATCAGGGGATCGCCCTCAAAGTACATCTGGGTGATCAGACGCTGTGCAAAGCCCGAGCCGAACACCGAAAAGTGGATGTGAGCGGGACGCCAGCTGTTGACGTAGTTGCGCCAGGGATAGGGTCCCGGCTTCACCGTCCGGAAATAATAGTAGCCAGTGTCGTCGGTCAGCGCGCGACCGCAACCGCCGAAATTCGGATCGATCGGCGCCAGATAGGTGTCCTTCTTGTGCCGGTAGCGGCCGCCGGCATTGGCTTGCCAGAACTCGACCAGCGTATTCGGCACGCCGCGGCCGGTCTCGTCCAGCACGCGGCCGTGGACGATGATGCGCTCGCCGACGGGATCACCGTCCTTGGCGTAGTTGCGGATCAAATCATTGTCGAGCGCGCCGAGGTCGTTGTGACCGAACACCGGCCCCGTAATCTCCGAGACCGAGTTCTCAAGCGACAGCAGCGCCTGGCGCGGCGAACGTAGCACCGATGATTTGTAGCCCGGCGCGTGCGCGGGCGGATGCATGGAACGGTCGCGCTGGAAGAAGCCGCCGTCACCGAGCGACGGCGTGAACGGCTCGGGGTGGTTGAGGCGGGGATCCCGCGAGGCTGGCGCCTGGGCATGCATCGGCGTTGTCTCTCCCTGTGGCGCTCCCGTTGGGGCGCACGACTTATCGGGAGATGATGGCGCCGGCTATTCTCAAGATAAATAGATTGATTATAATGAATTCCATGAACAAAATCGATCATTTGGCGCTTGATGGCCACGCGCTGGAGCTGTTCCTGGCGGTGCTGGAGGAAGGTTCGGTGACGGCGGCCGCAACGCGGCTCGGCCTGACGCAATCCGCGGTCAGCCACGCCCTCAACAAGCTGCGGCGGATCGTCGGCGATCCGCTGTTTGCCAAATCCGGCCGCGGCATTGTGGCCACGGCGCACGCCCAGGCGCTCGCGGCAAAGGCGCGAGCGCTGATCGACGAGATGCGGAGCTTTGCCGGCGGCGTCACGTTCGAGCCGGCGATCGCGCAGCTTTCGCTGACAATCGCCGCGAACGACTTCCAGCGCGACCTGCTGCTGCCGCGGTTCTTCGATCATGTCGCCGCGCAAGTGACGAGCTTGAACCTGCGCGTGATCCCCTCGCAGTCGCCCTCACCGGCGATGCTGCGGGAAAACCGCTGCGATCTGCTGATCACGCCGCTGCCGCCATCCGGCGTGGACATCGTGCAGAAGCGCCTGCTGCAAGACCATTACGTTTGTTACTACGATCCCAAAGCGCGTGCCGCGCCGGCAACGCGCGGCGCCTATCTCGCGGCGCGTCACATCACCGTGGTCTACACTGACAACGAGCGACTCGACTTCGATCGCCGGCTTGCAGCCAACGGTTTCCACCGCGACATCGCGATCTCCGTGCCGAGCTTCTCCGGCGTGCCGTCCTTCCTGCGTGGCTCGCAGATGCTGGCGAGCATGCCGAGCCTGCTGGCGCCCGGCGTGATGCACGGCTTCGCGCAGGTACGGATTCCGCTGGCCTCGCGCACGCGAACCCTGGCCGAGCTGCCGATGTTCATGGTCTGGCACCAGCGCTATCAGAAGGACCCGGCGCATCGCTGGATCAGAAGCCAGCTCGAGACCGTGGCGGCGACGGCCTCGCACCCCTGAACACGCGGGCTGCGGCGCATAAGCCACACCCAAGTCCGGAAACGACTCTTCGAATGCGGTAGCCGGTCGAGTTCAACCGAACGGTTGATGCACGTTGTGTGATTCCGCGCCACGGTCGCGCAACTGGTGCGACGAGGTGAATATAATGAAGAAGAATCTTGCGGCGCTCATGCTCGGCGCGACCGCGGCATGGACGGTCACCAGCGCCACCGCCGGAGAAATCGAAGACGTCAATGCGCGCCTCGAGGTGCTGGAAAGGCAGAACGCCGCGATCCGCAAGGAAAATGCCGCGTTGCGCGCGCGAACCAGCAGTTGCGCGAAGAAAATACGCGGCTGAAATCGCAAGGCGAACGCGCAACGAGCGAACCTGCCAGGACTGGGGCCCGATCACACCAGGACAATTCCGCATCCCGGGCGGTCACTGCTGTTTCGCAACAGGCCAGAAATCCGTTGCAGGCGTATGCCGCAGACCTACCGGTCAAGGCACAACTGCTTGCCGGTCCGGGACAGTTCAGGGCCTGGATCGAAGGCGGCGCCATCTTCAGCGGCGGGGATCCGATATCAGACACTTACGGTCTCACCGGACAGTTCGACCTGACGCCAAAGGTCGGATGGGAAACGGCTACTGGCTTCGATTATCGCTTCGCCGGATCTCCCTGGCACATCAGCGGCCAGTTCCGCTACGGCGAGGGAGGCAAGAGCACCGGCCTGGACTCACTGACGCAAACAATCGTCGTTGGCGCTGCGAGCCAGACAGGCACGGAAATCTTCGCCAATACCTACAAGGAAACCCGCTGGCTCGCCGATCTCGCGGTGGGACGCGACATCGCCGGCAGCGGACCGAGCACGCTTCAGCTGAAGGGCGGCCTTCGCGTTGCCGAATTCGTCACCCGGAGCTCAAGCTCGGACGTTTAGGCCGCGACCAGCACTGGTGTTGCGTTGCCTGGCTTTCCGGCGATCACCAGCTTTTCCACAACGCTCTCGACGTTGCGCGATACGCGCGCGAACTTCCTCGGCGCGGGACCACTCATCGGTGTCGAGGGCTCGGTCCCATTTGGCGGCAAATGGTCGTTCGATTATGCCGGCGACGCCGCCCTGCTACTCGGCCGGCAACAGTCGGCGACCAGTTCGTCGACCCTGTTCTCGGTAACGCCGTCGGTCCTTTCTCCCCTCTTTCCAGTCGCGAATACGCTCTCGACGAGCAACGATCGGTTGTTTGCCGGGGTGCTCAGCGCCGACATTCAGGTTGGCGTCTCCTATTGGATGACGCAGAACCTGAAACTCGGCGCAGGCTATCGGCTCGATGCGTTCATCAATGTGTTCAACCAGGCAGGCTCCTCCAACTCCGGTCTGACGCCCGACCGCTACACGCACGGCCCCCGCGTCACGCTCACGGGAGCGTTCGACGCCATGTAAGCCACCCGGACCGTCCCGTAGAGCGGTTCGCGAACGGGCTCTCGGAGCGATTTCGGGCCGCCCTCGCACAGCCGGATGCTCGGCGGTGGCCTGCCCTTCGCCAAATCCACTGGTTGCGCACGGGGAGCCACGCTAGAATTCTACCCATGACAGTGACCGACATTGCGAGCCGGACCTACAATCACAGCTGGCGGCTGGATCCCATCATCCGCAGCCTGCTTGATACGGACTTCTACAAGCTATTGATGTTGCAAATGATTCGGGAATCCTACCCGAATCAGCAGGTGACATTCTCGGTCATCAACCGATCGCGCCATGTGCGGCTCGCCGAAATCATCGACGAGGGCGAACTGCGCGCCCAGCTCGACCACGCCCGCACCATCCGCTTCACCAAAAAAGAGCTGATCTGGCTTGCCGGTAATACTTTCTACGGCAAGACCCACATGTTCTCGGCGGACTTCATCCGCTGGCTCGCCGAATTCCGGCTGCCCGAATACGAGCTGCGCAAGGTCGAAGGCCAGTACGAGCTGCACTTCCACGGGCCGTGGAGCCATACCACGATGTGGGAGATTCCTGCGCTCGCCATCCTCAACGAATTGCGCTCGCGGGCAGCGATGAAGGGCCGCGGCCGCTTCGAGCTCGACGTGCTCTATGCCCGGGCCAAGGCCAAGCTGTGGACCAAGGTGGAACGCCTGCGCAAGCTGGATGGCTTGCGGCTCTCCGATTTCGGCACCCGTCGCCGCCATGGCTTCCTCTGGCAGCGCTGGTGCGTGGAGGCCGTGAAGGAAGGCCTGGGCCCGTCCTTCATCGGCACTTCCAACGTGCTGCTCGCGATGGACAATGATCTCGAAGCCATCGGCACCAACGCCCATGAGCTGCCGATGGTCGCCGCGGCGCTCGCCAAGGACGACGAGGAGTTGCGCTGGGCGCCCTATCGCATCCTCGACCAGTGGCGCCAGACCTATGGCGGCAACCTCCTGATCGCGCTGCCCGACGCTTTCGGCACCAAGGCTTTCCTGCGCGATGCGCCGGAATGGGTCGCCGACTGGACCGGCTTCCGTCCCGACAGCGCGCCGCCGATCCAGGCCGGTGAGGAGATCATCAAATGGTGGGAGCAGAAGGGCCGCAATCCCAGGGACAAGCTGCTGGTGTTCTCCGACGCGATGGACGTGGGCTCGATCGAGGAGACCTACCACCACTTCACCGGCCGGGTGCGGCTCTCCTTCGGCTGGGGCACCAATCTCACCAATGATTTCGTCGGCTGCACGCCGGACGGCTCGTTCAACCTCGATCCAATTTCGCTGGTCTGCAAGGTGTCGTCGGTCGACGGACATCCGGCGGTCAAGCTCTCCGACAATCCCGAGAAGGCGACCGGCCTGCCCTCGGAGATCGAGCGCTATTTGCGCGTCTTCGGCGACGCCGGCCGCGTGCGCAAGCCGGTGCTGGTCTAGCGGCAGCATTGTCTCTCCATCAGGTAAACCACTTTGGGGCGAATGCGCGACATCGGCTCGCGATGCCGCGTCAGTTCCGGTTCGGCGGCATTTGCGACGATCTGCAAGCATCCACTTCACAACGCCTTCACCTTGCGACGCGGTCTCCTGGCATTTTCAAGTCGAGTTAAGCACCTTTGGCGCGTAATCCGCGTTATGAGCGGATCGCTCCGCTGGGGTCGTTGAGCGACTTGGGGAACGCAACGTGTTTCGCAGAACAGCGCCATCAACGAAGGGACGCAACTTCCTTCACGTCATCAAGCTCGTCTCGCCTTTCGTCACGGTCGTCCTGCTGCAGGCGGCGATCGCCGGATTCAGCCTGGAGGTGATGTCCTCGGTTCGCGCCTATGTCGCGGGCGAAGCGCTATGGTCCCGCTCGCAGAAGAACGCCGTCTATTTTCTCAATCTCTATCTGCATTCGGGCGACGCCGGCCAGTTTGCGCAATATCAGACCTCGCTGGCCGTTCCCATCGGCGACGAGTTCGCGCGCTGGGCGCTCGAGCGCGATCCGGTCGACGTCGAGGCCGCCCGCATCGGCTTCCTGCAAGGCGGCAACCATCCCGATGACGTGCCGGGACTGATCTGGCTGTTTCGCTACTTCAAACAGGTCAGCTTTCTCAAGGAAGCGATCCGCGAGTGGGCTGCCACAGACCCCATGCTGCTGGAGCTCAGCGTTTTCGGCGAGGTCATCCGGTCAGAGCTGAAGAACGGGCCCGTCCAGGACAGCAAGCGCCTGCACTTATTGTCGTCGCGGCTGTCGGAGCTTAACACCCAGTTCACGGTGCACGCCAAGCGGTTCTCCACCGTTCTCGGCGAAGGCTCGCGCACTATCAAGATGACGCTCACTGGCGTCAATATCGTCACAGCCATGACGCTGATCCTGCTCCTGATCTGGCACACGCGGCGATTGGTGCTGCAACGACAGGCGTTCGAGGATGCCTTGCATGCCGAGAAGGAGCGCCTGGCCTGGCAGGCGTCGCACGACTGGCTGACCGGCTTGTCCAACCGCCGCGCGTTCGAGGCCCGCCTGCAAAGCGAGTTGGACGGCACCGCGGCGGGTTCGCTGGGCCTGATCCTGCTCGATCTCGATCAGTTCAAGGACGTCAACGACAGCTGCGGTCACCTCGCCGGCGACCGCCTGCTCCGCCAGATTTCGCGCCTCCTGCAGCAGGAGCGGCGGCCGCATGACCTGGTCGCCCGGCTCGGCGGTGACGAATTCGGCCTAATCCTTCCGCAATGCACGCCGTACGACGCCGTCGATATCGCCGAACGGCTGCGCCGGGCGCTCGAGCTATCCGTCTTCGCCTGGGACGATCATTGCTTTGCAGTGACGGCCAGCATCGGCGTTACCTGCATCAGCGACGGCAACACCACGCTCGAGGACGCGATGCGGCGCGCGGATGCCGCCTGCTATCGCGCCAAGGAGAACGGACGCAACCGTGTTCAGGTCGACAACGGGACGACGGACGTCATCGTCGTCACCTCTCGGCAACGCAAGTCCGCCAGCGCATAGCAGCGCTCAGCACTTTATCGTATGGGCAGAATCCCGAGCCCCGCGAGATGCGCATCCAGAAATTGTTCGACCTGCTGGCGCAGCATTTGCGGCGGTACGGCCACCATACGCTCTTCGAGGCCGAGCGAGATGATCCCGTGCACGGCGGAAAACAGGGTGCGTGACAGCAGCGCGATCTGCACGTCGTCTGCATTCGGAAGCAGCCGCACCAGGGGCGCATGCATCAGCGCGAAGGCGTCCATCACCATCTGAAGGATGTCATCGGGGTAAGGGCGGTCGTCCTCCATCCGATGCTCGAACAGCGAGCGCAGCAGATTGGCGTTCGTCGCGAAGAATTCGAGGTAGGTCGCGGCCAGCCCGTAGAGCTGGCGAACGGGATCCTCGGCCGGAACCTGGCCCAACCGCAACGTCAGCGCCTTAACGGTCTCCCGATTCACGGTCAGGATCACCCCGTCGAAGTCGCCGAACTCGTTATAGACGCTGCCAACCGAGCAGCCGGCGGCGTCCGCGACGTCCCGGACTTTCAACGATTTCAATCCCTTAGCTGCAATAATGCCGCGAGCGATCTCCACGATCTGCTGCCGCCGGCGAGACTTTTTTCGATCCCGCAACGATTCATCTTGAACATTGTTCATTTTCAGGATACTCATTTGAACAATGTTCAATTTAACCCGGAGACCTGCAAAATGCAAACCCTCGCTGTTGATATCGCTTCCACCTTCGTCGATGACGCCACAGCTCTCGTGACCGGATTTGGCCGCGCCCTCCTGCGGTTCGCGACGGGGCCGATCGATCGTATCGCAGATGCCTGCGACATCGCCGGTGTCCTGACTGAGCGCCGCGCGACCTTCCGGATGTGGCGGGCCAACCGCGGCCGTGCCCGTCATGAAGGCCGCCGCATTAGCCTGCTCGGCCGCCTCTCGCCCTTTCGCCGCCTCGCCCACCTCACCTGAGGCGAGCGCAGCCGGCACGTTCGGGTCGCCCCGAATGCAATATCAAACCGCAAGGAAGGACTTACCATGTCCCGACATTCGAGCCGATGCCGCGGCCTTCGACGATGCGGTTCAGGTTTCCCTCAGCGCCCTGAGCAATATCCTGGCAGGCGCAGCCTGTCTGGATAAGGCCGCAACCGAACCATTGCGAACCAAACCACGCCACGCGGAGACCAACAGGATCGGAAGGTAAGCGCGCAGAGCAGGCCGGGGCGACTGTCGTCAACCCACAATAGCCCGTCGCATATCCTCTGGACCCAAAGTCCATCCGACAATGAAACTTCAGGCAGCCTTTCCAAAACAGGACTAGTCATGATCAGGGATTTGATGTCGTCACGCCGCTTCGCGCCGCTGTTCTGGGCGCAATTCTTCTCGGCGCTGAACGACAACGTGCTCAAGAACGCACTCGTCATCATCCTGCTTTACAGTGCCGCGACCGGCCACGGCGATGCGCTGGTGACGGTCGCAGGCGCCGTCTTCATCTTCCCCTATTTCATTCTGTCCGGGCTCGGCGGCCAGCTCGCCGACAAATACGTCAAATCCGTCGTCGCAAGGCGACTCAAATTCGCCGAGATCTTTGCCGCGGGCTTTGCCGCGGCCGGCTTCTTCCTGCACTCGGTGCCGCTGCTGTTCGCAGCACTCGCACTGTTCGGCGTCATCGCCGCGCTGTTCGGTCCCGTGAAATACGCGATGCTGCCGGACCAGCTCGAGCTCGGCGAGCTCGCGACCGGCAACGCGCTGGTCGAAGGCGCGACCTTCATGGCCATCTTGCTCGGCACCGTTGCCGGCGGCCAGTTCGTGGCCGGCTCCGCGCATATGGGCTGGGTCGCATCGGCCGTGGTCGTGCTGGCCCTGCTGTCCTGGGCCTTCGCCTCCCGCATTCCAGCGACGACGCCGTCTGCACCCGATCTGCCGGTCAACGCCAATCCCTGGACCTCGACGCTCGGCCTGTTGAAGACGCTGCACGCCGATCACCGGCTGTGGGACGGCACCGTGATCGTCTCCTGGTTCTGGCTGGTGGGCGCCATCGTGCTCTCACTGCTGCCGGCACTGGTCAAGGAGGTCATCGGCGGCACCGAAGGCGTGGTGACGTTGTGTCTCGCGATCTTCGCAATCGGCATTGCCATCGGCTCGCTGTTCGCCGCGAATCTGAGCCACGTTCGCCCGAACCTCGCGCTGGTGCCGATCGGCGCCATCATGATGGGGTTTGCCGGCATCGACCTCGCTTGGGCGATCGGCGTGACCGCCAAGGGCCAGGACATCACCGCCGCCGACTTCGCGACCTCGTTCGCGGGCCTGCGCATGCTCCTCGACTTCGTCGCTTTCGCATTCGGCGGCGGCCTGTTCGTCGTTCCGTCCTTCGCCGCCGTCCAGGCCTGGTCCGCCCCCTCCGAGCGCGCCCGCATCATCGCCGCCGGCAACGTGCTACAGGCCGCCTTCATGGTGGCCGGCTCGCTGTTCGTCGCGCTGCTGCAGGCCGGCGGATTGCACATCGGCTGGATCTTCTTCGGCCTCGGCGTCGCCAGCTTCGGCGCGGTCTGGTTCGTGCTGACGAAGTGGGGCAAGGAAGGCGTGCGTGACTTCGGCGGGCTGCTGTTCCGCGCGCTGTTCCGCACCGAGGTCCGCGGGCTGGAGAACCTGCCGCCTGCTGGCACGCGCATGCTGATCGCGCCCAACCATGTCAGCCTGATCGACGGGCCGCTGCTGCACGCCGTGCTGCCGATCGACGCGAGCTTCGCGGTCGATACCGGCATCGCCAAGGCCTGGTGGGCCAAGCCGTTCCTGCGGGTAGTCAAGCACTACACCATGGACCCCAGCAAGCCGCTGGCCGCGCGCGACCTCATTAAGCTCGTCGCCGCCGGAGAGCCGGTGGTGATCTTTCCGGAGGGACGCATTACCGTCTCCGGCTCGCTTATGAAGGTCTATGACGGCACCGCGATGATTGCGGACAAGGCCGACGCAGTCGTCGTCCCGGTCCGCATCGAAGGCGCCCAGCGCTCGCATCTCAGCTATCTCAACGGCAGCCAGATCAAGCGCTCGTGGTTTCCGCGGGTGACCGTCACCATCCTGCCGCCGGTCAAGCTTCCGGTCGATCCATCGCTCAAGGGCAAGACGCGCCGCAACGCCGCTGGCGCAGCACTTCAGGACGTGATGATCGACGCCATGGTGAAAAACGCCATGCTCGATCACACCCTGTTCGAGGCGCTCGGACACGCTTACCGCGATCGCGACACCGGCAAGGTCATCATCGAGGACGCGCTCGGCACCAAGCTGACCTATCGCAAGCTGATCCTAGGCGCGCAGGTCTTGAGCCGGAAGCTGGAGAACGGCACCGTCATCGGTGAGAATGTCGGCGTGCTGCTGCCGAACTCCGCAGGCGTCGCCGTCGTTTTCATGGCGCTGCAAAATATCGGCCGGGTGCCGGCGATGCTCAACTTCTCGGCCGGCCCGGTCAACGTCCTCGCCGCCATGAAGGCCGCACAGGTCAAGACCGTGCTGACGTCCAAGGCCTTCATCGAGAAGGGCAAGCTCGACAAGCTGATGGCCGCGATCTCCGCGGAAGTTCGCGTCGTCTATCTCGAGGATGTCCGCGCCTCGATCGGCACGGCCGACAAGATCAAGGGCCTGCTCGCCGGTACTACGCCGCGCGTCGTCCGCCAGGCGAGCGATCCAGCCGTCGTGCTGTTCACGTCGGGCTCGGAAGGCACACCCAAGGGCGTTGTGCTGTCTCACCGCAATATCCTCGCCAACGCCGCACAGGCGCTGGCGCGGGTCGATGCCAACGCCAATGACAAGGTGTTCAACGTGCTGCCGGTGTTCCATTCCTTCGGGCTGACCGGCGGAATGATGATGCCGCTGCTCGCGGGCATTCCGATCTACATGTATCCCTCGCCGCTGCACTACCGGATCGTGCCCGAGCTGATCTACCAGACCGGCGCCACGATCCTGTTCGGCACCGACACGTTCCTCACCGGCTACGCCCGCTCGGCGCACGCCTATGACTTCCGCACCCTGCGTCTGGTGATCGCCGGCGCCGAGGCGGTCAAGGATCGCACCCGGCAGGTGTTCATGGAACGCTACGGCATCCGCATCCTCGAAGGCTATGGCGTCACCGAGACCGCGCCGGTGCTGGCGATGAACACGCCCATGGCCAATCGCCCCGGAACGGTCGGCCGCCTGTCGCCGCTGATGGAAAGCCGCCTCGACCCGGTCCCCGGCATCGAGGAAGGCGGCCGCCTGTCGGTGCGCGGCCCGAACGTGATGCTCGGATACTTGCGGGCCGAAAGTCCCGGCGTGCTCGAACCGCTCGCCGAGGGCTGGCACGACACCGGCGACATCGTGGCGATCGACGCTGCCGGCTTCATCACCATCAAGGGCCGCGCCAAGCGCTTTGCCAAGATCGCCGGCGAAATGGTCTCGCTGTCGGCGGTCGAGAACATCGCGACGACCCTGTGGCCGCAGGCCGCATCGGTCGCGGTTTCGATCCCGGATCCGCGCAAGGGCGAGCGTATCGTGCTGCTGACGACGGAAAAGGGTGCCGAGCGCAGTGCAATGCAGGGCCAAGCCAAGGCCATCGGCGCATCCGAGTTGACCATTCCCGCGGCGATCATGGTGGTGGACAAGGTGCCACTGCTCGGCACCGGCAAGACCGACTACGTCACCGCAACGACGATGGCCCGCGAGCAGGCGTCTGGACCAGAGCGCGAGGTGGCATAAGCGAGATGCACGAGGTGCCTCAATCAGGCGACGCGCGATGCCCAGGAGTGGTTCTGCTTCACGGCATCGCGCGAACCTCGGCATCCATGAAAAGTCTTGAACGGGCGCTCCGGGCAAGCGGCTTCGCAACGCTCAACACCGACTATGCCAGCCGCCGCAAGCCGATCACCGCGTTCGCGAACGATATCCATCCAGAGGTTGCCCGCTTCGCCGAACGTGACGCGCCGCTGCATTTCGTCGCGCATTCGATGGGCGGTCTGGTGACGCGCGCCTATATCGCAAAATACCGTCCGGACCGGCTTGCCGGCGTGGTGATGCTGGGCACGCCGAACGGCGGCAGCGAGGTCGCCGATCTCCTCAGCCGATATCGCCTCTATAGCGCATTCTACGGCCCGGCCGGACTCGAGCTCACCACCACGTCCACGCCGCGGCCCGACGCCCTTCCCCCCGTGGACTATCCCGTCGGCGTGATCGCGGGAAACCGCTTCATCGATCCCGTCGCAGGTCTTTTCGTTCTGCCGAAGCCGAATGACGGACGGGTCTCGGTGCAAAGCACGATGGTTGCCGGCATGGCCGACCATATCGTCGTGAAGGCGTCCCATACCGGACTTCCGCGTCACGCCGCCGCGATAGAACAGACGATCGCTTTCCTGCGCGACGGCCGCTTCCGACCGTCTGAATCTCAGGAGCCTGCTTCACTGCGCCGCTCCTGCGCGTAACGCACCAGTGCTGCGAAGCGATAGATGCCGTGCACGAACTTGCCATAGGGCATGGTGATGAAAAGCGCGAAAACTGCGCCCAAATGCAGCGCCAGCAGCGGGCCCATGGCGGCGGTGTCCCGCAAGAGCAGAAGCAGCATGCCGGTGAACCCGGTCAGGAACAGCATGGCGATGAAGCCGACATCCATGCCGTAGCGCTGCTCGTCGAGCAGCGCCGGATCGCGCCGCATCTTGGCGACAAACAGGCCGATCGGCCCGATGATCAGGCCGATGCCACCGAGCGTGCCGAGCACCACCGGCAGATCCCACCACGGATACGGCGCCTCGCGGCCGAGCAGATAGTGATACAGCGTGGCGACCGAGGTCGCGGCGAAGCAGAGCAGGAAGCCATAGAAGGTCAGGTGATGGAAAAGCTTGCGCCGGTCGGTCGGCTTGTCATCCTCATTGTAGCAGCCAACGCCGCCACCGTGGAGATAGCGCAGCTCACCAGCGTCGCGTATCGCCTGAAAGATCGAGCGACCGTCCGCACGGCCGCCGATCGGCGGACCGATATCTCGGCAGAAGGCACGCACGCTCATCACCAGCGCGAAGATCGCATAAAGGATGGCGGCGCTGAACAACGCTGCCATCGCGTTGTGCGGCATCAGCTTGTAGAACGCGCCGGGGCCGGTATGCACGCCAAACAGCACGCTGCGGTCGTTCAGGGCAGCGAAGCCGAGGATGAAGGCGGCCATGCTGAGCGCGGCGACGATGCTGATGACGAGACCGTTACGCGCGAAGGCACCGGACAGCGCGTGCGGCCAGGCATAGGCCGCGTAGGATTCTGCGCGCGCGATCGCCAGCGTCTGCGGGACGTTGACGTTGAATTCGTGCGGCGGCGAGAACTGGCAGTCGACGTAGCAGGCGCCGCAGCCATGGCAGAGATTGGCGAGATAATTGAGGTCGCCATCAGAGAAGGCGCGCCGCATCTCCATGGCGGGAAACACCGCGCAAAGACCCTCGCAGTAACGGCAGGAATTGCAGACCGTCATCAAGCGGTCGGCTTCGTCCAAAATTCTGGTTCCGTGCATGGCTTTACTTCGTCAGACCTTTGCCCTCGAGCCATTTCTGAATCAGGGCTGCGACCTCGAGGTTGTTCTTGTCCATCATCACCATATGCGAATTGCCTTTGATGCCGGCCTGTGGGAGATCGATGATGTCGACGCTGCCCCCGGCTGCCTTGATGGCGTCCGCAAAGGCGATGCCATTGGCGCGGATCTTGGGCCAGCGCGAATCGCGCTCGATATAGTCGCCGTAGATGATGAGGGTCGGGATGTTCTTCAGCACATCCGCCTTGGCGGGATCGCCGATGCCGGCCGGCTCAATCGCAATCAGCGCCTTGACCTTGTCGGGACGGGCTTGCGCGACCTTGAAGCCGAAGGTGCCGGCTTGGCTGTGGAACAGAAGCACTGAGGGGCCGACGCGATCGATCTCGGCGATATAGGCGGCGATGGTCGCATCGTCGGTCGTGGTCCAGCGCGGTACGTTCTGCTTGACGAAATTCTCGTAACCCTCGACGGGGAACTGGTTGCCCGGCAACAATCTTCGCTTGGCGGGATCGGGATCGTAGGAGTTCGGCCCATCGCCGATGCGGAAACGCTCGAACGGATTGGCCGTGGTCAGGAAGACCGGCTCGCCTTTGAAGATATCGGGGTATTGCGCCCAGCCCGCGCGTCCGCGCTCTACCGCGTCGGAATTATAGACCGCCCACCCCTTGCGCAGAAAATAATTCAGCCAGCCTTCGCGTCCGTCCGGCGTGGTCTCGTAGGTGACGCCGGTCAATCCCCCGCCGTGCCACATCAGCAAGGGATAGGCACCCTTCTCGTTGGCGGGCAGGAAATACTGCACGTACATCTGCTCGACCTGATACGTGCCGTTGGGATCGACCTTGGCCGGCACGCCGCCGGGCGCGAACACGACCTCCCTCACCGGCTTGCCCGAGATTTCGACAAGGCGGCCGCCGACATGGAACGAACCCATGTCTCGTAGCGTGATCGGCTCGGCCGCCTGGGCGTGGCCGACGATCAGCAGCGCCGCGATCGCGGCGGTGGCAATGCGTGACATGGTTTCTCCCTCTGCCTTTCCTTCGCCTAGTTCTTGGCGTGGCGCGCCGCTTCCCGTCCTGCAATCCGTCCGAACACGCTGCCGATGGTCATGCCCATGCCGGCGGCATAGCCCTTGCCGAGCACGTTGCCGGCCATGATCTCGCCGGCCGCGAACATGTTCGCCGCCGGCTTGCCGTCGGCCATCAGCATCCGCGCTTCCCTGGTCACGCGCGTGCCGAGATAGGTGAAGGTGATGCCGGGCCGCACCGGATAGGCAAGATAGGGCGGCGACTCGATCCGCCGCGCCCAATGCGTCTTCTGCGGCGTGATGCCTTCGGTGCGGCAATCGTCCAGAATGGTGTGGTCGAAGGTGCCGGGCTGCACCGCGGCGTTGAATTCGGTGATGGTCTTTTCCAGTGTGGCCGGATCGAGATCGAGCTTGCCGGCGAGCTCAGCCATGGTCTGCCCGGCGATCGGAGGAAACAGCGTCGGCATGAAGCTGGTGACAACGGTCGAGTCGAAGACGATGTAGGCGATCTGGTCGGGCTGCGCGGCCACCAGCCGACCCCAGATCGCGTAGCGCTTCGGCCAAATGTCCTCACCCTCGTCGTAAAAGCGCTGCGCGTGCTTGTTGACGACGATGCCGAACACGACCGAATCGTGCCTTGTGATGATGCCACCGTCGAATTTCGGCGCGCGGGCGTCGATCGCGACCGCATGGCATTGGGTGGGATCGCCGACCTCCTGCACGCCCTTGGCGAGCAGCATCTTCAGGATCGAGCCGCGGTTATAGGGCGTGCCGCGGATCAGGAAACTGTCGGCGGCGTCGCCCCAATATTGCTTCAGCCATTCGATGTTGGCCTCGAACCCGCCGGCGGCGGCGACCAGCGATGTCGCGCGGATCTCGGTGTCGCCCTTGATCGGCCGCTTGAGACGGGCGGCGAGAAACATTCCGTCCTCGATCACGAGGTCGGTGACCTCGGCATCATATTCGACCTCGACGCCGAGCTTCTCGGCGGTGAGGTAAAGTGCGTTCAGCATTGCGCGGCCGCCGCCGAGGAAAAACGAGTTGGTGCGGCCGAGGCTCAGCGTGCCGCCGAGCGAAGGCTGCCAGCGCACGCCCTGCTCCACGATCCAGTTCAAGATGTCCTTGGACTCGCGGATCATGTGCCGGGCGAGCACCTCGTCGGTCTGGCCGCCGGTGACGCGCAGGAGATCTTCCCAAAACTCCTCCTCGGTGTAGGGGCCGGTGAGGATTTCGGTTGCCTCGTCATGGGCGCAACGCATGTTGCGGGTGTGGCGCGTGTTGCCGCCGCGATAGAATTTTGGCGCGCCTTCGAGCACCAGCACCGATGCCCCACCGCGTCGCGCGCTGATCGCCGCACACAGCGCTGCATTGCCGCCGCCGATCACCAGCACATCGTATTTGCCGCTCATGCCGTCTGCCCGATGCGACGAAGTTGGAGACATTCTGCCCGCCGGCGGCCCGGTCAATCCGGCTTGCGATTGCGCACCTTTGTATACAAAGATATACAGAAATCCCAGCAAGCGCCATCGCTGCATGGGCAGGATGCGCGAGCCCACGGGGACGCATGGCAAGACGCCCGACAAAGGCAGGCGGCTCGATCGCGCGCGGCGGCGGCGTGGCGCTTGGCGAAGCCGTGTTCCGCTCGCTCTGCGAGGCGCTGCAGGCCGGCAGCTACCGTGCGGGCGACCGCCTGCGCGAGGAAGAGGTCGCCCAGCGGCTGAAGGTCAGCCGCACCCCGGTGCGGGAAGCTCTCGGGCGGCTTGCCGCACGCGGGTTCGTCGAACCTGCCGGCGGCCGCGGCCTGATCGTACGCAACCTCGACATCTCTGAGGTGCTCGAACTCTACGCCATGCGCGAGATCATGGAGGGTGCCGCTGCCCGACTTGCGGCCGAGCACGCCTCGACGCCCGAAATCGACGCACTCCGGGATATCGAGCAGGCCTTTGTCGAAGCCTCCGAGACCGATGCGGCCGAGACGGCAGGAGACATGGCAAGGCTCAACCGCGCCTTCCACGAAGCGGTCTGCCGCGCCGCGCGCAACCGCTATCTCGATAACGCATCAGGCGAATTGCAGGACTGGATCGCACTGCTCGGTCCAACCACGTTCACGGTATCGGGCCGCCCCTCGACCAGCCACGGTGAGCACCAGGCCATCATCGAAGCCATCGCGGCTCGCGACTGCGGCAAAGCGGAGCAGCTCGCGCGCACACACATCCGCGAAGCGCTGCGCTGTCGGTTGAAGCTGTTGCAAAAGCAGTAGCAGAGCCCCGCGCTCAGGCGACCAGTTCTGCGGCAATCGCCTTCGAGACATCCCGCACATCGCCTGGACTGAGCCGCACCTGCAGTCCGCGCTGACCGCCATTGACGTACACATAGTCATGCGCAAGCGCGCTCTGCTCGATCACGGTGCGCACGGGCTTCCGCTGCCCGAACGGGCTGATGCCGCCGACCTTGAAGCCGGTGAGGCGCTCGGCCTCCGGCGGTTTCATCATCTGCGCCGACTTGCCGCTAACAGCAGCGGCGAGCTTCTTCATCGAGACTTCCTGGTCGGACGGGACGATCACGCAGACCGCCTTGCCGTCGACCAGCGCCATCAGCGTCTTCAACACGCGCGCTGGGTCTTCGCCAAGCGCAGCAGCCGCCTGCAGGCCGATGCTTTCGGCGTCGGGATCGTAGTCGTAGGTATGGACGGTGAAGGCAACACCGGCGGCTGTGAGCGCCCGTGTGGCTGGGGTGGCTTTGGACATGGACGATGTTTACCACCGCCATTGCGAGGAGCGAAGGGACGAGCACGGCGCAGTCTCTCCCCGAGTCGTCCTGGCGAAAGCCAGGACCCATTACCCCAGGGAGGCGTTTTGGGAAGACTCTTAGTGCGCCAGGACGACGCCGGGGTGTTAGGATTGATCCCCGCGCCGCCTAACGACCGCCGCTGTCCTACTCCGCCGCGTCGCGCAACTCGGCGCGCTCGGCTCTGGCCGCGCAAAACTTGAACTCCGGGATCTTGCCGAAGGGATCGAGCGCCGGGTTGGTCAACAAATTCGCCGCCGCCTCCGCGTAGCAGAACGGCATGAAGACCATATTCTCGGGAACGTCGCGGTCGGAGCGGACCTTGACCTCGACCGCGCCGCGGCGGGTCTCGAGCCGAATGAAATCGCCGGGCGCAAGCTTCTTCCTGTGCATGTCCTTTGGCGACATGAACGCGACCGCCTCGGGCTCGATCTGGTCGAGCACCTGCGCGCGGCGGGTCATGGAGCCGGTGTGCCAATGCTCCAGCACGCGGCCGGTCGAGAGCACCATCGGATATTCGGCGTCGGGGATCTCGTCCGGCGGGATCACGTGAGCCGGAACGATCTTGCCGCGGCCGCTCGCGGTCGGGAAGCCCGTGGTGAAGATGATCTCGTTGCCGGGCATGTCGAGACCATCGACGGGATAGGTGACCGCGCCCTCGCGGACCAGCCGCTCCCAGGTGATGTTCTTCAACGACGGCATCAGCTCGGCCATCTCGGTGAAGACATCGCCGGGACCGGCATAATTCCACGGCAGGCCCATGCGCTTGCCGATCTCCTGGATGATCCAGAGATCCTGCCGCGCATCGCCCGGCGGCTTGATCACCTGGCGCGCGAGCTGCACGCGGCGATCGGTGTTGGTGAAGGAGCCTTCCTTTTCGGCAAACGCCGAGGCCGGCAGAATGACGTCGGCGTGGAAAGCAGTTTCCGTGACGAACAGATCCTGCACCACGAGATGATCGAGCATGGCGAGCGCCTGGCGCGCGTGCTGGAGATCGGGGT
This sequence comes from Bradyrhizobium sp. 76, assembly GCF_023073025.1. NCBI lineage: Bacteria > Pseudomonadati > Pseudomonadota > Alphaproteobacteria > Hyphomicrobiales > Nitrobacteraceae > Bradyrhizobium > Bradyrhizobium sp. 76. The sequence continues at coordinate 113,727 of NZ_JADPIS010000017.1, forward strand.
CGGACATCGCGGGGTTCTCGCCCTCGATATACATGCCCGTGATCTCGCCGGCATGGATCGCGTTCATGATCTCGACTACGGTCAGGCCGCGGACGGGATCGAGATCCTGGCCCCACAGCTTCTCGAAGGCACCGCGCATGTCGTCGCGGCCGACCGGCTGATAGTCCGGCAGGAACATCGGGATCAGACCGGCATCGGAAGCGCCCTGCACGTTGTTCTGGCCGCGCAGCGGATGCAGGCCGGTGCCGGGGCGGCCGACCTGGCCGGTGATCAGCGCCAGCGCAATCAGGCAGCGCGCATTGTCGGTGCCGTGGACATGCTGGCTGATGCCCATGCCCCAGAAGATGATCGACGATTTTGCCCGCGCATAGGTTCGCGCGACCTCACGCAGGGTCTGCGCCGGGACGCCGCAGATCGGCTCCATCTTCTCCGGGGTGAACTCCTTTATCTTCTCCTTGAGGTCCTCGAACCCCTCGGTATAGCCGGCGATGTACTGGTCGTCGGTCAAACCTTCCGTGATGATCGTGTGGATCATCGCGTTCAGCATGGCGACGTCGGAGCCCGGCTTGAACTGCAGATGCTTGGTCGCATGGCGCGACAGCGTCTGCCGGCGCGGGTCCATCACGAACAGCTTTGCGCCGTTCTGCTTGACCGCGTTCTTGATGAAGGTTGCTGCGACCGGATGGTTCACGGTCGGGTTGGCGCCGATCACGATGATGACCTCGGCGTCCATCGCAGCCGAGAACGGCGCGGACACCGCGCCCGAGCTCAGACCTTCGAACAGCGCCGCGACCGACGAGGCGTGGCACAGACGGGTGCAATGGTCGACGTTGTTGGAGCCGAAGCCGGTACGCACCAGCTTCTGGAACAGATAGGCCTCCTCGTTCGAACCCTTCGCCGAACCAAAGCCGGCCAGCGCCTTCACGCCCTTCTCGTCGCGGATCTTGACGAGGCCCTTGGCCGCGATGTCGAGAGCTTCTTCCCAGCTCGCTTCGCGGAAATGTGTGAACGGATTGGCGGGATCGACCTGGTCGTTGGAATCCTTCTTAGCGTTCGGCAGCCGAACCAGCGGCTTGGTCAGCCGATGCGGATGGTGGATGTAGTCGAAGCCGAAGCGGCCCTTGACGCAAAGGCGGTTGTGATTGGCCGGGCCATCGCGGCCCTCGGCATAGATCACCTTCTCGTCCTTGACCTCATAGGTCACCTGGCAGCCGACGCCGCAGAACGGGCAGAGCGAATCCACCTTCTTGTCGGCGTAGACGACACGGGTTTGCGCCTCATCCAGCATCACGGCCGGCATCAGCGCTCCGGTCGGACAGGCCTGCACGCATTCGCCGCAGGCGACGCAGGTGGACTCGCCCATGGGATCGTCGAAATCGAACACGATTTTCGAGCCGTGGCTGCGATAGGCCATGCCGATGACGTCGTTGACCTGGACCTCGCGGCAGGCGCGCACGCACAGGCCGCACTGGATGCAGGCGTCGAGATTGACGCGCATCGCCGGATGGCTGGCGTCGGTCGCCCAACGCTCTGCGGCGGGGAAGCGGCTCTCGGTGACCCCTGTGGTTTCGGCCCAGTGCCAGAATTTGGACTCCGGATCGTGCGAGGTCTCGCGCGCCGGCTGATCGGCGACCAGCAGCTCCATGACCATTTTTTGCGCGGACACAGCGCGCGCGCTCTCGGTCTTCACCTTCATGCCGACCGATGGCGTGCGCTTGCAGGACGCCGCGAGCACACGCTCGCCCTCGATCTCGACCATGCAGGCGCGGCAATTGCCGTCGGGTCGATAGTCGGGCGCGGGCGAATAGCACAGATGCGGAATCTCGCGGCCCTGACGTTTTGCAACTTGCCAGATCGTCTCGCCTGAATTGGCCTCGACCTGCTTGCCGTCGAGCTCGAACGTAATCTTCGTCATTCGGCCGCTTCCTTGAACTCGTCAGGGAAATATTTGATCACAGTGGACAGCGGATTCGATGCCGCCTGTCCAAGCCCGCAGATCGAGGCATCGCGCATCGCCTGGCTCAATTCGTCCAGGAGAGCGCGGTTCCAGACCGGTTGCTGCATCAGCAGCGCGGCCTTCTGGGTTCCGACGCGACACGGCGTGCACTGGCCGCAGCTCTCGTCCTCGAAGAACTTCATCAGGTTCAACGCGGCCGCGCGCACGCTGTCCTTCTGCGACAGGATCACGATCGCGGCAGAGCCGATGAAGCAGCCGTATTTTTCCAGCGTGCCGAAATCAAGCGGGATGTCGTCCATCGCCGCCGGCAGGATGCCGCCGGACGCACCACCCGGCAGGTACGCATAGAACTGATGGCCGTCGGCCATGCCGCCGCAATATTCGTCGATCAGCTCGCGCACGGTGATGCCAGCAGGCGCGAGTTTCATGCCGGGATTGTTGACGCGGCCCGAGACCGAGAAACTGCGCAGGCCGTGCCGCTCATGGCGGCCGTGGCCCTTCCACCAGTCGGCGCCCTTCTCGACGATGTCGCGCACCCACCACAAGGTCTCGATGTTGTTGATCAACGTCGGCAGCCCGAACAGGCCGACCTGGAATGGATAAGGCGGCTTGTGCCTGGGCAGGCCGCGCTTGCCCTCGATGCTTTCCAGCAGCGAGGATTCCTCGCCGCAGATATAGGCGCCCGCGCCGCGGCGCATGTGCAGCGTCGGACCGCCCGGCGGGAGCTTTGCGATCTCGCGTTCGAGGATTTCGCGCGAGGCTGGATATTCGTCGCGGAGGTAAATGTAGATATCCGAGGCCTGCACCACGTGCGCACCGATCAGCATGCCCTCGAGGAAGCGGTGCGGATCGCTCTCGAGATAGACGCGATCCTTGAACGTGCCGGGCTCGCCTTCATCGCCGTTGATCGCCATCAGCCGCGGGCCTGGTTCACCAAGCACCGCACGCCATTTGCGGCCTGTGGGGAATCCAGCGCCGCCGAGACCGCGCAACGAGGCGTCGTCGAGTGCCTTCAGCAGGTCGTCCGTCGCTAGCTCGCCGGAGCGCAGGCGATTGAGCAGCTTGTACCCGCCGCCGGCGACATAGGTCTCATAGCCGATATATTCGGGCAGATGCGCGTGGGTGTCGCCAGCCTTCGCCGCCGCCGTGACACTGGCGACCGTCGCATGGTCAACAAAGTTGTGTCCGACTTCCGCGGCCGGCGCCGTGTCGCAGCGACCGACGCAGGGCGCACGCACCACGCGGATGCCGGGACCGGACGCGTCCTGCAAATCGGCGAGCAGCTTCTCCCCGCCGAGCATCGCGCAGGTCAGCGAATCGCAGACGCGGATCGTCAGCGGCGCGATATCGGGCTCGCCTTCCTTCACCACGTCGAAATGCGCATAGAAGGTTGCGGTCTCGAACACCTCGGCGAACGCGAGCTTCATCTCGTCGGCGAGCGCGGCGAGGTGCGCGGCTGAGATCTGGCGATACTTGTCCTGGATCAGATGCAGATATTCGATCAACAGGTCGCGCCGCCGCGGCCGGTCGCCGAGCAGCTCCTCGATCTCGTGCGCTGCAGCAGGATCGACCTGCCTCCCCTTGGGCGTGGACTTGGCGCGCTTCCGTCCCTGGCCGGGATGTTCGAACTCGCGAACCTTGTGAACGTCTTCGTTGCTGCTCATGGAGACGTCGCGTTCTCTTTAAATGCGTGATCAGTCTAGGCCGGATCGCCAAAGCGATCAGCCTTCGTTTCCCGATTCGATCAGCGGAACCACCGGTTCTGCGTCCCGCCGACCAAGCCAAATTCGACGCAACTCTAGTCTCTGGTATGCCAGATGCAAGACAATTTAGAGCGTCTCTAGAATGATTTAGGAGGCAGGCGGTCGCCCACCATGCCCCTTTACGCGTGCGCCAGACGGAACCCGATCTCAGGTTTTGCTCATGCACTCTTCGATGTAGAACCAGCGGTCATCGCCGGCGAGGCCCTTGGCCTTCACGTCGGCGCGGCAGGCTTTCAGCTTCGGCTTGTTGGCTGCCCATTTCGCCTTCATGTCTTTCAGCTTTTGCATGGTGAGTTTCATCTTGCCAGGCTTGGCTTCGGTCGTTGCAGCAGGCGCCGCCGGTGTCGTTGTCGTCTGCGCGGATGCGGCATGAAGGCCAGCGACGAGCAACACGGCCGCAAGGCCAATTCGAAGGCAAGTTCGGGTGCGAATCATTTCAATCCCCCTAAGTCCCATTCTTGATGATGTCTGAAGGCCAACGAAGCGGAACGCCTGATGACATCCCGCTTCTGTCTCAACGGCGGATCAGAAGATTTTGACCGCGCTCTCCAACGTCTTCCAGACCCCCCAAAGCAGGGGGACGCCGACGAAGGCCCAGAACAGCGCCGCCTTGGCGTCAAGCCCGCCAAATCCGATGCCGTAGGAGCCGTGCGGCCCCGCGGCGGCGGCGTTGGCGCTTGCCGCCTGCAACTTGGCGACATCAGCCTCCTTCATGTGCCATTTCGAATCGACCGGCTTGATCAGGTAGTTGCAAATCAGGCCCGCGATCAGCATGGCGCACAGGATGTACATGGTGGTGTTGTAGAGCTGGTCGCGTGGCACGCCTGCCGCGAGTTGGAACTCGCGGATGTAGTTGACGACGACGGGGCCGATGATGCCCGCGGTGGACCACGCCGTCAGCAGCCGGCCATGGATGGCGCCGACGAACTGGGTTCCGAACATGTCGGCGAGGTAGGCCGGCACGGTGGCAAAGCCGCCGCCATACATCGACAGGATGATGCCGAAGCCAAGCACGAACAGCAGCTTCGAACCCATCGCCGCAAAAGTCGGCGCCAGCGCGTAGAGCACGATGCCGAGGATGAAGAACGTATAGTAGGTATTCTTGCGCCCAATCTTGTCCGACAGCGATGCCCAGAAGAAGCGGCCGCCGATGTTGAACAGCGACAGCAATCCGGCGAAGCCCGCGGCGATCGCGGCAATCTGCGCCTTCTGTCCCGCATCAAGCGCATTGAAGCCGACGTTAGGCAGGCCGATCAATTTACCGGCGAAGATCTCCTGGAGCATCGGCGAGGCCATGCCGATCACGCCGATGCCGGCCGACACGTTCAGGCACAGCACCCACCAGATCAACCAGAACTGCGGCGTCTTGTGCGCGTCGTTGAGATGGACGTTGGCCTTCGAGATCATCGCGTTGGCCTTCGACGGCGCGGTCCAGCCCTCGGGCTGCCAGCCAGGCGGCGGCAAACGATAGCGGAACGCGCCGATCATCATGAACACGAAGTAGATGACGCCCATGGTGACGAAGGTCTCCCAGACGCCGACTGAGGTCGGGGTCTTGAAGTAGTTCATCAACAGGTTCGCCAGCGGTGCGCCGATCATGGCGCCGCCGCCGAAGCCCATGATGGCCATGCCGGTCGCCATGCCGCGGCGGTCCGGGAACCATTTCACCAGCGTCGACACCGGCGAGATATAGCCAAGGCCGAGACCGATGCCGCCGATCACGCCCGAACCCAGCCACAACAACCAGAGCTGATGGGTGTAAACCCCGATCGCACCGAGGAAGAGGCCGCCGCACCAGCACAGCGCCGAGACGAAGCCGGCCTTGCGCGGGCCCACGCGCTCCAGCCAGCCGCCCCAGACCGCAGCCGCGATACCGAGCAGCACGAAAAAGAGCGTGTACATCCATCCCATGCTGGCGACCTTCCAGTCGCAGCTGGTCGTGAACAGCTCCTGAAACAGCGACATCTCTGCGCACGCCTTCGGCGCGGTCACTCCGATCGCGCGCGACAGCGGCAGCCAAAACACCGAGAAGCCGTAGGCCATGCCGATGCAGAGATGGATGCACAAGGCGGCCGGTGGCACCAGCCAGCGATTGAACCCCGCGGTCGCGATGGTCCGCTCGCGATCCAGAAAACCTGCGCCGGCACCCGAAAGTGTTCCAGCGCTCTCGATGGTAGACATGCATTCCTCCCCTGAAGCCGCCCTTCTGAACGGCCTGCCACGACGGTCCTGTTCCTCAGCCTGCAGCGCAGCCTTTGTCCCTGCTGCTCCGCACAATGATCGACGCGCGCCAGGATCGTCACGCGCATCCGAGACGTTAAACCCCTAACCTCGGGGGCTATGCCCGACGCCACGGCCGGGCTTCTTTCGATGGCCCATTTGCTCCGCATATCGCAGGCAAGACTCGACCTCCGCGTCTCGGCGGAGGAACTCAATTGGGGCAGAAGTGGTGATCGATGTCGATAGACAAAAGGTAGGTATCAACCGAGTGACCGCCGGCTAAGTGGGCGGCGCACCATTGAAATTTTCTATCGATCGATTGGCCTTCTCAATCAAAAACACGATACGCGCGTCGTTGCGCTCGGTGATCTCCACCGTGTCGCCGGTCTCTCGGATCAGGTTCGGAATGTCAATCACCGACAGGGGATCGGTGCAGTACACTTCGAGCTGATCGCCCGGCTGCAACGGCTTCAGCGCTTTGCGCGTCTTCAGGGCGGGCAGCGGGCATTTCAGTCCGGTGAGATCGAGCGTCGTTCTGGTCATCGGCGCAACATGGCGGGAGGGGTCGATGGCGTCAACGCTTGGACAGCGCCAACATAGCACTCAGACTCAGAGCAAATCGGCATAGGACAAGAAACCCACGCTCTGCCCCGGCTCGACACGCGTAACCTCCTCATCGAGCTCGATGAGGCCGTCGGTGTCGACCAGAGAGGATAACAGCCCCGCGCCCTCGCGTGGAAACTTGATTGCCTCGAGTGCGCCGTCCTGCATGCGCCGCAAGGAGGCGCGAACATACTCGCGACGCCCCGCCTTCTTCTTGTAGGTGAATGCCGCGCGCACCGGGATCGGCAACGGCGGCGCCTGCAGGCTGCCCGCAAGCGCCAGCACCGTCGGCCGCACCACATGCACGAATGTGACGAAACTCGCGACGGGATTGCCTGGCAATCCGATCAGCGGCGTGCCCTCGATGATGCCCATCGCCACGGGCCGGCCAGGCTTGATCGCCATCCGCCACAACACCAGCGAGCCGATGCTCTCGACTGCCGCCTTGACGTGATCCTCTTCCCCGGTCGATACGCCGCCGGTGGTGAGGATCAGATCGTGCGTGCCGGCGACTTGCTTGAGGCCATTCGCAAGCGAGATACGTTCGTCGCGCAAAATGCCGAGATCGCTGACGTCGCAGCCGAGCCGGCGCAGCATCGCCATCAGCATGAAGCGGTTGGAGTCGAACAGCTGCGAGGCCGCGCGCGGCTCGCCGGGCGAGGCCAGTTCGTCACCGGTCGAGAACACCGCGACGCGGATGCGCCTGACGACGTCGAGCCTGACAAAGCCGAACGCCGCTGCGAGCGCGACATGTTGCGGGAGCAAGCGCTGGCCTGCACGCAGCGCGATGTGGCCCTGGGGGATGTCCTCTCCCGCAGGGCGGACATTGGCGCCCGGCTTCAGCCCCGGCGGCAGCACAATTCGGCCGGCATCGTCGACGCGGACGTCTTCCTGCATGAAGACGGTTTCGGCATCCGGCGGCATCGGCGCGCCGGTGAAAATGCGCGCGGTGTGGCCGGCCTTGATCGGCGCCAGTGCCAGACCGCCGGCCTGGATGCGGCCGTCGAGCGGGAGTGCCCGCTCGGCGCTATCCGGAAGATCTGCGTTGCGCACGGCGTAGCCGTCAACAGCGGAATTGGTGAAGGGCGGCAACGGCAGCGGCGCCGCGATATCGCGGGCCAGCACCCGCCCATCTGCATCGACCAGCGCCACGGTTTCGAGATCGACAATCGCGTTGACGCGCGTCGTGATCAGGCCAACGGCCTCGGCGACCGACATCATCGGTCCGCCGAAGGCAAAACAATCGTCCGACAGTTGCGCCATGGTGCCTCGTCAGCGCATCGCAGCGCTTTTCGCGACCGCTTCCTCGACCGGCATCGCCGCGCGCAGCAGCAATTCCGCGGCAGCGGCGATATCGCCGAGATGGACGGTCGGCAGTCGGGTTTCAATGGCAACGTCGGCCGCGATCCCGAAAATTCCGGGATCATCGGGAAACAGCAACGGCTTGTCGTTGGCGGCGCGATGCACCTCGATCTTGCGATGCGGCTCGCGCTTGAAACCCTCGACCACGACGAGATCGACGGCCGACAATTTGCTCAACAGTTCCGGCAGACGCGGCTCCGGCGCTCCGCGCAATTCGCGCATCAGCGCCCAGCGATTTGACGAAGCAACCAGCACCTCGGCCGCGCCGGCCTCGCGATGGCGCCAGGAATCCTTGCCGGGCACGTCGACGTCGAACTGGTGATGCGCATGCTTGATGACAGAGACGCGCAAGCCAAGCGCATTGAAATGCGGGATCAGCCGCGTCAACAGCGTGGTCTTGCCCGCACCGCTCCAGCCTGCAAGGCCGATGACTTTCATTACAATGTGATCTCCGCCAGCCGCATTGCGGGGCTGGAACCGCCCGTTCCGTCATTGCGAGCGCAGCGAAGCAATCCAGAGTGCCTCCGCGGATAAATTCTGGATTGCTTCGCTGCGCTCGCAATGACGAGAAGAGACATTTTCGCTTTCCACCGCCATGCTTATATCGGCTTGACCCGAATGTCATGCTAACGTCGCAGCCATGATGAAGATCGACACCGCTCCGCCGCCCCTGATCGTCCCTGACACCGACGACCCGCGCCTCACAGAGAGCGTGACCGGGACTGACCAGTCCGGCGCCAGGATCGAGATCAAGGTGCCGGTGGAGCGCCCCCTGACGCTCTACCTGAATTCGCAGGAGATCGTCACCATGATGACGATCGGCGACTATCCGGAATATCTGGCGCTGGGCTATTTGCTCAACCAGAATATGCTGAAGTATAATGACGCGGTCACCGAGGTCGAATACGACGACGACCTGCAGGTGGTGGTGGTGCGCACCGAGCACCACACCAATTTCGAAGCCAAGCTGAAGAAGCGCACGCAGACATCGGGCTGCGCGCAGGGCACCGCCTTCGGCGATCTGCTGGAGGCGGTCGAGAGCGTCGCGTTGCCGAAGGCGGAGCTGCGTACCTCCTGGCTCTACCAGATGACCCAGACCATCAACACCATGCCCTCGCTCTATCTGGAGGCCGGCGCGATCCACGGCTGCGTGCTGTGCAGAGAGGGCGAGCCGCTCTGCTATACCGAGGATGTCGGCCGTCACAACGCCGTCGACAAGATTGCGGGTTGGATGTACCGCCACGGCGTCGATGCATCCGACAAGATCCTTTATACCACCGGACGGCTCACCTCCGAGATGGTGATCAAGACGGTCCGCATGGGAATTCCGATCTTGGTGTCGCGCTCCGGCTTCACCGCCTGGGGCGTCGATCTCGCCCGGCAGGTGGACTTGACGCTGGTCGGCCGCGCGCGCGGCAAACGGTTCATCGCCTTGTCGGGCAAGGAGCGCATCGTCTACGACCAGAACCTCGCTTACGTCGAGGAGGAATCGGCCAAGCACAAGCGCAAGGGTGAAGGTGGTGACGATTAGCTTTCCGACCACGCAAGGCGTGCTGCTCGCCGGCGGCCTCGCGCGGCGCATGGGCGGCGGCGACAAGCCGATGCGCACCATCGGCGACCGCACCATCCTGGAACGCGTGATCGCGCGCTTGAAGCCCCAATGCAGCGGACTGATCCTCAATGCCAACGGCGATCCCGAACGCTTCGCTGCGTTCGGTTTGCAGGTCGTTGCCGACGACGTGCCCGGCTTTCCCGGTCCGCTCGCCGGCATCCTTGCCGCGCTCGACTGGACCGCGGCGAACCGGCCTGAGGTGGAATGGGTGCTCAGTGCCGCCGGCGACTGCCCGTTCCTGCCGCGAAATTTGGTCGCGCGCTTGCATGAAGAACGCATCGCGGCGAATGCCGAACTCGCCGTTGCGGCGTCAGGTGGCCAGTCGCATCCGGTGATCGGCTTGTGGCGGGTTGGCTTGCGCGACGAACTGCGTCACGCGCTGGTGGTCGAAGACCTCCGCAAGATCGATCGCTGGACCGCGCGTTATCCGCTCGCGACCGTGACGTGGCCGACGGAGCCGCTCGATCCGTTCTTCAATGCCAACACGGTCGAGGACATCGCGGAAGCCGAGCGGCTGGCCGCACTGGATGCGGCGTCCTAACCAAGCTCTACGCCGGCCGGAATCCGGCCCGCTCCAGCGCGGCGCGCGCTTCGTCCGAACCGAGTGCGGCGAGAAAGGCCTGTACCGCAGGACGCTGCTTGCGCGCCGTCACCAACGCGAAGTCATAATGTTCCTCCGCGAGCGGAATGAAACCGAGGCCGACCGCGTTGGCGACCGGCGCAATGGTCACGCCCCAGTCGGCGCGGTGCTGTGCGACTGCCGCGGCCACCGCATTGTGCGAGCGGGGCTGGTTCCAGTAGCCTTCCGGGCGCGCGCCACCGAGCAAGCGATCGATCAGGATGCGCGTGCCGGCGCCCTGGTTGCGGTTGACCATGATGCAGGAGGAATCAGCGAGCGCCGCGACGATAGCGTCCTTCGCGCTGTGGCCTTCGAAACGCTTATCGCCTTTGCGGAACACGATGCCCTGCATCCGCCGCCAGCCCGGCACGAGCTCGAGTCCTTCGACGAGGTAAGGCGTATTGTAGGTCTCGCTCTTGTCGTCGAACAGATGGATCGGCGCCAGATCGCATTCGCCGCGCCGTGCCGCCGCAAGTCCGCCGAGACTGCCGACCGCAATCGAGCGCACAGTCAGGCCGGCATGCGCGAGTTGCGCCGTGACGAGATCGAGGCCGGTGCAATGGCTGCCGACGATGACGAGATCGGGCACCCGCACATGCGGCGTGAAAAGCGTCACTTCGGCTTCGCTCCCGGCCGGCATCTGGTCGGCGAGCGCGTCGATGCGCAGAAAACCGTCGGCCTGCGCGAATGACGTGATCGCACCGGCCCCCTTGCCGGAGGGATAGGCGATCAAGCCGTCCTTGCCATCTACCAGCGAGACCATGACGAATTCTGTGCGGCCGAGCTCGGAAGCAATGCGCACCGGCACAGTCGCGCTCACCCTGGCATCAGAACGCGGCGGCAGTCCGGCCATTTTGCGCAGCACCGGCACGATCATGTCGTGAAAGGTGAACATCGCCGAGGTCGGAAAACCCGGCAGGATCACGACCGGCTTGCCGTCGCACACCGCAAGGCACAGCGGCTTGCCGGGCTTGAGCGCAATGCCATGCGCGATGATGCCGGGCTTGCCGAGCCGGCCGATGATGCGATGGGAAAGATCGCCGGCGCCTTTCGACGTGCCGCCGGAGAGCACCAGCATGTCGGCGTCCGCCAGCGCACGCCGCATGGGGGCTTCGAGCTGGGCTTCGTCGTCGGGAATGGCGCCGAGGAAAACCGCCTCTCCGCCGTTCTCGTCGATCGCAGCAGTGACGATCGCGCCGTTGGTGTCGTAGATCGCAGCAGGCGCGAGCACCTCGCCCGGCTGAACCAGTTCATCGCCGGTGGAGATCACGGCAACACGAGGTTTGCGCACGACGCGCACCTCGGCAAGACCGCAGGCCGCCAGCATGCCGACCTCGCGCGAGCCGATGATCGTGCCGGCGCGCAGCAGCGCCTCGCCGCGCGCGATATCGGACCCTGCGTAGGATATGAATTGCCCGGGCGAGGTCGCGCGCCGGACGTCGATCGCACCGGATCCCGCCGGCTGAGTATGCTCGACCATGACCACGGCATCGGCACCGCGCGGCAGCGGACCGCCGGTGGCAATCGGCGTTGCCGTTCCCGCAGCGACTTGCAGCGCCGGTACGGTGCCGCAGTGAATAGTCTCGCCATTCAATCCAAGGCGAACCGCCGCGCCTTCGCCGGCTGTCGCAAGGTCCGCTGAGCGCACCGCGAAGCCGTCGACATTGGAACGGTCGAACGGCGGTACGTCGATTGGCGCAGTGATGTCTTCAGCGAGCGACGCACCGAGCGCAGCACCGAGTTTGCGCATTTCACTCAGAAGCGCGCGCGGGAACAGCGCGCCCTCGAAGCGAGCCAGGGCCTCCTCGCGGGAAAGGATTTTGAGGAACTGTTCCTGTTCGAGCGCGCTGCGGACTTGCGATTGCGGGATCATGGTCATGCTAAACCCATATCATTCCCACATCAGATAGGCATCGACCGGCGCGCCCGCTGCAAATCCCTCGTGACTGGCGGGAACAAGCAGCCATGCATCCGCGCGGGCAATTGCCTGGAGCGGCCATTCTCCTACCGCAAGTGGCACCCACGCATGATGTTCCTCGGCCAGCAGGACCATTTCGGCGATGCCGACGCTGGATGCAATTTTTCGCGCGAGCGGCAAGGTTACCTGTCGGCGTGGCAGCCGAGCCGACAGAAGGTCGACGAGCGGCAGCACGAGCGCGAGCCAGACCGCGAGCGCGTGATCCGGTGATCCGGGCAAGGCGACGACAGGAATCGTTCCGAGCCGCCCGATCGCGGCGGAGCGTCCGGGCTGGAGCGCAAGACCATGGGCGAGCACGTCACCATGCTGGGCCAGAGCGGTGACCGCTGCATCCTTGCGACCGACACCGCTGCCGCCGATCGTCAGCAGGAGATCGCAGGTAGGCGTCCCCAACGCCTCCGCGATCGATCCCGCGTCGCGCGCACCGGCCTCGCTCGTTTGCACATCCAGTCCTGCGGCGCGTGCGATGTCCGCAATCAGATGCATGGTCACCGTTGCACCTGGTACATTGATGATGCGCAGTCGCGGACGGCGCACGCTCAGCCGGTCCAGTCCGGCGGCACGCGCGAGCAACAGAGCGGCAGGACCAAGCGCATTCCCCTCTGCCGCGGCAGGCGTGCGTCCGTCGATGTCACTTCCAGCGCGCCGGACGCCCAGCCCCGGCACGCCCTCCGCCAACACCTGGGCGAGCGGACCAGACACCTCGACCGCGTCGGCATCGAGCACACAGTCGCATCCCGCCGGCATTGCGTCGCCGGCATCGACCCAAGCGGGCGCTGTTGCGAGAGGCAGCGGTGAATAGGAGGACGCGCCGACCAGATCATTGGCGCACAATGCCCAGCCGTCCGCGGCAGCGACGTCACGAGACGGTCGGGCTGGGAGCAGCGGATTACCCGCCGCGATGCAGCCGGCCGCTTCAATCAGCTGCAACTCCATCGGCGCGAGCGGATCAAGCCCTGTCAGCAACGCGGCGAGCGCGGTGTCGAGCGGCGTCAGCGATGGCGGCAGGCGCTGGGTCATGCGCCATGATGGATCATGCATCGCCCGGTTTGGCAACCGCTCGCGATACGAACGTCAGCCGCCCGACTTGTCCGCGTTGGGGAAGAACAGCTGCTGTCCGTCGACCTTGTATCCGGCGATCGCCGCCTGCCCGCCGGGCGAGATCAGCCAGTCGACGAAGTCTTGCCCCAGTTCCTTCTTCACGTTCGGAAACTTCAAAGGGTTCACCAGCATCACGCCGTACTGATTGAGCAGCCGCTTGTCGCCTTCGACCACGATGTCGAGATCGCCGCGCTGCCGAAAAGCGATCCAGCTGCCGCGGTCGGACAGCACATAGGCGTTCGCCGTGCGCGCTGCGTCGAGGGCGGAAGCCATGTCCTGCTTGGCCTCGCGATACCAGGCGCCCTTGGTGCGGACGATGTCGATGCCGGCGACGATCCAGAGCGCGAGCTCCGCGGCATGCGTGCCCGAGCGGTCGCCGCGCGTCACGAACGGCGCGCCCTTGGCCTCGATCGCCTTCAGCGCGGTCGCGATGTCCTTGCCCTTGACGCCGGCGGGATCGCTCTTCGGCCCGATCAGCACATAGTCGTTGTACATGACGTCGAAGCGCTTCGCGGCAAAACCGTCGGCCACGAATTTCTCCTCCTGCGGCCGCGCATGCATCAGCACGACGTCGACTTCGCCCCTTCGCGGCCCCTCGAGCACCTCGTCTGCGCGCCGCGCGATCACGGTCACGTCGATGCCGGTCTTGTCACGGAAGATCGGCAGCAAATAGTCGAGCAGGCCGGACTCCTGCGTCGCTGTGGTCGTGGCGAGCACGATCGCGCGTTCCTCCGCGGATGACGCCGCAACGCCCGCGGCGAGACCGCAGAGAAGTGCGAGTGCAACGGAGAGGCGGCGGACGGCCATGATCGGGTTCCCACTGGCTATGACGCGATCATGATGATGATCGATTGCGCCGCACTCGTGACGCGTTTGCTCGTTGCAGCGTCGGATGCGAACAACAATAGATAGAGCGCGGGTCAAACCACTACCGGCGACAGACTTTACCCTTCGCGTCGGGCGCCGACGACTCGGGAAATCTCGGCAACGCGCGGAGCGGCATATGCCCATTGCAGTTGCGCGCGCGACAGCCTGCAAGATGGGCACCACGCGAGCGATTCAGGATCGTTCACCAAAGCAGAGATCGCGCGTGGGGATGTGTTGCAAAGCAGCGAGATGATCGGGCATGGTCGTGGCGGACAAAACTGGAAATGCAGAATTCCACCTGCGTCGAGCACCAAAAAGAAGCAAGAATTTGCATAGGAATGCAGGATGGAATTCCTGACGACCAGCGAAGCCGCCGACTATCTTCGGCTCGGCGAACGCAAGCTTTACGAACTCGTCACCACCGGCGCGATCCCATGCACCAAGGTGACCGGAAAGTGGCTCTTCCCGCGGCACGAGCTCGACCTCTGGGTGCTGTCCGGACTGGCGCGTCCGGCCGGCATGCTGATCGCGGAGCCGCCGCCGGTCGTCGGCGGCAGCCAGGACGAGCTGCTGGATTGGGGGCTGCGCGAATCCGGCTCGGGCCTGGGGTCGATGAGCGAGGGCAGCGCGCGCGGGCTCGAGCGCTTGCAGCGCGACGAGGTGATGGCCGTGGCCGTGCACTTCCACAGTCTCGATGCCGACGCCAATGCAACCGTCCTGCGTGACGCTCCGGACCTGCATGATGCATTGCTGGTCGCGTTCGTGCGTCGCGAGCAGGGTCTCGTGCTGCCACCGGGCAATCCCAAGCGGCTGCGCGGCCTTTCCGACGTGCTCGCGCTCGGGGCCAAGGTGGCGATGCGGCAACAAGGTACGGGCGCGCAGATGCTGCTCGATGTGCTGCTCAAGCGCGCCGGCGCCTCGACGCGCGATTTGCGCCGGATCGAGACGCCCGCTCTGACCGGGCCGGATCTCGCCGACATCGTCCGCGCGGGACAGGCCGATTGCGGCATCGCGACGCGTGCGTCCGCGCGCTCGGCCGGCCTCGATTTCGTGCCGCTGGTCTGGGAGAACTTCGACCTCGCGATGCGGCAGCGCAGCTATTTCCGCCCCGCCATGCAGGGCCTGATCCGATTCCTCAGCGAAAAGCGGTTGCTCCAGCGCGCCGAGGAGCTGACCGGCTACGATCCCTCCCCGGCCGGACAAATCCGCTTCGCCGCCTGACGTTGACGCCCGCCCCCAAATAGTTGCAAAAGAAACCAATTCAGCCGGGCCATACCCGGAGGGCACACCGGCCAACGCGCCGGATCAGGGGAGGACAAGCATGAAGCCAACAAGATTTGGACTACCGGTTGCTGCCGGTGTTGCAGCGACATTCCTGGCAGCGCTGATGCCGGGCGCCGCAATGGCGCAGGTGTCCGACGACGTCGTCAAGATCGGCGTGCTCACCGACATGAACGGTCCGGCCTCGGCGCCGACCGGCCAGGGCTCGGTGACGGCGGCGCAGATGGCGATCGACGATTTCGGCGGCACCGTGCTCGGCAAGCCGATCAGCATCGTCGTCGGCGACCACCAGCTCAAGGCCGACATCGGCGGCGCGATTGCGCGGCGCTGGTACGACGTCGACCAGGTCGATCTGATCGTCGACGTGCCGGTCTCCGCGGTCGGGCTCGCGGTGCAGAACATGGCCAACGAGAAGAAGCGGCTGTTCATCACCCACTCCACCGGCACCGCGGATTTCCACGGCAAGTTCTGCTCGCCCTATGCGATCCAGTGGGTGTTCGACACCCGCGCGCTCGCGGTCGGCACCGCGGACGCCGTGGTCAAGCGCGGCGGCGACAGCTGGTTCTTCATCACCGACGATTATGCCTTCGGCCATTCGCTGGAGCGCGACGCCTCGGCGGTGGTGACCGCCAATGGCGGCAAGGTGCTGGGCTCGGTGAAGCCACCCTTGGCAACGCCCGACCTCTCCTCGTTCGTGCTGCAGGCGCAGTCCTCCAAGGCCAAGATCATCGGCATTGCGGCGGGTCCGCCCAACAACATGAACGAGATCAAGACCGGCTCCGAGTTCGGCGTGTTCAAGGGCGGCCAGCAGATGGCGGCGCTGCTGGCGCTGATCACCGACATCCACGGCCTCGGGCTGCAGGCAGCGCAAGGGCTGTTGCTGACGACCTCGTTCTATTGGGACCTGGACGACAAGACCCGCGAATGGTCGAAGCGCTACTTCGCCAAGATGAACAAGATGCCGTCGATGTGGCAGGCCGGCGTCTATTCGAGCGTGATGCACTATCTCAACGCCATCAAGGAGACCGGCACCGACGATCCGCTCAAGGTCGCAGCCAAGATGCGGGAAAAGCCGATCGAGGATTTCTTCGCCCGCAACGGCAAACTGCGTGAGGACAATCTGATGGTGCACGACCTCTGGCTGGTGCAGGTGAAGACGCCGGAGGAGAGCAAATATCCGTGGGACTATTACAAGATCCTCACGACGATCTCGGGCGACAAGGCGTTCGGTCCGCCGGACCCGGCGTGCGCGATGGTGAAGAAGTGAGGGTGTAGCGAGGCGCGAGGAAAGTCGTCATGGCCGGGCCTGTCCCGGCCATCCACGATCTCCGAGCGGCGCCGAGAACGTGGATGCCCGGGACAAGCCCGGGCATGACGATTGTGGGTACAGCCGCGCCCTACTTCACCACCCCGATCTCGCGGAAATACTTCATCACGCCGGGATGGATCAGCTCGGGCTTCGGCGCGGCCGCGACGGTGTTTGCGGCCGTGGTCTCGCAGGCCTGCGCGAGCTGCTTGCAGAATGTCGGCTCGACACCGTGAAGCGTCTTCGCCAGGCGATAGGCGATATCGTCGGGCAGATCTTCGCGCGTCAGGATAAAACTCCAGGACCCCAGCGAGGCGATCGGCTCGGACTGGTTCGGATAGCTGCCGGCCGGCACGGTGAGCGGCTTCAGGAACGCGTGCTTGGCGCGGATGCGGGCGATCTCCTCGGCACTGGGCGCGATGAAGCGCGCGCCTGACGCGCTCGAGGCCACCGCTGCAAAGCCGGGCCAGCCGATGCCGGCGCCCCACAGTGCTGCGACGCGGCCATCCTCGACCATCGCGGGGCCGTCGCCGGCGCGGTCGAGATAGATCGCCTTGAAATCCTCGTCCTGCTTCAAGCCGAGACCATCCAGCACATAGCGCGCCAGGATCGGCAGGCCCGAGCCCTTGGCGCCGAACGCGACGGGCTGACCGACGAGATCGCGAATGGCCTTATACGGACTGTCGGCGCGCACCACGAACATGCCGGGGTTGGAATAGATCGCCGTGAGAATTTTCAGCGTGACCTTCGCGCGGCCGATGCCGGCGAAGGCCTCATAGGCCGGCTCGCCCGCGACCAGGGCGAGATCGAGCTCGCCTTTCTCCAGCAGCGGAATGTTCTCGTTGCTGCCTTTGGTGTTGCGCGGGGCGATGATCACTTGCGGATCGGCCGCGTTCATCGCTTGCGCAAAGGCGTTGCCATAGAGCGGAAAGCCGCCGCCGGGCGTCGCGGTGCCCAAGCTGATCGTCAGGCTAGGTGTCGTGGTCGGAATGGCGTTGCCTCCGGTTTGAGCGGCGGCGGGGCTCAGGAGCAGCGCCGCGCCGTGAACAAGGGTGATCGCGAATCTCATGGTTGGTCCCGGCGGGGGCGCGTCAACATCGACTTGCGGCGATGTAGGCAGCGCCCCGATTTTGTGAAAGCATGCAGCCCCAACGACAATAGAACGACAATAGAACAATGGGAGGCGTCATGTTGCGAATTTTGCGTAACAGTGTTTTCGGGCTGGCTTTCCTTTCAACGCTGTTGGGCGCCGCACCTCCCGCCTCCGCCGCTTATCCCGACCGTCCCGTGCACTGGATCATCGGCTTCTCCGCCGGCGGCCCGGTCGACATCGTGGCGCGGATCATGGCGAACTGGCTGTCGGACCGCTTCGGCCAGCAATTCATCGTCGAGAACCGCGCCGGCTCCGGCGGCAATATCGCGGCCGGCGCCGCGATCAATTCGCCGCCGGACGGCTACACGCTGCTGTTCGTCGCGCCCAACAACGCGATCTCGACCTCGCTGTACAAGAAGCTGCCGTTCGACTTCCTGCGCGACACGGTGCCGGTCGCGAGCATCATGCAGCTTACCAACATGCTGGTCGTCTCCAACGCGTTCCCGGCGAAGACGGTTCAGGAGTTCATCGACTACTGCAAGGCCAATCCCGGCAAGATCTCCTTTGCCTCGTCCGGCAACGGCACCTCGGTGCACATGTCGGCGGAGCTGTTCAAGGTGATGACCAAGTGCGACATGGTGCACGTGCCCTATCGGGGATCTGCGATCGCGTTCCCCGACATCATCTCCAACAAGGTGCAGCTGATCTTCGACAACCTCCCCTCCGCGATGGAGCAGGCGAAAGGCGGCAACGTCCGCGCGCTCGGCGTCACCTCGCCGCAGCGCTGGCCGAGCGTGCCCGACGTGCCCGCGATCGCCGAGACTTTGCCCGGCTTCGAATCGGTCGGCTTCTACGGCATCTCCGCACCGAAGGGCACGCCGCCTGATGTGATCGAGATCCTCAACAAGGCCGTGAATGAGGCGCTGAAGGACCCGAAGCTGGTCGCGCGCCTCACTGAAACCGGCGGCATCCCCAAGCCGATGACGCCGGCCGAGTTCGGCAAGCTGGTCACCGACGAGACCGAGAAGTGGCGCAAGGTGGTGGAGTTCGCCGGCGTGTCGGTGGATTAGCTCGGGAACTGCCGCGCGCCTGCAGCGGCCAACGCGACATCGGAGGGGATCGGAAGACCCCTCCCAACAAAATGTGCGAAAACAACCCCATGCACAGTAGAAACATCGAACGATCACAAGGGGTTACGGAATCGAAAAAACGAGCCCCCGCTGGCGCGATTGCCAGAGGGTGGGGCGAAGGCTCGGCGAGGTGGGCTTGCACCGTCGGGTAAAACAGGGCTATAAGGGCACCGTCGCGAATTTCGGTTATTCAAAAATATCAGGCCTTGCTGCGCCGCGCGTTTCCTTATCGCCAGAGCCAGCATTGCACCCCCGCCTTCGCCCCTGTAAACGAACCGCGCACCGTTGCCGGCCGCAGCTTTCCCGGCCGTCTTGCGGCGGGGCCTGTAGCTCAATGGTTAGAGCCGGCCGCTCATAACGGTCTGGTTGCAGGTTCGAGTCCTGCCGGGCCCACCAGCGGGATCAAGCGGGTAGCGGGCAATCCGACGTGTTCGAAAAGTTACCGCCACATTTACCGCCACAGCTATGTGCTGGATCTGTTATCAAAGCGTTCTCGGCTTCGGGCTGGGCCACCCCTATCGACAGAGTGCTCTCAGGAGCCGCGCGCGACCCTGACGGTAGGAATGTGAGCTACATGGATGAGTTCGTCCGGAAGCGTCATTGACAACCTCTGGACGGCGATAGCCCGACGAAAACGGTGATCCCGGCCGGTTCTGCTGGCCGCTCCCGTTCTTCTTCCATCATTGGAAAACAGCGCTGCAAAGCAAGCATCCCCCGCCTTCGTGGCGGGGAGAACGGCGCGCTGGTGGTCTTTCTTGCTGGGACGCATATCGTGGTCGCGGCAACACCGCTATGTGGCGGAGTTCGATTTTCCTTTGCAGGAGCCTTTCCTATGTCCACCTATGCCGAGGTTCCCAAGTCCCTAGATTTGCCAGAGCAAATGCTGATTTGCATTGGCAAGCTTATCGCTGAATGGGCAAACTGCGAAAGCTGCTTCTACGTGGTTTTCTTTTGCCTCACAGGCCGCCCCAACGGGAACGCAGATGTTATTTGGGCTTCAGTTCAGAGCACTAGGCGGAGAATGGAAATTATTTCAGACCTGATCCGGTACGAGGTAGGACTTGATCCCGAGTTGGCATCTAGCCTTCAAAAGTGCATCGCGCGCTTTGTCCCAATCACCGCCCTGCGCAACTACTACTGCCACTCAATCTACCACGCGGACGCCAACGGCATGATGTCACGGGTGGATAATTGGCACATCCCACAAGTACCAGCAGACCCAACGCAAATCATCGAAACCAAATCTAAGCCGGTGTCAAAGGCGACGATCAACGAGATGTGCTGCACAATTGACCGATGTATGGAGCTTGCAGATGACGTTTTCAAGCTTCTCCACAAGCTGCGGGACGCGTTGCAATTGCAGCACGTAGTGCTGCCTCCACTGCCTAATCAGTACCAAGCTTGAAACTCAAGATATCATCGTCCCAGCGGTGCGCTGCCAAACCCTGTGCAGACTTTCGCCACCCGTTAGCAGCGTCTCCTTGGCCCGTCTGATGCGGCATCGGTTCTTTTTCGTTGGACAGCGGTGTGACCCCACGGCTTTGAGACCGCTTTGAGGGAGGGCTGGCCTCCCCTGCAAGCGCCGACCTGAGCACTCTTACGGGCTACGGTACGCGGCAGGCGGGCCGCGCCTACGCATCCAATGTCGCCATCGGCTTGCCACGCCCCCGCTGTACAATGAACGCGCGTTACTGGCTGCCTTTGACAAATGTGGTTTTTGGAACTCCAGAACGCCGGTACCTTCCCCGCCGGGCTGAGGGGGAGGACATTCGTGGAAGCTGCGCCTACAATATTGGTCGTGGAGGACGAGTACTTCATTGCAGTGGCGATTGAAGACGCTCTAACCGACGCGGGATTCGAAGTTGTTGCGGTGGGCAGCGCTGATGAAGCAATCTTACTGTTGAAGGATGCTCTCGCCTTCCGCGCTTTGATCACTGACATCAATGGCCTTGGCGACATCGATGGTTGGGAGATAGCCAAACGTGCCAGAGAGATCGATGCGTCGTTACCCGTGATCTATATGACTGGTGCCGCCGCTGTGGACTGGTCCGCCAGAGGCGTACCGAAGAGCGTCTTGATCCCCAAGCCATTCGCGCCAGCGCAGATTGTCACGGCCGTCTCTCAGCTTTTGAACGGAGCAGGTCCGTCGGCGGGAGGGCCGTGAGGCCGCCGGGCACCGGTGCGAAGCTGGCCGACGACGCAACCCGGAAGGAGGAGCTTGCCACGCCTCTCACGAATGGAGTCCCGGCGAGATCTCGCGTTTAATCAACACTTTTTGTCCATTATGCATTGCTCGTACTTCGATATCAGCGCTTCCACTTGCCAACGACGGATGTTCAGGTCACTGATCTCCCGCTCAAACTGAGAGATGTTTCTATCTGCGCTGGCAATGTTCTGCCTCCAATGATCTTGGATGCCCTCTTTGCCAATTGATCCCTCGTACACCTCTAAGGCCCGCACCACTCGTTCCCTGTACCGCTCTTGGCCCACAATCGAGTTGCGCTTGGTTTCGATATCGGCGTTGATTTTGGTCAGCTCACCTCGATATTCACTCAAGCGCTTTGACGCGCCGTCCCCTTGAAGGATAGCGTTGAGAGATATCAGTCCGAGGATGATCGCGATGAGAGCAACCACAAAAGTGAGCGCGAGTAGCTTTCGCGAGCGCAGATTGAGCTCTCGAACTGCAATTTGGTATTGTTGAGCCTTGGTAAGATTTTTTGCCTCCACACCAAAGGCGTTTAGTTGCTTCTCCAGCACACCTCCTCGCTCCGAAGGCGGGACGGCTTCAATCAGCTTGATCCGGCTCTTCAAGTGAACACGATACGCAGTGAGGCCCGCCGTGACCATAAACGCCACCAGCGTTAGACCTGTGGTTACATGCCCAACCGCATCCCACATCATTTTAAGGGCCGCCTGACCGACTGCCGAAATAGAATCCGATCACCACCAAAGCGATGTCCTTGAGCCACGAGGCCGGTGCATCGCTCAGAAATGCGGCGAGACAAAACGCAGCGACAACGGAAAAAGCTAAGGTAGTTTTGATGTCCGTCGCTCCGAAAGCGGCGAACGACTCCTTCGTCAGACCAATTGTTTGCGAGAACCAATAGATCACGAAGAGAATGATAATGAGTTGAAGGATGGGGCGGACAAAATTCCATACGCGCAACATCGCGCTGGTGATGTCGTCCGCTATTCCTCGAATGATGGCATCCGTGCCGTCAAATTTGCCCGCCCTCCACCTCAAGTAAACCGTGAGTCCGTAGAGCGAGACATATGCTATTCCGAGGAAGAACAAGGCTGTGATCATCCAGCCCACTACATATTGGGGATCGTACTTCATCTCTTCCAAAACCCCTGAAATACACTTGTCGGATAAACACAATCCAAAAGTGTAGCACGTCGGCAAAAAAACGGAAGAGTGCCGCTAGGCCGCGCGCTGCCGCCACTGCTCGATAGAGCCAGCCATTACCTGAGATTGAAGCGACAGTGGCCCCTCAGCGTGATCATCTTCAAGAAGAGGCACTGACCAAATGGGGTGGGCCTCTAGCGCTCGTCAAGCGGACCGCTCTAGCGAGCATCGAGAATTCTCTCAGCATCGGGAATGGAGACGAACTCCGGGTGGATCTTCATAACTGGATCACCCGGTCCCGCGCTCGGGGCGGCACAGCAGCCGAATGGGACGCCCTCGAAGCCGCGCTCCCGACCAATGGTCAACACCCACTGGCAGATGTGCGAGAGGAAATCTCCGTCCATCAGTTAGATGATGTGCTGAGATTTTGGCTAAAGGAGGTGGGAGACGTTTCTCTTCGCGAAGGGTGGCTTGAAGGGCACCTTCGCGGGGTTGCGACTTACGAAAGGCTAGCAGGCTACGCGTTTTTTGGTTCATTGGCGACGCGCGCTCGCTTAGGGGTCGCCTAATGACTAACAACCGCGATCGTGAACCGTCGCTCTATTGAATCCACGAGGACGCAATCGGAATTCCCGTGACTCCTACACAATCTTTGTCCGTGTCTGAAAGGGTCGATTGTGCGCAGTACGGGCGTGGGGCACCCGTTAGTTCAATATGGGTGTGCTTCCGAGAAACCAGCCCGTGACTGGTTCGATAATCCCGTTTGACAATTCAAACTGCACCGGTAATATGTGAACCATCCAAAATAGACTTTAGGGCTATGCTGATGTTCGTCAGGGCCTATTTGCGCGCGAGTACGAATGAGCAGGATGCCAGCCGTGCCCGGGGGCAACTCAAGGCCTTTGCTGGTGAGCGCGGGCTGAGGATCGCGGCGTGGTACGTCGAGAACGAGAGCGGTGCGAAGCTGGCCCGCCCAGAGTTATTCCGGCTCATTGCGGATGCCGAGCCTGGGGACGTTCTGCTGGTCGAACAGGTGGACCGGCTTTCCCGTCTAACAGCGGCCGACTGGCAGAGGCTGAAAGCGGACCTTACGGCGCGCCAATTGCGGGTGGTGGCTCTCGATCTACCTACGTCTTGGATGATGGCCACCAAGACCGCTGACGAGTTCACCGGACGCATGTTCGAGGCCATCAATGGCATGCTGCTAGACATGCTCGCTGCGGTCGCCCGGAAAGACTACGATGACCGCCGCCGTCGGCAGGCCCAAGGTCAAGCTAAGGCCAAGGCTGAGGGCCGTTACAAGGGCCGTCCAGAGGATGTCCAACGAAACGCTGCAATCGCACGCATGCTCGCAACAGGCCAATCATGGGGCTCTATTCAGTCTGTCGCGGGCTGTAGTCGAGCAACTATCGCTAAGATCGCAAAGCGCGGGAAGGCCGCAGCTTGAGCCGTCTCAATAAGCGGGGGTTATCAACAATGTCGGCTTCCGGGCGACAAGCTGACCTCATGCGCACTCGGGCCATTTCGGCTTGTGACCCTAAGCGGACTTCAACAGCTTGAGTAAGCTGCTTTCATGGGGCTCTGCTTTTTAAGCGGTGCATCAACACTTCATAGATTTCGATCTGATCTTGCCGGAACAACCGTAGGAAGGTCGAAAGCGCTTCAAAAATGAGCTTAGCGGCAAACAACGTTCTGAAGGGTTGACGCGCAATTCTTCTCAGTTGCGCTAGCTTGGCGAGCTTGCCGCCGAGGTTCCCGCTTGTAAAGGATCGACCGTACCACACAGCAGCTCTCAACTGGCTCAAGCGCCCATCTCGTGATTGATAGTGCGTTCCAAGCCAAAATTGCGCTTTCCAGTTGCCCTTAACAGCGAGCTTGCGAAGTTCACGTAACCCTTCCGGCACGCCGCGAAGCTGAAGGAAGCGGGCTCGATGCAAAACACCCTTCTCTTGGCCGGACGAAGCGGCACGATCAAACCAGTTCCATGCCGTCACGAAATCCGGGTCAACGGCGCCGCCTCGGGCATACTCCCAGGCGAGAGCCAACTGAGCATCAACGTCGCCGGATGATGCAGCAGCAATCCATTCAGGAATTTTGCTGCGGCGTTTGGCGCGATCATCAGCGCGGGTTGGTAGTGCTAGTCGCATCGTTTAAGCAATGCCTCCATGGTCCGCGGAGTGTCACTCACACGACATTAACGAAACATCACTCTGCGACTGGCAATTGGAAGCGGCGTTCGTCCGTTCTTAGCCCGTAGCTGACCTGCCACCCTCAGCCGGTGGAGGCCGCTTGTGACCCCGTAGCCGACCTGCCGCGATAAGTCGGTGCAGGACCGCTTGTGACCCGAAGCTGACTTTCGCGCCTTTCAGCGGGGCGCTCTCGCCTTCATCAAAACCAAAAGGTGAGAACCAGCGGCGATCAGTGAGAAAAGGACTATCCCTAACTCAGCACCATGCACATGCTGCGGGGCATATGTCGAAGCCAACCAGATGAAGAGGCGAACGACCGCCATGAAGGCGATCATCCCCCACAAAGCGAGCCATCTCGGAGCGTTCCAGGTTGGTTCGCCATTCGCGCTCCACTGCATAGCGACGCGCCCGCTCTCGATACGCGGGCCAAGATAAAGGTTTAGCGCTACGACCAATGCGATAGCGAAGCCAAAAACGTAATCTGCCGGTACCATTCTCTGCGCTTTCCGAAAACCGATGAGGCTATCCAGATCTGGCGAGGCGTCCCACTCTTGTTTAGATGGAACTGCTCGCGCATACGCCGTTAACCGGCTCTGCGGCTTTCATCTTCGAACGGCGGACGACTGAGATGTCTCGCGAGACGCCCCTCATTGCCCCATCCGTAGCGCTTTGCGAGTGGAACGTACACAAGGCAGGCTAGGCCTAACGCTATCAGTACCACGACGAGGCTGAGGCCAAGGAACACGTAGGCGCTTGACGTGCCCCCAACGACGAGGACGAGCATAAGGATGGAGCGAATGCTGAAAGGCGACATGCCCGCTAAAGTAGCACGAGGCCCCTCTTAGTTGGCAGCTCTGTCACGATTAGGGTTTGCGGACGATTAAATCCCCTTATGGCCCGTTGCTGACCTTCGCTTACAGGCCCGCCATGTCTGCCTTCAGGAGATAAGCCGAGCCGAGGTCAAGCAGGTGCCGAAGTCAGCCTGCGACCCAAGCCAGACATACATTGCTTTTTCAATAGCACGTTGAGCCCTCCTAAATCCTGAGGTGGTAGCTCTGTTGCATGGAATGGATTTTCGCGCTTCTAATTTTATTGTTTCTTTACCGTCGCACGACGCGTGCTGGCGACCGGCTTGCGGAATTGAAGCCAACGGGCATGCTGCGTTCGCCGCTATTCTACGCCCAGACTGCGCTCCTTTGCGCTCTATTGATGCTCATGTTTGCCCCGGCTTATTTGCCGCACGAACAGTCGGCAGTCGTCGTGTATCTTGTGGCCCTAATCACCGTGATCACAGCGCTCCTTTTTGTGCGCCGCGCATTGAAGTGGCGCTACCCCATCTGAGGCGATCACTTCGGCAATTGGCCCATCGCTTCCGTTGGCGGGGTATCGGTGCATGTCGGATCACAGGAGCAGACCGGAAGTTCGCACCCGAGCGCCAGTTCGTCGCTGGTGACCCAAATCGGACGATGAGCTTGCCCGCCTTTGAGCCCCATTGTGGGAGTTCACTTACGCGGTTCTCCTATCAATGGATGCGCAAATGAGAATTGCGGTAACGCTGTTGCTTGCAATCGTGCCTTGGTCGGCTTCGGCAGAGATAGGGCAAAACGAGAAGCTGCGTGAGATCATTACCAATCTCAAAGCTTGTGTCCGAACGCACGCACCTGAGGTTCAGGAGCCCGCCGACAAGGTAAGCGGCAATGCCGTCGACTACTTCATCAAAGTGTGTAGTCCTCCCCTAGCTGATCTTGACTCTGCAAAAGTGGGCGTTGCCCCTCCTGGCGTACTTCGAGTCACGATTACAGAAGAGTGGAACACCATCGAGGGAGAGACACGCACACGCTGAGGGTCAACGGCTTCGCTCTTGAATGTCGCCTTTTGGGCCCATCGCGTCGTTTGGCGCACTGCATCGGCAGGTCTGGAGTCAGGAGCAGAGCAGAAGTAGTTGTCTCCGACGCGGACCGCCGCCTTTGACCCGAAGCGGAAGTTAACAAAGCGCAATCACCCGCTGCTTGGAGGCAAGGGCACCCGCAACAGTTTCTTTGCAATCGGTGCCCTAAACAGAAGCAGCGCCGCCTGGGGAACTTGTATGTCAGCAGTCGCCGCAGTTTTTGCTGTCTGGCTCTTTCTGTTCGGAGTTCTTATGGTCCCCGGCGGCTGGGCAGGCACCTGGATCGCGGGACAGACCAAAAGCTTGCTCTTCGGCTACCTGCTCTGCATTACGTGCGCTCAATTAGTTGTCGTCTGCTCCGCAGTCGTTTTCGCATTCGCGAGGTTTTCGTTCCTTCCTCATTTCAACTCGGGGTCTTCGCAGATCGGGTTCGCCAACCTCATTTTTTTCGTGCCGACGTGTTTCGCTCTTATGCTCGGTTTTCGTCGCGCAAAGTCGCTGGGCATTGAACCGAAGCAGCCCGCTTCACCGGTTGTTATCCCTCCGCAACAAACCAATACTGCGCTATCATTTATAAGATCAACGCTCCCTGTTCCGATCCTGTATGCGCTCGTCGGCATCGCCGTATTTGGCTTCTTGGACGCGGCAACTGGGCGGTTCTTCCGCCAATTCATTTCCGATAGTCTAGTAGCAATCGTGCTGTCGGCGTTGGCGGGCGCGGTGATAGGTTATTTGTTTGGGTGGCATAAAGTCAGCGCGATTGGGCTTCCGCGTAGTGCGACGCCTTACGAGATGAACGCCGCCCTTCGAAAGCGCAAGCAGGACGCTCCCCCGTCCGAAGTGTGAGGGTCGAACCCCCAACGTCTCCTTGTGGCCCGTTGCGGACATGCGCATCGTGTCGGCCGGCGTCTGCTTCCGAGAGATAAGCTGACGGGCCGCGAGATGGCGACCACTTCGCGTTTTGACCCTAAGAAGTCATCATTGCGCTCCAGAAAACGTTCACCGACCGGCTTTCTTAGTGCACACCGGGTCACCCTTGGGCATGACTTTGCAATCCCAATCTGGACCGAAGCCGGTCGCCTGGTGGAAATAGGGAAATCGGATGACAACGAAAGCGAACAGACACGCTACGAGAAGGGCAAATAGGACGCCCACTATGTCGGCGCGCGTTGGATACCACTGAGGCCATCGCATCTGTCGATCCACAACTCTCCCAATGCGAGCCAAGCCCATTAGAGCTTGCTCCTGATGTCGCGCCAGTACTCTTCTGCCACGTCGGGTCGATTTCAACAGGCGAGGAGCATCCGGCGTAGAGACGGTCTTTGCCGTCTTTTCGCGGTCCTGAAATCCAGAACCTTTCTCCCGTCTCTGCGTCGAAATAATTCGCCTTGAACCCGCTCCCCTTCAAGCTTCGGAAAGTGCGCTCTCCATAGCTGATCGATTTGCCTGTTTTCGAGAACGTGACGCGGCCGATCCGCGCAGGCCCATTCAGCGATGCGGACTTGTTCTCGATATACATGATGCGCGTCTTCGGCATGCTTGAGCCCGAGACCCATCCGTTGGCATTTTCCTAATGGCTGAATAGCACGGCAGCATCGCCGGGCAGAGGGCCTGTCATTCAATCACAGCGGGTATGCCTAACAAGTTGCTATGGCACTTCAGCAACGAAAGAGCGATCACAGCATTTGCGGGCGTGGTACTGACAACATCGACCCCTTCTCCAGTTTTCGAATGTCTCTTCTTGGCCCTTCGCTGAAAAAGGCCAAGCCGATCTGGACGCCTGCTGTTGGCAGGAGACCGGACGCGGGCCGCGCTCACCCGGACTGCCGCCTTTGACCCGAAGCAGAACCTGCGCCCCTTGAGAGCTAATGAGCTATTGAAGCGATTTTGAACATCCTTGGCAGTGAAGAGATAAAGTAGATCTGGTATTGTTGCGGTCCCATCAGCGAGGCAATACGCTCGTGTTCAAGGTGCTGGACTGGTTTAGATCGCACCCCGTTTTGATCGGCCCCGCTCTATTGCTGACATCAATCGCGGCGGTTCTCTATTTGTTTATTGACCCCATCGCCGCCCTGTTTGTCGCGATAATTTTTCTTACCGCTGGTTTCGCCGCGCTTGTTGATCCAAAGACATACTCCCGTAAGCGCTCGCTAGGAAACCGTGCGCCTCTGGATCCTGTCCGATCGTCACGTCGAGCTCACCCGCGGCTGGGACCTTCGTCCGTTTTGGGCAGGGGCTTACGCCTCGAAAACACGCCGCGAATCTTACCGCAGCGGAGAGAGTGGGACTCTCTCCCCCAGGCCGGAAATGCGCGAAAACCCGCGGAAAACAAGGATTTCCGAAAAGGACGGTCGACGTTTGTGACCACCGCTGTGTACCACTCGCGCGGCCGATTCGGCCGTCAATCTCGGCCGATTTCGAGGTGAATTGGGGCAAGGATCGGCTTATTCATCAACGGCCCAGACTAGACCGGCAGGACTACAGGACCTGCAGGGTGCCGTGACCGCTGATACGGCCGGTTATCCGAGAGTCTCAGCACCTCGACCGTTCTTGGAAGAGGCGCTATTGCTCCGCAAGTACGGGTGGCTCGTCCAGGTCTCGTGGCATTCCTCACGCTCCCGTAGGCACGCCCCTCCGGGCCGATACTAAATCGCGCCTGTGAGGAGCCTTGCTATCTGTCCTCACCGTCCCGCTCACGGAAGGGATCGGCGACATCATCGTGGCCGCTGCGGCTGCTGAAAAACATCAGCGCCATTAGCCCGCAGCCGATAAGCAGCGAGAAGAAAGTTCCGAGGCCAAGCGCTATCCAGCCATGCTTCCCCATTTCTACCCCGGTGCTGGCGCCCCAGATCGAGACAGCCCAGACGCCCGTTAGGATCAACATGGCTCCCAGAGCAATCAACAACACGAGTTGGCCGGCACTGATCTTTTTCATGGCTGCTGTGTTGCCTGATGAGGGTCAATTGCGAGGAGCGAGAAGGCCTTCCTGAAACGATGCCAAACGCATGAGTGGCTCTTCTGAGTTCGGTCAGAAACGCGCTTGGCAATCATCCGCGAAGCTTGGGAGAGCGAGTTGTTGCACGGCAGCAACTCCCGTTATAGGCGGGCCGGGCCATCGAAATTCATACGATGGCCGATCCGGGCGCGCCGTCCTCGCGACGGCACGCCCACGTCGCAAGACGGCGATGCTCGATGACTTAGCGTACGGGGCTTATTCGGAAACAGCAAGAACGGTCAGGCCTCTAGTACGCTTGTGGGGTGTCTCGAAGTCGATCCGCTGCCCCGGCGATAGGCCGATCAAGGCCGCTCCTACAGGTGTCAGGACCGAGACCCGATTGAGCTCGATGTTTGCCTCATGCGGATAGACCAGCACGATCTCTCGACTCGCACCCGTCTCGTCATCGCGATAGGTCACTCTCGAGCCCATCCTGATCACGCCTTCCAAATTATTCTCGTCCGTCACCGTGGCACTGTGGGTGAATTACGATGCACAGAAGGGCTTGTTGATGATCCATGTTCTCGACCTGGTCGATGAAGCCGAGTGGATCCGCACGATCAAGCAGCGCTACGAACGCCATCTGCTGGAGATATTCGAATGAGCCAGCTCTTGCTGATCTACGCGCTTGTCGCGGCGCAGGTACTTCTGGTGTTGGCTATCGGCTGTGGCGCGGTTCGCATCTTTCGGGGGCCGCGAGCACAGGATCGCGTTCTGGGCTTCGACACGCTGTCCGTGAACGCGATGTTGTTGCTTCTGACGTTCGGGATTCGACCCGGCGAAACGCTCTATTTCGAGGCGGCTCTCGCCATGGCTCTCTTCGGCTTCGTGGGTACGGTCGCGCTGGCGAAGTTTCTGCTGCGCGGCGAGGTGATCGAATGAACGGCATCGAACACCTGCCGCCCTGGGCTGCTGCTCTCACGGCACTTCTCGTTTTTGCTGGCGCCATCGTCACACTGGTCGGTTCGCTGGGCCTTTTGCGGTTCGGCACATTCTACGAGCGGGTCCACGCGCCGACGCTCGGGACGACGCTGGGCACCGTATTCATTGCAGCTGCTTCAATCGTTTGCTTTTCGGTACTTCAGAGCAGGCCCGTGCTGCACGAAATCCTGATCATCGGGCTTGGCGTCGTAACCACGCCTGTTGCATTGACCGTATTGGTGGGTGCAGCGCGATTTCGCGATACCGCCGAAAAGAATGCGCAAGTTCGCGGACCAGAGGGCAATTAGGCGCGAGATGCGTGATTTTTTGCGGCAGGTTCCTTGACCGGCCAGTCGGCCAATCCCAGGCTAAGTGTCGCATTTGATTTCCTGCATCGCATGCCCACCTCTAAGTACATGATGCATGGCGCTGAGCAGTAGGCGAGTTCGCCGAAGTCTTTGCATGTTGGCCGCCTGATCGGAGGCAATCAGCCCCGAGCTCAGTCCATGCCACGTTCGCGAGGGCTGGAAGCTTGGCGCCTGGCACAGTAACACACATGCCACTCGCAACTAGGCCGCACCTCAACAGAGGCAGTGATGACCACAACACTACGACCCCGAATTAATAGGACCCAGCTGCAGATCCGCGGGTAACCCGGACGATTCCACATCGTCCGGGACGGTACCTTATTAGTTCTGCAACCAAAGCCAGGAGCTTCTTATGTCGGTGTTCTTCGCGCTGCTCGTCCTGACCTCATGGGTCATGTTCATCTGGATTTCAGATCCCGATGGTTTCCGCGAGGCATTCGCTCGCCGCCGAGCGCCAAATCCTCACGATCCTAAAAGGTGACCCTGGGAGGTTCACCTCCCATCACCGCATACAACAGTTGCGTATGAGAGAGAAAGATATTGTACTCCGCAGCTCGCGGTGCGCGATGCCTGTTCCTTGTCGGCTCCAGATCGTCGGTCCAAGCCAAATTGCTGGATCAGACGACTGGAGCCCGCCCGCAGCAGCATCAAAGGCCCTTCGCAACAGAACCCAGTTGCCGCGCTGGTCGATTTGGCAAGCCATCGTTCTCGCGGCCCTTCGCAAGCATAAGGAGTCTGACATGAACATCGTCGCCGCGACAGATTTCTCGACGCGGTCCAATCGCGCTCTGCGGCAGGCCGGCCTCTTGGCGCGCTCCCCTGATGCAAAACTGCACCTTGTTCATGTCGTCGACGAGGATCAGCCAGCGGAACTGGTCCGCATCGAAGAGCGTGAGGCGCAACGGATGTTGGTTGAGCAGATCGCGTCCATGCCGGAATTGGAAAACGTTCATTGCTATCCGATCGTGGTCAAGGGCTATCCCTTTGACGGGATACTGCAAGCGGCTGCAGCAGCCCACGCGGATCTCGTTGTAATGGGAGCCCATCGTAAGCAGTTTCTGCGCGACATCTTCACAGGCACCACAATCGAGCGTGTAATTCGCGGAGGCAAGTATCCGGTCTTGATGGTGAACAACGAGGCTCAGCGGCAATACGAGCGCGTTTTAGTGCCGACGGATATGTCAAATACATCGGCCGATGCGATCCGAATCGGCCTGTCCGCCGGATTTCTTAGAGACGACCGGACATCGCTGCTTCACGCCTTCTCGGCAATGGGAAAAGCACGTCTGAAGACCTCTGGTGCGGACCCCTCCATCGTCAGCGGATATGTCGAGAACGAGCGCGAACGAGCAATGGAGGAGCTGAGTAAGTTTCTGGTTGCGAATGGCTTTGACGGTCGACCCTGGTCTCTGCGTGTCACGGAGGGTGTGCCGACGCAAGTTATCGCTCGCGCCGTTTCAGAAGAGCAGCCAGACTTGCTTTTGATGGGTACGCACAGCCGGACGGGACTGCTCCGAGCATTCATCGGCAGCGTAACGGAGGAAACTCTGCGGTCTGTCGACGTGGACGTTCTGGCTGTGCCTCCTTTGAGCCATGAGGTTCAAATATCCGAATCGGCGAGCTCCTCCCTGTAAAGCCGGCGAAGGCGGATGCGCGCAGTGACGCTTGTGGTCGTAGGGCCGGCTTGATAGGCAGCTTGATGGCGGCGGAGCCGATCAACATCAAACGAACGCTGCGTCTAAAGAAGGGGTCTCTATTCTAGGATTGATTTGACAGGCGAGGAAGCAGGTCTTGCAGGCGCTACCCTATTTCTTGGACCTTGCAGGTACGTTCGTCTTCGCCTTGAGTGGAGCAATCGCTGGCGTCAAGCGCAAGCTGGACCTGTTCGGTGTGCTTGTGCTGTCATTCGTGGCAGCGAACACCGGCGGGATCACGTTCTTCTTTCCCTCCGCAGTGGTGCGCCGCGCTGTACTAGTATTCGACGCCGGGAGGCTGGCTCTCTTCGCGGTGTCTGGAGCTGGCAGATATCCCTGTCGTGCTGCGCGCAGAGCTGTACGCTGTCGCGGCGCTGCTCGGAGCCGGCATTGTCGTGCCTGCCGATAGGCTCCAACTTGCTCCTGCACCGGCCGCACTTTTTGGAGCGGCCCTTTGCTTCAGTCTCCGCATTGCCGCGCTGAAGCGGGGTTGGAAGCTCCCAATCGCCACGATGGGGCACACGAGCTTCTGACGATAAAGATAGTACATGTGGGTGAGGAAGCGTTGGAGCCAGAAATGGAGGAATGCGACAGCTTCGAAGCCCCGCCTCCAGTAGGACAGCACCAGTGACCATTGGTGCGTGACAGATGTAAAACGTCGGTTCGTTGACAATCATCACGTGCGTCATAGTATTGGGCAACCTTCGACGCGGGCGCGGACACGAAAGGTGAGGCTGTGGTTATTATGTCTGCCTCGGTTCATGCGAAGGCTATTCACCCCCTTCACGCGGTTCTTCTTGCTTTTCCATTTCCTCTCTTCCTGGGTGCGCTATTCAGCGATCTTGCCTACTGGTCAACTGCTCAAGTGCAATGGGCCAACTTTTCGTCATGGCTCATCGCTGGCGGATTGTTCGCGGGCGCTTTCGTCGTGCTTTGGGCCTTGACGACTCTCGGCAGCGGTAGCCGGGCAGTCCGTTATTTCCTCGTGCTCCTGGCAATGTGGCTAACGGGCTTCGTCAACGCTCTCGTCCACGCGAAGGATGCATGGGCAATAATGCCTGAAAGCCTCTTGCTGTCGGCGGTAGCCACCATTTTATCATTCGCTGCTGCTTGGATCGGCTATTCCGGATTTAGCGCTGGAGGCCTCAAATGATCCGCATATGCGTTTTGGCGGGCATTCTCCTGACCGTGTTGTCGGGCTGCGACGAGGCGCCGAATCCGATTCAGTACGGTTCAAATCCTGAATTGCCGGCACCCCAGCGCGGCTTTCTCCCAGAGATGGTCATCGCTAGGCCGATAGATTGGGGCAATGATCGTCCAACCGTACCGCAGGGCTACAAGATCGTAGCGATCGCCACTGATCTCCAGATTCCTCGTCAGACGCTAGTTCTTCCCAATGGGGATATTCTGGTGGCCGAGGGGGCAGGCGGGGGAGCACCTGTGTTGCGACCTAAGGATTTGATCGCGAATTACATCAAGAGCCTAGGCAAAAGTTCGGTCAAGGGTGGCAACCGGCTGACATTATTGCGGGACACTGATGGAGACGGGGTCTACGAAATCAGGAACGTATTTGCCGACAATCTGAATGCACCGTACGGACTCGCCCTGATCAATGGAGCCATTTACGTCGCGAACCAGGATTCGCTAGTTCGCTTTGACTATCAAGACGGACAGCTCCGCGCGAATGGCCCCCCCGCCACGATTACGGAACTGCCGTCGGCGATAAATCATCATTGGACCAAAGCGATGGCCGCTAGTCCCGACGGTCGCTTTCTCTATGTCGGTATCGGATCCAACAGCAACATCACCGAACGCGGAATGGACGCTGAAGTGGACCGGGCCATGGTTTGGCGGATCGATCCACAAACCGGCGCCCACAAGGTTTACGCTACCGGCCTTCGCAATCCTAGTGCTCTTGCCATCCAGCCAAGAACGGGCCAGCTCTGGGCGGCCGTCAACGAACGAGACGAAATTGGCCCCAATCTCGTCCCGGACTACCTGACGTCTGTGCGAGAGGGAGGCTTTTACGGCTGGCCTTACAGTTACTGGGGACAGACAGTCGATCCGCGGACACAGCCGCAGGACTTGGAAAAGGTGAGAACAGCCCTTCGTCCCGACTATAGTCTTGGATCGCATGTAGCGGCGCTTGGCCTGGCATTCTCCACTTCGGCCATGGGTCCCTTCGCCGAAGGAGCGTTTGTCGGGGAACACGGGAGTTGGAATCGGCGTGTCCCAGTCGGTTTCAAAGTTGTTTTCGTGCCCTTTCGCGACGGACGGCCCGCGGGCGAGCCGATCGACTTCGTGTCAGGCTTTCTAAACGACGACGGGAGGACACGTGGCCGGCCCGTGGGAGTGACGATCGATCCTCGGGGCGCCTTGATTGTTGCAGATGATCTGTCAAACACGGTCTGGAGAATTACGCCAGGTTTACCTCGCGTCGGCGCAGCGTCGCCTCCGGGCGAGGCTCGTTCAATTCAAACTCACTAATGCGTACTGAGCATCTGCAAACATTGGCGAGGGTGCTTATTCAAATCGAAGTGCGAGGCGCAATATGAACACGAAAATGACAGGACGCCTAATCGCGGCAGCGCGCGCCCTAACCGGAGTCGATCGTGAGAGTTTCGCGCAAGCTGCCGGGATGCCGGCAGAAACCCTTGCTCTGATGGAAGCGAACGGCAGTGCCCGCCTCGATTCGGCAGCTGAGGTGGACGCGATCACCCGCGCTTTCGACAGTTTCGGCGTCGCCGTTATTGATGAGCAGGACGGCATGGGCGCCGGTGTTCGACTAAAATTCACTCGGCAGGACGTAAGGCAAATCCAGCGACTGGAAGGGGAAGGCGGTATCGTACGTTCAGACGATGCGCCTTGACAGGGGGCCGTTTCAGCGACCTCCGTGAGTCGTCGCATTCATTGGGGGGCAAATAACCTGACCCGCCCATGCTGCACGTGGTGGCTCACCACCTCCCCTCGTCGCAATTGCGGGTCACACGTCCAGCTTTCGGTTGTCAATTGGAGAGAGAGAAATGGCTGACTTCAGTGGTCGCAGAGAGGCATTCGAACGCAAGTTCGCGCACGACGAGACTTTGCGATTCAAAGCCATAGCCCGCCGGAACAAGCTTTTTGGTCTGTGGGTGGCGGCTCAGCTAGAAAGACCGGGAGCGACGCCGAAACCTATGCAGATGCCGTGGTCGTAGTTGACCTCGAGGAACCCGGAGACGGTGACATCATCCACAAGGTGATGAGCGATCTTAAAACCGCAGCTGTCCCTATTGATGAAGACCAGGTTCGTGGCGCCTTGGAGGGCTTCATCGACCGTGCGGTTGATGAGATCAAAGCTGGCAAATGAGCACGTCGCTTCGAAAATCCTGGAACTACCACCCGAGGCGAGGTTGCGCTCGATGGCCTTAGGCAAGGTCGGCCGCGACGCCCTGTCCCGTGCACCCACCATGTGGCGCTGATCCGGAGCCGGGGCGTGAACTTCCAGGTGACGGTCCTCAAGATCCTGGTGAGCTATCCGGACGGCTTCGCCGTCATGGAGGACCTCAAGCGCGACATGGCCATCCTGGCGACCAGTGGCCGCGATTGGGCGGACCGGACCAAGCGCCTCGCTGCACGGGTGCCCGATCTCGACATCTTTTCCCATGGGCTGGTCGAACGCATCAGCAGCGGATGGCAGATCACTGCCAAGGGACGGGCGGTGCTCGAGTTCATGGAAGCCCGCCCCGCTGCGACCGAACCGATCCAGGCACCTTTGGTCGAGGAGGCTACGGCTCCGGTAGTCGCTGCGACGCAGCTTCCTCCGCTGCGGCAGCCCGTTGATCGAGCCAAGCGGCGGCGCGAGCGTCGCGAACGTCGGCGCGAGGCGCGCGAACGAGCGAGGGCGAACGCCTCCTGAAGTGGTCCTACAGAGCCGGCAAGGCGCGAAATGGCGAGGACGGGAGCCGAACCCGGGCGCTATGCCCAGGCACGACCGCTCCGCCGACCCTGACCACGCCCAGCACCCCGCATTTGAATGGAGGGCCTGTTTCTGCCGACGAGAGCACCTGTCGTTTCAAACCGGAAGCGTTTAGCTCCGCGCTGCAATATCGGCGGAGAGCGGCTCCTTCCGCCGGCCTTGTGCTGAGCGGACGCTTCCTTGCCTCCTTGCCACCTTGCAGCGCAGCTTAAAAAAAGTGCGGCCTTAGCAGAAACAATCCGTCGGCCCGCTCGGTTGAGGAGAATTGCCACGAGGATATGCCATGCGTAAGTCAGCTTCAGCGACCGTTCTGTTCCTCTCCTCTTTCCTAGTCTCCGGCTTCGCCCTTGCTCAACAACCCGAGACTGCACCCGGCTCGAACGAGACCCAGACGACTCCTGTTCAGCCGGACCGTACGCCGCAGCAGTCCGATCAGGCGCGCGAGAGGGAGCGTAAGGCCGCTGAAGATACCCGCGTTAAGCGAGACTGGACAACACAGCGCGATGAGGATCGCACGGGTATGGACCGCATGCGTCAGCAGCATATGGGACGTATGATGGAAGATATGGACCATCGCACCACGGGCGGCAATTGGCGGACGCAGCGCGATGATGAAGATATGGACCGTCGCTCGCGATTCCGCGATGAGGATCGGCCGCGGCGCCGCGTCAAAATCTGCTTTGAATATGAAAACGGCGACGAATTTTGTCGTTACCGCGAGTGAGTTGAACGGACACGCTGTCCTCACGTAATGGTCGCCGCTCCGGTGTCGGGTTGCGTCCTGGTCAGTTGCGAGGTCCCTTGAGGATGTTACCCATCCCGTTCTCGCCCCAGCCTTGGCTCCGCTGAAGTGGCCGTGCCTCGCGCCTCTTAGGGGCGTCAAGGTAGATGCTTCCGTGAGAACCGCTGATCTCGCAGCTCCCTTCGTGATCAGTTGTGGAACGCGCATCCGGTTCGAGCCGAGCTCGACAGCTCCTTCTCCGAGCGCCAGTTCGTCGCCTGCGTGCCGATTGGAGCACTAGACTACCGCGATCGAGGTCATCTGCTCGGCCTTGAACCGGCAGCCGATCGGTCATCCCGCGAATGCTGCCTTCTCGGCCCCCGAGGTAGTTCCCGCACCCCTCTGTAAGGGACTTCTCGCGACGCGTGAGGTTCTGGAGCAGTGTGTGCTGTATCTTTGGGCCTCTGTGACGTCGCGGTAGGGCCATGGAGTTCATGTGTCACACCAGGTCACCAACAACAAGGCCGCGACTGAGCCAGAGGTATTTCACCTCGCGCCGGTGAGCTTGGCCATCCTCGATGCGGATCTGAGATATGTTTATTGCAACCACCTCCTGGCAGAGATGTGCGGAACGCCAGCGTTTGGCATTCAATGTCCGGCTTGGGTCAAGGCGGCTGTCGGGCCCTGAGTGGGACCACTTCCACTCTACCTATCGCTCCAGGCCTACCGCTGCGGTTTGCCAGCGGCGATGGGCAACACGCGACGCCACCGACGCGCGACGCAACGCCGCGGCAATCGAAGCGGGCGGGACCGGCCGAACAAGAAACCGCTGAGTGAACTTTCGGGCTACTGCGAGCGCGCTGCCCTCGCACGTTTCGAGCGCGATCTTCTGGGCCAGCATGACGTCTCCAATCGGAAGGCCGCCAACGGGCAGGAAACACAAGCCGATCCTTGGACGGCCGTTTTCGCCGATCTCGCAGACATTCGCAGCCGCTCCCGCATAGATTCTGTAGCGGTTGCCCGTGTCGCCGCCGATTACCTCGAAATAACCCTTCTCCGCGAGTTGCCGCCGTTGGACAGGCGAGAGGTAATGCCGCAGCAGCAGCGCGCGTCCTTCCGGAGTCCACTCGGCACCGTGTCTAATGAACAGCGCCTTTGCAGCCCTCATCCGTGAGCGTTCACCCGGCCGCGACCGCCTGAACAGCCACACGGCTCAGCGATTCAGCCGCCGACCAGCCTGGGGAAGAAGAGAGTTTCTTCCGCAGTGGGGTCGAATGATCGGATCCGCGACACCTGACCTGAACCGGTCCGGATCGCGGCGGTGAAGCCGACGTTCGTCAGCTCGCGGAATCGCTGCTCCGCCTTGGCTACTTCCCCGGCATCGTTCGCATCGAAGAAGTGACGGCTGTCGCCGGTACTGTCCATCACGGTCTGGATCGGCATGCGGATCCCTCCTTGTTGATCATGACAGAATATTGTTGAAGCTCCGAAGTTCCTCGATCGCACCAAAGCTACTACCCTTCGCGCCTCGTAACCTAGGCTTCGGTATGGTTGTACGCAGAT
This sequence comes from Bradyrhizobium sp. 76, assembly GCF_023073025.1. Taxonomy (NCBI): domain Bacteria; kingdom Pseudomonadati; phylum Pseudomonadota; class Alphaproteobacteria; order Hyphomicrobiales; family Nitrobacteraceae; genus Bradyrhizobium; species Bradyrhizobium sp. 76. Next base: position 152,262 of record NZ_JADPIS010000017.1, read on the forward strand.
GGCCCGCAAGCCGGGGCGCAGGTTTTGGACTTCGGCGAACAGCATCAGCCCGCCACAGCGTCACCGGATATGGCCATTGGTCGAAAGTTGGTCCGCATCCTTCAAGGTGATCGAGATGGCAAAGCCGAATGCCGCAACCAGTTCGGTGGCTCGCGACATAGTAGCGGAGCAGGGCTGGGGGCGTGGACGGTATCCAGCAGCTTGCGCGAAGTTCGGCGGAGCTTCAGCGTTTCTGACTGAACAGGTTCCGGGCTCTTGCGCGAGGATTTGGAACTTGGCGGCCTAAGAGGCCGTCGTCGCACCGGGCCTCGGCACTGAAAGAAGGGCAATGTGTGAACTAGCTCATTTGGGGTTGAAGGAGACCATGTCTTAACACGCTGGCGAGTCCGAGGATTGCACCAGGAGACGGGCAATGCCAATCACAGCGGAAACGACCTCGTTCACCAAAGACATCCAAGGCCGCTATCTCTGCAACAATCTCGCGGAGGTCGATTCCTGGAAATCCGCAGGCGGGCGTCCGTTCGATTTCATCATCGTGGGAGGCGGGACGTTCGGTTCTGCGATGGCCGAGCATTTGTGGTTCCGGCAGAAACAGACGGGTGGCGGATTGAGGACGCTGGTCGTCGATGCCGGGATGTTCACCGTCCCTGAGCACGTTCAGAACACGGGGATCCAAGGGTTTGCCGATCCGGCTAATCCGTTCTTTTTGAACGAAAGCCTGCCGCAGCCGGAGCCCCCACGCAACGAGGTCTGGGGAATTCCATGGAAGTCGACTATTCCCTTCAAAGGACTAGCGTACACGCTCGGGGGCAGATCGCTCTATTGGGGCGGTTGGTCGCCTCGTCTGCTGGACGAGGAGATGTTGGGTTGGCCCGCAAACACCGTAGCCGATCTGAACAGCCGCTATTTCGATGAGAGTTCTCGCCAGATCGGTGTCGACGAGGCGAACGACTTCATTTTCGGCGAATTGCAGAATGCGCTGCGTCGCCGGCTCTTCGACAGTTTGTCGAGCGTGCCCGGAGCGTTCGCGCTCGACGCGCTCCCGCCATCTCCGCTGCTGAAGTCGGGCGCCGACCCCGCACAGTTGCTTGGCCTGTCGTCGAGCGGCGGACTTTCGCAAAACGACCTGCTAAACCTGCTGAAGCTGGAAGCGCCGCTCGCTGTGCAGGCGCGCCCACCACACGCGGGATTCTTCCCGCTGAACAAGTTCAGCGTCGTTCCGCTGCTGATGAAGGCGGCCCGGACCGCGGCGAGCGACTCCAACGGCAGTGATTCCGTCAAAGAATTCATGGTACTGCCGGACACGCATGTGTTGACGCTGCGCAGCGTTCCTACCTCGGCAGGGACTTGGCGCATCTCGGGCATCGACACCACTCGAGGTCCGATAGATCTGGCACCCGGTGGTGCCGTCGTCATCGCGCTCGGCACGATCGAGAACGCGCGGCTGGCTCTCGCATCGTTCGATGCCACCGGACTTCCGACCCTGTCGCTCATCGGCAAGAATCTGATTGCGCACCTTCGCTCGAACCTTGTCATCCGCGTACCACGGTCGGCGATTTCCGGGCTTTCGCCGGCGGTGAACGAGCTGCAGACCGCGGCCCTATTTTTGAAGGGACGAGCCACGCGCTCGAATGGTGATCTGATCGGCCACTTCCACCTTCAGATCTCCGCAAGCGGCGGCGGCAACACCATCGGCGCCGAGGACGAGCTCTACCGCAAGGTGCCCGATGTCGACTTTTTCGATCAGCTGAAGACCTCGACCGACACGCATGTCGCAATTGCAATCAGAGGGCTCGGAGAAATGGAGCCCGCCGATCCGGCCAATTCCGCCGCTCATCCAAGCCGCGTTGATCTGAGCTCGCGGGCCGACGAATACGGCGTTCGTCGCGCATCGGTTGCGCTGACACCGACGCAGCGCGATCAGGATCTCTGGGCCGCCATGGATGCCGCGATGCAGAAGGTCGCCGCCGCCTTCGCCAACGGTCAGCCCATGCAGGTGCTCCAGAGCAACCAGGACGGGCTCGGGACGACGCATCATGAAGCCGGGACGCTCTGGATGGGCACCGATCCGACCGCGAGCGTCACGGACGGCGACGGACGCTTCCATCACACCGAAAACCTGTATGCGGCCGGCCCGGCGCTATTCCCGAGCATCGGTTCGCCCAACCCGATGCTGACCGGGATAGCGCTATCGCGCCGCACCGGCGACATGATCATGACGCCTCCAGCCTTCGTGGCCGAGGCGGGTTTCGAGACGCTGTTCGATGGCACCTCTCTGGGGGACTGGACAATGTCGACGATCAGCAACCAGCCGGGTCGGGACGACCCTGGCTCGTTCCGGGTACGGCGCGGCGTTCTCGAGGCACGAACGGGGACCGATCTGGGGCTGCTCTGGCTGAAGCGCCCGACGCCACCTCGCTACGTTTTGCGGCTGCAATGGATGATGACGGCGCCGGACGACAATTCGGGCGTCTTCATCGGCTTCCCGGACCCCCGGAACGAGGGCTACGACAACACGGCCTATGTCGGCGTCAACTTCGGCTTCGAGATTCAGATCGACGAACTGGCCCGGCCGGACAATGCGCCCATCCACAGGACGGGTGCGGTCTACTCCTTCAAGGGGCCGACCGACGGTCCGCTGACGGTCCATCCGGTGGGAGAATGGAACAGCTATGAGATCACCGTCGATGGTGCGGACATCACCGTCGCGCTGAACGAGCAGACGGTGAACATTTTCCATTTCGCGGGCGATCCGCAGTCCCCGCGCCGCGGGCTGCCGTCCACCGCTCAGGACCCGCGCTTCATCGGCCTGCAAACTCATACGGGTCGCGTGCTCTTTCGCAACATTCAGTGGAAGTCGTTGGAGGGTCTCGTGGCATGAACCTGATGCCACTCGGATCGTTGGGCGCCGTGGAAAGCAACGGCGCGGTGACGTTCGGACTCTGGATGCCCTGGGTGTCGGCGGCCGACGGCAACGTCGTCACCGTGAAGATCATCCATGAGGCGGACCAGTTCCTGCAGGAGATGCCGGCCCGGGAGTTTGGGCTGGCGCACAGCGTTCGTGCTCCATATGGCGACTTCTGGTCGGTCACGGTCCCCGTCGCCGGGACGCCGCCCGCGGTGCCGGGCTCGGCCTGGGGCAGTCCGGGCCGCTATGTCTATCGCTACACCATCACCAACCCGAACGTCGGAACGCTCGACTGGATCATCGATCCCTTTGCGCGCGAGTTCGGTGCCGGCAGGCAATCCACCTTCACCCTGGCCTATCAGCCCTACCTCTGGAGTGCCGGCGAGGCGCAATGGCGTACGCCGGCGCTGGCAGACCTGATCCTCTACGAGGTGAACATCGCCGAGTTTGGCAACGACCTCGACCGCGCTCGCGGGCTGGTAGCCTACCTCGCCGACCTCGGGATCAACGCCATCGAGATCATGCCGCTGTCCAACGTCGGCAACTCGGTCGATTGGGGCTATCTGCCGATCGGCTATTTCGGCGTCGACGAGCGTTTCGGCAAGCGGTCGGATTTCCAGCAGCTAGTCGACATCTGCCACCAGCACGGGATCGCGGTGATCGTGGACGTCGTCTATGGCCATACCGGCGTGGATTTTCCGTACTACGACGCGTACACGCGGTTGCGGTACCGCGATAATCCATTCATGGGGCCGTTTGCCAAGGACTACTTCAGCAACTTCGGCAAGAGCACGGATTTCAATCGGGCGATCACGCGGGACTTCTTTTACACGGCAAATCACCATTGGTTGGAGGTCTATCACGTCGACGGCTTCCGTTACGATTGCGTCCCGAACTACTGGGACGGGCCGATGGGCGTGGGCTATGCGAGCCTGGTCTATGAGACGCACCAGCTGACCAAGGCGAACATCGCGGCAGGTCGCCCGTACTGGAGCCGCTTCGACGGAGCGGCAGGCAGGCCGCTGACCCTCGTGCAGATGGCCGAACAGCTCGAAGCTCCGGAGGACGTGCTGCGCTCGACCTATTCCAACTGCACGTGGCAGAACGGCACCTATGGCGCGGCACGCGCGGTAGCCCAGGGGGATCGCGGCTGGCTCGCCGACCTCGGCCTGCAGCTTGGTCTCTTCGGCTACCCCGACCGGGAGACCGTTAACGGCGACGACATCCCCAAGACCGCGCTCCAGTACATCGAGAATCACGATCACGAGCGCTTTCTGTGCAATTTCGGCACCTCCAATCCCGACGAAGCTGGCAATCCTCTGTTCGCCGAGGGCGACCGGGCGCGCTGGTACATGCTGCAGCCCTATTTAATCGGCCTGCTGATGAGCAAGGGGATTCCGATGCTCTGGCAAGGTGAGGAATTCGCCGAGAACTATTTTCTGCCCGATTTCGGAATGGGCCGCGTCTCGCTCCTGCGGCCGATGCGGTGGGACTTCTTCTACGATGCGTCCGGCCGGTCGATCGTGAGCCTGGTCCGCAAGCTGCTGCGCATCCGGCGGCAGCGCGACCACATTCGTGAGGGCACGTACTTCTTCTTCAATGACTGGGACCGGTATCAGCAGTTCGGTCTTCTTCTGTTCGCCCGCTACGACGCAGGTCGCTACACCTTGGTCGCCGTGAATTTTGGAGACACTGACCGGATCGTCCCGTTCTGGTTTACGATAGCCGGGGACTACGTCGAAGAGCTGCATGGTGGCACTCTCGATCTGAAAAACGTTCCTGCGCTGCAGCAGATCTGGTTGAACATTCCCTCGCACTACGGACGGATTTGGACACTGACGTAGGCCCCAAAGTGCCATGACGAGGTCGCGCTCGGCCGCAATGTTTGATGCCGCAGGGCTGCGATGCGGCACGTTCCAAAGCAATTATCGGCACCACGATCGAGCGAAAAGAAACCTGACGGCGAGCCTGCGAAGCGGCCCGTGCCCGAGCTGACGCCCAGATAGCAATAGGGCTCTCGCTCGCATGCTTTTGTGCGGTCCTACCTTCGCGGGGTCTGCCTATCGACGAGAGGCAAGGGTTGGACCCAAGGCCCTTGCTTCTTCAGTGGAGCCACTCTGCAGCGTCGCTCGCCTTTCCGCCATGGCATGGTTGAACAGCTCTAGTAACAGACCCAATGCGGTCAATTCCTCTTGTTCGATCGCCCCATCATCGTAGCAATTGAGGGTTTCGCCGACGATCGCGTCGACCTCTCGCTGCCGCGTCAGAAGGTCCTGTTCGGACCCTGCCACGCGAACCGGCGGTTCATGCGTCATTCAAGTCTCGCGGCCCATGTGACCCTGCCACCGGGGACAACTGTGAGGTGGAGAATGTCTGGTTTGGGAACTGGGTTCGATCCCATCGGAATCGTGATCGATTGGTTGGACGCGTGTCGCGAGCGTCGTCTGGAGGATTTGCTGGCGCTCTATGCGGATCAGGCGACGCTTGATTGCTGCAGCGGAGAACGGTTCATCGGACGTTCCGGCTTGCTTCGCTATTGGCCAGGCAAGCTCCGCGGCGCAACAGAAGCGGCGTTCGAACTCGACGAAGTCCTTCCGGAGCAGGAGTGCGTTCGCCTCGACTACCGCGATTACGACGGCAGCACAGTAAGTACGAAATTCTGGTTCGATGCTCAAGGTGGCATCACCAGAACACTCTGCGTACCTCTCGGGCGCAAGAGCGCCAGAGTTAAGGCGGCCTAGCCAAATCGGGTTACGCGTCAGCGATCCGATCCTCTGGCGTTGGCGAACGCGGACCCGACTACTGAAGCAGACGGACGACCTTCGAGCGACGTGCTTGCGGCGATGGCCGCCAGCCCCGGCGGCTTCCGCCGAAGAAGGACGCCCTGGGTTCGCAAGCACGCGGAGACTCATCCGCAAAGAAGGCGGCCAACCAAGCCGAGGACGATGCCAGCCGACCAACGGTTGGCGTTGGACCCGCTTGACTTCTTTGCCGGCGGCTGGCGGTAAACGGAAGGAGTTTTGCTTCTGCAGACGGAGAGGCCGCGCCCGTCCGGAGCGCGGCCCGTTCGGCTCGTGTTCACCAGCGGTGATGGTGCCAGCGGTGCCCCACGACCGGATATGTTCCGCGGTAATAGGCGTAAGCGGGCCGCACGGCTCGGCGGTGCCGGTAGCCGTAGGACACGGGCGCCGTGTAGTAGGTCGTGGTCGCGTAGCTACCACCCCAGCGATAGGGCTCGTCGTAGCCGTAGTCGTAGGCATAGGGGCCGCCGTAATAGCCTGCGCCGTAGTAACCTGAGCCACCGTAGTAGCCGTAGCCAGGTCCCCATCCATAAGCCGACGAGGCAAGCCCGCCGATTACGGCGCCAGCCAGCAGACCGCCCGGTCCCCAGCCACCTCGCCAGTGGGCTTCGGCAGGAGAGACGGTGGCCACCGAGGACAGACCAAGAGCGCCGACCATCAGCGCCGACATCGCGATCTTCTTCATCGAGATTCCTTTCACATTGCTCGCGCCCTACCGATAACGGGAAAAAGAGGCAATGGTTGCAGCTGCCCGGGCGGCGCGGGCCATGGAATCCTCGCCGCCAGAGACGGCGCGCGAAGCTCCAGTGCGGAGCCGACCGCCGCAACCCCGACGACTACCACCTTGCATCCAGAAGGTCCGGCCGAAGCCAACGCCTGCAGCGCCGGCGTGCGGCACGTACGCGGGCGCATGTCAGAGCATCCTGAGCTTCCTTCCTTCGTCTACTGTCGGGAAAATCCGGAAACTTTCCGGAGCGCCTTGAGTTGGCAGCGACTGGGTTCGGTCTCTGGAGAGAGTGAGTATGGTCGACGAAGTCGTCTTGAAGAACGCCGCGGAGACCGCCTGGACGGTGTACCGGGCGCGGCACCCCGAGGTCGATGCGCACGACAGCCGGCGCTGCCTGCTGGAGCGTCACCTCCACAGCAGGTCGGAAGCGCGCGCAAGCGATAGCGAAGAGCTCGCAGGCTTCGGAATAGCCTACCTGCAGCGGCTTTCTCGAGACGGATGTTGACGGCCGTGAAGGCGCTCGCAGCGCGCGTGGCAGGGGGAAGCACGAGGCCCAATTGGACGCTGCTTGCGATTTCGTCGCTCATTTCCGCGACGATCGTGACGGTCCTGCGATTCGTGTTGGGGGCCTAGCCGATGCGGATTGCCCAGCTTGCTCCGTTGGCCGAGAGCGTACCTCCAAAGCTCTACGGCGGCACCGAGCGCGTGATCGCCTGGCTGGTGGACGAACTGGTCGAACTCGGACACGACGTCACTCTGTTCGCAAGCGGGGACTCGAAGACGAAAGGAAAGCTCCAGGCGGTGTGGCCGCGCGCGCTGCGGCTGGGGCGGAAGGGTGCGGATCCGAACGCCGCCTGCGCGCTTCTGATCGAGGCCATCGCCGAGCGCGCGCGCGATTTCGACGTGATTCACTCCCACGTCGACTGGCTGCCTCTTCCGGTGCTGAGCCGGACCGGCGTGCCTTTCCTGACGACCATGCACGGCCGTCTCGACCTTCCCGGTCTGCCGCAGCTAATCGGCGCCTTTGCGAACGCTCCGTTCGTCTCCATTTCCGCCGACCAGCGTCGGCCGCTTCCGGAGGCAAACTGGATCGCGACGATCCAGCACGGACTGCCCAAAGATATGTTTCGGCCCTCCTACGAACCAGGTTCGTACCTGGCCTTTCTGGGGCGGCTGACGGCGGACAAGGGTCCGCAGGACGCCATACGCATCGCGCGCGCGGCCCGGATGCCGCTGCGGATGGCCGCCAAGATCCCTCGGGCGGAGACGGCCTACTTCAAGAACAAGCTCGAGCCAAACATCGATGGCCAGACGGTTCAGCTCGTCGGCGAGGTCGACGACGCGAAGAAGCAGCCTTTCCTCGCGAACGCAGCGGGCCTGCTGTTTCCGATCAATTGGCCCGAGCCGTTCGGTCTGGTCATGATCGAGGCGATGGCGTGCGGGACGCCCGTAATCGCCTATCGATCAGGCTCGGTGCCGGAGGTGGTTGAGGACGGAGTGACCGGCTTCATCGTCGATGGTGAGGAACAGGCGATCAGGGCAGTGAAAGAACTGGGCCGGCTGGACAGACGAGTGGTCCGCGCGCGGTTCGAGGAGTGCTTCGCCGCAAGCCGGATGGCGAAGGAGTACGAGGCCCGATATCGCAACCTGATCGCTCGTGGAGGACCCTCCGCGTGAGAGATTTTTCCGCGGCTGACTTATGAGCCGGCAGGAATCGAATCCTGGGCCATCCGTTCGAGTCAGGGGCAAAGTGGAATTCTATGGTTGAGGTCGGCTCCAAAGGGGCGCGGCTTGGGACGTACTCCGCGATCGCTCGTAATACGTTCTCTCGGGAGCGCCCGCGAAAAGCATTTCACGGAGTATGCCGGAGACCATGGTTCCTAACGCGGAACTTTTTGCCCCAACACAACATTGTGGTCGGTGGTAGAGGCTAAAATCATGAGACACGAACCATCGCCGATTTCAAAATTCTTCGGTGACTTGGCGAACAAGACTTCGCTTGCGGCAGGGCGCGCCTCGACCTTCCTGTTAGCCGCGGGTGTGGTGGTCGTATGGGGCATCAGCGGCCCGCTCTTCCAGTTCTCGGACACTTGGCAGTTGGTCATTAATACTGGGACCACAATCGTAACTTTCCTTATGGTATTTCTGATTCAGAATTCGCAAAACCGGGACAGCGCCGCCATTCAGGTAAAGCTTGACGAACTCATTCGCGTGAGCGCAGCGCGCAATAGTCTCGTGGGAATCGAGCACCTCACAGACGATGAGATTGAGGAGCTTCGCTCGAAATGTGAAGCGCGTGCCAAGGCCGAAAAAGCCGGAGATGAGACACTCGACCGGACCCGACAGTCAGCGCGGCGAGCCGCCGAGCGGATCGCCACCTGACCATGTCAGCGTCGGCATCATCGAAAAGACCGGTAGAAAATATCGACGCCATCCTGCGCCTTGAAAAGCAGGATGAGGAAAAGATCGCTCTTCATCATCGTGTTTTTCATGCAATCGGATCGTTTGCGGGAACTCCGCAGTTCGTTGTGCTGCAGTGCGGGGCGGTGGTGTGTTGGATGGCGTTCGGCGGGGTATTCCCCGATCGCGCGCTTGATCCATTCCCGTTCCCGCTGCTCGGGACATTCCTCGCGCTGGAGGCGGTACTTCTCACCTCCTGTGTCCTCATTCGCCAAAATGCAACCGACCGCATCTTGGAGAAGCGGGATCGTCTAGAACTTCAGATTAATCTGCTCTCTGAACGGGAGGCGACGCGATCTTTGAGAATATTGCAGAAGCTTGCCAGGCGGCTGAATGTCGATGACGAGGATTGCCAACAAGACGAATTGGCGCAGGAGACGTCTGTTGATCAACTTGCCCGAGGCTTGCGCGAGCGCGAGCAGGCTGAAAAGACTCAATGAGATGTCCGCCCGGAAGACGACATGGGGGTCGCTCTGATGCCATCTGCGCCATCGTGTTCATCTGCACGAGCTCTTCCTGGAGCAGAGTCCGTGCGATGCGCACGGTGCTAGAATTTTACCGTCGTCCTAAGACCGAACACCGACGCGTTTTTGAGGACCTTTCCGGCGAATGGCGTCGCCGGCCCCGTAGCGCCGCCGCCGGGATGGATGATGTATTGGAAGTTCGGCTGCAACGACCAGCCGTCCTTTATCTGGTATTGGTAGACCGTCGTCAGCAATCCCTCAAAGTTTCGCGAGGGCCAGTTGGGATTCACCAGCGTGCGGTAGTCGGCGTCGAGCGCCTGCGCCCGCTTGGACACATGGGCATAGCCCGCGGCGATCCCGAACTTGTCATCTGGCCGGTCATCACGAAGCCCGATGAACTCGACGCCGGCATCAGCGTAGAGATCGATCAGGTTGCGATCAGCGGGCGCGCCGGCGGTCCTTGCGAACACACCGATCCCGCGATCGTCGCTGTGAGGCACGCGGTAAATCTGTTGCTCGAAGACCGCCCAAGCACCGATGTCTCCTGCCAGCGATAAGGGCTGGCCGGTGCTACCGGAAGCGGCGAGCGAGCTGCCGTTCGACGCGAACTGTTGATCCGCGAAAGGGCCGAAGTGCCGCCAGCCGCCGAACTTGATCTGGCCGGTCAGGTTGGGATCGCCCTTCTTGTTGTTCCAGGCGTACTGGATCTGACCCAGTAACAACGGCGGATCGTTGACGCGGAAATTGACGCCGTAGCGGTTGCGCTCCTGCGGATCGCCCGGTCCGGGCCCGGCTTGGTCGCCGTCGAAGATCCCACCCAGAACGGAAAGCTGGTCGGTCACGTTGACCAGTAGCCTTGCGCCCATGGCCGCCAAAGGTGGCGAAGGTCCCCCGCTGGGCAGATTGAGCGACGTGATCGCGGGCCAACCCATTGAGGCGTTGGTGAACACGTCTGTATATTTGGTGTTGAAGAATTCGCTGTCGGCGGCGAGCTGACCCACTTTCAGCGAGATCCTCTTTGCGCCCCACCGCTTCTCGAAATACGCTTCGTAAAGACGCGTTGAGGGTAGAGCCTCGATTCCGCTGACGACAAAGAAGTTCTGAAGATTGCTCCGGGACAGGCCATCGCCATGGATCTGGAACATGTTGGCGTGAAAAGTGAGCTTGTCGATGCCGACGAGCTTCTGCAGATCGACATCCACCGCGAGGTTGAGACGGCCTTCGTAGATAGCGCCCTGTTTCAGGCCGCCGGAAGCGTTACCAAACGCCTCGCCGATGTAAGTGGCCGCGAACTTCACGCCGTACTTCTGCAGCGGATTGGGCAGAATGCCGAGCGTCTTTTCCTCCACGGTGCTCTCACCCGTGTCCGGATCGGCCGGCTTGTCGTCGTCGGTCTTCTTATCCTCCTGGGCCGCGGCGCCGGCTGCCAGAACTAAGACAACCGATGTCGACAGAACGACCTGCCTATAAAATCGCTGAGGTCTCCACATGCGAGTTCCTGATCTCGAAGATAGCCTTACGAATTGCCCGATCTTGCAAGGCAAGTCTACCGTGCAGGCATCTTCCAAAGGTACGGTCAGACCAGCTGGCTTGGCCTATCGCGATCGAAACTTTGTTGAGTCGCGCCGTGCGAAATGTTGGCTATAGTGGGACTTTCGCTTTCTGGGGAGCATTGATGTTCGATGCGGCAACCACTGCGCTATTGCACGCGGTCTTGGACGAGGTCTGCGAGCGTTTCGCAGCGCGAGATCGGACCGCGTAGCCATGTCGCCTCAAAGATACTGGAGGCGGCGACCAGAGGCGAGGTATCGCAGGACGAACTCACGCAGCCGGCCGTGACGCCCTTTGACGGGCGCCCACGATGTGGCGCTGATCGGTCGAGGCGGGCGTGAATTTCCAGGTCACGGTGCTGAAGATCCTGGTGAGCTATCCGGACGGCTTCGCCGTCATGGATGACCTGAAGCGCGACATGGCCATTCTGGCGACCAGCGGCCGCGATTGGGCGGACCGAACCAAGCGCCTCGCTGCGCAGGTCCCCGGCCTCGACATCTTTTCTCAAGGCTTAGTCGAGCGCATCAGCGGCGGCTGGAAGATCACGGCAAAGGGTCGGGCAGCGCTTGAATTCATGGAAGCCCGCCCGGAGGCATCCGCACCCGTCCAAGCTCCTTTGCTCGAGGACGCTGCGGCTGTGATAGCCCCTCCAAGTCACGTTCCTTCGTTCCGGCAGCCTGCTGACCGTGCCAAGCGGCGGCGCGAACGCCGCGAACGGCGTCGGGAGGCTCGCGAGCGAGCAAGGGCGAACGCTTCCTGAGGCGAGATCGAGGGCGAGAACTAGCCCCAGACAAAGTCCGGCGGCTTAGATTGGCGCGGACTATCCATGAGTCCCGAGCCCGAAGCGTACCTACGCGACGGCGGCTGACCTCTAAGCCGCGCCTGAAATCGCAGGTGGGCCGACAACACCTGATTGATTCAGACGGCGCCTAACGCCCTTCTACGTTTCGCCGAGGTTAGAAAGCGCGAAGGCCGCGAGCAAGCCGACCACCACGAGCACGCCGGCCAGCTTCTGTTCGCCTTCGACAGCTTCCGGCACCATGGTGTTTACCACCATCGTGAGAAGAGCGCTCGCAGCTAAGGCACTTACGGTAGCAACGACCTGAGGAGCAGCGCCGCCAGGAAAGCTGCTCCTAAGGCGGCGGCAACTCCCGAAAGGATGGTGATCGCGCCCCAAAATCCAAAGATATAGGTAGCCGAACGGCCAGCGGCCCGCATGCCGAGCGCACTAGAAAGCCCCTCTGGGAAGTCGGACAGAAAGATAGCGGCGAGCATCGCGATGCTGATGCCCTTTCCGCTCAACAGCCCCAAACCCAGGACAACGCTTTCCGGAATACCGTCGAGAAGTGAGCCGACGGCAATCGCCAGGCCTCCGCCTTCGCCGGCGTTGACCTGCTGGCCGCCGGACCGCTTGCGCAAGCGCGCTCCTTATACGAATGCGACCGCTGCTCCCAGGAGCAATGATGAGGCCCCAAGCAGCCCCCAAAGACCCGCAGTAAGCCAGATGGCCATGGGAGCTACGGCTACTTTTCGGGGCGTAGCGGTCGCGAGGTCTGGCTCAGTGCTTTTTCCTCTTTTCTATGACCCTTTTTCGGAGAGATGGATTGGCGCTTCAGAGCGGACGCCAGTGCTCTCGCTACCTCGCGGGCGATCTTGCCTGCGCCCATTGCGCGTGCGCCATTTGGCAATGCTCATTCCTCCTGTTGCCGAAGGCCCCATGCCGCAACACCCGCATGCTTTGGCCGTTCCGATTGAGCCCCCTACACTTTCGTTGCGAATCGTAAGCTTTGGCTATCCCCCGCTTGCAAAGCCCGGGAAAAGCATCATGCCGCCGTCGATGAACAAGGTGGTGCCAACGACGTAGTCGGCCGCATCTGAAACCAGCCAGGCGACCGCTTGGGCGACATCATTTGGCTCACCGATGCGCCGATAGGGGACGAGTGTCATCAGGCTGTCGTAGGCTTCCTTGGTTTCCCAGGCGGGTCGGTTGATCGGGGTACGGATGGCTCCAGGCGCGACGCCATTGACCCGGATCGCCAGCGGAGCAACTTCCTGCGCCAGGCTTCGCATCATCTGCATGACGCCGCCCTTTGAGGCTGCATAGTTCTCATGACCCGCCCAAGGGATCTCCTGATGGACGGAGCTCATGCAGACGAGTTTGCCCGCTGCCGCTGACACGTTCTTCACTACACCTCGTCTCTTGAACTCACGGATCGCTTCTCTGGCGCAGAGAAATTGGCCGGTGAGATTGACGCCGATGACTTTGTTCCACTGTTGGAGCGTCATCTCGTGAAACGGCGCATCACGCTGCAATCCGGCATTGTTCACCGCGATGTGCAGCGTTCCAAAGTGACCTATAGCGCTGGAGAACATCGACTGGACGTCCTCCTCGTTGCTGACGTCGGCCTTGATAGCGATCGCCTTCCGGCCAAGCGCTTCGACTTGATGGGCCACATCGTCCGCTGCTTGTGCGTCAACGACGTAGTTGACAACTACATCAGCGCCAGAGGCCGCGAGCCCAAGGGCCACCGCGCGCCCGATTCCCGAGTTCGCTCCCGTCACCAGCGCAGGCTGGCCTTCCAGCACGAGCGGAAAGCGAACCGGACCTTGAGGTCGCGCCTCCGGACCGGCTGAGGCAGCAGCATCAATCGGCTTCTCTGTCATACTTGCCTCCTCGTGGTGCCCTTACTTTCCTGCTCCTTGCTCGGAAGCGCTTTCTTGCCACCGCGATGCTCGGAAGGCTTTTCGCGGTGAGTGAGATTATGAGCGGTGTTCACCAGGGCGATGTGAGAGAAGGCCTGGGGGAAGTTGCCGACCAACCGATTTCGCTCTGTGTCGTACTCTTCCGACAGCAGCCCGACGTCATTGCGCAGAGTAAGAAGACGCTCGAACAATGCCTTGGCGTCAGCATCGCGGCCGATCAGGTGATAGGCATCCGCGAGCCAGAAGCTGCAGGCCAGAAACATGCCTTCGCCAGGCGGCAGGCCGTCCTTAGCCGCCTTCGTATCGTATCGCTGCACAAAGCCGTCCTTGAGCAACTCGCGTTCGATAGCTTCAATGGTCGAGATCACCCGTGGATCTTCGGGCGGCAAGAAACCTATCGCCGGGATCAGCAACAGGGATGCATCGAGCTGGGACTCACCGTAGACCTGAACGAAGGTCTTCCGCTGTTCATCGTAGCCGCGTTGGCAGACATCTTCCTGAATGGCGGCGCGCTGCGCTTTCCAATCGTCCACGGGACCGTGCATCCCGAACTCGTCGGCCGATTTGATGGCGCGATCGAAAGCGACCCACGCCATTATCTTGGAGTAGGTGAAGTGCTTGGCGCCGCCCCGCACTTCCCAGATACCTTCATCCGGCTCTGTCCAAATTCCTTTGAGATGATCGAGGAGGGCACATTGGATTGCCCAGGCTCGCTTGTTCTCGCGCAGGCCGCCGCGGCGCGCCTGGTATAAAGCGTCCATCAGCTCGCCATAAACATCAAGCTGAAGCTGAGTGTGGGCAGCGTTGCCGATACGCACAGGTTTTGAGTTCTCATATCCCGAAAGCCAGGGTACCTCCCACTCGGTCAACCTGCGCTCGCCTGTAACGGCGTACATGATCTGCAGCTGATTTGGGCTTCCCGCCACGGCGCGGATGAGCCAGTCTCGCCAAGCCCGCGCCTCGTCGTAGTAGCCGGCCCCCATAAGAGCCAACAGCGTGAGCGTGGCATCGCGGACCCAGCAGAAGCGATAATCCCAATTGCGAGAACCGCCAATTTGCTCTGGAAGCGAGGTTGTGGGCGCAGCGACAATGCCGCCGCTCGGTCCAAACGTCAGCGCCTTTAGAGTTATGAGAGATCTCAGAACATGGTCCGAATAGGGCCCCGCCGCTTCACAGCGGCTGGACCAATCGCGCCAGAAACTTTCCGTACGATCCAGGAGAAGCGACGGATCGCCAGGGCAGGCTGGGTCTTCATACGATGTCTGATAGGAGAGAACGAAGGCAACACGTTGGCCCGGTCCGACGGAGAACGCGCCGACTGTCTTCATCGATTTGCCGTGCAGCGGCACCCCCGTTCTTAGCACCAGCATGGACGCTCCCGCGACCAAGCTGACCGCACCATCCTCCAGGCGGCTCACCCAGGGTACACTGACCCCATAGTCGAACCGTGCGACCAGCTCGCTCCGCATCTCGACGGATCCTTCAAGGCCCTCAACGATCCTGACGACCTTCGACACGCCCGTCTTGGGTGGCATGAAATCCACGAGACGTGCACGGCCCGTCTCCGTCGCGAAGACGGTCTCCAGGATCAACGTGCCCGGTGGGTAGCGACGTTCGTTCGTATATCCGTCGACCGGGCGAAGGCTCCAGTATCCGTTTTTCTCGTCTCCCAGGAGCCGCCCGAAGCAGCTATCGGAATCGAACCGCGGGAAACAGAGCCAATCGATTGAGCCGTCGCGCCCGACCAGTGCGCCGGTCTCGCAGTCGCCAATAAGCGCGTAATCTTCGATCCGGGCCATCAGGACACCCTTGGTGGTCAATGGAAAGCCGCGCCCTCCAGTTCCGCGTTCAGGTGGTCCCGAGCATGTACTTTCGTCTAGAGCGCTGGCAACGCGGAAACAGAAGGGATGGTATCAGCACCGCGCCGTATCGCCGCCGTAACATGTCCGCCGGCCCTCACCACTCCCAGCACCCGCATTTGAATGGAAGGCCCGTTTTCGCCGACGAAAAGAACCCGCCGTTTGAGGCGTGCCTGGCAGCACCGAGGAGTAAGCAGGCCTCTGGAGAGTGGTACAGGAGCCTAGGCGGGAGCCTTCAGAGAATTGAGACGCTTGCGCAGAAATGCCAACACCATGATCTCGTCGGAAGTGAGCTTGGCGTGCTGGCGCTTGAACTTCTGCGCGATCTTGGCTTCAATCATCTTCACGAGGGCACCGGACATGTAGGCGTTCAAGACTTCCGGGTGCACGTAGCACTTGCGGCAGATCGCCGGTGTGTTGCCGAGCTGCTTCGAGACGCTCTCGATTGCCGCGACTACGTTGCGCTTCGCCTCGGCCTGGCTATCGTACTTTTTGAACTCCGCAAGCGCCAGCGCCGCCAAGACCGTCCCTGCCCAAGTGCGGAAATCCTTGGCGCTGAAGTCCTCTCGCGTGATGTCCTTGATATAGGCGTTGACGTCGCCGGAATCGACGGTACGGGGCTGTCCGTCGTCATCGAGGTACTTGAAGAGCTCATGTCCCGGGATCTCGGCGCAGCGCTTCACGATCGCGGCTATCCGCTTGTCCTCGACGCGAAGCTTCCATTGTTTGCCCGACTTGCCCGTGAAGTCGAAACGAAGGACGCCGCGCCCGACCGCGACGTGCTTGCGGCGCATGGTGGTGAGCCCGTAGGAGTTGTTTTTCTCGGCATACTCGGCATTGCCGACCCGGATCAGCGTCTTTTCCAGAAGACTAACGATCGTGGCCAGCACCTTCTCGCGGGGCAGTCCGTCCCGCTTCATGTCGGCGGCCCCCCGCTCCCGCAGCGCGGGCAGCGCGGCAGCGAACAGGATGATATTCTCATACTTGTTCTGGTCTCGCAGCTCGCGCCACTTCGGATGGTAGCGATACTGCTTCCGACCCCGCACATCGAGCCCGGTCGCCTGGATGTGGCCGTTCGACGACGGGCAGATCCACACGGATTCGTAGGCCGGCGGGATGCCGATTGATTTGATGCGTCGGATGACGGCGGCATCGGTGATGCGCTTGCCGTCCTTGTCGTAGTAGCTGAAAGTGGTTCCATTCCGCTTGCGCGTGTAACCCGGCGCGGAGTCGCTGACGTACCGGAGGCCTTCTTCCGCGATGGTAGCCGCCACTTCGACGGTGCGGTCCAGAACCTGTTCGTCGTTGCCGGTCTGTCGGAGCATGGGCCTGTCCCTCGGAAGCACCCTGGGATCGAGGCTCCACTCCTCCCTAAAGGGATGAAGACCCCGGTTAGTTCCGTTCTGAGAACGGTGGAAGCAATCCGTCTCAGGTGAAGGCCGGGCCTGTTGCTTTTCGACAAGGCGCTGCGAGTTATTCGGCGGCGTAACTTAGCTTCAGACAATCGCCACAAAGTTCACCGACACGCTCCCCACAGTCAGTCTCCACGAAAGCTTCCATGTCCCGATATTCCCTCGATGTGCTGCGTCAGCGCTATGTCGTCGAGAAAAGACCGCTCGAGGTCAGTGTCGAGCAGATCTTGCGGGCCGACACCCGAGCGGGAGCCCGAGCCATCCTGGCTTCGATCGACAAACGGCGCTTCGAAAACAGGTCCGAAGGGCAGCGCCTCCGCAAGATGCTCAGTTTCGAAACCTCTCTCTGGGAGAGCGGCCTTCATGCCGTGGCGGGCGTGGACGAGGCTGGAATGAGCCCGCTCGCCGGGCCGGTCTCCGCTGGCGCTGTGATCCTGAAACCCGGCACGCGGATAGTCGGGATCGACGACTCGAAGAAACTCGACGCCGCGGCTCGCGAAGAACTCGCGAAGGAGATCAAGGCAAAGGCAGAGAGTTGGTGTGTGGCGTTCGTAGAGGTCGAGGAGATCGACACGATCAACATCTATTGGGCGGGCATCCAAGCCATGCAGCGTGCGGTCAAGGGACTAGGATTGACGCCGCAGCATCTGCTGATCGACGCGAAGCGATTGAAGGAAATCGACCTCCCTCAGCAGGCCATCGTCAAGGGCGACGCCAAGTCCGCCAGCATCGCTGCTGCGTCAATCCTGGCGAAAGTCGAACGCGACACGGTCATGCGGACTCTCGACATTCGTCACCCCGGCTACGGCTTCGCGGATCATAAGGGCTACCCCGTGCCGGCTCATTACGAAGCTCTTGCCAGGCTTGGTGCATGCGCAGTTCACCGCCGGTCGTTCGGACCCATCCGCAAGGCTCTCGGGTTGCCGCCCCTGCCGCCGTGGCCTTCGGCAGCCGAGCGCGAAGCAGGCTAAATCCGAGACTTTCCGCCTCCGCTGCCCTTATTTTCGCGACCAACTCTTTTCGCGAGCGACGTCCCTGGCCTTCTTGTCGGACCGCAGGCCGAGATAGACCGGCTGACGCAGCTCCTCCTTGCTGGTCCACTCGGCGAACTTCACTTCCGCGACCAACGAAGGACGGACCCAGGTGGTGACTTGCTCATCCTTCACCTTGGCGGGGAACGGGGACTTGCCTGTCTTGAGCTTCACGAGCTTGCCGTGAAGCTCTTCGAGAACCTGGTGACTGAAGCCGGTGCCGACGTGGCCGATGTACCGCCATGCGTCGCCTTCGCGTACCGCCAGCACGAGGGCGCCGAAGAATGGCCGGGTTCGCCGCGGCGCCGTGAAGCCGGCGATCACGACCTCCTGCCGCTGCGCCGTTTTCACCTTCAGCCAATCGGCGGTCCGGCGTCCAGACGCGTACGGGCTATCGGCGCGCTTGGCCATGATTCCTTCGAGATGCCTCCGCTCGGCTTCTGCAAAAAACTTCGTTCCCTTGCCTTTGCGGTGGTTGCTGAACGCGAGCAGCTTGTGGCGCGGCAGGATCGCCTTTAGCCGCTTCTTGCGCTCGAGGAGTGGCAGCGCGCGCAGGTCCTCGCCCCCCGCGAACATGAGGTCGAACGCGCAGTACAAGAGCTTGGCCTCGTGGCGCAAGGCGTTCTGGAGCAACTGGAAATGGGATGCGCCGTCCTTGCCGATCGCGACGAGCTCGCCATCGATTACGGCGTCCGCCTTCACGCCCTCGAGCGCCTTCGCGACCTCCACGTAGGAGTGGCTGATGATCTTTCCATTGCGGCTGTAGAGCGCGACCCGACCACGCCGGATTTCCGCGACCATGCGGAAACCATCGAATTTGTCCTCGAAGACCCAATCGGGATCGTCGAACGGCGCATCCGTCAACGTGGCCAGCATGGGCTGCAGGCGATATGGCAGGGCCGATTTGCGAGCCATGGTTGGGACTTTCTACAAGGCCGGCAGAGGCCGAAACGAGGAGGACGGAAGGCGAATCCGCGCAGTATCATCAGCCGCGACCATCCCGCCGGCCCGTACCACGCCCAACACCCCGGATTTGAATGGAGGGCCCGTTTCCGCCGACGAGAGCACCTGTTGCTTAAGGCCGGCCCGGAAGCGGTCGATGAGGACACAGGGCGTCCGGAGACCGGTCAGCTCGACGACGGCCATGGGACCTAATTCGATGAGGGTGCCGAGCGGCATCCGCTCGAGGGCCAAGCCGGCGGTGCTGATGTTCTCGCCGAGGTCGCCGGCGCCGACCTCGAAGCCGGCCTTAAGTAGCGTCGCGAAGAGTTCGGACGGGATCAGGTGAACCTGCCGGAGATTGGGCAGGCGTGGCCGGCGGCGGGCAAGGTAACGGTGCCGGACGAATGGGCCGGCGTGGGCGTCGCCTTGGACGCCGTGGCCTTCCTCCAGCACGATCCGATCCTGAGGGGGCTTGCTGAAGTGGTGACCGCGATCGGCGGCAACTGCGACCACTGTGCCCTCCAAGGAGAGCGGGTGCGGCTTCGGCATCAGGCGGCCCGGGCGAATGAGCGCCGCTTCTGGCGGAGGTAGCGCGTGATTTCCGGAAGAGGCATCGCGTTGAGGACGCGGTCGGCGGGGACACCGCCCTTGCGCGCCATCTGGACGCCCCAGTGCATGTGGTCGAGCTCGAGGATCGAGTGCGCGTCCGGATTGATGCTCAGCATGCAGCCGAACTCCAGCGCCGCCTGGTGCCAGCGCCAATCCAGGTCGAGGCGCCATGGATGGGCGTTGATCTCGACGACGACGTCGTGCCTCGCGCAAGCGCGCAGCACCTTTTCGACGTCGATTTCGTAGCCTGGCCGCCGCGGGAGCTGGCGCCCGGTCATATGGCCGATGATGGTGGTGTGAGGATCGGAGACGGCGCGCAGCAGCCGCTGCGTCTGCGCCTTGAGGTCCAGTTTGAAGCGGCCATGGATGCTCGCGACCACGAAATCGAAGCGTTCCAGCACCTCATCCGGATAGTCGAGCGACCCGTCCGCCAGGATGTCGGACTCGACACCCTTGAGGATCCGGAAGCCCTTGCCGAAGCGCTTGTTCAGTCGGTCGGCTTCCCGGTGCTGCTGCGCGATCTCCTCAACGGAGAGGCCGCCGGCATAGTGAGCGGACTTGGAATGGTCCGCCACGCCGAAATACTCGAAGCCCCGCTGGCGCGTGGCCTTAGCCATGGTCTCCAGCGTCTCGGTGCCGTCGGAGGCATCGGTGTGGCAGTGAAGGATGCCACGCAGGTCCTGGTCGGTGATGAGCTTCGGGAGCTTGCCTTTCAGAGCCGCCTCGATCTCGCCGCGCCCCTCCCGGAGCTCAGGGTCGATGAAGGGGAGACCGAGGGCGCGGTAGATCTCAGCCTCCTCGCCGGCGATCAGCGTGCGGCCCTTGTGCAAGCCGTCGGCATCTAACCGCAGACCCTTCTCGGCGGCCAAGGCTTGAAGCTGCTTGATGTGGCCGGCGGAGCCCGTGGCGAAGAGAAGGGCGGCGCCGAAGTGCTTGCGGTCGGATACTCGGATTTGCAGCCCGTCGGCCGATGGTGTCGATGTCTTGTCCGGCTTGGCAGCCTCCGCAACGATCGCGAGATCGCCGACGAGTTCGCAGCCCCGGCGGAAATCGCCGGCGATCGTCACACGCTTGAGTTCGGGGCGGGACTTGCGGATCGAATCCTTCGCATGCGCCAGCAGCGCGGCCGCGCGGTGCAGGTGGAGGCGGCCTTCTCCGCTTTTGGCGATCGCGAGGTTCTGCAGGATCTTGGCTTGCAGCGCGGCGCCGAGTCCTTTGGCCTTCTTGATGCGGTCATCCTTGGCGGCGGCCTCCAACTCCGAGAGCGAGCCGATGCCGAGATCCTTGTACAGGCGCAGCACCTTCTCCGGACGAAGGCCGGGTACAGCGAGCATCTCGAGCACGCCCGCGGGAATCTCCTTCCGCAGCTTCTCGAGGCTGGGATGACTGCCCGTCTTGTGAACCTTGGTGATGATGTCGGCAATAGCATCGCCGACGCCCGGGATCTCAGTAAGTCGATCTCCGGCGACGAGCACGTCCAGAGGAACGGTTAGGGCCGCCAGGCTGTCAGCAGCCCGAGAATAGGCTTTTGCCCGGTAGGGGTTGCCGCCACGCAAGGCGGTGCGCTGCGCATATTCCCGCAGCAGGCTTGCTACACCACGAGTGTCGAGGGAGGCCATTTAACTAGCCCCCAGTCCCGCGTCCTGCGACCTCGGCGGATCAAAGCCACTCCCAGCGCCCGAGCCTTCGCCTGGCGGACGGTCGAGAGACCTTTCAAGCTTCTGCGCTGCCCGGAAGTCCTCGAGATGCTGCGTGTTCGGTCCGTAGGCGGCCTCTTTCTTGAGGAGATTGTAAATTCGTCCGGCCAGCAGCTGCAGATGCTTCATCCTGCCGTGCGGCATAGATCGGGCCTTGCACAGAGCGCGGACAGCGTAAGCCCGGAAGTAGTCGAATGCGTCTGACATAATGTCGATAACGCCTGGTCTCCCCCTATAGTTCGGTTGCTGGCCTCGGCCCTGCTGAGAGGGCGCCCCCAAAGTCCTCGCACATTCCCTTGAGAACGGATGCTGCACCTTCCCGCCGGCCGATTTCGTCTGGTCCTCAATCTCGCCAGCCGATTCGGCTCGACCCAATGTCTAGGAACGAAACGCAGCAGCGTGGCTTGGTCGCTAAAGGAGCCGCGCCATGAAACGCTCTGGCATTGCACTTGTCTTAGCTCTCGTCATCCCTTGCGCAGCATTTGCCCAAGGTGGGGG
>NZ_JADPIS010000058.1:0-2065 GCF_023073025.1 Bradyrhizobium sp. 76
CGGATTGGCCGGGCAGAGCCTGCTGTGGGGCCTGTGGGAACAGCGCGGCGTCGGCATGACGGCGCATCTGGGCCGTGCCGAACTAATGCGGATGCGGCGCCAAGGCGTGCAGGCGCTTTCGCTGGAGCTCGGACTCGAACTTCTGGATGCAGCGCAGGCGCTGCCCGAGGCGATGCTGATCCCGATCCATCTGGATGTCGGCGCGATGCAGCGCCAGTTTGGAGTGGACGTGCCGGCGCTGTACCGTGGCCTGGTGCGCACTGGATTGCGGCGCGCCGCGGCGGGAAGCGGCGACACCAACAGTCTGCGGTCGCGGCTGGCTTCGCTTGCGAGCGATGCGGAGCGGCTACAGGCACTGGTGGAACTGGCGCAGGAGGAGATTGCGGTTGTGCTGGCGCTGCCCGGGGCCTCGTCGGTGCCCGCGGACCAATCGCTCAAGGACCTTGGGCTGGACTCGTTGATGGCGGTCGCACTCCGCAACAGACTGTCGGGACAAATTGGGGCCAAGCTGCCGACGACGTTGGCGTTCGACTATCCGACGGCGCGGGCGATTGCGCAGCTGCTACAGGAGAAGCTTGCTTCCAGCGAGCGCGCGTCGCAGCGGCAAGGTGTGGGAGGCAAAGGTAAGGCCCGATCGAAGCTCGAAGGGCTGGCATCACTCAGTGCATTGCTCGACAGCGCAGATCCCGAATTTCTGCGCCAACTCGACCTGGAACGGCGGCTTTCAGGGCTTGCGGAGATGAGCGCCCTGCTCGAGAAGGGAAATTCCTCTTGCATCGTCCCGATACGCCCCGGGTTTGGAGATCGGGTCCTGATTTACATCCCGGGTCTCGGCCACGGCTCCACCCGCGAGAACACGCCCCAGGCGATTAAGGACCTGGCTGGGGACTATCCCATCGCGGGTCTCAATCCATACCCGCTCGCAGAGCAGGGGCTTCTGAATGGAACGGTCGAAGACCTGGCTTTGAACTATGCGCCACACGTGGAGTCATGGATCGGTGACCGCTCCGTGTTCTTCGTTGGAGGCTCCTTCGGTGGCGTTGTCGCCATTGCACTGGCTTCTGAATTGGAACGTCGTGGCCATCACGTGACCGGAATTGCCTTGCTCGACACGCAATCACCGCCCGACCTCACCTCCGTGCCGACATCGATGATGCAGGTCGTCGACGGAATAGGGTGGCAACACCTGATGAGAACCTACGGCCTTGCCGAGGACGATTCCGAAAGGCTGGCCGAACTCACCGGTGCTCCGTCAACGCAAGCTCTGCGCGAGATGATATCCGACAACGTCAAGGGCCAGATCGGCTACGTCTTGCCGGAAGTGGCAGCACCAATCTACATGCTCCACGCCAAGGACCACGATCCTGGACTTAGGAGCCTCGAAGACCATTTGGTCCCGGATCTGGGCTGGAGCCGGTTCGGGCTTGAGATGACCTCCATCATCATGGTGGGAGGCACTCATAGTTCCATGTACGCCCACCCGGAAATGCCTGGGCACATCGATGCGCTGTTCGAAAATGGGATCATGACCACGGGAGGGGAGAAGTCGCGGATCTTGTCACCCTCTGTAACCCCTTGATCCCTCAGGCCCCGGCTACTGTGCATGGGGTTGTTTTCGCACTTTTGATTACCGCCACCCTCTTCACCGCGCCGCTGACGCGAAGATAACCACCGCCCTGCTCGATCGGTTGATTCTTCACTGTGACATCGTCGAGACCGGCAACGATACAATAGCTCGACCAGCAAGGCGCGGGACGGCTGGCGGGGCGTCGCAATGTCGTAGCCGTCTTCCTCATCCGTTTGGATGAGGAAGTGGACGGGGCGCGGGTGTAAAAGACCACTCGGAGTCCGAGCGTGGTCCAAAAATCATCGACTAAAGAGCTGCCGGAGCACGTCGTTCATCGGCTGGCTGTTGTCCTGCTGCGCGACCGGCGGTTCTTGGGTCGGCGGTTCTTGGGTCGGCGGTGCGGGCGAGGCCTGCGGCGCCGGAGTGGATGGCGTTGGGAGCAGGCTGCGGCTGCGGCTGGTTCCAGCGCCGCTGCTGTTTCCCGCGCCACTGGAAAGC
>NZ_JADPIS010000118.1:0-2051 GCF_023073025.1 Bradyrhizobium sp. 76
CTTCAGCACCATGGCCGCCGCCTGCTGATCGGCCGGTTGATCGGAACGAAACGCATAGTCTTGCGGGTCACAGCTTCGCTGATCGCCTCGGCGTCGGCAACGTCCGTCTTGCCCCGTTTCGCGAACAGCTTTACGTAAACCGGCAGGATCAAAGGCACATCATGACCGAGCGCCGCAACCTCACGCGCACCAATAATGGGCACCGCCGCACGCCTCCAACCGACCAGACACGGCGGAATCTTTTCGAAAAGCGCAGCACTTCGGCCGACGCAGTTTTCGATTGAAGATCGGCGCGCCCTCGGCGTCGGCGCCGTGTATTTGAAAAACGTTCTTGGCCAAATCCAGACCGATGGTGCTAATCTGATTCACGGAACGGCTCCCTACCTTGTGGCGTTGCCAGCAACGACCCACGTTTTAGCACTTTGATGCTGTCCGTAACGGGGCCGTTCCACACCATCAATCTGGATGGGAACACGTATTGTCGCATGTAGCGATGTACCCGATAGACCATCATCTTGATTGTCGCGCCGCAACAAGCCACCTCAACTTGTTCGCCCCCGGTGCACGCATCGCCATGCCGACGTCCTCCGTCGGACCGATCAAGCGCGCCCACAACGCCCGGCCAACGGGCGATTTTCGGCTGCCTGCGCTTGGGCGGAAACGCCTGATAGAGGGCGCCGGCGCAATGGGGCGATAAATTGTCCTGGACGACCCGGATGATCTCGGCGTCGGGATAATGGATGTCGACGATTACGTCTGCTGGGTCGGCATCGACTATCACGTCGAGGTGAAATGCTTGCGGTCCTGCTCGAACGCGAAGCGTCGCTGTGACGCGACAAGCGGCTCTCCCAGAGGCTGCAATACGCCAAGCTGCGTCAGCAGGCCTGCGTCGAGGACATCTCGACTATCGCACCCCGCGTGGCCTCGACCGCAGCCTGCTGACGATGCTGGCCGAAGGCCAATGGATCGACGACCATGCCAACCTGCTGATCTGCGGACCCTCTGGCGTCGGCAAGAGCTGGCTCGCTTCGGCACTCGGCAACAAGGCCTGCCGCGACAATCGCTCCGTGCTTTATCAGCTCGTCCCGCGGCTGTTCACCGATCTCGCTTTGGCGCGCGGCGACGGCCGCCACCGCTGGGCCCCGCCGATCTCCTCATCCTCGACGACTGGGGCCTCGAGCCGCTTGACGCAGCAGCCCGCCACGACCTCCTGGAGATTATTCTCGAGGATCGCTACGGCCGCCGCTCCACCATCGTCACCAGCCAGCTCCCCGTCGACCAATGGCACGCGCTGATCGGCGATCCCACCTACGCCGACCCACCGGATCGATCTGAACGGCGAGAGCATGCGGCGAACCCGCAAACCCAGCCGAAAGGCTGAGCAAGTGGCGCTGTGGACATGCCGCCGCGCTTGGACAACGCAAGCGCGTTGCCCACGTGCCCACAGGAGGAACAGTAGCAGAAAAATCGGCCCTTCATGTCGCGACCAAGGCGCCGATCCCAGAAACGAGCCAGTCAGAACGCCTCGCGCCCCCGGGCAATGTACTCGCCGTACTTACCTATCTCATCAAACGGGAGTCGTTCCCAAAAGTCGAAGCTTTTCCGGTTATGACGCGTTTGGCTCCCCAAGGACATGACGTAAGAGCCGGCTCCGGAAATGGAACAGGGCGATAAGTGGAGTTTCTGCCTGACGGCGGGCAAGATTGGTCCGCGAATCAGGAGAGACGATGAGCAGACGAGCACGCCGGAACCACACTCCGGCTTTCAAGGCGAAGGTAGCGCTTGCCGCCGTCAAGGGCGACCGAACACTGGCTCAACTGGCGGAGCCGTTCGACGTCCATCCCAATCAGATCACATCGTGGAAAGCGCAGCGTGAGGGCGGCGCCGCCGATGTGTTCGGGCCAGGTCACGGTAACGCTACGCCGTTACCCGCGATCGATGTGAAGTCGCTGCATGCCAAGATCGGGGAGCTGACGCTGGAGAACGATTCCTAAGAAACGGCAGCACCTACTTTCGGTTCCAAGGGCTGGAGAACAAAGCCGAATGCCTTG
>NZ_JADPIS010000013.1:0-1981 GCF_023073025.1 Bradyrhizobium sp. 76
AAAGCCGGTCTCGTCGATCACCAGCACCGCATCGTCATCCGCCAAGTGCTCGATGACATAGTCGCGGACGATATCGCGCAGGGCATCAGCGTCCCAATCTCCACGACCCAGAATTGCCTGCTGACGCCATGGGCCAGGATCGCCAGCCGCCTCCGCGCGCATCCAGCCGGTCTTGCGCTGCTCATCTCCGAGCAGACCTTCCAGGAACAAGCCTGCATTCGTCGCAACACGCTCTTGCGTGAACAACGGACGTATCCGTTTCTTGATCTCTCGAAGCGACGCCGCCCACAACGCAAGCGTCTCCTCAACCGACGCGGCCCGCGCCCACGACATTCGAATCATGGTTGCCCATGGATTCAGAAGTCTGCAAACAAAGCAACTGTAATGCTAACGAAACCCATGCTTTTGACCACCGACCCGCGATGTCAGGCTCTACCGCGAGGGTAAGGATACAAAGCTATGCTTCATCAAGGATGAGCTGATGGAGGACCACCACGGCCTGCTGGTCGACGCCCGGCCACTTCTACATACACGATGGCGACGGTTCAGCCGTCGTTTGCGAGCGCGGCTGAGTTCTTCAGGCCGTCAGGAAGATCGCTCGCGACGGTAAAGTAGGTCACTCTGCGGAATCTTGTTGAGGTCTGAGGCAAGAAAGGCTCGGTTGAACCAACTATTTGTAAATGTTATGAATGTAGATTTGTTGAGACCTATAAACCTAAGGCCAAATATAATGGTGACATACAATGATCTGGACGAGAGAATTGGCCAACGCATTCGGAACGAGCGAAAGCGAATCGGGCTCACTCAAAAAGAACTCGCGAGTCGACTGGATATAGTTTTTCAGCAGCTGCAGAAGCACGAGAATGGCACAAGTAGAGTGCCGGCCAGTCGGCTTTACGAAATTGCCCGGGCACTGAACACGCCAATCTCGCATTTCTTTGACGTTGGCGAACGCGAATCGCCGCGACGGGCGTCGCCGCTCTCCGAAGTTTCTACAATAGTCGGCGCACAAAAGGGCAAGTTGGGAAAGCAAGTCCTCGAGCTTGTCACTGCTTTCATAAACATTAGGGATGAGGATGCCCGAGCGGATATTCTATCCTTGGTCACGAAATTATCGAAGTCCAACGCTAGGCGGCAGAGCCGGGGCTAACTTCGGCACCTGAATGATATCATGTGTCGCGTGACCTTGCCCCCAAGTTTTACCCAGTTCTGAGTTCGCCCAGGCGGTTGGATTTGCTCGGTTGGGTGGTGGGAGCGCGGAGCCTTCGACATAGCGCAGCGCCAGATCCCGGCGCGGTCGGCAGGTGATGGCGAACTCGGACAAAGTCTTCTATCCGAGCTGCGAGTGCGGGCGCGCGTCGTTGTACAACGACGTTTGAGAACGCCCACAGGACCGTTCTTCGCGAGGTTCTTTATCGACATCATTCCCTGGTTTGGTCGCCGAGTTTGCGTTCATGGGGCGGTGGACAAGGCTGGCGATGTCGCCTTCCGCTGCACGCTGGATGGATCGCAAGCAGATCGTTGGCTGGAGGTTCCAGCATGGATGTTCGACCGGACGGCATGCCCTGAGGCGGAGCTTTTGGCTGCTCGGCCATTTGTCAGCATAACCGCACTTGCAGCGCTTTCTGCGCTTCTCAATCTGGCGTTGATGGATCGAACGCCATCAGCTGCCCTGCTTTCTAGCGCATCCAGAGCCTCTCACGACCAGAATCGGGGAGAGACCCATGTCACGGCAGACGGCAATGCCAGGGAGCGGATACCGACACAATCGACAACTGCGCCGCAGCAGCAGATGGATCTGTTCGGGAGCGGCCTGCCGAACGGCGCCATCGGCGCGCCGGCATGGCCGGAGCTGCCGGCGGAAGCGCGGGCAGCGCTCACAAGCCTGATGACGCAGTTGATCCTCGACCATGCTGCGAGGACAGCGACGCCGCGCGCGAAGGAGGTCGGTCATGATCTCTGACAAGGTCAGGCCTCATCA
>NZ_JADPIS010000155.1:0-1981 GCF_023073025.1 Bradyrhizobium sp. 76
CATGGACCGCCGGGACGATCTCCAAACCAACCCGCCAATCTTGACGAGGAGACTATTTCGAGCCCAGATGCAATCGTCAGCCGTGTTCGCCTCCGCACCTGATCGCGATCACTGGAATCCGTGATCACCATCGCCTGGAACACCTGATCACCATCCCTGGAATGCGCACTGAGCCTCACGCATCAGCTTGCGATCGCGTACGATGCCGGTGAGCAGACCCGCGAGCATCAGCCGTACCGCGGCTTCCGGATCGATGCCTGGCCGACCGTCGTTCGCGCAATAGCAGTCGGAGACCTCTTCCCTTAGCCAGGACAGGTCGAGCACACGATCGACCCGCGCCAGCTGCTAATCTGGGACGAGCTGTTTGAGCGAGCCAGTGATGAAGAGCTCCAACTGATCCCGCTCCTTGCGCCCAGCATCTCGTTTGCTCCGCCGATCGCGAATCGCCGACGAGAACGGAATCAGCCAATTGCAGCTTTTTCAACGACCCCACGCGGCAGCGCTGCCAGCTGGCGTTGAGCACCTTGGCGACGATGGCCTTGATGCCCTCGTGCGCGTCGGAGACGACCAGCTTGACACCACGCAGGCCACGGCGGGCGAGCTTGCGCAAAAACGCTGTCCAGAACGTCTCGGCTTCGGAGGGACCGATGTCCATGCCGAGAACGGCCGTCACTGTTGACGCCGACCGCGACAATCACCGCGACCGACACGATGCGGCCGTTCTGGCGCACCTTCACGTAGGTAGCGTCGATCCACAGATACGGCCAGTTGCCCTCGATCGGACGGCCGAGGAACGCCTTCACCTTGTCGTCGATCTCGCCGCACAACCGGCTCACCTGGCTCTTGGAGATGCCGCTCATCCCCATCGCCTGCACCAGATCGTCCACCGAGCGGGTCGAGACGCCCTGCACATAGGCTTCCTGCACCACGACGGTGAGCGCCTTCTCAGCCATCCGGCGGGGCTCCAGGAAGCCCGGAAAGTAGGAGCCCTTGCGCAGCTTGGGGATGCGAAGTTCGACAGCCCCGGCGCGGGTCTCCCAGATCCGGTCGCGGTAACCGTTGCGCTGGGCCAGGCGTTCGGGGTTCTTCTCGCCGTAGCCTGCCCCCGGTCTGGCTCTCGACTTCCATCTCCATCAGCCTTTGGGCCGCAAAGCCGATCATCTCGCGCAACAGATCGGCATCAGGGGTCTTCTCCACGAGCGTGCGCAGGTTCATCATATCGTCGGTCATCGGTGGTTCCTCGGTTGCGTTGGCGTGTCGCAACCCGATCCTACCGGCGAATCGCCGGTGACCACCGCAAAGCCGCCCGCCCGCTACGGCGCTATTTGGGGGCGCGCGTTCGGGCGGCTTTGCTCTACCGAGCTACACCATCACTGGGGAGTACGCCGAGCTATCGCCAAATTTTGGTGACGGCCGGAGCCGGTCAGGCGGCGGCGGTTATGGGCTGACGGTCGGTCGGCTTGGCGATGACCTCGATCCCGTCGTTGAATGTCACACCGACAACGAGTTTTGGCAACTGGTTGTGGCCATCGAGACGACGCCAGCTTCTCTGCGCGGCCTCGAGCAGTTTGAAGACCATGGCGAGCGCGGTCCCGTTCGACAGACAACCCTTCGACCGGATGGTGCGGTGGCGCACGGTGGCGAAGGTGCTTTCGATGGGGTTGGTAACCGGTATGAGATGTCTCGGTGCCAACGTTCCGCTGCGGTTTTCTACATCGTGGCGTATGGTGCGACCATCGGGACAGAGGCACCGGGAGCACGATGTGCGGGCAGGCCGATGCATACGATGAGCTGAGAGCTCGAGTTAGTAGCTGGCCGCCTCTGCGACTCGCCCGGTTGCGCTGGGAGCGCGAATCCGTAGTTGTCGTGTCGCCCGCAGCTCCCGTCATGTGGTCTGATTGGCAGGAGGTGCGAATGCGACGGGTGATTGGCATCGACGTCCACCGAACTTTCGGGGAGGTGGTGATTTGGTAGGATGGCA
>NZ_JADPIS010000097.1:0-1915 GCF_023073025.1 Bradyrhizobium sp. 76
GGTTCGATTCCGACGCCGCGAGGCCCGCCGCGCCGGTCCATGGCCATGACCGCGATGGATGCTCAGTTCCTTCAACACGGCTTCGATCCGGGCGTCGCAGGCAGATGCCTTCTCGTGGTAGGCGTCGAAAAGCGCAAGGGCCTGCTCGAGCGCAAACAGATGCTCGGCGCGGTAGCTTCCGGTGAGCGCCTTCGCGATCGTCTCGGCGCTGGAGTGGCAACTGTAATGGCGCAAGCACGCCAGCGCCTCAGGATCGCGCTCGCCGGCAAGGATCGCGCGTATGATACGCAGGCCGGTCGCGCCGGTGATGTCGGCGACGACGTGGTGCAGCTGAAGATTCATCTCCATCAAGGCCTTCTGCATATGCTGGATGTGTGAGGCCGCGTACTCCAGCAGACGCTCGCGCTGACGCACGTAGGCTCGCAGCTCGGCAATCTGCCCTTTGGGCCGAAAGCTGGCCCGCAGTAACCCGAATGAATGGAGCCGCTGCAGCCATTGCGCATCGCTAACATCGGTCTTTCGCCCCGGCACGTGCTTGGCATCGCGCGCGTTGACAAGAAACACGGTAAATCCTCGTGCATCGAGAAGCTCAAAGATCGGAATCCAGTAGACGCTGGTCGATTCCATGACGACGGTCTCGACGCCGCATTCAGTAAACCAGTCGACCAGCCGATGCAGATCGGCCGTGAAGGTACCGAAGCTGCGGTCTGGCTCCGGTGCGCGATCTGCCCTCACGGCAGCCATGTGCATAGTCGCTCCGACGTCGATGGCAGCCGCGTTCGGGTGCACCATTGGCATCTTACCACCGTTCCTCGACTTCGATCTTTTGGGGTTCATCTCCAATCCTCCTGCTGACGGCGGCGGAAGGGCTGGGCTGCGCTATTGGTCAGATTCCTAAACGGGATCGCCGAATGACGTCACCACTCTCAAGTGCGCAACAACCCATGGACCAGTTTTTTTTAACGGGGTCACCTGCCACCAAAATCGTATCGGCCGCTCCCCTCCGGTCGGCAATCTAGCGTTGGCCGTTTCTATCCCAGAGGGGGAACGCAGCGCCGCGCATAGTTTTTTAGAAGGAGCGCTCACCAAGGCGGGATTGCTGAGCGCAAAGCGATGATCGACCGTGGACACGATCTGTCGATCCCCAAGCAGGCGGAAGTTTTGAAGATCAGCCGCGGTAGATTATCTGCAGCGCCCGGTGTCGTCCGCCGACCTCGCGCTCATGCGGCATCTGGATCGGCTGCATCTGGAGTATCCTTTCGCCGGTTCGCGAATGCTGCGAGGCCTGCTGGCTGCCGAGGGGCGCAAGATCGGCCGTCGGCATGTCAGAACGCTGATGCGGCGGATGGGGATAGAGGCGCTGTACCGCCGTCCGCGCACCACCAGACCCGAGCCCGGCCACAGGATCTATCCATACCTGCTGCGCGGCATGGCGATCACGCGACCGAACCAGGTCTGGGCGATGGACATCACCTACATCCCGATGGCGCGCGGCGTGTATCTCGCTGTCGTTCGCGACTGGGCGACCCGCCGGGTTCTGCCGTGGCGGCTGTCGATCACGATGGAGGCGGCGTTCTGCGTCGAGACCCTGGAGGACGCTCTCGCTCGTCACGGCAAGCCCGAAATCTTCAATACGGACCAGGGCTCTCAGTTTACCGGCGCGCTCGCCAGCAACGGCATCGCGATCAGCATGGATGGCAAAGGAGCATGGCGGGACAACGTCTTCGCCGAGCGGCTATGGCGCAGCGTCAAATACGAGGAGGTCTACCTGCGGGCCTACGAAACCGTCGGCGAGGCGCGACATTCGATCGGGCGGTATCTCGACTTCTACAATCGCGCATCAGAACACCCATCTGTCTATGTTGTTGAAGAGAAGAGGCTTTGCTGATCGGGATGCGATCCCGTGGGGTATTTG
>NZ_JADPIS010000148.1:0-1802 GCF_023073025.1 Bradyrhizobium sp. 76
GTCGCGGTCGAAGGCCATCGATGGGCGATCGAGGACAGCTTTGAAACCGCGAAAAACGAGTTCGGGCTGGATCACAACGAGAGCAGATCCTGGCATGGCTGGCACCGTCATGTGTCCTTGGTGATGCTCGCCTTCGCCATGATGGCCGCGATCCGACATCGCGCTAATCCGCCACCGCCCAAAAAAACGAAACCTCGCCACCCGGCAAAAGCCAAAGCATAACCACGCCGCCGCTGATCCGTTGGTCAATCCAGGAAATCCGCCGCATTGCCATCAGACTTGCTCGAAAGCGTATTCAACCCGCACGCATCATCGCATGGTCTTTCTGGCGCAGAGCTCATCAGGCTGCCGCTCAACGCGCTCATGTCAAATCAAAAAGACAAACTGTAATGCTAGGGTCTGTACCTAATTAGCGATCTCTGATTCCATGGCGCCGAGTTGATTCGGGCCCGGGGACTTCGATGCGCAAAGGACTGTTCTGGCTGAACGACAAGCAGTGGGCTCGGATAGGGCCGCATCTGCCAACGAACCAGACAGGCCCGGCGCGCGAAGACGATCGACGCATTATCAGCGGTATCATTTCACATGCTTCAGTGCGGCGCACGCTGGCGCGATTGCCCGCCCGATTATGGTCCTTACACGACGATCTACAATCGCTTCAATCGCTGGGCCAAGCGCGGACATTGGCAGGCGATCTTTGAAGCGCTCGCCCGCTGCGGCAAGGACGGCGTGACTTTGTCCATCGACTCCACCTCGATCAAGGCGCATCGCTCGGCGAGCGGCGGAAAAGGGGGGAGCATGAACAGGCGATCGGCCGCTCGCGCGGTGGGCGGACCACGAAAATCCACGCGCTGAGTAGACCCTGATTGCAAACCTTGCGCATTTCATCTCACTCCGGGACAAGCCGCAGACATTGCCGCAGGGCCGGCCCTTTTGAAGCTCGCGCCGCCCATGTCTTCCCTCATTGGGGACAAAGGCTACGATGGCGACGGCTTTCGCGCCGAAATCGTCAATCGCGGCGCGAAACCCGTCATTCCAAACAAATCCAACCGGGTAACCCTCCACAGCTTCAGCAAGCGCCTCTATAAAGGGCCCAATGTTATCGAGCGCTGTTTCTGCCGGCTCAAGGATTTCAGGCGTGTTGCTACTCGCTACGACAAACTTGCCAGAAACTTCTTGGCCGCCGTCCACCTCGCCGCTCTCGTCGCTTATTGGATCAATTGAGTCTGAACCCTAGCATTACAGTTGTCTTTTTGATTTGACATGAGCGCGTTGAGCGGCAGCCTGATGAGCTCTGCGCCAGAAAGACCATGCGATGATGCGTGCGGGTTGAATACGCTTTCGAGCAAGTCTGATGGCAATGCGGCGGATTTCCTGGATTGACCAACGGATCAGCGGCGGCGTGGTTATGCTTTGGCTTTTGCCGGGTGGCGAGGTTTCGTTTTTTTTGGGCGGTGGCGGATTAGCGCGATGTCGGATCGCGGCCATCATGGCGAAGGCGAGCATCACCAAGGACACATGACGGTGCCAGCCATGCCAGGATCTGCTCTCGTTGTGATCCAGCCCGAACTCGTTTTTCGCGGTTTCAAAGCTGTCCTCGATCGCCCATCGATGGCCTTCGACCGCGACGAACGTTTCAATTGATGTTCCCGCTGGGCACCAGGTGGTGAAGAAGGCGAGGTCATCATCGGCGATGCGACGACCAGTAGACCGCGCGTCCATAAACCATCATTTGCGCTGTTGAACTGCTCGGCCTCGAGGTCGGCCAATTCGAGATAACACCAGTCATGCAGCCGCGGTCC
>NZ_JADPIS010000161.1:0-1601 GCF_023073025.1 Bradyrhizobium sp. 76
ACGGTTCAGACCCCTTGTAGGCCCATGTCCCGCAAGCCTCATTGCCTCGTTCGCGAATGGGATCGCCAACGATAAGGGCGCGGTGCACGCTGCTATTACGCAACCATGGTCCAATGGCCAAGTGAAAGCTCACATCGCCAAGCTCAAGCTGGTCGAACGGCAGATGTACGGGCGCGCTAAGCTCGATCTTCTTCAGGCTAGGCTGATTGGCGCGCCATAAAAACAATCACGATCATCGAATATGCGTCAGAGCCCCGATTGGATGCCGATTACCCCGAACACTGGTTTGACTAGGTCGCAACAGAAGCTTAATGTCTTGATTTCAGTGGGGCGCTGGAAGCCAAAAGCTTGAACTAAGCGGCAGATCTATCGAAGCCCTTCCATAGCGAGCCGCAGCGACTTCGGGATGCGCTGCGCCTTTCCGGCTGAAATAAACGCCACGCGTACACGCGCCGTGACTAGGAGATCGTCTCCGCGCCTGCATTCCTGCAGCAACGCAATCGACGCTCCCCTCACCTCTTGCGGGATTGTGACGACGTCAAGCAGGTCATCCAAGACCGCCGGTTTTAGAAAATCGATCGTCATGGAGCGGACAACGAAGGCAAAGCCGGGCGCATCTTTCTTGGCTTCTCTGAGTAGCGCTTGCTGAGTGGTTCCGAGCAGGCGCAAGTAGTTCGTTCTACCGCGTTCCATGAAGCGCAAAAAATTTGCGTGATAAACAATCTGACCGGAGTCAGTATCTTCGAAATAGACGCGGACCTGCATATGATGGCCGCCGTCGCGAATTTCGCCATCAAGAGAAGCTGTCACAGTGCGGTTTCCCTACTGCCGTTCTGGGACGAATTGTCTTGCACAGAGGCGCGTTCCGCAGCAAGTGCCAATGGGCTTGGTGCGTGCAGGTTGAGGCTGCCCGGCGCAAGGCCGGTCGGAGACCGGTTGCTTTGCGAGAAGCCGGCATCCCCCTATCCAGGTTTCGGGCAAGTCCCGCACGCACGGCTGGTTTGCAGAGCTCTTATCGCTGCTCAGCAATCCCCGAGGACCGAGGTCGCCCCACTGGCAAGCGCCTTGATCTCCGCGTACATCTCCGCTTCGCAGGCCAAAGTCGGGATTGCCCGGCAGTGCGGATTGTTCAGCAAGCAGTCCTATTCCGCGAATCCTACCATTCATAGCAGTTGTTAAACTCCGACCGGTCAGCCATCGCGGCTGGATATTCCAGGTGAGATGGTCATGGAGATCGATGAAACCGGGCAGAATGATCCACGGTACCTTGACCGAAGAGTCGGCCGCGCCGATGCTCTGCGCCCGAGTTCGTCGCTCGGTACGACACGCACCGCGCCTGGCAAGTCCGCGCCGAGCGCTGCCAATAGATCGAAGTCGCTCCGTGGCCACCGCGCCGCAAGAAAGCGACGAGTTCATTTGCATATCCGTCACGTGCCGGGACGCTGCCTTCATGAGCCGAGCGATTCGGTCGTAAGGTGGCCGTTGGAGCAGATGTTCGAGTTCGGCATGAGAGGCCGCCAACGTCATTCAACATTCCGCGTTGTCGTGTTCAGCCGTGTCCGGCTGAAGACGTTAATGTCCGGGACCAGACACTGAACCGC
>NZ_JADPIS010000019.1:0-132366 GCF_023073025.1 Bradyrhizobium sp. 76
CCATTGGCGATACCGGTTATCGCATTGGTGGTGCCGGCGGATCTGCCGGTGGAAGCGCTGGCGGTGCGTCGTCGTCTCCAGGTGCAGGGGGTTCGACTGCAGGGGGTTCGACTGCAGCATCTCCGTCCGCTACAGGAGCCGCAGGCGCTGCGAACTCGGGCGGAACGGCAAGCCCGTCGGCTACTGCCCCGAATGCAAATACCAATCCAACCACCGGCACCACCAATGCGATAACCGGTATCGCCAATGGTACTCCTACTCCTCAATCAGGGCTCAATCAGGGAGCGGTCAATGGAAACAGCACGAATGCCGCAAGCCCCGGCACCAATGCTGCCGGAACCGCAGCTTCATCCGGAACGCCTGCTGCCAATACCCAAGGGGCCGCCGCGGGCGGCATCGGTCGGCCGACGACCACTGATCAACACGATAGTGACGCCAAGATCGATCAGGAGAACAGCAAAGTCGACCAGACCGTGAAAAAGATATGCAAAAACTGCTAAAGCATCGACGACAGAGGTGATGGGCCACAGAAGCTTCGGCGTCAGGCGCGGCAAAGCGAGGAGGCCCCAGGCCTGTTCGGGTGCATTAAGGGGTCTCAAAAGGGTCAGCTTCCCTCCACTCGCGCGCTCGCACACTAAGCCGGAGCTCAGCCTACCGTCGGCGGTGAAAAGCGATTCGCAAGCAGCAGCAACATTGGTTCGCGACCGCCCGGCTCCGAACGGTCAGACCTCACGTTTTCGGACTTGGCTGCGGCGTAGGTGCGGCTTGAGGAGTTTGAGGAGGTGTTGGATCGCTCTGCTGCTGAGGCGCCGCGGGGTCGCCGCCCGCATGAGGAACGCACGTACCGATATTGCTGAGCAGGCGTTTGGCCTGGAGGTCGCGCACCTTTGAGTATTCGCGTCTTCGCTCGATATTGGCCGCGGCCCATCGGTCCCAGACCTCGAAGGCGTCGGTGTAGTGTTTCCGCATCTGCTCCTCGGCGGCAAGGCAATCGGCGAATTTGTCGAACACCAGGTCGGTGTTGACCGGTGTCATGCCTCCTACCAGGACAACGAGCATCCATTTCATCTTGCCGATCACCTTTCACACCGGGCATTCACCGCTAACGCAAAGAATTCCGTTCACGGTGGTTAGATGGCCCGGCGGCTGCGACCGGCCACAAAAGCGTAGACGAGAAGCACGATGATGGCGCCTACGACCGCCCCCACTAGTCCTGCGCCTTCTCCGGGCCGATACCAGCCGAGAGCCTGACCAAGATAGGTCGCAACGAACGCGCCTACTATTCCCAGGATCGTGGTCAGGATGAAACCCGAGGGCTCGTTGTCGCCAGGCATGATGAACTTCGCGATGACGCCTGCGATGAAACCGATGATGATCGTCCAGATGATGCTCATATCTTTTCTCGAGTCTTGAGGAGTGTTATCCCGCGGATTGCGCCGGAAGGCGTCCGTCCGGCGTGTATTTGTCCACGGCCGTCGGAAGTTCTCGCGACAAGCGGTCGAGGATCTCCTGCTGCGACAGGCCGGTCTGCTGCTCCAGCTTTTGAAGAACATCCGGACCGATAGCCTGCTGGAGTTCGGGCGGGGTGACTTCGCGGTTTGGCCCCTGATTGATCCAGGATTGAGCCGCGTCGCCCTGTCCGTTCTGCTTGAAGTGCTCGAGCAATTCGCCGATCCCGCCATTCAGCAGCGAACCCACGCCACCGCCTCCCACAAGGCCACCAAGATTGCCGAGCATGCCGCTCAGGGAATCCTTGGCACCCGCCGGCTGACCGGAGGTAGCATTGCGAAACATGTCCGCCAGCTTGTCCCTATTTTGGTAACCGGCGATCGCAAGCATACCCAGGAGGGCGGTCATCGATGGCATTCCGCGGCTCATTTTCGGCTCCTGAGTTCGATGATGGGCAATCGTGCGCAAGAAATGGCGGCCCGCCTGGTGTGCGGGCCGCCGGTTATTCATCGCATTCCGGTGCCGTAGAGTTGGCGCTCTCTGCGGACCTCCTCCGCGCCGTAAGGTTTGGCGGAGGGATCGTAGCTCTTCCACCCGGCCTTCTGCCAGGCTGCGCTTCGGTCGCGCAAATTGACGGCGGACTGGTTCAGGATCGCTTCGTATCGCGCGCGGTCCGCATCCGGCACACGAGCCGAAACCAGCGTGCCGCCGCGCCTCACACCTTCGGCGTAGAGTGGTGCTTCCTCGTCGGATACGCCAGCCTGCGTCAACGCCCCGACGACTCCGCCCGTCGCGCCGCCGGCAACGGCGCCGAGCGCGGTGGACGCGAGCCATCCGGCCGCCACTACCGGACCGAGGCCGGGGATAGCCAACAAACCAAGGCCCGCGAGCAAGCCGGCCGCGCCACCAAGACCTGCGCCGAGGCCCGCTCCCGTAGCCGCGCCTTCCGCCCGATCGTCAACCCCATCGCGATCGCGATCGACCTTCTTGTCGGTGCTGTACCAGTTGTCCGAATTGTTCGCGACGATGCTCAAATCCGAATGCGGCACGCCCGCGGCCTCCAGGCTCGTCACCGCGCGCTGCGCATCGGAATAGTTGTCGTAGAGACGTGAAATCGTAATGGTCATCTTGAATCCCTCTAAATCTTCGCTGCTGCGCGAAGTTATTTGGCCGCGTTGACGTTGCCCTGGAAATCCAGGCTCACATTGGATGAGGCGCCGCCTTTACTGGCCTTTCCGCGCCAAACGCCGTTGTCGTCCTTCTTCAGCGATGTGACGTTCGTGTAGCCCGCGTCCTCGATCTTGGATTTGGCCTGGCCCTCGGTGAAGCTGTTGGCGCCTGCAACCGGCTTGCTGGAATTGTTCTGGCCGGAACTGTTGACCGCATTATTGTTGGGCCGATCGGCAGCCGGCGGCTTTTGCGCAAACGACGGGCCGGCGAGTAGCGAGGCCGCCGTCAGCACAAGAAGAAATTTATTGTTCATGTCGTCCTCCAATAGTGGCACGGCACAACAGGTGCTGGTCCGAGAAGTTCCAATTTTTCCCGGTCCGGTCGGCTTGGGTGGAAGGGTCCTCAGGGCAACTACAAGATGGCAGCTGGCGCCGTCGCGTACTGCGCGAGGTCTGCGTCCTCGCCTCATGACGCCGAACAGTGCTGCCTCTTGACGACATCATTCGTTTGGTTCGACTTGGCGCGACCACTCTTGGAAAGCATCGAAGCAGCCGCGACAGGAGGTGCTAGATACACCTGTCGAGTTACGCCGATGCAGGCCGGTCCATCCCGGTTGCCGCCCGCCGTCGCGCTCGGATAGAGGGGCCGTTGCGGAACCTGCGAATCCTTACAACGTTGCACTGCCATTAGATTCGCAGAAGGAGGACTTGATGGCAGCCGCGAAGAAGAAGACTGCGCGAGGACGTAAGCAGGACCGGGCGAGCGTCGCAGGCGGGCAGAAGCACGAAGTCGGCTATGAGGCGAAGAAGACCGGACGGTCCGCGCCCGCGGTCAAGAAGGCGGTCAAGAAAGTCGGCAATTCCCGCAAGCGGGTCGAGAAGCGTCTCGGGCGCTGATGCGCAGGCGGCGGCTTCTTCCCGAGCTGCCGGTCTCAGATCCGGCTGGAGAAGCGCGTGAAAGCGGTCAGCGTCTGCAGCCGCGGCTCCACGTCGCGGAGATAGATCTCTGACCGGAGAAATGCGAGCTCCGCGTCGAGCGCGGACTCGCAGACGTCGACGTACCAGGACTTTGGCCGACCGTCCGTGCCGTCGCTCCAGCGATAGCCGCGCCGCTTCAGCGAATCCTTTAGTTCGAACGGCGACTGTTCGGCCCAGATCCGGATGGTCTTCTGTCGTGCGGTCTCGAGCAGGACGGCGAGCGCGGGCGCGCCGGTCGTTGGTAGGTCGAAGTCCAAGATCTCGAGCAGCGCGTGACAGTCGTCAACCGCGCGGTGCGCCTGGTGGAAATAGCCGGCGCCATTCAGAAGGTAGCCAAGCTTCGCTCCATCGAAGCCCTGCTGCCGCCACTGGACCTCGGTCGCTGAGCATGCCCACGCCTTCCGCTCGAAGACGGGCCAGTAGCGTTCGGAAAACTTCCTATCGAATCCACTGTTATGCGCGATGACCAGGACCACGGAATCGTCGACGAAGGCGTTCACGGCGACCTCGTCGATCCTGTGGCCGGCCACCATTTCGTCGGTGATGCCGGTAAGCGCCGTGATCTCGGCTGGGATCGGCTCGGACGGCTCATTGAAGGCGGAGAACGTGTCCCTGACATCAATGATGCGCCCGTCCGGCGTGTAGCCGAACTTGACCATGCCGAGTTCGATGACTTCGTCCTTGCGGTGGTCGAGGCCGGTGGTTTCGGTATCGAGCAGGATGCCGATCCTCGTTTCCTGTCCGGAGACCGCCATCGACCTCGGACGCGGCACCAGGCGCCGGAGGACCCGGTAGTCACCCGATCGGCCTAACGCCTCGGCCATCGCGGCCAGATCCGCTGCGTTTTGAAACATCTCTTCTCATGGTGAGGCGACCAGGTAGGCCCTGAGCCCCTACAATACGGGGCGAGCCGGTCACGAGATATCTGAAAGACAAGCAATTCACGGGCTTTTCGGGAGTGTCGGTGCAGTTGGATCCCGTCGCGGGAGGCTCGCGCAGGGCCTCGATCGCGAGCGCTCCGGAGGTCCGCGCCTATGAATGGGGGCGGATCGGGGCCGGCATCTCCGGACGGCTAGACAGGATCCCCATATGGCGCCGACCCCGGATTGCTACGGTCCCACCGGTGCGTGATCGTTTACGATCTTCAACTATTTGTATCCATGGATCTCGAGTACGACCCCAAGCGCGACGTCGCGGCGATGAAGCTTGCCGCCGAAGCCAACGGCGCAGAGCGGCAGAGATGGATCACCGCCGCGCTGGCGTGGTCAGAACTCACTCGCCTCCGGGGGGCTGTCGAAGAAGCGTCGCCTAAGCGGCAGCTCGTTGCCGGTGCAAGGCGCAGCGCCTTCCCCTACCCCCTCTCAGGCTGCTAGGCCCTCGTTCAGGCGAAGTGCGATGCCGCACCCGTCTACGACCTCAAATCCTCGCTGGTGAGGCTAAAATCACCGGCAGAGGCCCTCCCGCCAGGCCGCCCGGGTGCGCAGAAACGATTCTGCAATGCGCTTGAGCAGACTGCGACGGCGACCGCTGCGCAACCCGATCGGTCGAAACTTGGCCGACGGCCCCCTGCGGCCCTTCGAGCCGTAGGTCCTTCGCTGCGCGCCGACTTTGCCTCAAGCAGTGGAGCGGGCTCGGCCGGATACGGTTGATGTGGCGGGCCCGCGCGAATGCACGGCCTGCGTGGCTCCGCCCTCAAGCCCCCCAGCCCCCAAAAGACGGGGCCACGCTCATTCTCGCCCCTGCAGAATTTTTCGTTGACCGTAACTTGCGTCCGGCCGGGCGGTTTCGGACAGAATGCTGCTTTCGCTGGGGAGACCTTCCAATATTCCATGCTGAAACCACCGCGTTTTTACGCGCAGTCCTCGACGAGGTGTGCGAGAGCGTGTCACGCAACGAGAGCTCTGCCCGCACCACTCGCGTCCATGATCCTCGAAGCCGCCAGCAGGGCGAGACATCGGTCGACAGGCTGGAGCAGATCGGCGGGAGTGTACTTGCGAGGCCCCGAGAGTGCGGAATTATGTGCTCTGAAGCGGAGCAGCGTGGCGAGAGCCGCCCCGGGCTCTAACTAAGGTGCGTACGCATTAAGCGGCTAGACCTCTGATGTCCGGTTTGCCGTCAGCATCTGCCGAAGAGCGGATCGCCTCAGAGGCCACAGATGGGTCGGAAGCCGACCAACTTAGGAACAGAAAGGACCGACCAAGGAATTGGGGGCGGCGCGCCTGCAAGGTGCCGACCACGTTTTCATGGCCTCGCTTCCAGCACCATATTGAACGGACCCTGGGTGGCGCGACGGACCTGACGGAAGCCACCTTCCTTCAGCACCTCGGTGAGCTTTGCCTCTCCGGCCTGAGCGCCGAGTGCTTCGCGGACTTCTTGGGCCATCGAGGTCGGCACGCAGATCATCGTCGATGCATTATAGTAGAGACGGCTGACCGGATTGCCGACGTTGTCGGCCGGATCATCCGCGGCAATCGGCTCGACGATCATCCAGGAACCACCGGGCTTAAGCATGCTCCGCACATGCCTGGCGCAGCCCCGGGGATCACCCATGTCGTGCAGGCAGTCGAACATGGTGACGAGATCGAAGTCTCGCTCAGCGATATCCTTGGCGCGCGCGGTCACGAAGCGGACGCGGTCGGCGAGACCATGGGCCATGGCGTGTGCGTTCGCCTGCTCGATGGACGGCGCATGGAAGTCGTAGCCGACGAATATGCTCTGCGGGAACGCCTTCGCCATCAGCAAGGTTGAAAAGCCGACCCCGCATCCGATGTCGGCTACCTTAATACCCTCGGAGAGCTTCTTGGGCATGCCGTCCAGCGCTGGTAGCCAAGACTGCACGATGTTGTTGACATAGCCCGGACGAAAGAAGGAGCCAACAGCACAGAACAGGCAGCCCGAGCTTTCACCCCAAGCGACGCCGTTTCCGTTCCTGAATGCGGATTCGACCATCGTTCGCCCTTCCACCATCGCCGCCGCAAGGTCGAAAGCGCCTTCCAAGTAGACGGGACTGTCCTTTACGGCAAAGATCATTGCCTGTTCAGGTGTCAGACTGAACCGCTGGTCTGTCTTGTCGAGGGTGATGTAGCCGTTAGCGGCCTGTGCAAAGGCCCATTCACGGACGCACCTTTCGGTCAGGCCGGTTCGCTGTGCGAGTTCAGAAGCAGTCGCGGGGCCGTCCCGGTGCAATGCGTCGAACAGGCCGAGACGGAAGCCGATCCCAGCCGTCGGCACACTAAAGGCCCCGCCCAAGTCCCCCAGCATCTTTCCGACGAGGGCGCCAAGTCTGTCATTGTCCACTGCGCGCATGACTTAGTCCTTCTCTGGCTTTCGAGCTGAACAAAGGTCAGATATAAATTCGGTCGGTCGGCCGAATTATGTGCTGATGATGCGCGGAGTCAAGTAGGCTGTCTCTTGTTGACTGTGACCACGGGGCGCCCGACATTCGGCCGATCGACCGAACTGTAGTCAAGGAAGGTGGGGACAGAATGCCGCGAAACGGCCGGAAGGCAGACACCAGAACGGTAGTGCTGGAGGCCGCAAAGAGGGTGCTCAGGCAAAAGGGATACGCCAAGCTGTCCACCCGCGATGTTGCTGCGGCGGCTGGTGTCCCACTCAGCCAGATCCATTATCATTTCGGATCCAAACAAGGGATGATGCTGGCGCTGTTCGAGTACCTCAACTCGCAGCTGCTCGACCGCCAGAACGCACTGTTCCGAGATTCCGCCTTAAAGCTGTCCGAGCAGTGGGACCGAGCCTGCGACTATCTCGACGAGGACATAGCCTCGGGATACGTTCGCGTGCTGCAGGAGCTGATGGCTGCCAGCTGGGGTGACGGCCCCGTGGCGAAAGTGGTCCAGGCCGGCATCATGGGCTGGATGAAGCTGATCACAGACCTCGCGCGCCGGGCCGAGCGCGAATTCGGCGGTCTCGGCCCCTTCACGGCCGACGAGGTCGCCGCGTTGGTCGCCCACGCCTTTATCGGCGCGGAGAGCCACTACCTGCTCGGACTGGAAAAGAAAGGCGTTCCTGTCCGGCCGGCTCTTCGGCGCTTTGGTGATCTTATTCGCATCCTGGAGACTGCTCACCGAAAATGAGGTGCTGACATGCGCGCCAAACTTCCGGCTTTCGAAGGAATAGTTGAACGTAACGGTGTGAAGCTTCACTACGAAATCTACGGCAGCGGC
The DNA here is from genome assembly GCF_023073025.1 of Bradyrhizobium sp. 76. Taxonomy (NCBI): domain Bacteria; kingdom Pseudomonadati; phylum Pseudomonadota; class Alphaproteobacteria; order Hyphomicrobiales; family Nitrobacteraceae; genus Bradyrhizobium; species Bradyrhizobium sp. 76. The sequence continues at coordinate 7,781 of NZ_JADPIS010000019.1, forward strand.
GCGGAGACTATCGTCTTCGTGCCCCCGTGGAGCATCGTTCATTCGCGGGTTTACAAAGCGCAATTGCCGTGGTTCAGCGAGCGTTTCCGCTGCGTCACTTATGACAGCCGTGGCAATGGCCGATCCGATCGGCCAGACGACGTGGCGGCATATACGCTGGACAACTACGTCGCAGATGCACTTGCCGTCATGGATGCGGCACGAGTTGGTACTGCCATTCTCGTCGGCCTCTCGCTCGGTGGGATGATCGCATCTGTGATCGCGGCTCACCATGCAGAACGAGTCAAGGCCGCGATCCTGGTCGGCACATCGGCCAGCGTAGGGCCCGCCTATCCTTACATGACGCCGGACCACTTTCAGGCCGAGCGCGCGGAATTCAAGGATTGGGACAAATACAACGGCGCCTACTGGCTCTCGAACTATCAGGATTTCGCGGCTTACTTCGTCGGCTCCATCTTCTCCGAGCCACATTCGACCAAGCAAATTGAGGATGCCGTTGGTTGGGCCAGCGAGACTACGGGGTCCATCCTTGCCAGGACGGTGAACGCGCGGACGATGCCGCCAGCTTTCGATGTGAGCGAGGCCATGTATCGCAAGATCACCTGCCCGGTCTTGATGATCCATGGCAACGACGATCAAATCCAGCCCTATGCCCGGGCACAAATCGTAGCCGGCCTGACAGGTGCGGAGTTAACGACGATCGAGGGAGGAGGCCACAATCCGCTAGGTCGCTTTCCGGCGAAGTGCAACACCCTGATTACAGAATTTCTCCAGCGCCGGCTCGGCCTGGTTGCTCGGCCTAAGCGGACTCCTGCGCGGTCAGGGCCGAAGCGCGTCCTCTACTTGTCCTCCCCTATCGGGCTCGGCCACGCCCGGCGGGACATCGCCATCACGCGGGAGTTGCGTAACGTGCTTCCTGATCTGCAGGTCGACTGGCTGGCACAGGATCCGGTCACCCGGTTGCTCGAAGCGAGTGGCGAGACCGTTCATCCGCTCAGCGGCCGCCTGGCCAGTGAAACCCGTCATATCGAAATGGAATGTGGCGAACATGAGCTGCATGCCTTTCAGGCGATTCGCCGAATGGACGAAGTGCTGATTGCTAACTTCATGACATTTCAGGATGCCGTCGAGGAGTTGCGCTATGACCTCGTGATTGCCGACGAGGCGTGGGACATCGATCACTACTGGCACGAGCATCCCGAACTGAAACGAGCACCGCTGGTGTGGTTCACTGACTTCGTCGGGTTCGTTCCGATGCCATCGGGTGGCGAACACGAGGCATTCCTGACAACCGATTACAATGCCGAAATGATCGAGCATGTCGAACGGCATCCCGGCGTGCGTGATCGCGCGATCTTTGTCGGAAACCCGGACGACGTCATTCCTCGGTCATTTGGGAGGGACCTGCCCGAAATGCCGGACTGGGTGCCCAAGCACTTCGAGTTCGCGGGTTACATTCTCGGTGAACACCCCCAGACATTCGGGCCGCGCGCCGAGCTTCGACGACGGCTCGGCTACCGGGACGGCGAGCGCGTCTGCATCGTCACGGTGGGCGGTTCAGGCGTCGGTGCGCCGCTCATCCGGCGCGTTTTGGAGAGTTATCCGCTGGTACGGTCCAGGATACCGGGATTGCGCATGATCGTGATCGCCGGTCCCCGGATTGATCCGGCGACATTGAACGCTCCGGTCGGCGTTGAAGTTCGATCATTCGTAGCCGACCTGGACCGACATCTCGCAGCCTGCGACCTGGCCATCGTTCAGGGCGGACTTACCACGTGCATGGAGCTGACAGCGGCCGGCACCCCCTTCATCTATTTCCCGCTGCAGAATCATTTCGAGCAGACCTACCATGTGGCATATCGACTTGATCGCTATGGCGCTGGCCGGCGGATGAACTATGCGGACTCAACGCGCGAGATGATTGCTGAAGCGACTATCCGAGCCCTGACCGAGCCGACGTTCTCTAAACCGGTCGAAAGCGGCGGCGCAGCACGCGCGGCGCACATGCTTGCGGAACTGCTCTGATGCCGCGGCCGGCCGCAGTGTCGATTCGTGCTTGAAGCTGCTGTAGGTCAGGCCGAATTACGAGTTCGTGTTGCTGGCCACATGGCGCCGCGACCGCTCCGCGTCGAGCGAGAAATCGACACAGATGCTCGCACCTGCCTTCGGACAATCTGGAACGGATGATCGCCCGCTCGATTGGTCGGTATGACCGAGCGAGTTCTCTACGAAAGCAGCAATGGTGACGTCTGGGCGCTGACGCGAGATCCGCGGACGAATACGCCCGTCGTGAAGCACCAGCCCAACATCAGCTCAGGTGGCCAAGTCACCTATACGGATATCGGCCAATTCCTGCGTAGTGGCGCCGGGGGTCCAGAGCGCCAGCAATTGCTGAAGCTGATCGACACGCTGCTGGAGGACTGAGAGAAGCCGCTCAGGCCGACCATTTGTCCTCCTCACGGCGCGCTTCGTCGTCGTTGATGCGCTCGGCCAGATCGGCAGCGGTTTCATGATCCTCCGTAGTGGCGATGGGCTCGCCATCTTGCTTCTTGATCTTTTGTCCTTCGGCAGTCACCGGAAAATCATCGGGTGCTAATCGCTTCTTGGAAGTGGACATGTGTCTTCCTCCTGTAGCCGCGATGATAGCACGCGCCCAACGAGCCCTCAGTTGATTTCAGTCGGTTAGACCTCACGGCCGGACAAACCTACCCTGGGAAGGTTCGCGAAACGGCAGCGGGATCCCGTCCCGAAAGCGCGGCGGCGGGAGATGTTTGCCTGCCGCCTTGAAATTCTTCCGTGAATTTCCATTTACCATCCAACCGCCATCCATTTGGATGGTCAAAATGGATGTACCCGTTGACCGACAATGTACGCGAACTGCGACCCCGGACCCCGGATACGGAGAAGATCACGATCAACCTGGGCTATGTGGACCTCGGCCAGGTCGATCTCATGGTGCAGGAAGGATTTTATTCGAACCGCACCGATTTCATCCGGACGGCGATCCGCAACCAGCTCGAGCGGCACGCGGAGGTGGTCAAGCAATCGACGGTCCGTAAAAGTCTGGACCTGGGGCTGCGTAACTATGCCCGCGTCGATCTCGAGAGGGCGCGGCGCGACGGCGAGATGCTGCACATCAACGTCCTCGGCTTGGCGACCATCGACCAGGACGTCACGCCTGAGCTGGCACGCGCCACAATTGCCTCGGTCTCGGTGCTCGGAGCCCTTCATGCCAGCCCCGCAGTCAAGGCCGCTCTCGCCGACCGAACGAGGTGAACCGATGCTGAATCCAGACATGGTCCGCGAAGCGACCCGCCTCACACGTGCCGGCCAACTGGTCGAAGCCACTGCACTGCTGCAGCGAATGCTGCGCGGCGATGGCGGCCCCGCAGCGACAAGGGGAAATGCTGTGCCTGTCGAGCGTGCGAGGCTCGAGCCGTCGACACTCGAACTGAAGGCCAATGTCGTCGAGGAGAGGGAGAGCGGGCCGTCCACGCAAGCCAGGCCTGCCAAACGACACAAAGGCCCCGCGCCCTTCGGCGGCATTAAAGATCTTTCCGGTTTCAGCCTGCCAGGTCCGGTCGGGCGCGCTCCACTGTCCAAGGTGGATATTGCACCGGACGGCACAAGGTTCGTCGCTGCCACCTTCAGCAACGCGGCGGGAAGCCGGATGTACAAGCTGTTCATTCCGAGCCGCGCGGAAGGAGGAGCACGTCCCCTCATCGTCATGCTTCACGGCTGCACCCAGTCTCCAGACGATTTCGCCGCCGGCACCCGGATGAATTTTCTGGCGGAGGAGCGGGAATGCTTCGTTGTCTATCCGGAGCAGCCACGCGGAGCCAACCATGCGAAATGCTGGAACTGGTTTCGCACGGGGGACCAGCGGCGGGATGGCGGCGAGCCTTCGCTGATCGCTGGCATCACCCGCCAGATCATGCGGGAGCATCCTATCGATCGCAAGCGCGTCTACGTCGCAGGCCTGTCGGCCGGCGGGGCCGCCGCGGCCATCATGGGCGCGACGTACCCCGACCTATACGCCGCCGTCGGCGTCCACTCCGGCCTAGCCTGCGGGGCTGCCAGCGACCTTCCGTCCGCACTGGCCGCTATGCGGCAGGGCAGCGCTGGACCGATCGAGACGGCTGGCGCGTCGGTGCCGACCATCGTCTTCCATGGCGATCGCGACACCACGGTGCATCCCAGCAATGCTGACCGGATTCTCCGTTGGCCGGGCGAAGATGCGAGCGTGAGGACGAAGATTCTTCGCGGGCGAGTACCTGAGGGACACGCGTATACCCGCGCGATCTTCACCGACGAAGGTGGCTTGGGCACGTCCGAGCACTGGAGCGTCCACGGGGCCGCCCACGCCTGGTCAGGAGGCAGTCCTGCCGGGTCCTACACGGATCCGCGCGGGCCGGACGCGACCAGGGAGATGCTGCGTTTCTTCCTCGAGCATTAGCTGGCAAGCTTCACGCGGAGATAGGGTTGCGACGGAGCGGCCCGCTGTCGAAGGCCTGGTCAGGCCCCGCTCGGTCCGGAGAAGATGGAAGCGAGCGGGGTGCCCGGGACCGGCAGCCGCCGTCAACTGCTCCAGATCGCCCAAGGGCCTCCCTTGGCGTCGTATCGCATGGCGAGACCCAGCAGACGACGTCGGGTGGACGGATTGGCCTTTTCGGCGATGACACGGACCCGCTGCGCGAGGCTTTCATAAAACTCCTGCCCCATCACGCCCCCCGACGCAATCACTGCCTCGAGTCGAGTAACCCGCGGTCTTGGAGTCAAGAAGCGTCGGCAAGCCCATGCAACTCTCCGCAACCGTCTTGAGATCGCGGTGGCGGCGGACGTAGACTGCCATAGCGGGGGAAAACCAGATGCCAGTGTCCGATCCGGTCCGGAAGGCGTGCCCGGCTTGCGGCAGGCCGATGAAGGCTGTGCGCGATGAAATCGGCGACCGGAAGCTGCGGTACGTCTGCACCAGTTGCGCCGATGACCCGCTGCAGGACCCAACGGCCCGCAAGTGGGCGGATAGCCCGCTGCGCCCGCCGGTAAAATAGGAATTTCCCCGCGACCCCGGTGCTCTGGTTACGATACATCGATCGCACCACAGCCGGGATTTGCTCCCCATGCGAATACTGACCGCTGCTGTTTTCGTCGCCTGCCTGTTCCCTCGCCGGCCTCCGCAGCGACGTGCTCAGAAGCGATCGCGCATTGCAAACAGGACGAATCCAGGCGTCCAGACGCGGTCTCGCAGTGTGCGCAGACATCCGTTCGCCGAAGCGCTCCTTTGGCGGAAGAAGCTCAGTGTCACAGCTTGATAGGCGCCCCTCACACCTCTTGAAATCGCCTCAGCGCTTCGGCCTTTTTCGACAGACAAGCCTATCGATTGCCGTTGTCCGTGAACGAATCCGCGCTGATGATAGTTTAGCCCATTGCGCTTGCCTTGGCTCATACTAGGGAGTGGACGACGGATGACCTACGTGACAGACCGATCGAGCCCCATGGACGAGACGATCACCATCGCGGACCTCGTTCGCGATCCCTATCCAATCTACAAGCGCTTGAGGCGCCAAGCGCCCGTGTTGCGGGTCAAGTCAGTGGGCCGCACGTTTCTCACCAAGGCCGCTGACACTAAGTACGTCAAAGACAATCCAACCTTGTTCAGCTCCAATGACCCGAACACGCCGATGAAGCGAGCCTTTCTTGCGCATACGCTAATGCGGAAGGACCACGAGGAGCACCGGAGCGAACGCATGGCTATGATGCCCGCCTTGATGCCGAAGACAATTGAATCCGTCTGGGCGGCGCTATATGCGGACCTCGCGGAAGGGTATCTCGACCGTTTGCCGCGCGGCGAGGTTGTTGATCTGTTTCCAGCGCTCGCGGGGCCCCTTGCTGCACGGATGCTGGCGCATGCAATGGGCGTTCCGGATGCGAGCGATGAGGACATGCAGCGGTGGTCGCAGATGCTGATTGACGGTGCCGGCAATTTCGGCTGGACGCCCGGCCCTTTCCAAGCAACCGACATCGCCAACGCGGAGATGGATAGATGCATCCGGGCCAATGCTGAACGGGTGCGAGCCGAGCCGGACTCCTCCGCCCTTTCCTTCATGGTGAATGCAAAGAATCCGATTCCGGAAAGCCAGATGATCGCCAACGTGAAAATCGCGATTGGCGGGGGCATCAACGAGCCGCGCGACGCTCTGCTGACGGTCCTCTACGGCCTTTTGACCAACCCCGATCAGCTTGAGGCCGTGCGCGCAGAGGGCAAATGGCGCGCAGCCTTCGAGGAAGGAATCCGATGGGTGGCGCCGATCCAGGCCAGTTCACGGCTTGTAATGGAGGACACGGAGATTCGGGACTACTTCATCCCGAAGGGCGAAACCGTTATGACAATCCAGGCCTCCGCCAACCGGGACGAGGAGGTCTTCCAAGACGGTGAAAACTATAACGCCCTTCGCGAACCCAACCCTCACCAGGCGTTTGGGAATGGCCCGCATCATTGCGCGGGCGCGCACCTTTCGCGGCGAACTGTGGGGGACATCCTCCTACCGCTGCTGTTCGAGCGTTTCCCTAAAATGACCTTGCCTGATCCAGTGAGTGTGCGTTGGCACGGATTCGGTTTCCGCGGCCCGCTCAATCTGCCGGTTCTGCTGCAGTAGCCTCTTAGCCGCCTGCAGCCGCATTCGAAACAGATAAAGCCGACAAAGCTCTTGGTGGGACACTTCGCCGGTTTTGTCAGAAGAGAAATAGAAGGCTCCCGGGCAAGCTCCCGAGCTAAGTCTCGGGACCGCTAGGTACCAATTGGAGCCCGCGCAGCTCGAAGCTCGAGATCAGCGGACTCCGATTACGCCGCCCGAAATAGCTGAACGTTCGGCATACGTAGTAATCGATCCAGGAAAATCGCGGTCTCCTGAAGCGCGACGGCAGCGCCGGGGCAAGGGCTGGGGGGCCATCACCAAAGCTCATGACGCTGTCTGGAGCTTTACTCGCTTATAGATCGCCGCCCCCCGGATTTTGAGCGGAAACGTCTCGGGAGTCCGGGTCCGGCGAGTAGAGCCAGACCGATCCTTCGGCTGGACCGCCATCCACTTCGTATTCCCAAGCAACGCCTTCAGGGTCGTTTTCCTTGAACCACCTGTCGGCCGTATCGGCAGACGCAAACACCTTTATCCATCCGGGCTCGCCTATCGTGCGCGTTCTGCCGTCCTGATAGTCGTCCAGGTAGAGCCATACGGTTCTTCCCTCGCGGCGAGCCTCGTCATGGTCGCGGACAGCCTCGTTCACCCTCTACCGGTCGGAGCGATCGGCGTCAGGCAAAGACATCACGGCGGCGTAGAGTTCGGCAGGAATGCTCCGCTTGTCGCCGGTAGGTTTGTGACGCCATTCCATCCATTGATCGAATGCATCCGACATATAGTTCACCTCCTCGACTTGGCGCGGAATGGACTCTCGATGGTGAAGGCGTCTGGCGCGATCCCGCTCTCGATGCGCTTCCAGGTCACGGGCGCGGCGATCGGAAATCCCTGCCGGGCACGCGGGGAGTAGGTGCCGATGGCCGTGGTACCGCGGCCATTGCGCAGATAGCCGCTACGCACCTTGCCGGCGTAGACCAGCTTGCCGTTCTCGCGCCGGCCGACGTAGAGCGACGCCACTTTCCGGGGACGCGCTCCTAGCTTCTCCACGAACGCGACAATCGGAAAGGTCTCGCTTTTCTTGCACTTGAGCTTGATCCAACTTTCCTGCCGCCCCGAGCGGTAGGGCTCGCCTAGCCGTTTGCCGATCAGGCCTTCTAGCCCCAGCTGGCACCCTTTTTCGAAGATTACGTTGCCGTCGCCCGCAAGCGCCTCGACGTACATGAACGTCTCGGGTGCGTTCTTCAGAAGCCGCTGCAGCAGCAGCTTGCGATCTTCGTACACGACGCTGCGCAGGTCGTAGCCGTCGAGGTACAGGAGATCGAAGGCGTGGTACCGCACACGCGCGCTGCGCTTTCGGCCGAGTTCTCTTCTGAGCTGTTGGAAATCCGGCAGGCCGCCGCTGCCGTATACCACCGCTTCGCCGTCGATGATCGCGCTGTGTGCCTTGAGCAGCTCGGCACTCGGTGCGATCGAGAAGAACTGTTCGGTCCAGTCCAGGCCCGTGCGCGAATAAACTTTAATATCACCAGCTTCGAGGTGTAGTTGCGCGCGGTAACCGTCGGCCTTGATCTCGTAGACCCAGTCTCCGCCGCGAGGCGGCTTCTCGCGCAACGTGGGATCACACGGCTCGATGTAACCAGGGATAGCAACTTTGATAGCGCCGTGGACACGCGATACTCCCGAACGAGACTGACGCAACGCCACGGCACACATGCCGATTCAACGCGGTCGCGCTGATTCGTTCCGTGTCTCGTCCAGGACCCGTTCGGAACGCGGGTTGTCTCCGCGCGTTGGCGAGTTGTGGGCGCGGGTAGGAGCGGTGCGATGATAGAATCGGAGACCCTGCTGGAGAAGTGTCCCCAATGTGGTGCATGGCCTATGGCGGCAAACATCCAAAGGTCTGCCTTCGCGCTACGCGAAATCCAGTTCAGGTGTCCGAGGTGCCAGGCGGAGGAGGCCGGCCGGCTCCGCCGACCAACGCCCCCGCTGCGCGCTGCCTGACACAACGCGGCCAAAGAACCGGAGGAGCTATGACGGCGACTTTCGAGGTGCCGGCTTCTTGCGGGCGACACCGAGCTGACCAGGTTCGATCCCAATGGTCCCCACGAAGAACACGACTAGCTCGCGCGCTTCCAATCCATCGTAACAGGCGTCTGGAACGTAATTGACGTTCCGGCTTTTTGCTCCGTGGTAGTCGGAGGAAAGTGCGATGAAATCGATGAGCGCTCTCGCATTGGCACTTGTCGTCTCCACAGCGATGGCCTCGGCGCAGCCGGTGCGATGGACCAAGTACACCATTCCCCAGACCGGCACCTCGATGGATTTCCCATCTTCGATCTTCACGGAAGACGCTGGCCGACCCGACGGCTATGGGCAACGGTTCCGAACCGCCGACGGGCGCGCCGACATCACGATTCAGGCCGCGCCCAACGTCGAGAACGATTCACCCGCGGCCTTTCTCGCCAAAAAGCATCCGCCTTCACGCATTCAGTACAAGCGAGTGACACCACGGTTCTTTGCGGTCTCCAGCTACAGGGGCGACAAGGTTTGGTACAACCGCTGCAACTTCTCGGGGCGGCTGATCCATTGCGTGTTGATCGACTATCCCGCAGAGGAAGAACACGCTTGGGACAACATTGTCACTCGAATGAGTCTGTCGCTGAGCGGAAGATAGTTGCCTTGCGGGACTCCGCGCAGCACTTCTGCGCCCGTCCCTTCACAGGGTGCTCGTCTCCCGGCACGTCGCCGAACTTGCGGATCACGGTTGCGTCTCCGAATTCGCCTGTAGCCGAATCCCCGCTGCGGCTGAAGGCCACCGCGCCGACAATGCCAGGCTTTCGCGAAAGCGCCTCGGCTTTCGCCACGGCGGCGTTGGGATTGAAGCATTCGACGGTCTCGCCGGCAGCGATACCGTCATCCGAAGGATGGAACGGCAGAGCCACATAGTAGGTCACCGCGGGCATGTCAGTCGTACCAATCCTTCCGGTCGCGCGGTACGTCGAACCGGCCGCGCGAATAGCCGGCAGAAATCGAAGCCCGCAGCTCTTCGACCTGCGCCTCCAGGAAGCCATTCGCGATGATGAGCGCCTTGAGAGCTTCCCGAGCGTCGCCCCCACAGGCCACAATCGCCTGGTCGGCGGCGTCCTCCAAGTCGAAGCTGGCCGGTCCGGTTGCCATGGGCTGGGTCATCGGTGCATGTTCTCATTTTGTTCATAAGAGTCAAGACTGCCCGCCACGTCTGCCAGGCACTTGACCGGGAGTGGCTCAATTTGGCGGTGGAAGCCTGCGGCAGTGTCGGAACCGCTCGGCCCCGTTCGTCTTGAGTCCGTGTCCCCGTATCCTGGAGCGTTGCGTACCCCATGGCCCCCGCGCGAACTGGAAAGGCTTCCTTCGTCTGTCCCTCGTCACCTGCCCGGTGGCGCTCTACCCGGCGACCTCGGAGAGCGAGAAGATCTCGTTCAACCAGCTCAACCGGCAGACCGGCCACCGCATCAAGTACCTGAAGGTGGACGCTGACACCGGCGACGAGGTCCCCAACGAAGACATCGTGAAGGGCTACCAGCTCGAGAAGGACCAGTTCATCGAGGTCTCCAAGGAGGAGCTAGAGGAGATCGCGCTGGAATCCACGCGCACCATCGAGATAGACGAGTTCGTCGACAAGGCCGAGATCGATCCGCGTTACCTGATCCGCCCCTACTACATCCGTCCGGACGGCAAAGTTGGCCACGACGCGTTCGCGGTCATCCGCGAGACCATCCGAGAGATGAACAAGGTCGCTATCGGGCGGGTGGTGCTGACCAACCGCGAACACATCATCGCCCTCGAGCCGATGGACAAAGGTCTCGTCGGCACGCTGCTGCGCTATCCTTACGAAGTGCGCAGCGAGCACGAATACTTTGACGAGATCCAAGACGTCAAAGTGACGAAGGACATGCTCGATCTCGCCAGGCACATCGTGAACCAGAAGGCCGGCACCTTCGAGCCGGAGAAGTTCGAGGACCATTATGAAAGCGCGCTGATCGAGCTCATCAACCAGAAGCGGGCCGGCGAGCCGATCGTGCCGAAGGATCGGCCGAAAGGCGAGAACGTCGTCGATCTGATGGACGCGCTACGCAAGAGCGTCGGCGGCGCAGCAGCCAAGACCGAGGCTCCGAAAAAGCCTGCCAAGAAGACGAAGAAAGCTGCGGCGGCTCAGAAGGAGATGCTCATGCCGATCGCCGGCAAGAAGCCGGCTAAGGAAGCCGCGGCGAAGAAGCCAGCATCAGGGGCGCGGCGCAAGTCGGCCTAATGTAACGTGAAGTATCCGGTGACGCCCGACGGTCGCTACTTCGTCGTCCGCGGCAGGTTGTGGCGCATGGCCAACCCTGCCCTCGGTGAAGCGGAGCGGACCTGTCTCGTCGGCCATCTGATGAAGGCTCGTCGCGCGGTCCGCGACGCCAAGCGGAGCGCAGACCCCAAGGCGGAGGCCGCTGCGCATCAGGCAGTGGACAAGGCAAAACGCGAGCTAGGTGAGAGAGGCCCCGTCTGGTGGGAAGACGGCGCACCGGATCTCAACCGGCACGTGGTCAAAAATACAACCTACGTCGAATGGTACGCGAAGATCGGCCGCTCACGCTCAGGAGGATCCTGAATTGACCAAAGCTGCAATTTTCGACGTAGACGGGACGCTCTTGGATTCGGTCGATCTCCACGCCCTCTCCTGGCACGACGCGATGGTGAAATTCGGCCACGATGTCAGCTTCGAGCAGGCGAGAGGCCAGATTGGTAAGGGCGGCGACAAGCTCATTCCGCACTTCCTGTCCGAAGAAGCCCAGCGGGACCACGGCAACGAGATGGAGGAATGGCGCAGCAACCGCTTCAAGTCCCAGTATCTGCCGCTGGTTCGCCCATTCTCGGCGGTCCCCGACCTGTTGCGGCGCGTGAAGGATGCCGGCGTCCGGATCGCCGTCGCCTCCTCCGCCAAGAAGGATGAGCTTTCCAAGTATCTCGAGATCGCGGGCATCGGCGACCTGGTCGACGTGACGACCTCGTCGGACGACGTCCAGGAATCGAAGCCGGCTCCCGACATTTTCGAAGCGGTCCTGAACAAGCTTGGGGTTGAGGGCCACGATGCGGTGGCGATCGGTGACACCCCCTACGATGCCGAAGCGGCGAGGAAAGCGCAGATCGCGATCGTCGGCGTGCTGTGCGGCGGCTTCACCGAGAGTTCGCTGAGGCAGGCTGGATGCGTCCAGATATATCCCGGCCCGGCCGCCCTGCTTGCCTGCTTCGGGGATTCGCTCCTCGCCAGATGAGTTCCATGTGCGAGGGGCATGATCAAGGCGAGCCTTAAGGCGGCGGTTTGCTCTTGCTGTGCCTTTTCGCCTACCCTCGGACCGGCTACAATACGTAGGCGCAGCGGGGACAGGGTGTTGTTCGACGGGTTGTACAAATGCGAGTATCGCGCTGGCCCCGTGCTGAACCGTAGCGTCATGCATGTGCGCGGTGGCCGCATGCTGGGGGGAAACTCGGCTTTCGCCCACGTCGGAAGCTACGAAGAGATCGATGGCGTGATCGTCGGTCGCGTAGCCGGACAGCGCCATGCCATGAATCCCGAGGTGCGGCAGCTCTATGGTGCGGACGATGACGAGCTGATCCTGCGCGGCCGTGCGGTTGGCGATTCCTATCACTTCGACGCCTCTCCGGTCCGGCTCCCTGATCAAGTGATGCATTCCGTGATGACCAGCTTGGATGAGGAGTCATTGCCGCCGCCAGGAAAGGTCGGCAACGGCGGCATCCCAAATGGCCTTTACGGGCTGCGCATCCGCGCGCTCGATGGGATTGACGGCGGACTGACCGGTGTGATGCTGCTGGAGGACGGCCGCATGCTGGGCGGAGACGCCTTCTTCTACTATCTCGGCTCTTACTCCTCTGCAGATAACCGCTGGCGCGGTGAAATCGTCAACCAGGAACACACGGCGGCTCGCGACGCGATCTTCGGCGGGTACGAAGTGGGCATTGGCTTTTCGGGCAGCTGCGAGGCCAACGGCGCGGTTTGGGAGGCGACGGCGCTGGCCGGAAAACGAAGTTTCCAGCTGGCGGCCGAGATGAAGCTCCTGCACAGGATCTGAAATAGTTCAGTTCGTGCTCTGGTGAAGCCGCTTCAACGGTCCACCATGGCGTAGAAACCGGTCCGGGATCAGTTCATCTCCGCAGACGGCCGCGCCACACCGTCAAGCCTATCTCTGAGAGATCTCAGAATCATGGTCACACAGTCAGTCCGTAGCTTCACAAGTTCCAAGACGTTCAGACGGCATCTAGCGGCATCAAGAACGTGAACCGTGTCTCCTCTGAAGTTGATGTGACCGTCAGCCTTCCCTTGTGAGCTTCTGCGATCTGGGACGCAATATAGAGGCCCAACCCGAGACCCTGACGGCTGGCACGAGCCTTTCCGCGAAAAAATGGCTCGAACAGCTTGTCCATTGCTTCGGGAGGGATGGGATCCCCCGCGTTGGAGACCCAAAGTTCGAATGCGGTTGCGGTCGTCTCGGCGCCCACCACGACCGGCTTGTTCGAGGACCCGTGCGTCAGCGCATTGCCCACCAGGTTGGATAGGAGCTGACCTATCCTGGTGCGATCGCAATTCACGGGTCGATCGATCTCGAATTCGGCTTCGATCACCCGGCCGGGCGTTGCCAATCTGAGCTCGTCTACAACTTGAGAGAGAGTGCGTTCCAGCGGTTCGGTCGTGTTGCGGTCAAGAGATATTCCGCCGCCGAGCCGGCCGCGCGCAAAATCGAGCACGTCGTCGATCAGCGCGGACATCCTCATGACCGTCGTCTGCATCATCGCGATGATCTGGCGCTCCTTCTCGCTCTGGACGGTGCGGTCCAGAATACGGGCGCCGGCGCTGATCGAGGCGAGCGGATTGCGGAGGTCATGGCCCAGGACCGCAATGAACTGCTCGCGCAACTCGGAGGCCTCGTTCTCGCGCTCCAACCGTTCCTCAATCGCCTTCTCGGCTGCCTTCGCCAATTCGCGCGCCGAAAGCAGCTCCTGCTCGTACCGCCGCCGATCGGTCGCCTTGATCAGTGCGAGCCGTATCTGCAGCAGCTTGCCGTCGGCGTCCCGGCGCTCGTTCGCGTTCGCGATCATCTGCAGCGGGGCATCGTCGGCAGCCAGCATGTCGATTGCGAACTCCTGGAAGGAGCCCTGCATACGCAGAAGGGGCGCGATGTGGGTCTCGTAGTAGATGCGGCCCGGCATGGTCAGGAAATCGCTAAAGCGTTTCCCGATCATCTGCTCGGCCGAACGTCCGCTCCAGTCCAGGAACGTCCGGTTCACCTGATCGACGCGGCCGGTCGCCTGCAGGGTGATGTAGCCGCACGGTGCGTTCTCGACCAGGTCCTGGAAATCTGGGCCAGAGATGTGCACTAGACGAATGTCCGCATCGCCTGGACCACCTCATCCGGCGCGCTGAGGTTCGGACAATGGCCGGTTGCCTTCAGTACGATCATCCGGCTCTTGGGAATGTTGCGGCTCACGTAGTCGCCGACCTCCTGCGACGCGATGATGTCTTCGCTGCACTGCAGGACCAAGGTGGGCACCCCGACGCCCGGCAGATCCTCACGGTTGTCGGACGTGAAGGTCACCCGGGCGAACGCCTTTGCGATCTCGGGATCCGTTCGGCAGAAGCTGTTGGTCAGTTCCTCGCCCAGTTCCGGCCGATCCGGATTGCCCATGATCGCCGGCGCCATCTGTGAGGACCAGCCCATGTGGTTGGACTCCAAGAACTGCAGCAGTTCCTCGATCTGCTTGGCGCTGAAACCGCCCACGTAGTCATCGTCGTCGATGTAACGGGCCGAAGGGCCGATGAGCACAAGCTTGCCGAACATGCCCGGCGCCCTCTGAGCGGCGAGCACCCCGATCATGCTGCTGACCGAATGACCGACGAAGACGGCGTCCTGGAGATCTAGCTCGCGCCCGATTTCCACCACGTCGTCCGCGTACCCGCCCAGGCTGGAATACTTGCTCCGGTCGTACGCCGACAAATCGGAGCCGCCGGCGCCCACGTGGTCGAACACGACCGTCCTGAAGTCCTTCTCGAAGGCTGGCGCCACAAACCGCCACATGTTCTGGTCGCAGCCGAAGCCGTGAGCGAACATTATCCCCCTGCTGCCGGCTCCCCGGACGTTGATATTATTTCGTTCGATCACGCCCGGCATCCGCGCGGCCTCTTCTTTTTCACGAGGTTTTTGTCATCGTAGTCGCGGAGGCGTGGCTCGCCAACCGATCTCTCCCTCGATCCAGGTCGAGGCGGATGTCGCGGTTTCAACCGAAGCTCGGCTTGTTCTTGCCCATTGTCCGAACTGCCTCGACGATGCGGTCCTGGTGGTACGGCTTGTGCAGGGTCAGACTATCCGGGACCGGCCTGGCCTCGACCGGGGAAAACCCAGTCACGTAGATGACGGGGAGCTTGGGGTAGCGCTCTCGACAGCGCTCCGCGATCTGCCATCCATCGATCCGCCCCGGGAGCTTGATGTCGGTGACGAGAACGTCCGGGTGTGTCGTTCGGCACAATGACAGTGCCTGCTCGCCTTCTCCGGCCTCGATCACGTTCCAACCTTCGTCCCGCAGCACTTCGACCACAAACTCTCGAACAAGCGGATCGTCCTCGACTACAAGTATACGCACAGGACGACCTTCAAAACATTGATTTGCAACCTATTTCGAACGTCTGGCGTGCGAGGATGTTCCGCTGCTGCCCGCCTCGGTCGAACGGCTAGTCCTCGGGCTGGCACTCCGGGCAGGTATCGCCGACCGAATCCAGCACTTGGCGGACCTCGGCGACAGCGTGGTCTGGAGACAAGCCGTCTGGAGGCTCCTGCCTCGCGATGTTCACCGCGCGCTCGCGGGCGTGAGGGTCGGCCCGGTCCTTTGCCCAGCCGTGCTCCTCGCATTCGTGTATGGCGCCCGCCTCCTGCAGCACGCTGATCGCCCATCCACGCAGTGTTCTGCTCGCCGGCCGTCTTTCCTCCGTCATCAGCATAAAGCTTGCTCCTGCCGGGACGAATCCTTTCGCCCGTCTTCTCGTTCCGGGCGGTTAGCACGCAGCAGGCATTCGCAATGGGCAGAGCTGAGGTTTGCTGCACGGCTCGGCCGAAGAGACCGCCGTGATCCGGGAAATCTTCGATCAGTTCGTCAACTGCCGGAAATCCTACAGCGACATCAGTCGCCAACTGAACGACGCGGGCATCGCCAATCACAACGGTCGGCCCTGGACCGACGGCATGATACCCACCATTCTCGGGAACGAGAACTACATCGGCAAGACCGTCTACAATCGCACCTCAAGACGCTTGGGGCAGAAGCTGGTCAAGAATCCGGATAACGCTTGGGTCCGGGGCGCTGCGGCGATCGAGCCTATCGTGGACCAAGGCATCTTCGCTCGCGCCCAGAAGCTGCTGGCCGAGCGCCGCGTGGAGATTCCGGAAGAAGAGATGCTGTTGCGGCTTCGTCTCACGCTCCGCCGGCGCGGTAAACTCAACTCGCACATCATCAATACGACGCTGGGTCTCAATCACGTCTCCTCGTACGTGAAGCACTTCGGTTCGCTGCGGAAGGCCTATGCGCTGATCGGATACGTGTCGCCGCGCGACTGTGACTGGATCGATAACCGGGACTTTTGGGCCGCCGAACAATCGAGGCACGCCACCGAACTCGCGGAGGCGCTGCGAACGGAACTTGGTCTCCAGGCCGATCTAGTTCCGGACGGCATAGGGCTCGATGTGGGAGGCGCGCGTGGTTTCGTTTCTGGTCGCACGACGACTGGCGCATCGTGGAAGGGATCACGCTGCGCAATGGAAGGCCTACCGAAGGCAGATCTCATCGGGCCTACTCGCCGTGATGCGGTTGGATGCGGCGAACCGCGAGATCGAGTACTACGTGCTGTTGCCTGCCCCGTTGTGCTCAGGACGCTACGTCTGGCTCTCATCTGATTCCCTTCGTCGACGTCGGGGCGCGCTTTACGCGGAAAAGGGGGCATTGTTCGGTGCCATCAAGGCGACGCTGGCAAAAACCAACCGTGCCGCCCCAACCAGCTTAGCACCGCCGAAAAAGCGATCGAAATCAGGCTGGCCCAAAGCCAGGGGCTTCGGCGGGCGGCGCTCACGGTGCGGAGATATAAAATCGCTCCGATGAGCGTGCCGTAGTTCCTTCGGAAGTCACCATTCAGTTTCGCGATCTTGGACAATTCCGAGGATGTATCGACGTCATTTGCCATCGCGCTGGCTCCTTCGTCTTGCTAGGACCAGCGCCTTATGAACCACTGTTTTGCCCGACGGAGCAAGCGATTATTTCTATTTATCAGAATTTTGACCCAAACGCTGCGGCTAATGAACTGCTGTCACGATCGACTAGATTGGCTTGAATCTCGGCCACACGGCGCGGTTCCTGGCAGCTTTTCGTATCAGAGGCCTTACGCTGCTTCAGCGCTGTGTCTCTCTTCGCTCCGCTTCCGATTGATGAGATTCAACAACTGCGCCGAGGCCCTCGCATCGCATAAGGCGCGATGGTGATTCTTGAGGTCTATGCCGTAGATCTCGCAAAGCTTTCCAAGTCCGTAGGATTTGTGTCCCGGATAGCGCCGCCGCATTCCGGCGCACGTGCAGAGCTTCGGGAATCTGAAGCGTCGCCCAATCCGCTCGAATTCGTGGGCGATGAAGCCGTAGTCGAAACTGACATTATGGGCGACGAAAATGCCGTCTCCCATGAACTCCGTGAACGAATCCGCGATTTCTGCGAACAAAGGCGCGTCGCGAACCATCTCGTTCGTGATGCCGGTCAGCTGAACGATCTTTGCGGGAATGGAGCGCTGCGGATTGAGGAGAGAGTGCCACTCGTCGATAACGCAGTGATTGCGAACCTTCACCGCACCGATCTCGGTAATGCGATCTCCGTTCGACCAGGAGCCGGTCGTCTCGATATCGACCACCACGTAATCCTGCGCGGGGTCGAAACGGTAATCGACCCGGCCGATCTCGGCCATGATGCCAGCGGCGCCGAGTTGGCGGAGGCGGGTCAACTGGTTACGGCGGATCACATCCCCTTCCGCCTTGATCTCCATGAAGGACGCCTTCCCGTCCTGCACCAGCATCAGGTCGGGGAAACCGTCCCGCATGCCGCGGAAGTCGTCGCACATGCTGCCGATGATGCTGGCGATGCCAGCCGGACCGGATCCTTCGAGCAGGGCGCGCAGCGCCTCCACTTGCACGTGATCCCAGCTGAACATCCCATTCGGGCGGCCCCATTTCGCTGCGACCGTGCGGAGGATCAACGGAAGAGAAGCTCCGGATGTGATGGCGGCCAGCTTCTCGTCAATCGCCGCGGCGAACAGCCCACGGAAGCTGCGGTCCTTGAGGCTGTGGGGTAGCCAATCGAACCCGCTGGGCATCTGGGTGCTCTCGAAGAGCTCGTCCCAAAAGAGCAGGCCGAACAGTGTTTGCCACAGCACATTCTCAGCGAAGAAAACCTTGGTGCCCTCGCGCCGCAGAACACCGGCGACGCCGGCTTCGGGGTTGCCGCGATAAGTGTCGTCGACGGTGATCGTGCGGCCGGACCGCAACACTTCGGTGTAGAGGCCCGTACGCCGTCCGCCGAACTTGCGGGCGTAGAAGTCGGTGGCGAAGAGGTGCTCCCCGTCGCTGGCGGGATCATCGATCATCCGGTGCAGCAGTTCTTCGGCTCCGATCCGATCGCCGGTATTGTAAAGCAGGCGAACCAGGCGCTCGTTGCAGTCCGGCGAAGACCCCGCCCGGTAGAGCTGTCGGGCAAGATCGCTCTCGCCCGCTTTCTCGAAGAAAAGTCCCGTCTGATGCGCGGCTCGATTGCGCAGATCGCCGCCGAAC
Organism: Bradyrhizobium sp. 76; assembly: GCF_023073025.1. Taxonomy (NCBI): domain Bacteria; kingdom Pseudomonadati; phylum Pseudomonadota; class Alphaproteobacteria; order Hyphomicrobiales; family Nitrobacteraceae; genus Bradyrhizobium; species Bradyrhizobium sp. 76. The sequence continues at coordinate 26,298 of NZ_JADPIS010000019.1, forward strand.
TGGGTCCCGCAGGCGGGCCCGGTGAGCACGTCGACGGCGGCTCGCCTGTGGACGGGCTCCGATCCGTCCTCAAGGCTGTCCAGAATCTGGCTGTAGTGGAATGAGGCAAGCGCCTCCTCGGCATCGGTGAAGCGTGCGCTGAACGCGGTTTCGCGGTTGGTGCGGAGGATACCCAGGTCCCGCAGCGCGAAGTTCTTGAGGTTCACCTCGGTCTTGCCGAAGTAGAGATAGAGCAGGAATTCCATTGGCCGCGTGCCGGCGAGCGCGATGAAGTTGCGGGCACCGCAGTGCTGCGCCGCCGTCGAAAAGGGTATCTGTTCAAGATAGTAGTCGATGAACTTCGGCTTCGACCATGATCTGCGGACATCTCCTCGGCCGGCCGCCTGCGCGCCTGTGACAAGGACGTTCTTCGGCAGACATGAAACGAAGACCGAATAATCGGCCTCGCCAATTGCGCGTGCGTGACCGGCCGCTGTCAAATCGGATATTGCCCGCTCGACGTCATCGATCTCGGAGTAGTTGAACAGGGATCGATTGAATATGGCACCACGCCGGTTGATCATGCGAACCAACAGGCATTGGGCGTCTCGCGAGAGGCGCTCGAAGCGCGCTATGAACGCGTGATGATCCGGAGCGAGAACGGGTTCATACGTCCGCTGCACGAACCCGAGCATCTCGGCGAAGTGGTCGAGGTAATAGTAGACGGGCAGTTGCGGCAGTTTGGTCAAGCGTACCTTCGCGGCGGGAATCGTTTGTTCTAGTTTTGTTCAAATGGCATGCATGGAGTCAAGCGCCTCGATGGGCTCTAGAATGCCCGTCGATGTTCGCCGGCTGCGCCGTCCTTCCGCCGCACGAAGCCGTGGGCCCGGACTCGCGGGGTGTTAGGAAAGCGAAGGTGCGGTATCTTCCTTCGCGCCGCGGGCGACGATCCGGAGCGTCCCGTCCGGAAGCGGCCGTTGCAGCTGCAAGGCTTCGTCCGCCGGTGCCGTCATCCAGGTTTCGACCTCGTCCGGCGTCGTCAGGATCACGGGCATGGCCTTCGGATGGATGGCGCCGACCTCGGCGTTCGGCTCCGTCGTCAGGAATGCGTAGACGTCGTTGGTGGTCTCGCCCTCCTTGACCTTCCGGACCGATGTCCAGTTGGTCCAGATGCCGGCGAAGCAGGCGAGCGGGCGGGTCTCGTCGAGCGCGAACCAGATGTCGCCACCCTCGACCTTGTTGAACTCGCTGAACGAGTTGAACGGCACCACGCAGCGGTTCTCCGGACCCAGCCACCGCGTCCAGTGCTTGCTCTTCACGTTGCGGATGTTGGTCGTGCCGCCGTCCGGCTCCATCCGGAGCAATTCCTTGAACTCGACGGTCTTGCCCTTGGCCTCAAGCTTCTCCGCACGCTTCTTGGTCGCGTCCATCAGTGCTTTCGACGACGACGGCATGCCCCATCTCGCGGTCGCGAGCTCGCGGCCGTCGGCACCGGTCCGGACGATCGGTGCCTTGTAGTCCGGAAACACGCCGGGCATCGGCGCGAGGTTGCCGACGTACCGGTTGACGACGCGGAACAGCGCGCTGATGGCGGCCTGATTGGTGATGATGGAGTAGAGGTTGCACAAGGTCGTCAGGTCTCCGGATCCGGATTTCGACCCCGTTGCGCCAGCTGCAGCAGGGTGGCCGCCGGCCGTCGCCCGGCCTTAGCACACTTGGTGCAGCGGAGACGGCTCGCCAGGTCATGGACGAAGGTTGTGGGCGGATGGCGCAGCGCGGCCATGTCGACGTCCCGCTTGGTCCTGCAGCGCGAGCATTCGATCTCGATCCAGGGGTAGGCTCCTCAGACAGCGCCCCCGATCGAATGTAGGTCGGAGCAAAAGCGGGATGAAATCAGCAGAAATGAAGATGCGTCTCAACGACTTACAAGATCGAGTCGCTCTTAAATCGAAAAGCGAGGTGATCGAGTCGTTCTTAAAGTAGAGATCGAGTCGATTTCAAAACACGGGGCCGTGGAAAATCAACGAGATAGCCGAGTCGCTTTCGAAGTGGCCCCACACTCGCTTCGCGAGCTTCGGCTAGGCAAGCCGGTGCCTCTTAGACTTTTTGATCGAGGACCGCGGGCCTGCGCGCGTAAACTGTCCTTGCCGTCGCTCAATGGTTGCGCTTGCATCGACTCTTTCGGCGGGGGAATTCAGCGTGCGTATTTTAGTGTTGGTGGCGGCTTGCGCCGCGCTCACCGGCTGCATGACAGCGGGCGAAACGGTCTCGTTCAAAGCTTCTAATCCACAGCAACAAGCTCTCATGAGGGATGGGCAGCCTGCTCTCGTCTCGCGGCAAAAGAGCTCCCTGGTCCTCGTTCGGCCGGCATCCCGACAGCTCCAAGCGAACGGCCGGCCCGTGTTCGTGGTCGGCATCAACAATCTCGGCCGTCAACCGGTCGAGTTTCGAGTCGGGCAAGTTGAAGCCGTCCAGCACGCCGCGGGGTCCGACTTCGAAATGAAGATCGTGACATACGAGATGCTCGTTCAAGAGGAGAAGAACCGGCAGGTCGCGGCTGCGCTTCTGACCGGGGTCGCCGCCGGCGCCAACGCCTACGGCGCATCGCGAGCAGGACATGGCACCTATACGACCCCAAGTGGCCGGACCGGCTCATTCTACAGCCCGACAGCCGCGGCGATCGCGCAAGGCAACGCGGCCGCACAAAATGACGCGATGATTTCCGGGACGATTGAAGCAGGTCAACGCAACATGGCCGTGCTCGAGCAAGCGGTGATCAAGGACAACACGCTCTTGCCCGGCGAATGGTACGGAGGCCAACTACACCTCGCGCCGCCCACTGATCAGGCCGGCGCGCAAAAGAGCTATACTGTGGTGATCACCGTAGGATCGGATCGCCACGTGATCGATGTGGCGCAAAGCGCGCCTGGGGCGTGACAGGTCCAACTTGATCGATATCGCGGAACTAGGATGACCGTGCACTGAATGATGCGCTTCCGCTTTAACAGGCGTCCGGCGAGTTAAATGCACCGTCACCCTAATACCTCCATCCCTGTAAACGAACCGCGCAGCGTTGGCCGCCGCTGCCAAAATGGCCGTCTCGCGGTGGGGCCTGTAGCTCAATGGTTATTTTGACGACATCGGTCACGCACGATTCAAATTTCGTCTTTTGACCTTGGGGCAGGCAAATATCCGCCCACGTGGTCGTTGCCAACGTGCGCGGCAATGAACATGGCGACGGCCGACCGGCAATAGGATTCGATTTCGTCGTCGTCCTCTGCTCTCGCCTGATCGAAGCGTGCGATCATCAGGAGATCGGATCCTTTGAAAAGCGCGGCAAACAAGCGGGCGGACCGGAGAGGATCGGGCACATTCAGAAGCGCCTTCGCGTGCAACTGACGCAACAGGGCCTCGATTTGGGCGATGACATGCGCGGGACGGGCTTCGTAATGGAGCTTGCTTAACGACTTTTGATTGGTCGTGTCGGCCATGATCATGGCTTCGACATTGCGGACATCTGATCTCAACAGCGTGCGAAGCAGGGATGATCCCACCGCCATGAGCTGATCTTCGGCCGAACCATCGACGCCTTCAAAAAGGGCCTGTGTAAACTGATGGCAGCCGGCCGCGATGGCCGCCCTGAACAGCGCCTCCTTGTTCTCGAAGTGTCTGTAGATGCTGAGCTTGGATATCTTCGCCCGCTGGGCGACCTTGTCCAAGGTCGTCGCTTGAAAACCCAATTCCACAAAGAGTTCGCGCGCGGCGTCAAGGATCGTTTGGCCAAGCGCCTCGTTGGCGGGCCGGCCGCGCCGTCCCTGTCTGTTTTCGGTCACCACAATTCCAGTACTTGACAGTATTCTAATACTTGAATTACGATACCACGCAGTGTCTGAAATATGCAAGCCATTGGGCAGGTTTCCACCTGCCCTCCCACGGAGCCCATCACCATGGATGACGTCATCATCATCGGCGGCAGCTTTGCCGGTCTCGCCGGCGCCCTGCAGCTCGGCCGTGCCCGCCGCAAGGTCACCGTTCTCGATACCGGCCTGCCGCGCAACCGCTTCGCTGGCCACTCGCATGGCCTGCTCGGCCACGATCACAAGGCGCCGCTGGACATCCTGGTCGAGGCGCGGCAGCAGCTGGCGCGTTATCCCACGATCAAGCTGGTCAGTGCCCGGGCCGACAGTGTCTCCGGCGGCATCGACGATTTCAATGTCCTCACTTCCGATGGCGAAAGCTTTGGGGCGCGTCGTCTGATCCTGAGCTATGGCATCACCGACCAGATGCCTGATGTTCCGGGCTTTGCCGAAGGCTGGGGCACGTCCATCGTGCCCTGCCCCTATTGCGACGGCTTTGAAGTCGCCGGCCAGCATTGGGGCCTCGTCTGGTCCGGCCCGCAGTCGCACAATCAGGCCAGGCTGTTCCTCGACTGGACCGACAAGTTGACTGCCTTTGCCGATGGTCGCGACATTCCGCCTGATATTAAGGCCGATCTGGCGCGCCGCAACATACCTGTCGTCGATGGCCGGATCACCGGGATCGCCCATCACAAGGGGCATATCGCCACCGTCAATCTCGATACCGGCCGCAATGTCGCAGTCGACATCCTGTTCGCCCATCCGCGCACCAAGCCGTCCGCAAGCCTGCATGAATCACTGGGCCTCGCCACGGTGGATACGCCGGGCGGCATCGTTCTCAAGGTCGACGAGCGCCGCCAAACAAGCATGCCCGGCATCTACGCCGCCGGCGACCTCACCACGCCCTTCTTGCCCTCGGTCACCACGGCGTCATGGCAAGGCGCGATGGCGGGTATCTTCGCCCAGCAGTCGATGCTGGTTTGAGATCAAAGTTTCCCTTTTACCCGAAATCAGGATTTCCGATGATCGACGACCTTCCCATTGTGCTCCTCCATGGCTCCGCCACCGGCTCCCACTCCTGGGCCGCGGTCCGCACAGGTCTTGAGGCGCGCGGCGCCCGGGCGTTGGCACCCGACATGCTCGGCTACGGACGGTCGCCGACACCGAGCGAGGCGTGGCAGCCAAAGGACGAGGTTTCCCACCTGCGCGGCTGGCTCGACATGCAGGGCGTCGGCGCGTTCCACCTCGTCACCCACTCACTCGGGGCATTTTTCGGACTTCACCTGCGGCTGGCCGTCGAGTCTCGCGTGGCGCGGCTCACGTTGATCGATCCTGTGGTCGTCAGCGTGCTGCGCGTGCCCGGGGAAGAAGACGCCCTGCGCGAGGGGCAGACCCTCTGCGATCGGTTCATGCGCGCGTGGCCGGATCACGGTGCGGCCGCCTGCCTGCTGGTGGAGCACTGGAGCGGCGCCGGCACGTGGAACGCGCTGGGCGAGAAGGGGCGTGCGCTGGTTACACGGCTCGCACCGCGGCTAAGGCTCGAGATGACCGCCAGCGCAGCCGATCGGACCATGCTCGCCGAGTTCACCTCGACCGCGGTGCCGACCTTGGTGCTCGTCGGCGAGCGGACGTCGGCCGCTCCGCGGTCGGTGAGCCGTCTGCTCGCGGGAGCGTTCGACGCCCGCACGGTCGTTGTCCCCGGCGCTGCACACATGATCCCGCTGACCCACCCCGCCGCGGTCGTCGAGGCGATTCACGCCGACATGGTGGCGTCGTGAGTCGCGCCGAGCAGAAACGGCACAGCCGAGACGCGACGTCCGCGGGCACTACCAATTCAACATCAGGTCCACGACTCGCCAGTGAAGTTGTTCGGTCACACCATTCTCGTCACCGGCACGAGCGCCGTTATTGGTCTCGCGGAGAAACCTTGACATGAAACACTCCCATCCCATCCTTGTCACCGGTGCCGCTGGCCAAGTTGGAGCGATCGGACCGAGCGTGACGAAGTCCCTGCTGGAGCGCGGGCTGAAGGTGCGCGCCATGGTCCGCCAGGATGACGGTCGAGCGGAATCGCTGAGGGCGCTTGGTGCCGAGGTGATCGTCGGAGATCTGCTCGACCTGGACGCGGTGCACCGCGCCGTGGATGGCTGCAAGCGCCTGTACTTCAGCATGTCGGTCAACGAGAGGTATCTCGAGGCTACGACGAACGTGGCTGTGGTTGCCCGGCACCATGACGTCGAAGCATTCGTCAACATGTCGCAGATGACGGTCTCGGAGATGAGCATCCGCGAGACCGCCCGCAGCCCGCAGCACAAGCAGCACTGGCTCGCCGAGCAGGTCTTGCGGTGGAGCGGCTTGCCGGTGGTCACGATGCGTCCGACCGCCTTCATGGACGCGTTCTTCTGGCGATTTGCCGTTCCGACGGTCACCGCTCAGGATGCGCTGATGTTGCCCTTTGGAGAGGGAAAGACGTCGCCAATCGCCGCCCACGATGTTGCGCGGTGCGTGACAGAGGTGTTGGCCAATCCCGAGTCTCACCTTGGAAAGGTTTACGAGCTGACCGGTCCCCGTGCGGAGACTCTTCGTGAGGTCGCCGAAGATTTCACAAGAGTCCTGGGGCGTCCAATCACCTACATGAACGTTCCGTTGGAACGGTGGCTGGGGAGCCTGCTATCCTTTGGCGCATCCGAACACGTGGTCGCCCACTTGGAGTCCATGGCACTGCTGCACCGAGACGGCCGATACGACCGATCCTCGGACCATGTGAACCTGCTGACCGGTGTGTCGCCGATGTCGATCGAGGACTTCGTGCGCGCGCATCAGAACGACTTTGTGAAGGCAGACGCGCGCAAGCCGTAACCTTTCGCTTGTGGGCCGGATGAACTGCATCGTCTCGGAAGTCCCCGGCGGTCGCCACTGCTTCCAGTGACCAGGCCAGAACAAGGACATGTCATGGCAAAGCACAATGCCGATCAGGTCGCCGACTGGAATGGCCAAAGCGGGGAGCGCTGGGTCGCCCACCAGGCCCGGCTCGATGCCAGGGTGGCGGTGTTCGGCCAGGCCGCGATCGAAGCCGCAGCGCCCGCCACGGGCGAACGCGTGCTGGACATCGGCTGCGGCGCGGGCGCGTCGAGTCTGGCTCTGGCCGCCCGCGTCGGCGCGGGGGGCCATGTGCTGGGCGTGGACATATCCGAACCGCTGATCGGCCGCGCGCGCGCGCTTGCGCCACCGGATATGCCGGTCCAGTTCCGGGTGGCCGACGCTGGCAGAGCCGAGCTGCCCGAGGGCGCGTTCGACATCCTGTTCTCGCGTTTCGGGGTGATGTTCTTTGACGATCCTACGGCGGCGTTCGCTCATATGCGCCGTGCGCTCAAGCCGTGCGGGCGGGTCGCTTTCGTCTGCTGGCGTGGTGCGGCCGAGAACGATTGGGTGCGATTGCCGATGGACGCGATCAAAGGCATCGTCCCGCCGACGGCGCCGCCCGATCCCGAAGTGCCCGGCCCATTCTCGTTCGGCGACCGGGGGCGGGTGGTTCGCATCCTGACGGCGGCCGGCTTCACCGATATCGCTATCGCGCCCTTCGATGTTTCCATCCCGTTTGGCGAGGGCGAGACGCGGGACGCGGCGGTCGACGACGCGGTGAAGATGACGTTCGAGGTCGGCCCGCTGGCGCGCGCGCTCGCTGATCAGCCCGACGACATCCGCGCCCGCGCCTCGGCCGCGGTTCGTGCCGCCTTCGCGGGCCGCGCCGGCGAGCGGTCGGTGATGATCGACAGAGCGACCTGGATCGTCACGGCGCGCAATCCGGCAAGCTGACAAGGGATTAGCAGGGGAGACGCCCCGCTCGGTGCAAAGCGAGTGAGGCTGCCGCGCGGAAGCCCATCGGGCGAAGGCGGGCTGCAACATCAATTGCTTGAGCCGTTACCGAACTTTCCGGTGGACCGGCTGATTTTGTTGGTGCCAGACGTGGTCAAGATCACGACACTCCCCGTTGCGACACGCGATGTCCGCGGGCGCATCCAGCGGATGTGCGGCGCCGCTCCTGCCTCTCACTCCTGCCTCTCTCATTTCGGGACTGAACATGCGCAAGCTTCTGGCGATTTTGGTGATCTCGTGCTGGGCCACTCTGGCTTACGCACAAAAGGCGGACCTCATTGTCACGAACGCAAAAATCGTGACGCTGGATCCAGCATCGACGATCGCGCAGGCTCTCGCAGTCCGCGACGGCAGGATCGTCGCGATTGGCGGCAACGATGCCGTGGAAGGCCTGATCGGGCCCACGACGCGCCGCGTCGACGCCGGCGGACGCACGATCATCCCGGGATTGATCGATTCCCATATTCACGCCGTGCGCGCCGGCCTCACCTACGCAACCGAGGTCAACTGGATCGGCGCAAAGACGATTCCCGAGGCCATGGAACGCTTGCGCCAGGCGGCAAAGGCGCGCGCGGCATCCTGGATCATCGTGGCCGGTGGCTGGAGCGAATTGCAATTTGCGGAGAAGCGGCGGCCAACGCTCGCCGAGGTGACGTCGGCGGTTCCCGACAATCCGGCTTACATCCAGCTGTTCTATTCGGCGGTGCTGATGACGCCGAAAGCGCAGCAATCGCTCGGGATGTCCGCGGATCAGTTGCCGGCCGGTATCACGACTGAGCGCGCCGCATCGGGCGACACCACGGGCTGGTTCAACGGCTCCATTGTCAGCATCTCCGCGCTGTTCGATCGGCTGCCGAGGCCGAATTTCGAAGAGAATGTCGCAGGCACAAGGCAGTTCTTCACGGAGCTCAATCGTCTTGGCGTGACCGGGATCGTGGATCCCGGCGGCTTCAGCATCTATCCCAGCCACTATGCCGCCCTGCAAAAGCTCTGGCGTGACAAATCGCTTTCGGTTCGGGTTGCCTTCAGCCTGTTCGCCCAGAATGTCGGCGCGGAATTCGAGGAGTACAAGACTCTCACGCCGTTCCTGCCGATGGGATTCGGCGACGACATGCTGCGGTTCAACGGAATCGGTGAACGGATCACCGGCGCCATGTACAACAACAACGCGCCCGACGCGGCCGCCAAGGACAAGTTCCGCGAGATCATTCGCTGGGCGGCCAAGCAAGGGCTGACCGTCACCATCCATTGGCAGGAAGACAAATCCGTCCATCACCTCCTGGACCTCTATGACGAGGTCAACAAGGAGACGCCGCTCGCGCCGCTGCGCTGGTCCATCGCCCATCTCGACAACACCTCGCCCCAAACGCTGGCGCGCATGAAAGCCCTCGGTGTCGGCTGGACCATACAGGACGCGATGTATCTCGGCGGCGACCGCATCGTGGCGCAGGCCGGCGAAGCCGCGCGCAGCATGCCACCCCTCGCCACGGCGTTGCGCATGGGGGTCCATGTCGGCGCCGGTACGGATGCGCATCGGGTCGCATCCTACAATCCGTTCGTGGCGCTGCAATGGATGCTCGACGGCAAGACCGTCGGCGGACTGTCGACGCGCGGCCCGGACGAAACACCCAGCCGCGAAGATGCCTTGCGCCTCTACACGGTGGGAAGCGCGTGGTTCTGCTTCGACGAGACGCGGCGCGGCACGCTGGAGACCGGCAAGCTCGCCGACTTCGCGATTCTCGATCGGGATTTCCTGTCCGTCCCCGTCGAGCAGATTGGCGCCACGGCGTCTCTGCTGACGGTCGTGGGCGGCAAGGTCGTCTACGCAGCGGATGCTTTCGCGAGCGCGAAATAGGGGTTGGAGGCCCGAAGGCGAGCATCTGCCCTGCGGGCTACGCGTGGCGCAGCCGCGCGGAGAACGAGGGGTGAGGCGTGGTGTCCGGCGCAGCCTGAACCAGGTGAGAGCAACTAAACCGCAGATCCGGCATTATCCCCGCGCTACGGAGCCGTTTCGCGGAGGTCTGACGATGGAAGACCAGAATCGGATGACCCTGGTTTTGAGTGCTGTCGCCCTCGCCGTTGCCATCGTGGCCACGATCACGATGGAGCGCGTCAACATGCCTGCGGTCAGCAACGACGCAGCTCCCGGAACAGTTGGACTCGCCAGGCCGCACCCACCGCTGGACCGCGCGGCCGGTGAACCGATCCAGACGGTCGGCGGCCCGTCCAGCGCGAGTATTCGCGGACGTCCCTGATCGAACGCCGGGATTACGGCACAGCACTTTCGCGGGTTCAATATCCTATACAAGGCGCCCGTCCCCCCTCCCGCGGCAGGAGCCATCCATGACCAGTGAAAAAGGCCCGAACATCAAGAAGAAGCAGAAATGCAAGAACTGCGAAGGCAAAGGCCTGCTCAAGAAGGGCGACAAGGTGGTGAAGTGCCAGCGCTGCAAGGGCACGGGCGTGCGGTGATGATGGGTTGATGACTGCCCCGCCCCGCTACGACGGGCGCTGGACCCCGCCGGCGAAGTGCTTCTCGACGATGTATTTCGAATGGGCGACGATTGGCTCGACCAGCTCGAAGTCGGTGGCGCCGCCGACGTAGAACGTGCGGTCCTTGCAAGCCGATAAAAAATGGCGCGTTCGATATCGACGAAGACCTGCCCTCCTCGTGAAAAGGCGACGCACTGGCGATGGCACCGGCCCGAGTCCCGGTGTAAAGGCGGATCAGAATGAAACGGGCTACGTGACGCGAAGGCCGCTAATCAGTTTCGGTCTTCTGCCCCTTTAGTGGTCCGGCATGAATAGTCTGCGTTTCCCGGCACCCCCAGCACGCCCACAGCAATCGCGCAGCTTCCGAGCGATCTAGCCACCGCTCGCGGGGCAAAGCGCATCTACAATTCGGCAGGAATGGGCATCCAAGAAAGTTCTAGAAGCTTCTTTATTTCCCTCGCCCGTTCATCTGATTCCGCGGCCATCTTGATTGCTGTCTCGCGGTCTATCAGGCCACTTTCTTCGAGCTGGCGGCAAAGTTCAGCTCGCTCCTTCATAACCACCATCACCGCTGAAAGCGAGACCTCCAGCCGCTTCAACTGAGAATCCATCATAGTCTCGGGTGAGAGCCTGTGGCCGATGTGGCACTCGAAGTGCGGCGCCGGTTCTGCGATCATGGGAAACAACGCAACCCCGCACTCGGGGCACGTGATAGTGTATGGCCTTTGCATGTTGTAGCCGGTCATCGCCTGTCCTCAAGACAGGACTCTATCGCTCCCGGAATTTCTCTTATTGAAGCGACATGAGTCGGTGTCATCCGTTTCAGAGCTGCTTCCGGCATGTCAGGCACAAGCGCATCTGTAGGGCTCTGGACAATGGTCTGTCCACCTTCAGTCTGTATATCGATGAGCCCGCTCACGCCGTCATCGAGCCTGCCACTAAGAGGAATACCGGTGACGCCTCGACCATGACTGCCCGCAACGGACCTGAACATCGGGTCTATCGCGGGACGGGACCAATCTCGGTTGGGCCGTGGCTCAGCTTGAGCCGGTCCCCCAGCGTGCAGCGATGAAAATCCGGCGGGGCTATGTAGATGTGGTTGGGCAGCATCAGGCAGTCATTGTGCGAGTGCGAAACCGCGAACTCGGAATGCGGCTGTAGCACTGCCGGTAAAGACGAGGGCTGGCGCCAAATATGACTCGCGATGAGGATGCTCGCACGCCACATAAGATCGAACTTCTGAACCAGCCTGATCAGCGCCTCAACGCCACCCTGAGAACAGCCAATCGCGATTGTGATATTTTGTTCAGGCACCCAGGAGAAGTTTAGGAACAAGCAAAGGTTCCCGCGGCGGCTTAATTACGGCTGCCGACGGACCCTTGCTTCACCAAAGTCTCGCCGCGCCGCGCTCGCTTCGCTCTTCCACGGTTCAAGAACTGCACACCCACGAACTCGCCGTTCACCCACGCGAGTTCGCAATGGCGATAGGCGAGACCAGTCGCAGACAAGACGAGAAAAAATTCTCGTTGACCGATATCGGTGAGCACGCCATCGATCACCAATTTGGCGCTCATTTCTGACACGTCGTATATCTTGCACACTCGCTGCCATGTGCCATCAATCGCCATCAAGCGGGCCTCGATAGGCAGCTCGAACACGACACGCTTACCGTCCTGTGTGTTTGCTTCCCGCTCCATGAAGTCGGACCCGTTAGCCGCGTCAACTAGCCATGACACGATTGCGGCCCGCATCCTTCGCCTTGTACAGTGCAGCGTCGGCGCGCGACAAGATGTCCTCTGCCGCATCATTAGAGCCAACTTGCGCTAAGCCCGCCGAGAACGTCACCTGCAAGTCATCCGAAATTGAATCCCAACCTAGATTACAAATCATTTGACGCAGCCGGTCGATTGCCAAGGCGGCTTGATCCTTCGAGCTATCCGGCATGACTACGAGAAACTCTTCGCCGCCGTATCTTCCGAGCTTATCGATTGAGCGCATATGGACGGCAAGCGCGGCTGCAAAGCTCCGTAGCACCTCGTCACCGGTCGGATGACCATACCCGTCATTGATGCGCTTGAAGAAATCGATGTCCAGAATGGCTACCGAGCATGGCAAGCCTGAACGTTGAGCGCGGGCCATTTCATCGTTCAGGCTTCTCATGATGTAACGTCGGTTCAATACACCGGTGAGTTCATCGATCTGAGCAAGCTCTTCGATCTTTGCGTGCGCGATTTTCAACTCGTTTCCGCGCTTGTAAAGAGCTTCGCGGAGGGACGCACCGTAAAGACCAGTGAACGCGCAACGGCCGAGCGCAGTCACGAAGCAGAGCAAAGCCAGTTCGCGCTCAATCAGACCGTTCATCGGCATTGCAATTGGCTTGTCGGTCCACGCGAACATGATGGTCAGGCCGAAGGCGGCATATGCCCAAACGATTCCCGTCTGTCGCGCTGACATGCGGAGTGCGCCGAAACTTAGCACGATGAAAATGATGCAAGCGAAGTAGAAGCCGATTTGGGGCGCAAGATAAATCGCGCCTAACTGTATGCTGATGCTACCGAGGCTTTGCGGGACCGTTAAATAGTGATCCTTGTAACGATCATTGAAAATGAATCTCGGACAGGAAGAGTGTCGTGGCCGTCCAGCCGCCCGTCGCCGCCAGATACAACAGCGCGCTGTCAGCGCTCGTTACTCCGTTCAGCGAATAGAAGTAGATGATCGCAACGTCTACTAGGTAGCTTATGAACTGCGCAAAATATGTCTGTCGGCGCAACCGAGAGCGCTTGGACCATGCGGACTGATCCACAACGCCAACACCAGTGCTTACAGAGTTCTTGAGCGTCGGTCGCACCATTGCCGCCTTTTCCCGATCCGATCAGGAAAGCGCAAACCCGTTAAAATCCTTGTTGGAAGTTTAGTTAGCAGGAGGTTGCGATCTGCTCAGGACGGCATCATTGTGCCGCTTCTGCCCAAAAACGCGCGGCGGTTTAGCCGATAGTTAACCCAGCCAGGGGGGGCGGTGAATCTTCAGCGGAAAAGGTGCTTCGACCGGTCCATAGGAAAATTCACACGTCCGCAAAATGAGAATCGCCGCTCATGCGACACGTTGTGATCAGGTCGCTCCCGATAAAACGCCTACAGCCCCACTAGCTGAAAATCTGGTCTGAAACTGAACTTTGGCGCCCACTGATGCTTTATCAAACAGCCCTACTTGTGAAGAACTCCGATGCAAGAATACGTCTGGACTGCCGTTGTCGGGTTGGACAAAAGCGTAGTCAGCGGACTTATTCGATATCCTGCTAGAAAACATTGTGGCATCTCCATCGTCCGAAATGATCAGCATAGGTCCATTACGGAGATGACGAGGACGGTCATTGCCCGGAGTGAAGCCTGTAAAGTGCGGTACTTCTCGGCACTTCTGTCTCGCCAATACTCTCGCAGAAGATACAATCTCGGCATCCGGCGGTCATCTTCGGCGTCGAAAGAAGATTCAAAAAGGGAAACTCTGTCCATGCCCGACTTCAGGTGCCGATGCTCGGATAGCAGCTTTCCAAGCTCGTATCGCAACTCTTTGGATGGTGAACGGGACAGCGTTTCACTCAACGTGTCCACAGCATCTTGATGTTTTCCTCGATCGCTTGGGATTCTCGCCAAACGTAGCGCTATCGGTACAATTGTTTTGTTCAATTCGTACGCGCGCTTGATGGCTGCAAACGCGCCTATCCTTAACGAAGGCCACAGCGAAGCCTTCATGATCCTCAGACAAGCGCTGCTTGAACGCCGGCCCGTCCAGGTCAGCCGTAACGGCAAGTACCAGACGGTCTGCCCCTACATCCTGGGACACGCCGCCGGCGAGGAGCGCGCATTCGTCCTCCTTGTGGACGCGAGTTCGCGCGCGAAGCCTCCGGTCCAGGCCAAGTGGATCTGCCTTCGGCTGCCGAAAATCGACGATGTGCGCTTTGCCGATGAGCCCTGGATAGAGCAGGACTACCCGGGTCCGGTGCAGCGATGCGTCGATCAGGTGCACTTGGACGCGAGCCTGTTAGCTCGAGCGATAAGCCTCGGCTAGTTCGAGGCCAAGCGGCGCTGGGCGCGCGCTGCTCCGCTTTAGAGCAGTCAATTCCACACGATCGGCGCCCCGCGAAGTGCACTCCTGCCGATCTGCTTAAGCCCGTCGACCGAGGTCTCGCCCTTGCGCGCGGCTTCGAGGATCATGGAGGCCACGTGGGTGCGGGCAGCGGTCTCGTAGCAAGACACGCTCTCGCAGACATCTTCGAGGACCGCGCGCATAAGCGCGGTCGTTTCAGCATCGAACATTGGAGGTCTCTCCCAGCGAAGCCAGCATCCTGCCTGAACCTGCCCAGCCTGGGATTCACGCAAGTTAGGGATGAGGAAAAATTCTGCGGAAGGACGGAGAGGATTGAGCGTGGCCCCGCCTTTTGGGGGCTGGGGGCTTGAGGGCGGAGCCACGCAGGCCTTGCATTCGCGCGGGCCCACCGCACCAACGGCATCCGGCCAAGCCAGTTCCAGGCTCACGACAAGTCCGCTCTCCCAACGCGAAGAACTATGGCTCCGGAGGCCGCAGCGGGCCGTGCGCCCATTTGAGGACGTTGGGATCGCGCAGAGGGTCGTCGTTGCAATTGGTGCAAACGTACCGCGGCCGGCCTTCCGAAGCTTCGTCAGGCACAGCTTTCATCGGCTTGCCGCACGCCGGGCACGCCTTCCGGACCGGATGGAGCATGGCCATCTGTTTCCCCCTGCGATGGCACTCTAATTCAGCCGACATCGGGAGCTCAAGCTGGCCGATGAAATCCTGGCCGCGTTCACGCGCTATTGCGGGCCTTCTTGACTCCGCGGCCGCAGAGCACTCAACTCGGGCAGTGATGTTGAGGGCGTGTCATGGAGCAGGAGTTCTACCGAGGTCTGGCCCAGCGGGTCCGCGGGATGGCCGAAAAGGCTGATCCGTTCACCCGGCGTCGTCTGCTGGATCTCGCCAAGCGGTACGACTCCAGAGGCGGCACCGCGCGATCCGGAACGACCGAGCGGCCGCTGCCAAGGCCGCCCACTACGCCGCCTGCATCGAGCTTCTCCGGACCCGGCGAGGCCTGACGCGAACCCGTCGTTCCTGGTGGTGCCGCAGCGCGCCCCGGCCAGAGCGCGGCCGCCCTCCTGCCGCGCGCGAAGAGAGCCGCCGACGACGCCTCCCGGGGACCAAGCTCGCGTGCCCAGCCGGTGGTTCTGGCCTTACAGCCAGGATTTGAGGCCGTAAGCGGGTGTGGGATCGCATTCCGCCCTGAACGCGATCCTAGCGGCTTGAAAGGGGGTTGGAGGAGGCGCTGCGCCTTGCACCGGTAACGAGCCGCCGTGTAGGCCAGCCTTCCGGCACGTTGTGGTCGGCAGCCCCGCGTAGACGAGTGAGTTCCGACCATGCCAACGCGGCGGAGATCCATCTCTGCCGCTCCGGCCCACCGGCTTCGGCGGCCAGCTTCATCGCCGCGACGGCCTCGCGCTCGGGGTCGTACTGGAGATCCATGGATGCAATATAGTTGCAGATCGTAAACGATCACGCACCAGCGCGACCGTAGCAATCCGGGGTCGGCACCATACGCGGCTGGTGTCTAGCCGTCCGGACATGCCCCGCCCCGATCCGCCCCACTCGTTCGGCGCGCAGCTGGCTAACGAGAGCGAGCCGCTTCCCGCTTTTCAGTCGTCGATGTGAGGTGACTGCGGGGACCGGCTAAAGCGTAGATGCGGATTGCGCAGGATACTTCGTTTTCCATTCGAAATGTCGGATGACGGTCTCGCGGTTGAACGATCCGGCCATGCTGATCAGTTGAAGGGAGCCAACCAATTGCTCGACACGGCCCTCGCATCCCAAAGGCAGGAGCAAGCGCTCACAGTTGATCGTATGGCCGCCGCAGTTGTAGGTCGAAAACACGCTGTAAATGGCGCAGCCGCTGGTCACGCTCTGCTCGGCGGCGGCTAGACCGAACTCCTTCAGGGCTGGTGGAAGAACCTCTTCCATCGATTTCCCGGCCCAGCTCGAATTGAAGACCTCTCCAACGCTCGCATCTTGGTAAAGCGCGCGAAATATGGGCCCGTCTCCCCGATACTCAACGCTCCAGATGATGAGTTGTTTTGGGTCATGCAGCCGCGCTTCCGGCCTGAACTGATCGAGCGAAGGAAAGGGCAGATCGCCAGCCGTGCGGGCCCAGTACCGGCACATGGCCTGCTGACTGATGGACTTCACATCGGCGAATGAACCGTCCGTGTATTGCATGGCCCAAAACCTACACGCCACAGCGTTAACGAGCCGTAGTTCGGCTTGCCTTCAGCGCGGGACGATATGCCCCTGTAGCTCGGCGAGCCGCTTGGCAGGAGGCCGGCGGAACAGCGGGGCCCGCTTCAGGTCGCTCGCGCTCAGCGGCCGCTGCACGAGCGACCTTGCAACAGGATGGAATTGCACAGGCACCTTCCGAAAAGCCGGTGAATTGCTCGATTTTCAGATACCTCGTGGCCTGCGCTCCGGTATTCTGCGACCTCACCCAGCAATCGGGTGGGGTTCACCTTGAGAAGCGATGTTTCAAAACGCATCGGACCTGGCCGCGATGGTCGAAGCTTTGAGCCGGTCGACGGACTACCGGGTGCTGCGCCGCCTGGTGCCACGGCCAGGACGAATGGCCTCTGGAGCTGTAAGCGCCGACGTGAGCAGAGTCGTCGGGGAGTCACTTCACCCGGTCGACGAATTCCACCGGCGGGCCCTTGGAGAGGCGTTCTGCGACTCGCTCGGCATCCCAATTCGTGAGCCGGACGCAGCCGTGCGATTCCGACTTGGAACCTCTTCCCGGGAACGGTGTGCCGTGGATCCCGTAACCGTCGCCGGAGAGATTGATCCACGTCGAGCCGACAGGATTGTTCGGGCCCGGGCTGATGGTGAACGGCTTGCGGGAGTGAACGCCCTTAAAATGGTAAGCCGGATTGTAGCGGTAGGTCGGATTGCGATCGATCTTCGTCACCTTCAAGGTGCCGGAAGGGAATGGTTTCTCCTCACTGCCGATCGTCGCGGGGTAGAATCCTATCAGCGCGTTCGACTTGTCGAACAGCTTGACCGTCTGCCGGCTGCTCTTATTAACTTCGACCTTGGCCGCTTCGCTGAAGTCTGCTCTGCTCCGGAGTCGATCACGACGATGGTCTCGCCGGCGCGGTCGAAGTGCCTTCTCGGATTCAGAGCGGACAGGAGATTCTCGCTCATGTGAAACTTCTCGGCCAAGCCTTCGCGCGGGCTGCCGTAGGACAGCTTCGGAATGTCCTTCATGTCCTTCATGTCCTTCATGTCCTTCATGTCCTCCATCTTCGCAGGCAGCTTCTTGAGGAACGGCCCTGCCGACGTCCTCCTCCGCTATGGTGTAGTTCATCGTCACCGGGCGGTCGTCCGCAGCAAGCTTTCCCCAAACATCGGCGTTGAGGTCGTCGGAGACGGGCAATTGCTGCGCCTCTTCGAAGGCCCTCAATGCCTTCTTCGCGTTCTCCCCGAACCTTCCGTCGATCTCGCCTGGCGAGAAGTGCGCCCGCTCGAGCAGGACCTGCAACCGGACCCCCGCCGGGGTCGGCTTCTCGTTGGACAGGGTCTTCTTCGAGCGCTCGGCCGCTCGATCGCGGCAGGCTTCATTTCAGTGGCACGCGCGGAGCTGGTGACGCCCGACGCGCGGAGCTGGTGACGCCCGCCAGCACAATGCCGATCACAATGCATCCCGACGATACATGCCAGCTTGGCTTGCGGTGGCGCTGGTGGATCACTTCCGGTCCGCAGGCGGCTGTGCGTTAGCCTTGTTGGCGTCGGCCTTGTTTGCTTCGTGATGACCGACGGCGCAGCCGGCCGCAGCGCCGAGCTTGCCATGTCCCGCCATGTGCCCGGCAACGCCGCCGACGAGGGCCCCCTTGATGCAGCCCTTGGCGTCCGCGCCGGGTGCGAAAGCCAGCGAAATGGCCGCCGCGCAAGCCGCTGCCAAAATCAATCTCATGAGCGTTCTCCATTTTGAAGGTTACGAGTGCAACGGACTCGAACACGCTCAGTTCCGTGCGCAGCGCAAGGCGATCCACAGCGGACCCAGCCGCTTTCGGCCTGGGGGGCGATGCTCTGCTATGCCGATTGAACTGTCCGCATGACTGCGTGTTTCACGCCGCAGGCGCGACACCGAGAAGCGGCGCTTGGCAGGAGGCGACGGCCGAAGCGTCCGAGGTCCAGGACGCGAGGATGGCCCGCTTTTCTGCCAGCATCAGGGCGAGGTGGTGCTGGCGCGTGAGAGCCAGTTCACACAAGTTAGTGGGAAGAGCTGCTACGGCTGGTTGGTGGTTTTCAGAGGAGGCCGAACCATGGATTGGACGGCCAAGCTGCTGGCACGCGCGACCGGCACGGATGCGGACCTCGAAGAATTCAAGGCGCTCGCGATCTTCTGCGGAGCCGGGCTGCTGCTATCTCTCGCAGCAGCCACGGTGTTTGGTCCGGACTTCTGGTCCGCCCTCTTCTGAGCGATTGCCACCAAGCACGCCGAACCACGCACGGTCCTGCCGGTGTTGGCTCCGGGAGCATTGGCATACTCCTCAACTCCACCTATCCACGTCGTCGGGTTGCGTCATGGCGCAGGAATTCTACCGGGGCATCGCCCAGCGGGTCCGGAACCTCGCCGAGAAGGCCGATCCGTTCACCAGGCGAGGACTGCTGGACCCTGCCAACCGGTACAAAGCCAAGGGCATGGCTCCTCGCGCTCCAGTCCGACTGCGCCGTCCGCTGCCGGCGCCGCGCACGACGGCGCAATCATCGACCTTCTGGACCAGGCGAGGCCTGAAGTTGCGGCAAACCCGGCCGGAAGAGCTTGTCGTCGCGCGAACCGCCGACCCTCTCTGAGGATGCTCATCCCGCGCGTGTAAAATCTCGCGGATCTCGGTCGGTTCATCGATGGCCGCGCCTACCTTCATGCACCACTCTGCTCAGCGCGATGGGCGACGATCTGCGCTGCTTCGTGAGGACCGACGCGCACACGCGGATGCGAGCTTTTGTGGGCGAACGGCGAGTTCGTCTGGGTGCATTTCATCAACCGGCGGGCGAGCCTCGAAATAGACTCGACGCGGCGAAACACTGGTAAAGCAAGCGTGCACGACCTTGGACGGATCCAGATGTCGCAAGCAATTGAACCGATCGTTTCGGGCTACGTAGTGAGAGACAGCCGCTTTTGCGAACAGCTGACGCACCGGCGCAGAATCCTGAGCCAGCTGCAAGCAAGTCTCGACGATCAATGCTGCTAGTCCGATAGACTTGGTTTAGAGTGACGTCGAAATCATCGAAGCAGCTCTTGAAGGGTTGAAGCCATCTCCGCGCTCGCTAGGACTGCAGAGTGCCGAAGGTGCATCTTTGCAGATGATCAACCAACAACGCACTCAAGTTGGACATCGACGCAATCATGATAGAAGGTCACTCCACTTAGCGGAGTAGACATGGCCAAAAAATCGAAGACGACAGGCAGACGGGAATACACCAAGGAGACGTGAAGGAGTTGCGTGCCCACTCCAAGGCACGAACGCCTGTAACCAAGATGGCCAAGCTCAAGAAGGGGGCCGTGGGTTTTCCTTGCGTCAGAAGGCGTTGAAGATCGGGATCGTATTAGGCCATCAACGATAGACGAGCCGATTTCGCTGTACTGGTGGGTTTGAGTTGCGACTTGCTGGACGTGAACGATTTTGGGTCCTTCTCTAATTGCAATGAGCGGTCACCGGCACGTATCGCCACTGCCCTGGAGCTCCGTAATAATAAGTCCAGACTCACTTAATCCGCGTCATCACGGTGAAACCGGTGACTAGGATCGAGAACAAGGTGAGAAGCGTCAGCATAACCCACCAAAACACGCTGTAACCCCTCAACAAGTTATCCAGCAATGTGATGAGCAGCGTTCCTAGCCCAACCGACATGCCGACAACACTGACAAACAACCAACGCATCTGAGATATCCCTCTGCTGGGCAACTAGAAGTGTTCATGTCAGGGCACGTTCGTAAATCATGGTGAGCCGAGTGGGATTCATTGGCTCACCGCATGAACAAATCAGGCATCCGGGTAGCCCTGCTGTCTGTTGCAAGCGCGACGATCGCCGTTGCATGCGATTACACCTGCCGTATGACCGTAGAGCTGCGTTATTACCTGGCTGTTGCTGTAAGCGCGTTGCACGCAAGCGACATAGGGTTTGTTGCTCATCCAATCATACGCTCCAGCTGCTGCCGTGGAGACGGAGCCGCCGGTAAAACGATCACCGCTGCAGTTGCGATGGCGAATAATCCTGTACGAAAGCTGGTCATGTTCGTGGTCCCAAATCAGGCGCCGCACTATTGCGCGCCCGTGCCCGTGAGAATGGGGGGGCTCACCGAAGTCTTGTATGTGCGGTGCGTCACGTCGAACCAAGTCAGCGGTTACGATGGCGGCGTTCGGGAACGTCCGATACTCAGTTGCGGCGACCCGTGCAGCGCCTGGCCCATGATCATTAGGGGAATGGTCAAAAAAACAAAAAAGATGGACATCATCACGAGCTGGTCGTGAAAAATAGAATTTGCTGATGCTTTTGAGACCACAAGGTTGGTGATGATGAAGCCTAGCCCAGCAAAAGAGGATAGTATGCCGCTGAGTTTAGCAATCAATCCGAGCCGACGCCATTCGATGTCACGAGCCATGGCCCCAGCAACCTGAGCGTCCAGCTCCGAACGCACTGCGCGCAGCTCGGTTTCCATTTCAGCCTGCGTCATTTTTGGCTCGCGCATTTGGGGGTTTGAACGTTTCTCAAATCGTTCTTGAACAATGACGCTGGGCCGCTCTGGCCCGCACGTGCTCAATCGGAAAGCTGTGCGGGCCCAGCGACGACCGTTAATGGTCGATCAGGATCCTTTGGCACCACTCATGATCGGACCGAACCTCTCCCAGCTTTCTCCTTTAAATCGCATCATCTGGAGCTGCTCGATCGGGGCGAAATCGTCAGGGCCTGTTTTGATGCGCGTGCCTGTAATGTAGATTCCAATCTCAAAATCAAGGTTGGCTGCCTGCTTCATCACATTCTCACGGGTCAGAGTGTCACCGCACTGACGCAGGACTTGCTCCAGGCCCTTAGCTACACCGTAGCCAAAGACAGTCGCGGAGTCGTCGAGATCACCTTCAGGATACCATTTTGTCATGAAGGCACGCCACTCGTTCATTGAAGCATCATTCTTCCACTCTGAATCCTTGGGGTCCTTGAGGTATGCAGTAGACAGGATGCCCTGGCTGGCCTCGAAGCCTGCAGGTTTGATGACCCCGCCTATAGACCCTGAGACGTTGGTCAGGAACTGCACGGGATGCCAGCCCAGTTCAGCAACTTTCTTGATGGCCTGAGCGGCAAACTTTGGTGTTGCGATGTTGACGAAGATGTCCGGGTTTGCGCCCTTGATCTGCACTACCTGGGAATCGACGGTAGGCGAACTCGTCTCATAAGCTGCCTCAGCAACGATAAGCTTCGTGGCTTGATCGCCGAGGCCGTCCTTTAAGCCGGTAACGTAGTCCTTTCCGAAGTCATCGTTTTGGTAGAGCACGCCGACCGTCTTACCAGGGTAATTTTGCAGGATGTACTTGCCGTAGATACGAGCCTCCACCTGGTAGCTCGGCTGCCATCCCATAGTCCAAGGGAAGTTCTTCGGGTCATTCCATTTGGCTGCTCCGGTTGAGACAAATAGTTGCGGCACCTTTTTGGAGTTCATGTACTTCTGGATTGCGGTGTTACCGGGCGTGCCCAACGGGTTGAAGATGAGCAGCACTTCGTCGCTCTCAACCAGCTTGCGGGCCTGCTCGACCGTCTTGGGCGGGCTGTACGTATCGTCATAAGAGACGAAATTGATCTTGCGGCCGTTGATGCCACCTTCAGAGTTAATCTTGTTGAAGTAGGCAGCTTCCGTCTTCCCGATCGTCGCATAGGCGGACGCCGGACCAGAGTACGGCATGATGTTGCCTATCTTGACCTCTGTGTCCGTTACACCGGGATCGTATTTCTTTTGGGCATTCGCATTTGATGAGATCGCTGCAAGAAGTGCCGCGGTGATTGCGGTCGAATAGACGAAGTTGACGTACGAACCACGCATCGTTGTCCTCCCTTAAATCCCAAGCTGTTTCAGCCATTCTGGTGAGCTGTTCAGCGCGCGGTAGAGAGTATGCATGGGAAACGTCCGCGGCAGCAACGAAACGTGCGCGCCGATTGATGTCACGAGGGAAAAGGCCTGGGTTAGACGCATCGCACAAATTCCTTCAGCAGGAATTAGCGGGAGCAGGCCGGCTGCAAGCTGAGCTTGCGGAACATTGAGCTTACGCCATCAGCTCGACGGTGTTGCGCATCAGCCGGCTCGCTGACGGAGCCGTTCCGCGATGCAGTTCTACGAGGCTCCGCCTTTGGCTTCCTCGCACTGATTCGGACGGGTCGTGCCAGTCGCGAGGAACGCGTTCTGGAGCTTTAGCCTTCGCTACTTCCTCTGGCTCAGTCGCTCCTGGAGGCTCGGAAGGCGGTGTGCCAGTAAGCGCGACCTACTCACCCTCGGCTGGATGTCGTGCATCCTGACTAGCGATAAGCGATCGGCCTTATTGCACGCTGCAGTCGGATAAGCGACTGACGCCGCCGATACCGGAGTAGGCTTCGAAGCAGCGGCAGCAATAGCAACGCCGCAAGCAACGCAAAGCAAACCAGTACGGCGAGCTTCGATCACAACGATGCCCCACACAGAAGCGTGATTGGCCCGGGTTAAGGAGACCTGACTGTTTGGTTACCCTCGGAGACAGGAGCGGTGCTGTTGGAAGGCCATCGCGTCGGAGGCGACGCCCACGCCGGCCCGTTCGTCCGGCACCGTTATCTCGCCCGGTGCGATCCCCGGTTACCCAATCTCAGGCAAGTCCACCTAATCCCGGCCGAGCTCTTTGCATCCCTTGTTGAAGCTGGCTTCGAAATTGCAGCGGGTGACCTGGGCGAGAACATCACACCCCGTCCTGCACGTGGAGCGGATGTCGCTCGGGACCCTGAGCAGAGACATCTCGAGGGCATCATGGCCAAGCGCGCCGACGGCCCGTACCCGTCCGGACGCCGGACCGCAGACTGGATGAAGGTGAAGACCGCGCAGCGGCAGGAGGTCGTGATCGCTTCACGGCTCCGAGGCGAACCCGGTCCTTCTTCGGCGCCCTCGTGCTGGCGGTACGCGACGACGCTGCGTGGCGGTACAAAAAGAACTGCAGCGCGTCGGCTGCTACGACGGGTCTATGGATGGGGAATGGGCGGCAGCAAAAGGGTCAGTCGAAAAGCCTCCTTCACGGCGAACGTCAGCCTGTCAAGTCTCGACGGCACCACGGGCTTTAAATTGAGTGGCGTCGCGGCGGGCGACCAGAGCGGCACATCCGTGGCATCCGCAGGCGATATCAACAACGACGGTTTCGACGACATCATCATCGGCGCGCCCTTGTCCGATCCTAACGGCCAAATCAGTAGCGGTGCGAGCTATGTGGTGTTTGGCAAAATCTCCTTTGCATCGACACCTAACATCAATCTGTCCAGTCTCGACGGGACCGCGGGCTTCACCTTGAACGGCACGGGCGTGAGCGGTCAGAGCGGCTTCTCCGTCGCGTCAGCGGGTGATGTCAACAACGACGGCTTTGACGACATTATCGTCGGCGCTCCCAGATATAACGGGAGTCAGGGCATGAGCTACCTAATTTACGGCCATGCATCGTTCGCCGCCGCCATCAACCTGACGAGCATCAGCGGCACTGCTGCCGGCTACCAGTTCACCTCAGCGATCACTGGCAGCAGAAGTGGCTACTCCGTCGCCGCCGCAGGCGATGTCAATGGCGATGGATACGGTGATTTCATTGTTGGCGGCCCCTTCAACGATGCATCTGGCCTCCAAGTGGGCGCGAGCTATGTGGTGTTTGGCCAGGCCGGAGCTTTGTCGTCTTCACTCAACGGGACCAACGGCTTCATTTTCGGTGTTGGTGGCGCCTCGAACGATAACAGTGGCTATTCTGTCGCCTCGGCGGGTGACGTCAACGGCGATGGCTTCGACGACCTCATCATCGGCGCCCGGAACAGGGACAGCACCGCGACCGATTCCGGCACGAGTTACGTGTTGTTCGGCCATGCCGGAGCCTTCACGGCGAAGCTCGGCCCCTCCTCCATCGACGGCACCAACGGATTTTCGCTCACTGGAGCCGCGGCCGGCGACCAAGTCGGCTCATCGGTCGCCTCGGCAGGAGACCTCAACGGCGACGGTTTCGACGACCTGATCGTGGGCGCGCCTGGGACAGACTTCAACGGCAGCGCATCTGGCTCGAGCTACGTGCTGTATGGACGGGCGCCGGACGCCGCCGTCACCCGTATCGGCAGCGCCGCCGATCAAACTATCCGCGGCGGTGCCTTCGACGACACGCTTTATGGCTTGGGCGGCGACGATCAACTGTTCGGCCAAGATGGATACGACAATCTCTACGGTGGCAGCGGCAACGACAAATTGAACGGCGGCAACGGTGACGATACCGCTCATTTCACCGGTGCCCGCTCCGACTACATTGTCACTCAGCTGGCCGACGGCTCGCTCACGATCGCCGATCAGCGCGCCGGCGCCCCAGACGGCACCGATACCGTAGTGAACGTCGAGTTCTTCAAGTTTTCAGACGCAGCGTACACGGCTGAGCAGGTCGTCGCATGTTACTGCACTGGGACGCTCATCCTTACCGACGGCGGCGAAGTCAGGGTAGAGGACCTCGCCGTCGGCGACCAGGTCATAACGATGTCAGGAAACGCGCGTGCTATCAAATGGATCGGGCGGCGTTCATATGCTGGACGGTTCCTGATCGGTCAGAAGCATATTCTGCCTATCCGCATCAATGCCGGAGCGATCGACGAGAACGTACCAAAACGCGACCTTTGGATCTCGCCGCATCATGCCATGTATCTGCAATGCGCACTGATCGAGGCCCGCGATCTAGTCAACGGCGTCAGCATCGTTCAACCGGTTGATACCGATAAGGTTGAGTATTTCCACATCGAATTGGATACTCATGACGTCATCATAGCGGAAGGTTCGTTGTCCGAGACATTTATTGACGATGACAGTCGCGGTATTTTCGACAATGCCCATGAGTACTCCCTGCTTTATACGGAAGAACATCGAGACGAAGTGCGCTACTGCGCGCCGCGGCGCGATTGCGGTAA
This sequence comes from Bradyrhizobium sp. 76, assembly GCF_023073025.1. Classification (NCBI taxonomy): domain Bacteria; kingdom Pseudomonadati; phylum Pseudomonadota; class Alphaproteobacteria; order Hyphomicrobiales; family Nitrobacteraceae; genus Bradyrhizobium; species Bradyrhizobium sp. 76. The sequence continues at coordinate 51,753 of NZ_JADPIS010000019.1, forward strand.
TGAGGTTGAGGCTGCCCGAGAGCGGATCGAATCGAGAGCTGGACTCCGGACTCATCGAAACACTTGCCACTTCTCTGCGAGGCAATGTTGATCGGGTTACATGCGATCGTATCGAGGGATGGGCGTAAAATCCTGACTATCCCGAAACTCCGATTTGCCTGGACATTTGCCTCGGCGACAGGGTGATTGGCTAATCGTTATCGGGGAGATTTGGCGCAAGCGGGGATTGGAAGCGGCAATCACGTCTTCACTACGTGCCTGCCGCAGGCACCGATCTCTTCGGCAGGTTCGTCGCTCTCTGGCCAGAGAAAACATCGCTGCCAGACCAACTGTAAAGGGCGCGCAACAACGCCGGGTCCTTGGCTGAAACAACCTCTTCCGCAAGCGAACTTGCCAACATAGTTTCCGTTCATCCAAGAACTACGGCTTGTGCCAGATGATCTTCGGACGCCTCTACACCGGCGGCCGCGGGTCGCGAACTGCTGGCGTGGAGGTGTGCAACAGGCGCAGCAGGTCGGCCTGCCGCAGCGTCTGAGTCTTCGCGAACATGTGCTGCAAATGGGTCCGCACGGTTGGCTCGCCGATACCTAGCATATCGCCCGCCTCCCTGGCGCCTAGCCCTTGCGCCAGCGCCAGCAGGACGCGCAATTCTCCTCCGGTCAGTTTGTGTAGCCGCGCAAAGGCTTCACCCGGCATCAGAGGGGCGTCTATAGGATCCTGCACGAAAACCGCAACCGAAGCTGCAAACGGCGCCACAATATCGCGGCGGTGACCGCGCTGTACCGGAAGCAAGGTTGCGACATATCCAGCGCCATTTCCATTGGGAATGGCGAGCGAATGCTGGCCGGAACCTCCGTCATCATCGTCAGCCGCAGCCCGCTCAATCGCTATCGACAGAGCGGCGCTGGCCGCAGGGTCGACCGGATCTAGGCGGCTGTTCAGGATTCGAAGGGAAGCGCCGGCTTTAACCTGGCGCTCGGCGGTGAGGTTCATGTACACGATCCGGCCAACGCGGTCTGTGAGGAAAACGCCCGCGGTGAGGGCATCGACCGTTTTTTCCAGCATCTCCGACCGGAGCGTTCGGATGTCGAGCGCGTCCGAAATCGTCAAGGCACGACAGACGTGCGGCGAAAGCAGCTTGAACAGGCCGATCTCCAGCTGCTGGTAACGCGGCGCCTTGTCTTTCCGTGATGCGTGCATCGAGGCCATGCGCGCCCCGGTCCGCAACGCCGGAAACCACATCATGTCCATCAGGCCGAACGGCTCCAACACTTCCCTGTAGAATCGGCTTTCGACCAGCTCGTTGTGATTCGTGGAGAGGACGTTCACGTCGCCGAGATTGGCGACAATGTCCGCCGCAGCCATCGGGCTCTTCGCATACTGGCTTCCCAGCTTTTCCAAGAATTCCGATTGATATCCGAATACGAACAGCTGGTCATTTTGCACGTGCCGTACGTCATGCACACATATACCGCCGCCGGTACTTTCACAGAGATCAGCGACCTTACGGCAGGTGTCGGGCCAACGCTGCGGATCGAGCGCGCAGTCATAGATCGCGCCGATGGTGTCGGACAATGCCTGGGCGGAAACCCCATCCAGATCCATCATGTTGAGCTATACTGGGCATCCGCGGCACGCCCGCCAGGCAATGCACGAAGTGCATGCAGAAATTCACGATAGGTCATGAGGTTCCTAGCTCTTCACCAACATTTCAGACCGCGGATGGCACGTCAACTGATATAACTTGGGATGCAACCGCCCTGCCGCAAAGCCACATCTTGCCCGGAGGTTCCGAGATTCAATTGCATGTTCGACAACGGCAGTATTGATCGCCTTCGTCGTATCCGATGCAGACTTACTTTAACGCACTGCCGAGGCATATCTTCATCGTGGTCCCGATAGGGGCGGCTCGGTCCGTGACCGCAGCTTTCGATCCTGCCCACTTTCCCGGCACTGTATCCACCGCGATCCTTAGCGGTCGCGATATTCAATACGAGCGCCCCGGCGGGCGTCTTGACCGACTTGCCTCCGTGCTCATGCGTCTCAATGGTTTTCGGCGCATCTTCCACTCGGGATCGCTTTCCCCCGTTATACCCCGTCGGTTGATCGCCGATCGTTGACGGGGCGCGGCTGGGCGCTCACCGAGCCAACCCGTACAATGCAACAGTCAACCGCTCTCTCGCGGCAGGAGAACCTCATGACGAGTGAAAAAGGCCCGAACATCAAGAAGAAGCAGAAGTGCAAAAATTGCGAAGGCAAAGGCTTGCTCAAGAAGGGCGACAAGGTCGTGAAGTGCCAGCGCTGCAAGGGCACGGGGGTGCGGTGATGTTGAGGTGGTGGCCTCTCTCTAGCCAGGTAAGGCATGCCGCTGCCATGCAAGACCTGGGGACGACCAGCATCCCCGTCTCGCCGGGCCCGCAATTCTCCGCGGGTACACCGCCATCGCTCCGGCGCACCATGGGTGTGCATTGAACTGCGTCGATGGGTGAAACGAAGCAACCGGTCGTGGGTGCGAATCCGCCATTGGCACTTCCTGCGCCATTGCGCGTTGCGGTCCTTTCGAGGAGGTGCAGATGACCCGGACCAAAGCTTCCGACGCGCAAAGCGCACAGACCGGAGCGCAGCCAGCCAGCCAGGCGACGCTCAATCCCGGCGATGAAGCCGCTCCGGGAACACCCGGCACCGGCGAGGATGTCTGTCCTGACTGTCACGGCACGGGGAAAATCGACGGCGAGAGCTGCGCAACTTGCGGCGGGAGCGGGACCGTCATTCGGGCGGTCGGCGGCGCCTGACGCAAAAGCTCGCGTTGAACCGCCGGCGATACGGGCCGCCTTTCTTGCAGGCATGGATCCGTCACTCTGCGGATGAGGCTCCTCTAGCAACAATCAGCCTCCGGCCGTGTTTTCCGAAAAAGGAAACATGGAGGCGCGCCATGACCAAGGATGCCGGACTGAAGCCTGACGACTTCCCACTCGAAGCCGACAAAAACGAACTGAAAACCCACAAGAGCAAGCCGGTGGCCTCGGCCGAGTCGGAGAAGATCGCGGATCGGATCGCCGAACGGCTAAACGAGCATGCTCACCAGGAAGAGCAGGATCGTTGGTCGGCCTAGGCACCTCGCCGCGTAGGAACGACCTTGGGCCGTTGCGTATTGGGCCACGCCGGCTCCTTACCATTCCGGCAATGGCGGCCTCGGCTCGAAGCCCCGCCACCGGTCACAAGCCGGGGCCGCCTGACGAGGGTCGGCCATCATAAAGGACTACGCTAGAGACCATGGAGGCGCCCACACCAGGGATGCAAAACCCGCTTCGACAGGCGCGGCTCTACGGCTACCTGATCGAACGCGAGGGCGCGCTGTTTCATCCCGGCGGCGGCCACCCGCTGTGCAGCGCAGGCATGACGCGACGGATGATCGAGGCGGGCTGGCTCGTGAAAGCCGGCGACTACTATGAGCTGACGCCGCAAGCGCAGGAAATGATCGCCTCGCGCGCGATGAGTCCGGGATGACTTAATCATCGCTGGTGCGGCATTTCCGCGCCCGCGCAGGAACAGGTGCGTGCCGAGATCTTTGCCTCGGCACGGTATGTGACGACGTCAAGCAAAGGAGCGGACATGAAAAAGCTGGTTCTCGCGGGGCTGGTTGCGGCTCTTGCATTGCCTCCTTCCGCATTCGCGCAAGGCGGCGCGGGTGCGTCCAGGACCGGGTCGAGCATCGACTCCTCAAGCACCGGCGGCACGACGGGAGCGGGAGCCTCCAGCCTCAACACGTCATCCGACAACAACGGCGGCGGCGCGAGCGCACCGGCCAAGTCGTCGACGACGCGGCCAGGCGACAATGACACAAGGCAAACGCAAGGAGGCCAGCAGGCCATCCCAGGCTCCGGCTCCACGGGAGCCAACCGCAAATAGGCGCGCCGCGAACGATTGACCGATTGCCCTCACGCTAAAGGCCCGGATGATGATCCGGGCCTTGTCTCGTCACCACCAGGGATCCCAATAGGGCGGCGGAGCGTAGGCGTAAGGTACATAATAGCCCCGCCGCACGACGCGCGGTCCATAATAGCCGTAGGGCGGGCCATAGTAGCGCGGGCCATAATAGGCATCGGCCCGGAATTTTATTCCGACCTTTCGGCGCCCCCGCCGAGGCGCGCCCTCACCCCGCCAGCGACTTCCTCGTCGCGCGAAGAATATCATCCGACAGCTTGGGATCGTCCACGGCGCGGGCGAGCACGAGGGCGCCAACCATGGATGCGGCCGCCGCGAGCGCCTTGTCCTCGCGCTGGCGCGGCTTCAGCGTGGCGGCCATCCGGCTGCTCAGCAGCGCGATCGTGCCGCGCACGCCGGCGGTGAAGCGCGCTCTCAGGCCGCTGCCTTGACGTGACACCTCACAGGCGAGCGCAGCGAAGGGGCAGCCGGCGGCGGGATCGTCGCGATGCCCCGGCGAGAGATATTGCGAAACATAGTCCTCGAGTTCGAACGCCTCGGGCAATTCCTGGCCTTTGGCCTCGATCGCATGGGCCACGGCTTCCTCGACCAGCCGCTCCTTGGAGCCGAACTGGCTGTACAGGCTGCCATGCGTCATCCCGGCCGCCTCGGCGAGCGCGTCGACACCGACACCTGCGATGCCGCGCTCCCGCAGCAGGCGCGAGGCGGTCTCGAGAATATGCTCGCGATTTTTGGCGGCCTGTTCCTTTGAGACGCGCATGGCACTGATCCTTGGATGCCGGGATTGGGCACTGGGGCTTGACTTTTATAATTACGATCGTCATTTATATCAATAGTTACGATCGTAATCAAACTATTTCAGGCCCGGTAGTGGCGTCGGAGAGGCATTATGAACAGGATTACACCGAAGATCGCGCTGGTGACCGGCGCCTCCTCAGGCATCGGCCAGGCCACGGCGGAGCGGCTCGCGAACGCCGGCTACAAGGTGTTCGGCACCAGCAGGCGGGGCGCGCAGCCGGGCAAGCAGGCGTTCGAGATGCTGGCTCTCGACGTCACCAGCGATGCATCGGTGGAAGCCGCCGTCGGCGAAGTGATCCGGCGCGAGGGCCGCATCGACCTGCTCGTCAACAACGCCGGCTTCGGCGTTGCCCCCGCCGGCGCGGAAGAGAGCTCGATGGAGCAGGCGCGCGCGATTTTCGAGACGAACTTCTTCGGCCTGATCCGGATGACGCGCGCCGTTGTGCCGCACATGCGCCGCCAGGGAAATGGTCGCATCATCAATATCGGCTCGGTGCTCGGCTTTCTGCCGATGCCCTATGGCGCGCTCTATGCCGCGACCAAGCACGCGGTGGCGGGCTATTCGGAATCGCTCGACCATGAACTGCGCACGCGGGGCATCCGGGTCTCGGTGGTCGAGCCCGCCTACACCAAGACGCCGTTCGACGCGAACTTCATGGAGCCCGACGCCACGCTCGACGAATATCGCGAGGCCCGCGCCGGCGTGACCAAGCGGGTGAACGAGGTGATGGCGACGGCCGAACAGCCTGGCGTGGTCGCCGAGACGGTGCTGAAGGCCGCGAGCGCGGCGCGCCCGCAACTCAAATACGCGGCCGGCAGCCTTGCGAAGCGCCTGCGATTGCTACGCAGGTTTGCGCCCGCAGCCCTGGTGGATGCCGGGATTCGAAAGGATTTGCGGCTCGATGCGACGGCGGCGCCGCAGCTCGCCCGCACCGCGCGGGCTTTCTGAGGGCGACTCAGCCCTCCACCCGCCACAGCCGCCAGCGCTCCGGCACGCCCTTGAGCTGGTGTACGCCGTGATCGGCGAAGCGGATCTCGGACTTCGGCGCCAGCAGCTCCTTCACCGCGCTGGAGACCAAGACCTCGCCGGCGCGTGCCTTGGCGGCGACGCGGGTGCCGATGTGAAAGGCGAGGCCGACCGCCTCGGTGCCGCTCACGGTGTATTCGCCCGCATGCAGGCCGACCCTGATCTCGAGGCCGAGCGTACGCACCGCCTTCTGGATCGCGGCCGCGCAACCGATGCCGGCAGCCGGCGTCTTGAACGTCGCCAGCACGCCGTCGCCCGTTGTCGTGACTTCCTTGCCGCGCGAATTCTTCAGCTCCTTGCGGACCGCCGCGTAATAATGGCCCATGATCTTGGTCCAGCGGACATCGCCGAGCTTTGCAGCCTTCGCGGTGGAGCCGACGATATCGACGATCAGGATCGTGGCGAGCGCTCGCTTGAGCTCGCTGTTGCCTGCGGCCGGTCGGCGCCGCAGCACGATCGCGCCGGCGAGAGGTTCATAGCGATGGTTGCGGCGCCGCGCGATCGCGGCCTTTGCGTAGTCCTGGGCACGCTGCGCGCTGCCGCAGCGAATGGTCTTCTCCTGCGGCAGACGGGTCCAGTAAACCTTGCGTCCGTCACCGGCGCCCTGGACCTCCACGGCGCCCCATTTCAGGAGGATCGCCGTGCCGACGCGCCGGACGCACCACGCCTTCGACGTGTAACCCGATACGTTCGACTGATGGATTCCGATGCGGAGGAATTTTGGCATGAACGTGCGGCCGATCGAAGCAACGTTTGGGCGACCCAGGGTCAAGCGTAGTGACACACTCCGGCATTGGCAATACGATCCGCGGTCTAGACCTGTTCATTTCAAACCAGTGCAATATGCAAAACCATTTCCGCGCTTCTTATGAAGCCGCCCTGTTGTCGGCCGCGCTCGCAATCGTCGCCTTGCCCGACATGGCGCGTGCGCAGTCGGGAAGCGCCGGCGGCAGCATCGGCAATGACGAAAAATCGCTGTCCGGTTCGCGCGAGACGCCGCGGACGGCCGAGCCTTCGAAGCCGGCACGGCGCAGCAAGCCCGCGGACGACGAGCCGCGCCGCGCGCCGCAAAAGAGCGGCGGAGGCAGCAATCTCGACGGAGCATGGGTTCTGACCAGTGTCGGCACGCCCTGCGGCACCTCCTCCGACACGGTGGTCATCACCGGCGGCAAGTTGGTCGGACAGTACGGCACCGCTCAAGTCAGTCCGAACGGCTCCACCTCCGGGGTCGGTGCCGCCGGAAGCCTGACCTGGACCATGTCCGGGCGGTTCTCAGGCCGCAGCGGCTCCGGGTCGTTCCGGCGATCCGATGGATGCGTCGGAAGCTGGACCGGATCGAAACAGTGATCGTCGCATATCGGCTTTGCCTCACCCCTGATACGCAAACAGCTCGATCGGCTCGCTGAAGCCGCGCACACCGTGCTCGCCAACGCGCTCCAGATCGAACTGGCCGCCGACGAGATCGGCGAAGTCGCGTGACAGCAGCACCGTCTTTCCCAATTGCTTGGTCAAGGCTTCGAGGCGCGAGGCCATGTTGACGGCGGGACCGATCACGGTGAAGTCGAGCCGGGTGGACGATCCGATATTGCCGTACATGACGTCGCCGACATGGACGCCGATGCCGTAGTTCAGCGGCGCGCGGCCGGTGCCGTCGTTGCGCGCGTTCAACGCGATCATGGCCTGACGGGCTTCGGTCACGGCATGCAGCAGGTTTGCACCGGCCTCGGGCTCGCTCAGCGGAAAGATGGCGAGCAGGCCGTCACCGATGAATTTCAGGATCTCGCCGCCATGCCGCGCGATCGGCTCCGACATCGCGTCGAAATAGTCGTTGAGCAGATCGATGACGTCGTCGCGCGGCCAATTGTCGGAAATCTTGGTGAACTCGCGCAGATCGCAGATCATGATCGCGGCGCGCACCGTCGTGCCGGTGCCGCGCCGCGTGGCGCCGGCCAGGATGAGCTCGCCGGCATGGGAGCCGACATAGGTCTCGAGCAGCGTTCGCGCCAGCCGGTTCTTGATGCGGATCTCGCTGACCAGCGCCAGCACCGGCAATATGTTCTTGAGGGCGGCGACATGGGTCTCGTCGAAACCGCCGGGCCGGTCGGTCGCGAAGGTGACGAGATGGCGCTTGCCGAGCGTATGATAGAGCGGCCAGGCCACATAGTCGGTCAGCCCCTGCGCGCGCATCTCGCAATAGAGCGCGTGCTTGCGGCCGAGCGCTGGGTCCTGCTCGAGATTCTCGCGCACCTCGGTTGCGCCGTCGAACATTTCGTTGGCGGGACTGCCGATGTATTCGGACCGCTCGCGGACGTCGTAGTCGACCCGCGCAATCTCCGCCTCGCGCATGCCGTCTGCCCACATGAAGCGGGCGCCCAGCCATTGCGGATGCTGGATCAGCACGTGAACCGTCGACCGCGCCAGCGGAATGCCGGCCTGCTGAAGCCGGATGCACATCTCGGCAAAGATCTTGTCGATGAAGCGCTCGTCGCGCGTGCCGTTGATCAGCCAATCGACGACACCGTCGGATAGCGTGGCGTTCTTGTCTCGCGCGGTCATATCTGCCCGTTCATATCGTGGCTGCCCATATCGTGCTCTGGGCAGCGGCTGCATCAGGGCAGATATCGTGCTCCGGCGCGACGGCGTCAACCTAGCCAGTTGCACGGATTGTGCGCACCGCTCCGGCGGCGGGAACGCGGTTCAGCCGACGATCTGAATAGAGCCCAGCACGGCCAGCCCCGACACAAGCGCAAGCGTCGACGCCCCCGTCAGTTCGACCTTCAACGTGTTTTCGTGCGAAATCGAAAAATCCGTGCCGTCGAGACGGATGCCGCAGTCGCCGCGCGCCGCATAGATCAGATGCGTGCCGGCGGACAATCGCCGCTCACCGGGCGCCTTAAGCGCTTCGAGCTCAAGCGCCACCGCACCGCGCCGGCCCATCAAATTCACCACCTCGACTGGCCCTTCCTCGAGCCTGGTCACGATCTCGAGTTCGCCGGTGAATCGCACCGTCGTGAACGGCTCGCGCTCGTCGAATTCCTGGGTGGGCGATTTCAGCACCAGCCCGCGGCCGCCGACCACCATTTGCAAACGGTCGATGCCGGGCATATGGGAGAACGGCCCGGGTGCCACGATTGGCGTGGCCGCGAAGCGCCACAGCAGGCTGTCCCAATCCTTCACATTGGACTCAGCGCGATGGGCATCCGCGATATCGGTAAAGATGCCGCCGCCGTTCTTCCAGGGCGAGCGGGCATAGTCTTCGGATTTCAGCAGTGTGGTTTTCATGAATTGAGGTGGTCCGGGAGCGCGAGAGGGCGGGTGTCAATTACGTATCATGCAGGCAGAATCGTCGCCAGCTCTCGTCCGTCAGCACGCCAATCTTTCGCGACTACTTCGTCGTCAGTGCCGCGACCGGGCGCCACACAACATCAGGCGCGCTCTCAACCAACTGCCGGCAGCGGTCGCGCATCAGTTCAGCAGGGCGATCCGGGCCGCGCATATTCAGCACGGCTTCGAAATCAGCGAGTGCAGCCGCAAAATGGCGCCCGCGGTAGTTAGCGAGGCCCTGTTCATATCGTACGATCCAATCAAGCCTCTCCCCGCCGCTCTCCCCGGCAAGTCCGATCAATTCGTAGACCGCAAAGCCCTCCTCACGTCCATACACGGCGATGCTGTCGATCTCGCGCGTGACGATGGCGCCGCGTGCGAGACGTTCGGTCGCTTCGCCAATGAGGATTTGCGTGCCGTAGGATTTGTTGGCGCCCTCGAGGCGGCTCGCGACGTTCACGGCATCGCCGATCACGGTATAGTTCAGGCGCAGCTCGGAACCGATATTGCCGACCAACATGCGGCCGGAATTGATACCGATCCGGATCTGGAGCGGCTGGCCAAGATCGTCGGCAAGGCCCGAGGCCGCGATCGCCCTGCAACAGCCGAGCGCCGCACGGCAGCAGCGCAGCGCGTGGTCGGCCTGCGGCTGCGGCGCGCCCCAGAACGCCATGACGGCGTCGCCGATGAACTTGTCGATGGTGCCGCCATTGGCGACGACGGCCTCTGAGGCGAGGTCGAGATAGCGCGACAACAACGGCACCACGCGATCGCCCAGCCGCTCGGACAGCCCGGTGAAGCCGGCGATGTCGACGAACATCACGCTGAGCTCCTGCATGCTGCCACCTGGCCTTGCCTCGACGCCCTGGCGCAACAGCGAGCGGACCAGATCGGCCGGGATGAACTTGCGAAACGCGGACAGGCCGGCCGCCATCTCGGCGATCGCGCCGGACAGGCTCGCGATCTCCTTGAGCCGCGACGGATGGCGGCGGACCTGCTCCAGTGCGAAGGCTTCGACATGGCGGAGCTCGCCGACGACGCGCGACAGCGGTGCGGCGATGACGGAACGCGCCAGCATCGCCGAGGCCAACGCTGCGAGCACGGCGCCGATGCCAAGGCCGATGATCAGGCGGCGCAATGTCGTCTCGACCGGACCGAGGAACTCGGCCTCGGGGATCACGGTTGCGAGCGACCAGCCGGGAAACGGCAGCGGCGTGAGCGCCACTTCGTAAGCGCCGCCAGCCGATGTCAGCCGACTTCGCCAGGCTGCCTTGCGGCCATCCTCGCCCGCCTTCACGAGTGCCATCCGCGCCAGCGGTAGCAGCGTCGTATCGCCCTTCGCAGCGTGCAGCTCGTCGGCGTCCTTGTCAGGCGCCGCGATCAGCTCGCCGCTGCCGTCGATGATGAAAGCCGTTCCGGTGCGCCCAACCTCGAGCTGCGACAGGAAGCGCGCGAGCCTGGTGTATTCGATGACGATGGCGAGGACGCCTTGCCGCTCCTGGTAGACATCGATCGGGCCGGCAAAGGCAATCGATGGCCGCTCGCCGGTCGGATGGTCCATGACCTTGAACCACTGCGGCTCCCCGGCCGCCAGCCCGGTCTTGAACCAGGCGCGATCGGCGACGCGAAAATCTGTCGGCTCGAAACGGCGATTGGCGAATTCGATATCGCCGGGCACCACCTCGTATTCGTCGATGCGGCGCTGGCCGGCGTGATCGGTCAGCGAGATCTCCATCATCTCCAGGCGGCGGTCGCCGAGCTTGTGCGCGGCGAAGAAGGTCCCGTCGGGCCAGCCAAAGGCGACCCAGGAGATCGTCGCCTGCGACTGCAGTTGCGACAGGAACACGAATTCGCGCTTGTCGGCCTCGCGGGTGTCGAGCACGTTCTGCAAGAACAGCGTTCGAATGGCGGTGTGGGCCGCACGCGCCTCGTCCACAATCGCGGCGACCTCCTTGCGGACAGCGGCCACGATCTGCTCGTTGATGGTCGATGCGAGCTGCCGGCTCGCCGCCTCCGCCGTGCGCCACCACAACAGGCTGGAGAGGGCGGCGGTCAAAAGGATCGCGGTCAGGACCAGCGCCGAGACGGCGAGGCGGATGCTGACCGTCAGCTTCGCGATCGCGCGCAGGTGCCGTCCGGGATCAACATTCATAGCTGTTTCCGTTCTCCGGCAAAGCGGCGACCGGCCACCTCCTGTTACCGCTCTACGTGGCACGCGTGCATTCGTTACCTGTGGCAGGCGCCGCGCGTCGCCGCCAATGCTCTCCGGCTAAGGTCTCGATAGAGACTAGGCATTGGATTGACCGGCCCGTCACCCGCTAATCCGATCCAAGCGCACAGCCCGTGCGCCCATCTAACGGCCTCACGAACTCGTGACCTGCTCGATCGGTAACGCGAGCGGCTGCGGGGCGAACCGAACAAGGCGCTCTTCGCCTGCCAGGCGATGCCATCTCGAACAGGAGAAACTTCGATGTCTGCCAAACTTGCCGTGACCACGTTCGTTCTCGCCGGCGCCATGTCGACCGCACTGGCGACCCTGGCCGCTGCTGCTCCGCTGACCAAGGCCGAGGGCGACGCGGCCGTCGCCGCCAAGAAGGAAAAATGCTTCGGCGTCGCGCTGAAGGGCCAGAACGATTGCGCGGCCGGACCGGGCACGACCTGCCAGGGCACCTCGACCGCCGACTTCCAGGGCAATGCATGGAAATTCGTCCAGGGCGGCACCTGCACCAGCATCGACCTGCCGGGTGGCAAGAAGGGCTCGCTGAAGCCGGTCTGACGCGCTGCGTCGCGACCACCACAACACGGAAGAGCGGAGTGAAACCATGACGACGGCAATCGCGCCTGACATGTCTGCGGTGCCCCTCCGCTATTCCGCGCCCATCGGCGGCGTCGCCGGGACCAGCTTCAAGCCTGAACATCTTCAGGCGATCCTGGGCGCGAAACCACAACGCGGCTTCTTCGAGGTCCACGCCGAGAACTACATGGGCGCAGGCGGACCGCCGCACCGCGCGCTGGAAGCGATCCGCCGCGACCATCCCCTCTCACTGCATGGCGTGTGCATGTCGATCGGCGGACCACAGCCGCTCGACAAGGCGCATCTGGCCCGCTTTCGCGCACTGGTGGCGCGTTACCAGCCCGCGCTGGTATCCGAGCATCTCGCCTGGTCGACGCATGAGACCAGCTTCTTCAACGATCTGTTGCCGCTGCCCTACACCGCGGCAACGCTCCGGAACGTCTGCGATCACATCGATCAGGTACAGGACGCGATCCGCCGCCCGCTGCTGCTGGAAAACCCGTCGACCTACGTCGCCTTTCGCGAATCGTCGATGAGCGAGACCGATTTCATCCGCACTGTTGCCGAGCGGACCGGCTGCGGGCTGCTGCTCGACATCAACAATGTATTCGTATCAGCGACCAATCACGGCTTCTCGGCACTCGACTACCTCGCGGACTTTCCGCTGCCGCGCGTCGGGGAGATCCATCTCGCCGGCCATGCCGAGCAGGCCGACGACGAAGGCGATCTGCTGCTGATCGACAGCCATGACGGCCCGGTCGCGGACGCCGTGTGGAAGCTGTACGAGATCGCCGTCCGGCGCCGCGGCGGCGTGCCGACGCTGATCGAGTGGGACAGCAAGATCCCGGATTGGGCGGTCCTGCAAGCGGAAGCCGCCGCCGCGCAGGCGATCCTCGACCGTTGCCGCCCGGTCGGGCTGACGGGAGATCGTCATGCCGCCTGAGCCTGACCTTTGCTTTGCCGCAGCCTTTGCACCGGCGCTGCTGGACCCGGTGCGCCCTGCGCCCGAGATCGTGACCGGCCCGAACGGCAAGGCCAATGGCAAGCGCTACGACGTCTACCGCAACAACGTCACGGTCAGCCTGATCGACGCGCTCGCCGCGATCTATCCGGCGGTGCAGCGCATCACCGGCGCCGGCTTCTTCCGTGCCATGGCGCGCTTCCACGTTCGCCTGACGCCACCGATCTCACCCCTGCTGTTCGACTACGGCCGCGACTTCCCCGCCTTCATCGCGCAATATGAACATGCGCAGATGATGCCATGGCTCGCAGATGTCGCACGCATCGAGCGAGCCTGGCTCGATGCCTATCACGCCGCCGACGCCGCACCGCTGTCGCCGGCGCAGCTTGCCGCTGTTGCGCCGGATCGGCTGGGCGATCTCGTTCTCCTACCGCACCCGGCGACGAGAATCGTGCGGTCGCAATTCGCGGCGGTGACGATATTCGCCGCCAACCGCGACACGTCGCCGGTCGGGCGCATCGACGCTGCGACACCGGAAGACGCGTTGGTCACGCGCGCCGAATTCGATGTCGTGGTCCGGCACCTGCCGCCGGGCGGAGCAGTATTCGCGAGCAGCCTGATGTCGGGTCGGCCGCTCGGCGAGGCCGCCGCACGCGCGCTGGACGCGGCGGCCGACTTCGACATCGCTTCGAACATCACCGGCCTGATCGAGGCGGGCGCCTTCACCTCATTCGCTTTCGGAGACGTCTGATGATCACGGACCAACGCATGCAGGCGGGCGGCGGCCTGCCCTCACTCGGACTCCTCGTCGACAAGGCCAATCATCTCGTGCAGACCATCGCCTCGCCGTCAGTCGTTCAGCTCGTGCTCCGCATCGCGCTGGCGGTGCCGTTCTGGCGTTCCGGCATGCTCAAATGGGCAGGCTTCCTCAGGCTCAACGACACCGCGGTGACGTTGTTCAGCGACGAGTTCATGCTGCATCTGCCGGGCGGGCCCTATCACTATCCGGCGCCGACCGTCATGGCCTTTCTCTCCGGATGCGGGGAAATCATGTTCCCGATCCTCCTCCTGCTCGGCCTCGGCACGCGGTTTGCGGCGCTCGGACTGCTGTTCATGACTGTCATCGTCGAGCTGACCGTGCCTGACGGCTGGCCGATCCACATCACCTGGGCAGCGATGGCGCTCGGCATCATGGCCTACGGGCCGGGCAGGGTCTCGCTGGACCACCTCATCTGCCGAGCGCGTGCGAACGGGCCATAGGCGCGAGCCGCCTCACATCCCGCTCAGGCCGCTATCGACCGCGAGCGTCTGCGCGGTGACGTAGACGCTCTCGTCCGAGAGGAAGAACAGCACGGCATAGGCGATTTCCCAGGCGGTGGCCTGGCGGCCGAACGGGACGTGGCCCTTGCCGCGCGAGGGGCGGCCGGCGCCGGCCTCGCGGCCATTCGGCGTGTCGACGAGGCCGGGATAGACCAGGTTGGCGCGGATGCCGCGGCGCGAGCCGAAATGGGCGATGTTGCGCATGAGGCCGCCGAGCGCGGCTTTCGAGGAATCATACACCGCCATTTGCGAGCCGGCTTTCAGCGCGGCGATGGAGGAGATGAAGACGATCGATCCGCCGCTGTCGAATCTAGGCAGGCCTGCGCGGCAGCACAGCATCGGGCCGCGAACGTTGACGTCGTAGATCGCATTCCACTCCTCGGGGCTGACGGCATCGAGCCCGACTTTGCCGAAGGTGCCGATGTTGAGCACCATGCCGTCGAGCCCGCCCATGGCGCGATGCGCCTCGTCGATCATGCGCAGGACGTCGGCCTCCGACGTGACGTCGGCGGCAATCGCAAAGGCTTCACCGCCTTCGTCGGTGATGCGCTTGACGGTGTGCTCGGCCGAGGTTCGGTTGAGATCGGCGACCGCGACCTTCGCACCCTCGCGCGCGCAAAGAATGCTCATGGCGCGGCCGTTGCCGATCGGATCGGTGGCGGCGTCGAACACACGCTGGCCACCGCCGACGATCAGGATGCGGCGGCCCTCGAGACGTCCCCTGCCCGGCGCTTCGCCCAGCGACTCCGCGCTTGGCGGACGGACATAGCGCTCCGGCCTGGTCTCGGAATTCTCACGCACGCGACCCGCCTATTTCCTGCCGCCGTCATAGACCTTCATGCCGGCTGCCGGATCGAGATCGGTCTCGGTCGCCTCGGTGACACGCGCCATCATCATGTAGAAGCCGAGGGCGACGATGGATTCGACGATCTCCTGGTCGCTGAAATGCTCGCGCATGGCGGCGAAGGTCGGCGCGGGAACGCGGACGTTCTCGACCACTTCGCGGCCGAATTTCAGCAGCGCGCGCTCGGCCTCGCTCAAGCCGGCGGCATCATAGTCGGTGCGCTCGACCGCATCGATCTGGGCTTGCGTGCAGCCGATTCCGAGCGCGATCGGCACATGCTGGCGCCATTCATAGGCGCCGCCTTCGAGCTGGGCGGCCTGGAGGATCAGGAGCTCGCGGTTGACCGCACTGAGCTTCTGCTTGTGCAGGATCGAATTGCCGAGCCGCATCGCCGGGATCATGTTGGCCTCGGCATGGGCCATCATGCGGAAAATATTCAGCTTGACCGGCATGCGGTCGAACGAGGCGCGGATGTCGCCGCTGGTCGTCTCCGGATCAATCAGGGGCAGCCTTGCCACGATTCTCTCCCTTGGCTTTTCGTTTCTTGTTGTCTCGCGTCCCGCCATCCGCCGCGATCAGCGACAGGAAGAAGGCGAGATAGCGGTCGATCGCCTCGATCACCTTCGGCCGCGGCGACGGTTCCGCGCCCATCACGTAATGCTCGAGACGGATGTAGATCAGCCCGGCGGCGAACAGCCGCGCGGTCTCGCGCGGGTCCGGCGTCGAGACCAGGCCGGCGAGCGCAAAACCGCGGAAATAATCCGTCATCATGCTCTGCTCGCGCGCGTAGAAATGATCGGCGAATTTGGCGCGGATGCCGGGCACGCGGTTGCGCTCGGCGGTGATGACTTTCTGGAACTGGTGCTCGCGCGGATCGGACCATTGCTCGACGAGGTCCAGTGCAAACTGCCGGCAGAACGCGGCGGGCTGGCGCGCGAGCTGCTTGTAGCGAGGCTCTTCCAGCCGGCTCGCCGAACTGGCCGGACCGTGCTCGCTGACGATCGCCTCGAGGATCGCGGCCTTGCCGGCGAAGTGATTGTAGAGGCTGCTCTCGCGAATGCCGACGCGACGCGCGAGCTCGCGCATCGAGGCGCCGCCATAGCCGCTCTGCGCGAACAGATCGAGCGCCTCGGCGAGGATGCGCGCGCGGGTCGTGGGCGCAGCTGCTTCCGCCGCGCTGGTGGTGTGGACAGCCATGCAACTTGACTAACGAACGATCGTTCGCTAGTCAATCGTACGAACGATCGTTCGTTTCAACTCCGCTGTCAAAGAAGCGGAGAGCAATCTGGGGAGACTGGGTCATGGCGCGCTTCGTCCATTTTCGTCTGCTGCGCGCCGCGACATTGTCATTGGTCGTAACGTCCTCGGCAATGCTGCCTGCGCGCGCCGAGGACCCGGCCGCCTATCCCACCCACAAGATCAGGATGCTGCTGCCTTATGCGGCCGGTGGCGGCGGCGACGTGATCGGGCGGCTGCTCGGCGACAGGATGGGCAAGACGCTCGGACAGAGCGTCTATATCGAGAACCACACCGGGGCTGCCGGCACGCTCGGCACCCAGATGGTCGCGGCGTCGGCGAACGACGGCTACACCATCACCGTCGGCGGCATGACCACCCATGTGCTGGCGCCGGCGATCTATCCAAAACTGCCCTACGATTCGATCAAGGACTTCACCACGATCGGGCGCATCGGCACGTCCTCGATCATGCTGGTGGCGACCAAGGATTTTGCCGCCAACGACATCAAGGGCCTGATCGCGCTGGCCAAGAAGGGCGAGCCGATCCAGTACGGAAGCTGGGGCGTGGGCTCGACCGGACAATTCTGCGCGGAAATCCTGATGCAGCAGACCGGAATCAAGATGGACCACGTGCCGTTCAACGGCATCGCCAAACTGGCCGGCGATCTGCTCGGCGGCCACATCTCGCTGGCGACACTCGACATGGCGACCGCGACGCCGCTGGTGAAAGACGGTTCGATCAAGGCGCTGGCCGCCTGCGGCGAGCGTTCGCCGAGCCTGCCGGATGTCGCCAGCTACAAGGAACAAGGCGTGCCGTTCGACCGCAGCCTGTCCTGGGCGATGTATGCGCCTGCGGGACTTGCCGAGCCGATCGCAAGAAAACTGTCGGCGGCACTGAAGGACGCGCTCGCCGATGCCGAGGTGAAGCAGAAGCTGCTGGGGCTCGGCATCACGCCGCAATTCGTGCCGGGCGACGAGCAGCGTGACATCAACGCGCGCGACATCGCGGCCTGGAAGCAGGTCGCCAAGGACGCGGGCATTGAAGTGAAGTGAATCGAGATCAGGTGAACGAGGTGACAACGGGGGCGCCGATATGAGCCGCATCTTCGGCGCGGTGCGCCAGAACGGATATGTGGTGCGGGACATCCACGCCGCGATGAAGCACTGGATCGAGGTGATGGGCGTCGGTCCGTGGTACTACATGGACCGCGTCAAGACCGACTGGTTTCGCCATCGCGGCGAAAACTCTGCCGTCGAGATGAGCATCGCGCTGGCCAATTCCGGCGATCTCCAGATCGAGCTGATCCAGCAGCGCAACGACGCGCCCTCGCTGTACAGGGAGTTCCTCGAGTCCGGCCACGAAGGCCTTCAGCACATGTCCTACTGGAACCACGACTACCAGGCGCTCTACGACAGGGCGCTCGGGCTCGGCTACAGGATCGGCCACGAGGGCCAGATCGGCGGCGACAAGGGGCGCTTTGCCTATTTCGACACCCAGGCCCATCCGGGCACCGTGATCGAGATCTCCGACATCAGCGGCACCAAGGGGCCGTTCTTCGAGAAGGTCCGGCAGGCTGCTTTGAGCTGGGACGGCACGCGGCCGATCCGCGAGGTCGGTGGGAGCCGATGACGCCAGCCCGCAAGGCGATGCAGGAACCGGCCGGGTTCACCGCGCTGCTGGCGCGGTAGACGGCAATCCATGGTAACGTGAGCTTCGTGTCCGAACCTTCAGCGAGGCAAGCATGTCCAACACTGACAAGGTTTTCGCCGGCTCGATCCCAAAGCTCTACGACGAATATCTGGTGCCGATGATCTTCGCCGTCTACGCCGACGACATCGCAAGACGTGTCGCGGCCCGGTCCCCCTCCGTGCTGCTCGAGATCGCGGCGGGCACCGGCGCCGTGACGCGCGCGGTCGCGGCGGCGCTGCCACGCGGCGTCCGTTATGTCGCAACCGACCTCAACGAGCCGATGCTCGCCGTCGCGGCGCAGC
Source organism: Bradyrhizobium sp. 76 (assembly GCF_023073025.1). Lineage (NCBI taxonomy): Bacteria > Pseudomonadati > Pseudomonadota > Alphaproteobacteria > Hyphomicrobiales > Nitrobacteraceae > Bradyrhizobium > Bradyrhizobium sp. 76. The sequence goes on from NZ_JADPIS010000019.1 coordinate 69,996, forward strand.
GTCAGGCAGACGACGATCGCATCTCGTGGCGCCAGGCCGATGGATCGGCCCTGCCCTTCGACGATGCCGCCTTCGACGTGGTCTGCTGCCAATTCGGCGCCATGTTCTTTCCGGACCGCGTCAAGGCCTACGGCGAAGTGAAGCGCGTCCTGAAGGATGGCGGCACGTTCGTGTTCAACGTCTGGGATCGCATCGAGGACAATGTGCTGACGCATGAAGCAACGGTCGCACTCGAAAAGCTGTTTCCCGACGACCCGCCCCGTTTCATGGCCCGGACGCCGCACGGCTATCACGACAAGGCGGTCATCAGAACCGACCTCGAACGCGCAGGCTTCCGTGACATATCGATCGAAACGCGAGCTGAAATAAGCCGCGCGCCGTCGCCCGAGCACGTCGCGATCGCACTCTGCCAGGGCACGCCGCTGCGCAGCGAGATCGAGGCACGCGATGCCAGCAAGCTTCAGGCTGCGACCAACATCGTCGCCGAGGCGATCCGGACGCGCCATGGGTCCGGACCGATCGAGGGCAAGATCCAGGCTATCGTGATCGAGGCGCGGCGATAGTGGCGGGCTTCGATCTGTCCGCCTCCTACCAGAAGCCCCGCTGCATCGGCTGTGCCGGCTGATAGTATTGATACTGGCCACGCCGGCGCGGATTGACGGGCTGCGGGTTCGGATCGCGCTGGAAGAAGAAGCCGAAACCGTTGCCGCCATTGTCCCAGCCGTCGTCGCTCGCCATGGCCATCGGAGGCGCGGTCGGCTTGCGCGTGATGAAACCGCCCTGGGGCTGGTTGCTCAGCACCGCGACGAACTCGGTGCGGTAGTTGGTCTCGCTGCTCAGCGGCTCGTCCGAGATGATGATCGAGGACCGCGGCAACGCGGTCGGCGCGATGCGATCGAGCACCTCCTGCGGGATGGTGATGCGGTCGAGTGCGTTCCTGGCGTTGTCGCCGTCTTCGATCGTGACCACGCTCCAGCGCAGGCCCGTGTCGTTCTTCGCCATCGCCGTGAAGATATGCGTGCCGAGCGGCTGATCCGGATTGCGGATCGTGACGGGAACCTCGATGCTGGTGTCGAACACCTCGCCGCCGCCGTCCGGTGCCGGCTTGTGCGTGTTCCGCCGCACATAGAGCTTCTGCGTCGCGCGGCTGATGTAGACCGAGACCGGTTCGAGCGCGAGCTTTGCGTCGGTCGCAGCCTTCACGGCGTCGGCCTTCCTGGCCGCTGCCGCCTTGGCGACCTCTTTCGTGGCAGGGACCGCATCGCGCTTCGGCTGTGCGGCGGCCTTGGCGGCATCGAGCTGCGCCGCCGCGTCGGCGGCCTTGGTGGCGGCCTTCTGCTTCAGCTCCTCGGCCTTGGCGCGGGCCTGATCGGTCTTGGCGGTCGCGAGCTGCTTGTCGGCGAAGGCGAGCTCGGCGTCAGCGCGGGTCTTCTGCTGTTCCAGCTTGCGCAGCGAGGCCGGCAGCGAGGCCGCCTCTTTCGCGGCCAAAGTCGCGGCCTTCTTGGCCTCGTCGGCCGCCCTTGTGGCCTCCTCGGCCTCGCCGGAGAGCTTGCCGATCTGGCCCGGCGCCGCCGCAATGGCGTCCCGCTTCGGCATGAACAATGCGGGATGAACGATGTCGATCGGAGCCGCGTCGTTCGGCGAGATGATCACGCGCATCCCGATGTTGGTCTTGTCGAACAGGCCCTCCGCGAAGCCGAACGGCATCCGCACGCAGCCATGCGAAGCGGCGTAGCCGGGCAGCGGCCCGCCATGCAGCGCGATGCCGTTCCAGGTGATGCGCTGCATGTTCGGCATCCAGGCGTCGTCATACATGGTCGAGTGATGGTCCTTGTCCTTCTCGACGATGGCGAAAACGCCGGCCGGCGTCTCGCGTCCCGTCGTGCCGGTGGACACCGGCGCGCGAAAAATCCAGCCCTCGGCGTCATAGAAGGTGACCTGCTGGCTTTTGATCGAGACGATCGCCATGATCGGCTCGCCGGCCTCGCGGGGCGCCACCGCCTCGACCGGCTGGCGCGCCTGCTTGGCAGCATTGGCCGGGGCCAGGGCCGCGAAGGCGAGCATCGCCGCCAAGGTCACAATTCCGGGAGGCCCCCAACGCCGCATCGCCACGGTAGATTGCGCCGTTGTCATCAGGTTTCTCATGCCATCCTCGGTCGAAATGCCAATCCGCCGGTCATTGATCAGATTGCGATCTTTGAATTAAGAAATCGCAGCCGCCTTACGTTCCGTCTGTGGCGACATTCGGCACGTTCCGGCGATAAATCTCATATACGACGGTTGACGCAGGCGGAAGGGCGGCGCGCGGCCGAAGCTCGCGCTCTATCGCTGCGACAGAATGACCGGGGGTCGGTGACACGGCTGCCAGCGCCTGACGTCGGACGGCGAGGCCACCTTGAACGGGCGCAGAACGCCCATCGCCTTCCGATCGCGCGGATTCACGCCATTCGGCGGCCGCGCGGGGGCGGTGTAAGCGAAACCGCTGGGGCCAAGGCCGCCTTTTCAAACAAGCTTGGCTCCCTTTCCAAACAAGGCCGCCTCTCCAAAGGAGACGAGCCGCTGCCGCTCCTCATCCCACAAGGTCAGCCGCACGGTCCGCAAACTCTGGAGCAGCGTAATCCGCCCGACACCAGCGAACTGCGGATTGTCGCGCAAGACGTCCTGCAAGCGATAGTAGGGAATTCGACTGGACAAATGATGGATGTGGTGGACGCCGATATTGGCCGTGAACCATCGCAAGACAGCCGGCAGTTGGTAGTGAGAGCTGCCGTGCAGCGCGGCGTCGTGAAAATTCCAGGTCTCGTCATGGGCCCAGTGCGTGTGCTCGAACTGATGCTGGACGTAGAACAGCCAGACGCCGATCGACGCCGCCAGAACAATGATCGGCAGATGCACGAGCAGGAACGGCCCATAGCCGACCAGCTGGATCATCGTGACGACGAGAACCGCGAGGGCCATGTTCGTGCCCATCGTGCTCAGCCAGGGTTTCCAGCCGCGACGCATCATCCCGACCGGCAATCGGTGCTTCAAGATGAACAAATACGAGGGGCCGACGCCAAACATCACCAGGGGATGTCGATACAAGCGATACAGCGTCCGACGCCATCGGGACCGCCCGAGAAATTCACGCGTGGTCAGCGTATCGATGTCGCCCAAGCCCCTTTGATCGAGATTGCCGGAGTTCGCATGATGGCCTGCATGGTTACGCCGCCAGTAGCCGTATGGCGTCAGTGTCATCACGCCGAGGGCACGGCCGACCCAATCGTTGGCAACGCGGCCGCGGAAGAACGAGCCGTGTCCGCAATCATGTTGGATCATGAAGAGGCGGACCAGCAAACCCGCCGCGGGCACCTCAAGCAGCAGGGCAAACCAATAGCCCTGGTCCAGAGCGGCCCAGATCAGAGCCCAGATGACAACGAACGGTATCGCCGTAATCGCCAGTTCGAGGACACCCCGCGCATTGTCGGGCTCGCGATAGCGGGCGAGCAACTGCGCCGATGCGCGGATTTCCGGTATTCCTTGGGTCATAGTCTGCTCTGCTCCCGACATGCGGCCCAAGAAGCACGGTTATGGCCAAGGATGCAACAAAATCGCCCACCACCTGGACCGCTTCCGGCCGAAACCGAGCCATCGCCAAGTCAAGCGGCGCTTTCAGGGCTTCAGACGGTGAGGACGAGCCTCGTCAGACGCCGCGGCTAAACGCCTAACGCCTTCCGATTGAAGGTTCGCAGGAAACGCAGCGACAGCGTCCGGACATTTGCGACGTTCAGCAACCACGCTGCGGCGACATAAGCGAGGCCGCCCGCAAGGCTCACAACCATGAGCGGGACGAGGCCGATGCCATTGACCTGGGATCGTGCAACGAGAATCGCGGCCGCCATCGCCGCGGCGGAGACGGCAACGCCGGCGAGGCGGTGGAGGTCGAACGGAACCGGATGCGCGCGATGCATCAGGGCGACGGCAACGAGGAAGCCGATCGCCTCGGTCGCAAGCGTTGCCAGCGCCGCGCCGTAGAGGCCATGGCCGGCCACCAGCACGAACATCAACGCCACGCTGACGACCAGCGTCAGGAACGACTGCGCCGCCAGCATGAACGGCCGCTCGGCAAGCTGGAAGCTGATCTGCACGTAGAATTGATTGGCGATGCCGAACAACCGGGCGAGCACCAGGGTCGGCAGCAGCGCCGATACGCCGGCGCGGAAGTCGACGCCGACGAGTGTGCCGGCGACCTGGTCGGCTGCGAGCGCGAGCCAGACGGCGACGGGCGCGACCACGACGAGCAGAAGTTCGAGGCTCTCGGTCAGCCGCTTCCGCGTCGTCTCGTTGTTTTTCTCCGACAATGACCGGAACACCAGCGGCACTGTTGCCGCAGCGACGCTGGAGGCGATCATGACCATGAACTGTCGCGGCAGATCGGCAGCGACGCCAAAGATGCCGGCGGCGTCCTTGCCGAGCAAATATGCCACGATGAGGCGGTCGCAGGCCGAGTAGACCGCGACGGACAATCCGGCCAGCGTCAGCGGCAGGCCGTAGCGCGCGAGCTGCACGAACTGGCTGCGCTGAAAACGCGCGATCCTGGTGCGGTCACCGACGAGGTTCAGGATAATCCCGGCAAGCGAACCCAGGCCGAATGCGGCGAGCAGTCCCAGTCCACCCCAGCCGAGCCAGATGCCGAGCAGGCCGAAACCGACGCTCGACACGCTGCGCACGATCGAGATCGCCGCGAATCTGTAAGGGCGCAATTTTGCGCGCTCGAACTCCTGGCCGACATCGACGGCATTCGCCATGATCGCGACGAACATGCTGGCAAGCAGCAGCCCGACGCTGAGATCACTGCGGAACAGGAAGACCAGCGGCGTGGTGGCGCAGAGGACGGCGACGGTAAGCGCGAAGGCGACCATTGCGGTGCCGCGGAAATCCACCTCGGCCGACATCGCCTGATAGCGCGACACCGACAGCTTGATCCAGGCGAAGAAGATCGCACCCAGAATGCCGGCCAGGCTGATGCCGACGACATAGACGCCGTACTCCGCCGGCGTGAGCAGCCGCGTGTAGGCCGTGACGGCGAAGAAGCCCACCGCCGCAGGCAGGATGTAGGCGACGAGATAAATCGAGAAATGGCGGTTCAGCATGCGAGCACGGGACCGGCAACATTGTTGCGAGTGTGACGGCCGTTCATCAATTGGACCATGGCGGGGCGAACGAATTGCGCCGCAGCATCCCTCAAGAGTGTCACATAAGTCTGGAGATCGGGCGGCGAATGCGGCTTTGAGGCCGCTTTCGCGGGTTAGCGTTAAATTTGCCCTTCCCTGACGGCGGCACGGCCACCGAAAGGAACCGTGATTTCGCAGATGGCAAAGTTAACCCAACGAGGGGAAACCCCGGCGTTGCAAGGCGTCGCTTGGTACGATGGCGCGTTGGCTCCGATTAAGGAATGCCGTGACCAGGCTCGACAGACGCGAATTTCTCCTCGGCAGCGCCGCCGCACTTGCGGCGGGCGCATCGGCGTCCGCAGCGCCGGCATCGAAACTCGCCCAGCGCCATCAGGGATTTGGTGCCGCGGCCACGCTCTGGGATCTGCAAGCCGATCCCAGGCTCGGCGAAGCCATCAGCACGTATTGCACGCAGGTGGTTCCGGTGCTCGAGCTGAAATGGCCGATGCTGCGTCCGGACGCGCACACCTTTGCCTTTGAACGCGCCGACGCGATACTGGATTTCGCCCGGCAGAACGACCTGACGATGCGCGGGCACGCGCTCGCCTGGTATCACGATATTCCGGACTGGACCAAGCAGATCAAGGATGCCAAGGGCGTCGAGCGCGCCTATGTCGACCACATCGGCACGGTCGTCTCCTATTACAAGGACAAGCTGACGTCGTGGGACGTCGTCAACGAGCCGATCCCCGACAATCCGCGCAGTCCGAAAGACCGGCGCGACTCGCTCTGGACGCAGCATCTGGGCAATCGCTGGATTCCGCTGGCGTTTCGCACGGCGGCTGCGGCCGACCCCTTCGTCAAGCTCGCGATCAACGAATATGACATCGAGTCGGCCAAGGACACGTTCATTGCGAAGCGCGCGGCCTACCGCCAACTCATCATGGAGCTGCTCGACCAGGGCGTGCCGCTGCACGCCGTGGGACTGCAATCGCATCTGCATGCCGAGCTCGAGATCGACACCCATGGGCTCGCCGAATTCGTCACCGAGCTGCGCGCCTGGGGCCTCGAGGTGTATGTCACCGAGCTCGATGTCGACGACCAGAAGCTGACGGGGACACCGGCGGAGCGCGATGCCATCGTCGCCAAGCGCGTCGACGATCTCCTGACCGCGATCTCGACCAGCGGACCGGTGCGCTCGATCCTGACCTGGGGTCTCTCGGACCGCTATAGCTGGATCAACGGCACCTTTGCCCGCGCCGACAAGCAGCCGAACCGTCCTCTGCCGCTCGACGGCGAGTTCAAGCCGAAGCCGTTCATGAACGTGATCAACAAGTTCACGAGGGACGCTTAAACGGCTTTATTTTGAGCATGATCTTTTCGGAAAACCGCTGCACACTTTTCCGGATCATGCCCTAGCGCGTCTTCGTCGGTGCTTCGAACTCAACCGCATCGCCCATGTGATCGGGCGAAAGGCTCGGACTACGACGGTCGCGCGAGCTGAGTCGGAACACGTCGCGGATGTCGTCGATCGAGGTCGACGAATAGGACTGGATGCACAGCGCCACCTGGTCGGGCGAAGCGGCGCGCATCATCGCTTCGATGGCCGGGCGGTCGAGGCGCGTGTCATCCCAATGCGAGACCGCGATGCTATCCTCGGTGACCCGATGAGTGGCCAGATGCGCGGGCGCGTTCGCGACGAAATGGCCGTACATGAGATATTCCGAGAACTTCTTTTTCCGGCACAGCGCCAGAACCCAGTTCAATCCCGTCGCCGACTTGATCGCGTCGGTCATCGCGCGCGCGGTGTCCTTGTCCCACACCAGTGCGTTGCCGACATAGTCGTCCGCGGGGAAGGACCTTTCCTTGATGCCAAGGAGCTGATCGACGGTGCGGAGCCACAGGACATGCAAGGGGTGGGCGGCGTCGATGCCGTTGCGCGTGACGAACAGCGGCGTCTTCTCGCCGCCGGCATACTGGCCGACGTCGAATTCGCGGAAGAACAGATTGTCCGAATCCAGGATGCAGACGCGCTGCTCGGGCGCGTTGAGGACGCCGGCGATCTTGAGGATCTGCTGGATGTGCCAGCCATGAACGGGTGACGACAGCAGCGACAGCCAGACGCGCCGTTTGCTGATGAACTGCAGAGCCGGCGGCAGCGCCCACAGCCATTTCGGCAAATAGCGCGAGGCCGGAACGATGACACGCTTGTCGGAAGCGAACCGCGCGAACAGCGGCAGATCCTCATCGTTAACGAGAACATAATGCCGCGTGTAGCCCGTCAACCAGGTGTCGATGCTCTCGCTGAGCAGCGAAAAACGCTCGATATCCTTGGCATAGCTGGCGGTCAGCAGGGCAACGGAATGCATGGTGCGCGCTCGTATGGCGATCAGGCCGTACTCATAGCGGCGCCGAGGCGCGTTGAATACTTACATTCGCAATCAAGGTAAAATGAAACGAATCATTAGCCATCCGACGGCAGCCCCTGCTCGATGCCGCGAAAGCGCAGCGGCGCCAGCGCGGAGGCGCGCTGCCACCAGTCGGCGACGCGGTCGTCGAGCGCGGTCACGCCTCGACCCTGACCGGGGAAAATCCGGATCTGCTGCACCGCCTCGGCTTCGAACCCCTTGCCCTTGCGGGTGATCTTGAGCGCGGCGCCTTCGCGGTCCCGCTGGGTCAGCGGCACCAGAAGCCGGCCGCGCGGACGAAGCGACCGAAGCCAGAGCGGATGCGGCTGCGAGAAGCCGGCATGAACGATGATCACGTCGGCGGGTTCGCCGATGTCCTCGCATCCGTCGCCATGGACGACCGCGACGTTGCGATAGGCGCCAAGATAGGTCGCGGCGCGCGCCGCAAGCCGCTCGTCGCATTCGATTGCCTGCACCCTGCCCTTGGGGCCCACGATCTTCGACAGCACGGCCGAGAAATAGCCGAGCCCGCACCCGATCTGGACCACACGGTCTTTCTCCCCGACGTCGAGCACATCGATGAAGTGCGCCCACAGGCTCGGCAGTCCGGTGTCGAGCTTGCGGCGCGCATCGATCGCGACCAGCACATTGTCCTGGAGATGAACGGGATCGGCATCCGGCGTCAGCCGATAGAAGCGCGCCGCCTCGCTCTTGATGCGCCAGGGTCCCTTCGCCAGAAACTTTTCGCGCGGAACGGTGGCAAGGGCTTCGAGCAGGCGCATTGAGGAGATCTGCTCGCGCTTTGCGATCAGCTCCACGTAACGCGCACGCGCGGCGGCAAGATCGCTCATCTCACGGGATCGACCTGTGCACGAACAGGCGCCTCCGCGCCGAGCTCGTCGATCAGTTGCATCGCCTGTTTCAGGTCCGGCGTGGAAAAGCCCTCGCTGAATTTGCCGACGATCGGTACGAGCAGGAGACGAGCGTGCTCGCGCTTGCCGGCTTGGTGCGACAGGCGCGCGAGGCTGACGGCGGTGCGAAGCTCCCACGACAGCGCGCCCTGCTTGCGCGCGATCTCCAGCGACAGGTTGAACAGGTCCTCGGCCTCCTGCACCGAGGCCGGATCCCCGTCCGAGAGCGTGATCTCGCCTTGCAGGCGGTAGACTTCGGCGAGGTAGGAGTGATCGCCGGTCCGTCTTGCGGTCGCGAGCGCACCGTCCAGCGCGCGCAAGGCGGCATCGCGCATCCCGACCTTGGCGTAGGCCTCCGCGAGCAGGCAGCGGAACCAGCAGCCGGCGAGCCAGGAATCCATCGCTTCGTATTCGTCGAGACCGAACCGCATCTGACTGAGGCCTTCGTCGGCCTCGCCGAGCTGCGCCAGCGCCCAGCCGCGCAGGATCGCGGCCTGCTGCTTCCAGTGCAGGAAATTGTGCTCGGTGGCGATGATCATGGCGCGGTTGGCGTGGTCGCGCGTGCCCTCGACATCGCGCAAATGCTGACAGAGATAGGCGCCGAACACGAGCGCGAAGGCGAGCGTGAAGGGGTGGCGGATCTTCTCGGCGTTCGCGATCGCCTGCTCGCTGTGCTGCCGCGCCGCGTCGGGCCGGCCGAGGAACCACAAGAGGTAGCCGAGATAGGACAGCGAGACGACGCCGGGATCGGTGCCGTGCCGCTCCATCAGATCGGAGTGCAGATCGGGGCTGTAGAGGTTGATGCAGCGATGCAGATGGTGCTGGGACACAGCAAAGCGCCCGCGATAGAGCATGGTCATCGCGATCGAGCGATGCGCCTCGATCAGATAGCCGGTCTGCTGCGCCGGCAGCGTCCCCTCGTTCAGCCGCTCGCGCTTGGCGAACTTCAACAGCTCGACGCTGAGGTCGTGCGCGCGGGAGAGATCGGCGCGGATGAAATGACAGACCCAGAGCCCGCGCGTGGCGGCGAAGGCCTTTTCGTCATCGTCGAGCTGCTGGCCGAGCTCGAGGGCGCGGACGTAGTTCTCCTCGACCTCCTGCACGGCATAGCCCTTGGCGGCGATCAGCGCGTTGCCGAGCGCGATGCGCAGCTCCAGCTCCATCTCGTCGGCGCCCTGCATGCGCGCATTGGCCTGCACGACGCTGAGGCCGCGGCGCAGATGGCCGATCGCCTCCAGATTGGCGCCGCTCTTGGCCGCCTGCTTGCCGGCCTTGAGCCAGAAGCTGGCAGCGCCCTCGCTCTGGCCGGATTCGGTCAAATGATGGGCAAGCAGCTCCGGTTCGCGCTCGGTCTTCTCGGGATACATCTCGGCGAGCACCTGTGCGATCCGGGAATGCAGCTTGCGCCGCTCGCTATGGAGCAAGCTCGCATGCGCAGCGTTCTGGATCATCACGTGCTTGAAGGAGTAAAGCGCGTCGGGCGGATGGCCGCGGCGCATGATCAGCCCGGCCTCCTCCAGGTGATTGAGCGCGGCCTCGATCTGTTCGGCGGGCGTGTTGGCGACCGCGTGCAGAGTCTCGTAGGAGAATTCGCGGCCGATGGTGGCGCCGATCTGCGCGATCCGCTTGAACGGCCCCATCCGGTCCAGCCGCGCCATCAGCGAGTCCGTCAGTGTCGCCGGGATCGCGAGCTGCCGCCACGGGCCCGACAGCACGTAGCGCCCGTGCCGTTCGGTCAGGAGGTTGGATTCGAGCACCGTCTTGGTCAGCTCCTCCAGGAACAGCGGCACGCCGTCGGTCTTGACGATGATTTCCTCGATGACTTCCTTGGGAAGCTCGCGTCCCGCCACGCGCTCGACCAGCGTCGCGCGCAACTGCCGGCTCAACCGGCTCAGGACCAGGGTCGTGATATGCGAATGGGCGTTCCAACTCGGCTGGAATTCGGTCCGCGCGGTGATGATGACCAGGATTGCCCGGTTCTGTGCCCGGTCGACCAGGAGATCGATCACCTCACGGGATGTCGGGTCGATCCAGTGCAGATCCTCGAATGCGATCACCAGCGGCTGCTCGCGCGCAAGGCCGAGAAAATGATTGACCAGCGCCGCGACGGTCGCATCCTTTTGCTGCTGCGGCGACAGCTCGAGCGGCGGATAGCGGTCACCGGTCGGAATGGACAACAGCGCGGCAAGCAGCGGAGCAACCTGCTCGATGTCGCCATGAGCGGCAGCGATCGCGGTCTCCAGGCTCGCCAGCGACTGCACGGACGCATCCTCGCGATCGAGACCGAGAGAGAATTTGAGCTGCTCGGCGAACGGATAGAACGCCGTGGAGGTGTAATAGGGCGAGCACTGGAACGAGACCTGTCCATGGCGATCGCCTGCGATGCGCTCGAAGATTTCCTGGATGATGCGCGACTTGCCGATGCCGGGCTCGCCGAACTTGACCACGACCTGGCCCTCGCCGTCCTTGGCCTGCTGCCAGCGCCCCATCAGCAGCGCAATCTCCTCCTCGCGGTTGACGAGCGGGGTCAGCCGCGTGCCCATCGCGGCGGCGAAGCGGGTCTCCACCCGCGAGGCGCGCATCACGTGCCAGGCCTGGGCTTTCTCCGAGATGCCCTTGAGCGCGTGGACGCCGAGATCGCGGTAGTCGAACTTCCCCTTCAGCAGCGACTGGGTCGACGTGGAAATCACCACACCGTTGGGCGGCGCCAGGCCTTGCAGGCGCGCGGCGAGATTGACGGTTTCTCCGACCGCGGAGTCGCGCTCTTCGGTGCCCTGTCCGACGAGGTCGCCAACCACGACAAGACCGGTCGCGATGCCGATGCGGACGGCGGGTGAGTGGCTGAGCGCACCACGCGGCTCGATCGCGCGGGCGGTCGACAGCACCCGGACGATTTCCAGCCCCGCTCGCACGGCGCGCTCGGCGTCGTCCTCATGTGCGGTCGGATAGCCGAAATAGACCAAAATACCGTCCCCGACGAAGCGGGCGGCAAAACCTTCGTAATGCTTCACCACGCGGACACAGGTTTCGCGGAAGCTCGCGATCATGTCGCGCACGTCTTCCGGATCGAACTGCACCGAGAGCGAGGTGGAATCCACCATGTCGCAGAACATGGTGGTGAGCTGACGCCGCTCCGCGCCGACCTCCGTCCGGATTTGCGGGCGCGCCGTCCCGTCGGGCTTCTCCGCGGTTTCGGCCCGGAACAACGCGGTCATGGCCCGCTGGAGCCGCTTCCGATCGCCGAGTGGCAATCCGAGCTCGACCAGATCGGATTCGGTCAGGTCTCCCATGACATCGAGATCGAGACGGTGCTGCGCGAAGAGATCGGTATAATGGCTAAGACCGATACCATCGAGCCAGCGCTTCAGCCCGCCTTCCGTTCCCGTGCCCGGCTCATTCTCCAGCATGGTGATTCCGCCCGACCAATCACTCCGTCGAAGGGCTCAGGGCCCCGCAACCACAGATTTTGGGGCCAAAACTTCACCTCAGACTGGACGCGTTCCCTAACTTCTTGGAAGAATAGCCCAATCGGATCAAAAGGGAACGGAATTGTCGGACGTCACACGCCCAACGCCGCAGGAATTGGCCAGCGCGACGGCCGAAACGAAGATATTCGCGGATATCGGCGGCCTTCTCGATTTCCATGCCCGCAAGAGGCCGGCAGCCCCCGCCCTCCTCGCCCCTGGCCGGCCGGTCCTCAACTACGGCGGGATTGGCGCGCGGACGCAGGATCTCGTCCGCACGCTGCGCGGGCTTGGCGTTACTCCTGCCGACCGTATTGCGGTCGCGCTGCCGCGCGGTGCCGACAGCGCACTGGCCCTGATCGCTGTCGCCTCAAGCTGCGCTTGCGTGCCCGTCAATCCCGATCTGACGGCGGACGAGCTGCAACGCTATTTCAGCGAATTGAAGCTGAGCGCGCTCGTCACCCGGGCCGACACGAACTCGGCGGCCCGCGATGTCGCCAAGGCGCTCAATATTGCCGTGATCGATTTCGTGTCAGGGTCGCAAGACGATCTCGGCGGCTGCACGTTCGTCGGGCCGGCGCTTGGACCGGCGAGCAGCAGCGGCGCCTCGCGCGGCGACGACGACGCGTTCATCCTGCTGACCTCGGGCACGGCGGCGCGACCGAAGATGGTGCCGCTGACGCATCGCAATGTGTGCCTCTCCGCCTACAATGCCGGCCGCGTGCTGTCGCTCGCGTCCCACGATCGTCTGCTCAACGTCCTGCCGCTGTTTCACGCCCATGGTTTGATTTCCGGCCTGCTGACGGCGCTGGCTGCGGGCTCCAGCGTGATCTGTACGGAAAATTTCGACGCAGCCTCCTTCTTCGGCTGGATGCGGCAGCTGCAACCGACCTGGTACACGGCAGTGCCGACCATCCATCGCGCGCTGCTGACGGCGGCGGAAGCCAACCCGGATCTTGCCCGATCGTCTTCGCTGCGCGTGATCCGCTCCGCCTCGGCCTCGCTTGCGCCTGCGATCCTCGACGGGCTGGAGGCGACGTTCGGCGTTCCCGTGCTCGAAACCTACGGCATGACGGAGGCGGCTTCGCAGATCGCGGCCAATCCGTTCGAGCTGCGCAAGGTCGGATCGGTCGGCCGCGCCGCGGGCCCCGAGATCGCCATCATGGACGAGACAGGCCGCGCGCTCGCCAGCGGTGAGCACGGCGAGATCATGCTGCGCGGACCCAACATGAGCCGCAGCTACTATAATGACGAGGCGGCGACGCAGGCTGCCTTCCGCAACGGCTGGTTCCGGACCGGCGATCTCGGCTATCTCGATGCCGACGGCTATCTCTTCATCGTCGGCCGTATCAAGGACGTCATCAACCGCGGCGGACAGAAGATCTCGCCGCTGGAGGTGGAAGAGGTTCTGCTCAGCCATCCGGCGGTGCTGGAGGCCGGCGTGTTTGCCGTCCCGCACCCGAAGCTCGGCGAGAACGTCGCCGCAATCGTGGTGCTGCGGCCGAATTCCGAGCCGACCTCGGACCAGTTGCGCCAGTTCGCCCGGAAACGGCTCGCGGCCTACAAGGTGCCGAGCCTGATCCGCAGCGTGGCGACGCTGCCGAAAGGCGCCAGCGGCAAGGTCAAGCGCAATGCGCTGGCCGAGCTGATCGCAACGATGGGCGGCGGCGAGGAGAAGGCGCGTCTGCCGCGCAACGCGCTGGAGACCGAGCTCGCCGGGATCTGGGCCGATTTGCTGGAGCTGCCGCGGGTCGGAAGCGATCAGGACGTCTTCGCGCTCGGCGCCGACTCGCTCGCGGTGACGCAGATGCGCTCGCGCCTGCGCGAACGCTTCAACGTCGATTTCTCGTTCGAGGACGTTTTTGATTGCGCCACGGCCGCGGCGCTTGCGGCCCGGATCGAGACCGCCGCAATTCATCGAGAAACGATGCTGCCGGCCTGGCGCCAAGCCATGAAAGCAGACGCGCCGCTGTCGTTCCAGCAGCAGCGGATGTACGTGCTCTCGCGACTGGACCCCACGCGCTACAATTATAACGTCGTCGAAGTCGCGCTCCTCAAGGGTGGGCTCGACGTCGCCACACTTTCTACTGGCCTCGCCGCGATGTCGGCGCGCCATGAGGCGTTGCGGTCGGTCATCGTCGAACGTGAGGGCGAGCCGGTGCAGCTTGTGCTGCAATCGCCGCCGCAGTTCGAGCGGATCAAGCTCAAGGCCTGCCCTGCGGACAAGCGGGCCGCTGTTGTCAGGCGCGAAGCGCTCCGGCTCGCGCAACATCCGTTCGACCTCGCGCACGAGGCGCCGCTGAAGGTCACGTTGCTCTCGTTCGACAAGAGCAGCCATGCGCTGGTGGTCAACGTCCATCATCTCGTCACCGACGGCTGGTCGCAGCGGCTGTTCTGGGAAGAACTCGCCGCCCATTATTCGGCAGCGCGCAAGAAGGACGTGGCGGCACTGCCTTCGCCAGCCTTCCAGTATCGCGACTTTGCGCTCTGGCAGCAGAGCTGGGCGCAGACGCCGGCCGCCAAGGAGCAGCTCGATTACTGGCGGACGCAGCTCGACGGCGTCACCACACTGCCGCTGCGGACCGACCGACCAAGGCCGGAGGTCTGGAGCGGCCACGGTGCCCGTCACTATCTCGAATTCTCCAAAACCCTGTCGGCCGACCTGCTTGCGCTGAGCCAGAACCAGGGCGTCACGCCCTTCATGACCTTGCTCGCAGTGTTCCAGTGCCTGCTGTTCCGTCACACCGGACACGAAGATGTCGCGACCGGATCGCTGATCGCCAACCGCAACCAGATCGAGAGCGAGCGCCTGATCGGATTGTTCGCCAACACCCTGATCCTGCGCAATGATTTTGGCGGCGATCCGAGCTTCGGCGACATGTTGCGCCGGGTACGGCAGGTCACGCTCGATGCCTATCGCAACCAGGACCTCCCGATCGAAGAGGTCCTGCGCGCACTTCAGATCGCGCGAAGGAGCGACGGCAATCCGCTGTTCCGGATCATGTTCATCCTCCAGAATGCCTCGATCGAGGCGGCATCTTTCTCCGGTCTGTCGACGCGGCGGATCGAGATCGATCCAAAAGTGGCGCGATTCGACATCACGCTCGAGCTGGTCGAAGCTGATGGCCGTTTCACCGGCTTCTTCGAATACGCCACCGATCTGTTCGACGCGGCGACGATCGAGGGCATGGCCGCTCAGTTCAAAACCCTGCTCAAATCCGTCATCGCCGATCCCGAGCAGCGCATCTCTCACTTGGCACTCCTGACCGAGACCGAACGCCGGCAGCTGCTGGCGCAGGGCCGGGGCGTGCCGGCCAATTTCGCCACGCGCGATCCGAGCGAACGTTTCGACCGCCAGGTCGATAAGACGCCGAACGCGATCGCCGTGTCGGACGGCCGCACATCCTTGAGCTACCGCGAGCTGGCGCGCCGCAGCCAAGCGGCCGTGCGCTGGCTGACCTGTGAAGGCGTCGGTGCCGAGGCCGTGGTCGCCTTGCTTGCGGAGCGCGGACCCGACCTGCTCGCGGCAATGATCGCCGTGCAACGCGTAGGCGCCGCCTTCCTCAATCTCGATCCCGACCAGCCGCCGGCACGGCTCGCAACCATTCTCGGATCGAGCGGCGCCCGCATGCTGCTGACCGGACGGGCGCAGTCGTCCATGGCGGAGGCGCTGCTCGAACCGCTGGTCGAGCGGATTCCAATGGCCGGGCTCGAAGATGCGATCGCGCCAGCGTCGACCAAGCCGGCCCGCGCGGCGCGGCGCGCGGCTTCGAGCCTTGCCTATCTCATCTACACTTCCGGGTCCTCCGGCGCGCCGAAGGGCGTCATGATCGAGCAGCGCGGGCTTTCGAACCATCTGGCCTCGCTCATTTCCGAGCTGAACCTCTCGTCCCGGGACGTGATCGCGCAGACCGCGCCGCAGAGTTTTGTCATCTCGGTATGGCAGTTCCTCGCGGGGCCCATGGTCGGCGCGCGCGTCCATGTCTGCGGTACCGCGATCGTGGAAGACCCGATTTTGCTCGCGCGCGAGATCGAGCGCGAGGACATCACGGTGCTGGAGATCGTCCCGTCGCTGCTGCGCGTGATCCTCGATCGCATGGACGAGGCACAGGTCCGACGCGCCTTTGCGAGGCTGCGCCTTTTGATCTCGACAGGCGAGCCGCTGCCCTCCGATCTCTGCAACGCCTGGTTCGCGCGCTGCCCGAAAGTGCCGCTGATCAACGCCTACGGTGCGTCGGAATGTTCCGACGACGCCTCGCTGCATCGCCTGACCAAGGCGCCGGCGACCACGACGAGCAACGTCCCGGTCGGCGCGCCGCTGCCGAACACGCAGCTCTACGTGCTCGACACAAGCCTGCAGCCGCAGCCGGTCGGCGTGACCGGCGAGCTCTGCATCGGCGGCGCCGGTGTCGGCCGCGGCTATGTCAACGATCCCGCGCAGAACCGGCAGCGCTTCCTGCCCGATCCGTTCTCGCGCAAAGCAAGCAGCCGGCTGTACCGGACCGGCGACCTCGCCCGCCGCCGCGCCGACGGCACGATCGAATGCCTCGGTCGCGCCGACCATCAGGTCAAGGTCCGCGGCTACCGTATCGAACTCAAGGAGATCGAGAACGCGCTTGCCGACCATCCGGATGTGCGCGCCGGCATCGTCGAACCGCGTCGCGAAGCGAGCGGCGATGTCAGGCTGATTGCCCATATCGTCGCGAGATCCGGCAGCCGGAGCAGCGCCAGCGAGCTGCGCGACTTCCTGAAGAGCCGGCTGCCGGGCCATGCCATCCCGTCCGCGTTCCTGTTCCTGGATCAGGTGCCGCTCAATGCCCATGGCAAAATCGACCGCAGCGCGCTGCTGGCGCCGGCGCAGCAGGAAAGCTCCGGACCGGATGCGACTGTGCCGGCGCGGCGCTTCACCGAAAAGGTGCTGTCCGACATCTGGATCGACCTGCTGAAGGTCGAGAGCCTCGGCGTGACCGACAATTTCTTCGACCTCGGCGGTCATTCGCTGCTGGCGGGCCAAGTCATGGCGCGCGTCGCCCGGGCGCTTGGCGTATCGCTGCCGATCAAGACCATCTTCGAGGCACCGACGATCGACGAGCTTGCCCGGCGGGTCGACGAGGCCGTGGCGGCAAAGCCGCGCAAGCCGGCCGCAAGTTTAGCAAGGCTGGTTGGAGCGAGCCTGGCCGCAGGCAGCCCTCCCACGCTCTCGATCGCGCAGGACCAGATGCTGCGGATCGAGCAGAATCTTTCGGGTTTGCCGCTGTTCAACCTGCCTTTCGCCTTCCGTTTTCAGGGGCCGCTCGATCTGGCCGCCCTGGCGCAGGCGATCGACGACATCGTGCGCCGGCACGAATCGCTGCGGACCCATTTCGGCTGGAGCGGCGGGGAGCCCGTCAGCCACGCCGCCGCGCCCGGCGCCCTCGGCCGTGTCCTGACCGTCGAGACGATCGGCGACGGTCAGCCCCACAACAACAAGCGGCGCAAGGCGCTGGAGCTGCGCAAGATCAATCTCCTGATCGAACAGGAGACCTATGTCCCGATCGACATCACGCGCGCGCCGCTGCTGCGCGCCCGGCTGTTGCGGCTCCACGATGACGATCACGTGTTGCTGCTGACTTTGCACCACGCCGTCGTCGACGGCTGGTCGATCGGCGTGCTGTTCGAGGAATTGTCCAACCGCTATGCGACACTGGCTGGCTATCCGTCGGTGCCGCTGCCGAAACAGCCGCCGGCCTTTTCGGACGTGGCGCGCTGGCAGCGCTGGTGGTGCGGCACTGATGCCGCCCGCCGTCAGGCGGCTGAATGGACGGAGAATTTGCGCGGGGCGGCTCCCCTCTTGGAGGGCGAATCAAGCCCAGGCCCGTCCAGAGGGCACCATCCGGTCAGTCTCGAGCGTGAGCTGATCGGCCGGCTCGCGGCCTTCGCCGGCCAGCACAATTGTACGCTGTTCATGTGTCTGCTAACCGGCCTGAAAGCCCTGCTGCTGGCGCGGACCGGCCGCCACGACATCTCGATCGCCACCGCCATGGCCAATCGCGCCCAGCCGGACACCGACCGGATCGTCGGCCCGTTCGAGAACACGGTGATCGTTCGCACCAAAATCACGCCGGAGCTGTCGTTCGCGCAGGCCGTGGCCCTGGTCCGCCAGAGCGTGCTTGACGCGCATGCGCGCCAGGAGCTGCCGTTCAACATCCTGGCCGACCATCTGGAGCAGGAGGGGGTCAATCCAGCCTCGCTGCTCCAGGTCTATTTCACCCTGCAAAATCCGCTGCGCCAACCGCTCGATCTGCCTGATCTCACGACAGGATCGATCGGCAACATCGCCCGCGAAGGCCAGCCGGTGCTGCCGATCGACCAGACCTGGCTGTCGCTGATGCTCAAGGAGCGGCCGACGGGAATCACCGGTTCATGCAATTACAAGAGCGAGCTGCTCGACGGCGCCACGGTCGGCCAGTGGATGGAGGATCTCGTCGCGCTGCTCGGGGCTGCTCTCGTCCACCCCAATGCGCCGCTCGGCCGGCTGCTCAATCGCAGGGCGGCATGACCGGCCGCAGAGCACGGGCGAATACGGGGTCACTCGTCAAAGCTGTGAATGACCAAGTTGCATCTTGATTATTTGGCGCCATCGCGCAAGATTATTCTCGCGTTTTGATTTGGACGATTATTTTCAACCGGGGAGTTCGTTATGGGTTTCATCAAATTTACCAAAGGCACCTCCCTGAGCGACAAGGACCGCAAGGCCCTGCAGAAGTTGCTCGGCGCCGAGAAGAAGAAGCTGCAGTCCGCGCTGAAGGACGTCGACGCCAGCATTTCGATGCTGGGCGGCTCCAAGAAGTCCAAGAAGAAGAAGAAGACGTAAGACTCGTCGGCCGGGACGCCGCACGAGCCTTCAGGCTTCAGTTTTCGGGCTTCAGTTTTCGGATTTGGCCGCTCGCGTGTCGAGTTGGGGTCTCGCACAAGCTTGCGCCCGTAAACCGGCCAGCAATCGACAAGGATTCGCCCGAGTGGACCGCTAGAAGCGGTCCGCTCAGTTGATTCTTGCTCAGTTGATTCTTCCGTCATGGCAGGGGATTTGGCCCCGGCCTGACGCCATGGGCCAATTGATGGCAGACGACAGAATTGAACTGTTTGTCGGACTGATCGAGACTTTTGACGCGCCGGATGGGGTTGATGCGTGCCGGCGCTTGCTCTCGGTCGACGAACGGGTACGAGCCGACCGCTTCATGTTCGAGCGGCACCAGCGGCAATATATTTTCGCGCACGCGATGTTGCGCCTCGCGCTCTCGCACGTCGCACCTGATGTCGCCCCCACCGACTGGTCATTTGCGGCCGGGCGTTACGGGCGGCCGTTTGTCGCATCGCCCAAGACCTCGAGCACGCTGCATTTCAGCCTGTCGCACGCCGACGGCTGCGTCGCCTGCGTCGTATCGGGGCATGAGACCGTCGGCGTCGACGTCGAGACCGTGTCGCGTCGGGTGGCGCCGCTGTCGACGGCGCTTCGGTTCTTCGCGCCGGAAGAGGTCGAAACGCTGCGCGGGCTGCCGGAGCCCGCCGCGACCGAGCGCTTCTTCGACTACTGGACGCTGAAAGAGGCCTATCTGAAGGCCAGGGGTTTCGGCCTCAATCTGCCGCTCGACGCCTTCGCGATGCAGGTATCGCGCGAGGCCATCGAGATCAGCTTCAAGCCCGATATCGCCGACGATCCGGAAGGCTGGCGATTCCAGCTGATCTCGCCGTCGCCCTCGCATCGTCTCGCGATCGCCGACGGCTCCCGCGCCACCGGCGGCCTTCCCATCACCCGCAATGCATGGCCGCTGCAGGAGGCGGCTGAATGACACTGCCGCGGCTGCGCGTCTTTCCCGCGATTTCGCGCAACCGCGATCCCAAGAAATATGTCGGCGAGCTGATGCGAGTGGCGCAGTTCGCCGACCGCAACGGCTTCGAGGGCATCCTGCTGTTCGAAGGCAACGACGTGTTCGTCGAGCCTTGGGCGATGGCCCAGCACATCATCGGCGAGACGATGAGGTCCTCGCCGCTGATCGCGGTCAATCCGGTCTACATGCACCCGTTCACGGCGGCAAAATTCGTCTCGTCCTTTGCGCAACTCCACCGCCGCAAGGTCTATCTCAACATGATCACGGGGACGGCGGTCAGCGATCTGCAGGGGCTCGGCGACGAGCAGTCGCATGCCGATCGTTATGTCCGGCTCGGCGAATTCGTTGCGCTGATGCGCCAGCTGCTGGCAAGCCCGCGGCCGGCGACTTTCGAGGGCCGGTTCTACCGCGCGAGCAACCTGCAACTGCGGCCGCGCCTGCCGCCGGAGCTGATGCCGGAATTTCTGGTCGCAGGCCAGTCCGAGCCGGCACAGCGCGTCGCAAAGGAGACCGGCTGCATCAAGATGCAGATGCTGCCGCCCGATCTCGATCTCGGCCTCGATGTATCAGGCGTGAATTTCGGAATTTTCGCCCGCGAGGGACGCGAGGAGGCACGGCAGGCGGCAAAGGCGCGTTTCCGCGATAATGCCGACGATCGCGAGCTGCTCGTGCTCACGGTGGAGAACAGCGATTCCGTGTGGAAACGGCGCCTCTACGAGGGCCAGAGCGGCGAACTCGCGGACAATGGCTATTGGCTGCTGCCGTTCCTGACCTTCCAGGCCGACTGCCCCTACCTCGTCGGCAGCTACGCGGAGATCGGCGCGAAGCTGAAGGAGTTTGCCGCGAAGGGGCTGACCACGATCATGCTCGACATGGTCGCGGACGAGACCGAGATGCAGCACGTCTGCAAGGCGCTCGCGGCAAGCGGGATGTTTTGAGTTGTTGATGAAGTCGACCTAACCATCCACATCGTCATTGCGAGCGTAGCGAAGCAATCCAGAGTCCCTCCGCGGAAAGATTCTGGATTGCTTCGTTACGCTCGCAATGACGGAGAATGATGGGCTACTCAGCGAGCATCACCGCGCCTCTTCGAATCCGGCCAGCACCGAGGTCAAATTCGCGCCGAGAATATCCGAGAGATAGCCGCCCTCCTGCACGAACACCGTCGGCAAGCCCATCTTCGCGATGGCCTGTCCGATGCGGCGGAAGCCGGGCGTAGTGACGGCGAGGCCTTTCAGCGGATCGTGCTCGGAGGCGTCGAGGCCGAGCGCGATGACGAGGGCGCCGGGCGCAAAGGACTCGATCGCCTTGCGTGCGACGTCCATCGCCTGGATGTAGCCGTCATCGCCGGTGCCGATCGCCAGGGGAATGTTGAGGTTGGCGCCGAGGCCGGGACCTTCGCCGCGCTCATGCGCGTAGCCCCACACGTAAGGATAATACGCGACGGGATCGGCATGGATCGAGACCGTGTAGACGTCCGGCCGCGCGTAGAAGATGCCTTGCGTGCCGTTGCCGTGGTGGACGTCGACGTCGAGGATCACGACACGCTCGTGCCTCTGCCGCAGATGTGCTGCCGCGATCGCGCTGTTGTTGAGGAAGCAGAAGCCGCCGGCCATGTCGCGATAGGCGTGATGGCCGGGCGGCCGGCAGAGCGCATAAGTCGCATCCTCGCCGTCCATCACCATCTGTGCCGCGGTGACGGCAACGTCGGTCGCAGCGCAGGCCGCGGCCCAGGTGCCGGGGCCGATCGGCGCCGCGGTGTCGGCGGTGTGCCAGCCGAGCTTGCCGGTGATATGGGTGGGATAGGTCGCGGCATGGCGCACCGGATGGATATTGCCGATCATCTCCGGGCCGGAATCGCCGAGCGCGGTCCAGGCCTCCCAGGCCTCGCTCAGGAACGACAGATATTCGGGGCTATGGATGCGCGCACGCGGCCCCTGCCCGAATGTGTTGGGCTCGACCAGTTGATGCTTGCCGTCCTTCAATCCCTTGAGCAGGCGGTCGGCACGCTCGGGCTGCTCGGTGGTACGCTTGACCACGCCGCGAACCAGGAAGAATTGCGGATCGTGGCTGCGGTGCAGTTCGGTATGGACGGCTTTCACTCGAACACTCCGTGGTCGCTTTGACGGTGCCACAGATGTCTAAATCCCCGCGGCGGAGAGATGCAAGCAAGAAGAATGCCGCCCCTGTCGCACCGCCCTGCGCCGCAAGCAGATCGCTCGTGAAGCTCAGCAGCGCCCGCGCTGAAGGCAGTGCTCGCGGCCCTCCTGGTCGGTGCGGAAGGCCTCGACGAAGCCGCCCTGACGCTGGGTGACGAAGATCGTCTTGCCGTCGCGGCCGCCGAAGGCAAGATTGGTCGGCTCCTTCGCCCGCAGCGCGATCTCCCGCTCGACCGCGCCATTGGCCTTCATCAACGTGATCGTGCCCTTGAGGATGCGCGCGACGTAGAGGCGGCCAGCGACATCGGTGCGCAGGCCGTCGACGGTGTCGGGCTGAAACGCCTTGACGAGTTTTGGACTGGTGAGCTCGTTGCCGCCGATTGTGTAGGACCAGATCTGGCCACTGCTGGATTCCCCGACATAGAGCGTCTTGTCATCAGGGCTGAGATCGATGCCGTTGGTCGTGCCCATCGCGCGCGGCGCCGACATGAGCTGTCCCTGCACCGTTCCGTCGGCTCCCTTCGCGATGCGCCAGATGTGGCCTTCGCGACCTTTCCAGTTCGGATCGCTCGCGTAGATCGTGCCGTCGCGGGCGATGGTGATGTCGTTGGGCTGGTTCATCTCGTCGGAGTGAAACCAGATGGCGGGCTCGGTCGATCCCTTCGGGATCGCGAAGATGTTGTGCTTCTTGTAGTCGGCGATGAACATGGTGCCGTCGCGCGCGAAGCGGATGGCATTGCCGACGCTGCCCTCGGGCAAAGCCGTGAACGACTCGGACGCCGCGCCGCCGACAGGCAGCTTGCCGATGGTGCCGGGCTTGCCGAAATTGACCACGAAGAGATTGCCGTCGAGATCGGCGGCCGGGCCTTCGATGCCGAAGGTGTATTCGCCTGATGGCGTCACCTGCACGCTTTCGAACAGTTTCGTTTCCGCTCGGACCGGTGCCGTCGCAAGGACGAGAACAACGCTACTGCACAGGCACCAGAAATTCCTGCCGGATGTAATAGCCATCGCCGTCGCTGCACTCGCCATTCAGATAGGGATCGGCCGGCCGGAAGAAGCGGCTGAAGCCGGGTTTGTCTACAGCGTTCCTTTGTGTCACGACGACGACCTTGGCAGCCGGTATTTCGCCGCATTCCTTGTTGGTTTTGCCAAAGAACTTGCGCTGCGGCGGGCCGGACCTGATCCGCATCCGGATGCCTGGAACCATTTTTGACACCAGCAGATCCGCCGTGTCGAGCAGGCGCGTGTAACCAGGCTCGGCCTTCGGCAGGCCTTCGCCACCCGGCGGCATCAGCTTCTCCGCGCCTAACCCACGAAGCCGCGTGCGCAACTTGCCGGAGTCGGGATCACCAGGATAGATCCAGCCATCCTGCGCCAGCATGAAGCGAAGCACCGTCGCGTCCTTCTGAGCGTCCGATAGGCCCGGCTTCAGGCCGAAATCCGAGTGACAGCCGACGCAGTGCTTTTCGACGAGGCCCTTGCGCAAATTGGTGAGCCGAACGCTGTTCGGCGCGTTCCTGGCCACGAAGACCGCCAATTGATCGATCAGCGCCTGGCTACGCATGTCGCAGGGCAACGGCGACGGCGCATCGCCCGCGGCGCGGTCGATCCGGATCACGGTCTGGTTCTTGTCCTCGACCAGCCAGATGGCGCCGTCCTCCGCGACCGTCATGCCGGCGGGCGCGCCTTGCGGCCGGGCGCCGTTGACGCGGTGCCAGCCTGCGATCAGTTCCTCGAACGGCGCGGCGGCGACGTCGCCGCCCTCGGTCTGAAAGCTGTGGGTCGGATCGGCCGCGCAGCTGACATGATAAGACACCGGCGCCGGGGCGGGCTTCGGGAAGCCGTGGTCGTCGACCTCATAGACGATGACGCGGCTGCCGGTCGGGCGATAGCCATGCAGGCCAACCAGCAGCTTGCCTTCGAGCTCCGGAAATTTCGCCCCGTGATAATAGAGCATCGCGAGCGGCGCGCCGTGCGGTGGAAGCAGCGAGAACGGCGCCTTGTAGAGAGCGTTGGCGGTGCACAGCGATTTGTAGACCCCCGACTGCAATACGATCCTGAATTCGGGACTCGGCGTCGACATATCGTAGCAATAGGGCCAGCCGTAATGCCTGCCCTGCTCGATCGCGTTGATCTCCTCGTTCGGCTTGAAAATGTCGGGCAGGTCGCGGCCGTTCTCGCCTTGCAGGAAGGCATAACCCGCATCGGGGAAGCTCGGATGCAGTGCCAGCGCCATCGAGTTGCGCAGGCCGCGCGCATAGACGCTGTGCGGCGGGTCGGTCTCGCCAGGCTTCAACGCCGGAAAGATACCGCTCGGGGGCGGCGTGAACAGCCAGATCGATGCCATCGCGGAAGAGCCCTCGGCCGCCGCGCAAGGTCTCGTGATCGGCGCCGGCGTGATGCAGTCGTCGCTGTGCGAGCCGACATTGACGAACAGCCGGCCGTTCTTATCAAAGACAAACTGCTTGAGTGGATGCGCGCTCTCGTCGAGCTTTGTGCCATCGGGCAGCGTGATCCGGCGGCCCGGCATGTGACGGACGATGGTCTCGACCGTGTCGCGCGGATTGTCGGCGAGCGGATCGAACCGGAAGATCGTCTCCGCGCTCGAGGCATAGAGCTTCTTGTCCGGGCCGATCACCAGACCGAACGGATATTCGATTGCAGTCAGCAGCTCCTTGAACCGCTGTCCCTGGGGCGCGCGCGGGTCGAGCAACAGCAGCCGGCCATCAGTATGGCCCCAGCCCGCCATGTCGGCGACCACGAACAGGTCACGACCGGGCACCTGGACGATCGAGCGCGGGAATTTCAGCCGATCCTCCTCGCTGGCGACGAGGCCGGCGCAAAATCCCGCCTTCATGTCGATCTGGATTCTGGGAAAAGCCAGATCGGCACTGCCACAGGTCTCCGTGCCGATCGCATAGCCGCTCTTGCGGACCGGTTCTGATGAGCCTACCGAGGTGAGGGTCAGGAGGACCACCAAGGCGACCGCGCATGCGCGCAGGCTTCGGCTTTCACGCCAGAATGTGAGGTGGTTCACGGCGCCTCCCGGACTTTCCGTCCAGGGTTGTTCCATGCCGTGGGAATGCCGTCCAGTTGATCAACACCCCCTTGTGATCAAACCGGCAGGGGGCTTGGCGCCGACCAATCTCCGTAGATTCCCTTACCGGGCTCGACCCGAATGTTTCGCGAAGGCTTGGAATGGTATCGGTTTGCCGTCCCAATCGCTCCCAATAGGAGACGCATATGGTCCAGGTCTATTTTCACTGCTCCAACTTGGACGGCACGCTGATCGATCGCAGCGGCACAGCCGTGACCAACCTGACCGAGGCGCGCGACCGTGCCGCCCAGATCATGAACGCGATGATCCTGACGCCCGGCGCTGAGGATTGGCGCGACTGGGTGATCCATGTCAGCGGCTCCGACGGCGAGGAGATCTTCGATCTCCCCTTCACTGCCATGCTCGGCAAGCCGCACTGAGGTGATGCCATGTTGCTCGCGTCACTGACCCTGCTCCGCCAGCCCCTGAACTTCGTCGCCAGCAAATGGCAGACGCTGATGCGGGTCGCGGGCAATCCCTACCGCCCCGAGCTTCACTACATGCGCGGCCCTGGCCCGAAATGGCACGCCAAGTATCAGGCCAGCCGGCTGGATCGCGCGCGCTGAGCCCTGCGGCTCCTGCTTCCCACTGATCGGTCTCTCAATGCGTCATGCCCGGGCATAGCCGTCCGAAGGACGGCGTCGCTTCCGCTCGCCTATGTCCCGGGCATTCTCGTTTTGGCATCTACGTCTTGCCGACTGCGCCTCCCCCGCCTGTTTCACACCAGCCATGCCACGCCGCCCTTTCGATGTTCTCGGTGGGGGCGATGTGCCATTCTTCGCGCGTTCCGCCGAATGCGGAGCTCAGCGCAACGAAGCCAAACCGAAGACAGCACACAGACATCATCATGCCTCACCAGTTCAGCCACGCCCAAACCGTCCGCAAGCCCGCCGTCACATCCAAAGGCGGCATCGTCGCCACGCAATCGCGGCGGGCGGCCGAAGTGGGGGCGCAAGTGCTGGCGGCGGGCGGCGACTGCGTGGATGCGATCGTCGCCACCACCTTCGCGCTCAACGTGCTGGAGCCCTGGAACAGCGGCATGGGCGGCGGCGGCGCGATGGTGCTCTACCGTGCCGCGGAAAATCGCTATGAGGTGATCGACTACGGCATGTGCGCGCCGCAAAGCCTGCGCACCGCAGACTATCCGCTCAGCGGCGAAGGCGCGGCTTCCGATCTGTTTCCCTGGCAGCGGGTCAAGGGCGACCGCAATATCCACGGCCCCGGCTCCATCGCCGTGCCCGGGGTCGTCGCCGGCATGGAAGAGGCGCATCGCCGCCACGCCAGGCTGCCATGGAAAGATCTCGTCGCGCCGGCCGTCGCCCTCGCCGGTGAAGGCCTGCTGGTCGATTGGTGGACCACGCTGACGATCGCGGCATCGGCGGCCGACCTTCGGCGCTATCCGGGAAGCGCGGCCACGTTCCTGAAGGACGGCCTGCCGCCGAGCGCGCCATGGGGTATCAAGTCCGAGACGCGGCTGCCGCTGGACGCGCTGAAGGCGACACTGGCGCACCTCGCCGACGCCGGTCCGCGCGATTTCTACCAGGGCGACCTCGCCAGAAGCATCGCGTCCGACATCAAGGCCGACGGCGGCGCGCTGTCGGTGGAGGACCTCGCCGCGTTCCGAGCCCATCTGCGCGATCCGCTGGCGATCCCCTATCGCGGCGGCAAGGTGTTTGCGACGCCGGAGCTGACGGCCGGACCGACCATGGCGCACGCGCTGCGCCTGTTGCAGCAGAACCTGAAGCCGGGAAGCGCGCCCGATGCAGCCGCCTACGCCGAATATGCCGCCGCGTTGCAATCGGCCTATCGCGAGCGGCTCAAGGACATGGGCGATGCCGACGGCAAGCGCTCGCTCGGCGCGGACTATCTGGCGCCCGCCTGCACCACGCATTTCTCCGTGGTCGACCGCCACGGCAACATCGCGGCGGTGACGCAGACGCTGCTGTCATCCTTCGGCTCGAAATACGTCACGCCGCACACCGGCATCGCCATGAACAACGGCATCATGTGGTTCGACCCGATGCCGGGCACCACCAACTCGCTCGCCCCTGGCAAGCGCTGCCTCACCAATTACACGCCCGTCATCGCCGAGGCCAAGGACGGCAGACGGCTCGCGGTCGGCGCCTCCGGCGGTCGCCGCATCCTGCCGTCGGTGATGCAGATCGTGTCGTTTGCGATGGATTTCGGCATGGATCTCGATGCCGCGATCCACCAACCGCGCATCGACGCCAGCGAAGGCGCGATCGTGATCGGCGATACCAGGTTGCCGGCGGACACACGCGAGACGCTCGCGGCGCGATTCGACTATGAGGAAGCGCGGGTGCAGTCCTTGCCGCAGAAGTTCGCCTGCCCGAGCGTCGTGATGCGCGACGGCGACACCAATTCCGGCGCGGTCGAGATCTTCCAGCCCTGGGCCGACGCGGTGGCGGAGGGCTGAGCCTAGATCCCCAGCCGGTCGCGCACGCGACCAGCGATCACTGCCGTCGTCACGCCGACCGGCCAGAAGGCATGCATCGGGATCGGCTTGATGCCGGTGACGGGCATGTCGATCTCGGTCTTGGCGCCGCCGATCAGACGTCGCGCGAGCTGCGCGCCCATGGCCGTCGAGAGCGCGACGCCGCGGCCGTTGCAGCCGAGTGAGATCAGGATGTTGTCCGCGGGCTCGTGCACATGTGGGTAATGATCTTTGGTGATGGCGAGCCGGCTGTTCCAGCCATGGGTCCAGACAACGCCCTTGAGCTGTGGCCATAGCCGCTCGGCGTATCGCATGAGATAGGCGACGTCGCGCGGCGAACTGATCCAGCGCATCGGGCCGCGGCCGCCCATCAAGAGGCGGTTCTGCTGATCGATGCGGTAATAGACGGTGATGTGGCCGCTCTCGTAAAGGACGGGACGCGTCGGCATGATCGAACGGGCCACGTCGTCAGACAGCGGGGCCGTGGCCGCGATCGAGGAAAACACCGGCACAATGGTGCGGCGAAGCGCCGGCCAGAGATCGTCGGTAAAACCGTTGGTCGCGAGCAGGACCTTGTCGGCATGCACCACCGCGCGCGGCGTCTCGATGCGCCAGCGGCTGCCTTCGCGACGGAGTGATAGTGCGGGTGTTTCGCCATACACCTTCGCGCCCGCGGAGATCGCGGCGCGCGCGAGGCCGCGGGCATAGCTGAGCGGATGCAGATCGCCGCCGCGGGTATCGAGCATGGCGCCGATGTAGCGATCCGTGCCGGTCATCTCGCGCAATTGCTCGCGATTGAGGTACGACACCGGCATGCCACGGGCGATGCACTGCTGTGCGGTTGTCTCGATCGCGGCGGCGCTCGCCTCGTTATAGGCCGCGCGCAGTGTGCCGTTCTGCCGCGCCTCGCACGGGATCTGGTAGCGGCGGATCAGATCGTGGGTGAAATCCGTCGTGCCGTAGGAGAACGCAATCATGCGGCGTCCGAGCTCGACGCCGAAATCGGCCTCGATCTGATCGGGGTCGTGCTTCAGTCCCGGATTGGTGTGACCGCCATTGTTGCCGGATGCGCCCCAGCCCGGCTCCTGCGCCTCCAGCACCAGTGCCTCGACGCCCTGCTCCGCCAGATGCAATGCGGTGGACAGGCCGGTGTAGCCGCCGCCGATAATGGCGACCGAGACCCTCTTGTCGATCTCGAGCGGCGGCGTGGCCACCGGCGCAACGGCGGTGTCGGCATAGAGAGACGGTGGCAGAGGCAGGCGCGTGGTCATGGCGAAGACCGATCAGAGCGGATGCAGCACGCGGCGCAGAAAATCCTGCGTCCGCGCATGCTGCGGTTGGTTGAGCACCGATTTCGCCGGTCCCTGCTCGACGATGACGCCGCCGTCGATGAACAGCACGCGGTCGGCGACATCGCGGGCAAAGCCCATCTCGTGGGTGACGACGACCATGGTCATGCCGTCGTCGGCGAGCTTGCGCATCACGCCGAGAACGTCGCCGACCAATTCAGGATCGAGCGCCGAGGTGGGTTCGTCGAACAGGATGGCCTTGGGCTGCATCGCCAGCGCCCGCGCGATCGCGACACGTTGCTGCTGGCCGCCGGAGAGCTGCGGCGGATGTTCGTTGGCTTTCTCGGCAAGGCCCACCTGGGCGAGCAGCGCGCGGCCACGCTCGAATGCGGCAGCGCGCGGCTCCTTCTTCACATAGAGCGGACCTTCGACCACGTTCTCCAGCACGGTCCGGTGCGGAAACAGGTTGAAGCGCTGGAACACCATCGAGACCTGGGTGCGGACTTGCACGATCGACGGCGCGTCGCGGTCGACCTTCAATCCCTCGACGCTGATCTCGCCGCGGTCGTAGCTTTCGAGACCGTTGATACAGCGCAAGATGGTGGACTTGCCGGAGCCGGAGGGGCCGACGATGCAGACCACCTCGCCCTTCTGGACGGACGCCGTGATGCCTTTGAGCACCTCGTTCTCGCCAAAGCTCTTGTGGACGTCGGTCAGCTCGATCATTTCTTGCCGGCCCGCTTCTCGAAGTGACGGACCAGCAGGATCAGCGGAATGCTCATGGTGAGATACATCAGCGCAACCATCGTAAACACGTTGGTGTTCTTGAAGGTCGAGGACGCGATCAGCTTGCCCTGAAGGGCGAGCTCGGCGACCGTGATGGTCGAGGCCTGCGAGGAATCCTTCAGCATCATGATCATGACGTTGCCGTAGGGCGGCAGCACGATGCGCACCGCCTGCGGCAGCACGACCCGGCGCATGGTCAGCCACCAGCCCATGCCGATCGATTGCGCCGCCTCGATCTGCCCCTTGTCGATGGCCTCGATGCCGGCGCGGAAATTTTCCGCCTGATAGGCCGAGTAGGCGATGCCGAGCCCGAGGATCGCGGCCTGCAACGCGCTGAGCGTGACGCCGAGATCAGGCATCACGAAGTAGAGGTAGAACAACAGCACGATGATCGGAATGCCGCGGATCACGTTGATCAGGCTGGCGCTGAGCAGCGACAGCACGCGGATGCCGGAGACCCGCATCATCGCCCAGACGAGGCCAAGCACCGTCGAGAGCAGCAGCGAGCCGATCGTGACGACGATCGTCAGCACGACACCGCTCATCAGGATCGGGAAGAATTCGGCCGCGTCGTGCCAGAAGCCTTTCATCGATCAGCTTTCATCGATCAGCTTTCATCGATTGGCCGCTGGCGATCAACCCTGTGCCTTCAGGCCCCATTTATCGAGGATCTTGTCGATGGTGCCGTTGGCCTTCAGCTTGGCGAGCGAGGCGTTGATCTTGCCGAGCAGCGCGGTCTCGCCCTTGCGCACGCCGATGCCGACCGAGCCGACGGTGACGGGCTTGTAGCCGTCGACCAGGCGCACCTCGGGGAAGCCGCCCTGCTTCAGATTGTAGGCGAGGATCGGATAGTCGGCGTAACCGGCCTTGAGGCGGCCGGTGTTCACGTCGCGCAGGATGTCGGGGATGGTGTCGTAGGCCTTGACGTCGGCGAACAGGCCGGACTTCTTGAGCGCGTCGACGAAGGCGGTGCCGACCTGGGCGCCGACCGTCTCACCCTTCAGATCGTCCTGGGTGGCGTAGGCCTTGGTGTCGCTCTTGGGAATCACGAGGCCTTCGCCATAGGTGTAGATCGGGTCGGAGAAGTCGACGACCTCCTTGCGCGGGGCCGTGATGAACATCGCGGCCGCGATGATGTCGATCTTGCTCGATGTCAGAGACGGGATCAGCGCCGAGAACTGCATCGGCTCGATCTGCACGTTGAAGCCGGCATCCTTGCCCACTTCAGTGACGAGATCGACCATGATGCCCTGGATGCTATTGGTCTTGGTGTCGAGGAAGGTGAAGGGAATGCCTGTCGGCGTCGAGCCGACCTTCAGCACTTGCTGCGCCGAAGCCGGCGCTGCTGCGGCAATCGCGAGTGCCGCGACCGCGGCGAGACCAAAACGCTTCATCGCATCCCCCTTGGGCCCGGCCGATGGCGGCGCTCGCAGATCTCGTCATCGCAGACGTTGCGGGCCAAGCCGTTTCGGCCTATTTTCACCAGTATGAAAATTTGGTCACACTTTCGCGGCCGTTGCAAGCGGTTTTCATGCACATGAAGGAAGTGGTTTTGACGTGAGCGGTGGCAAGAGAATGCGCAGGCCGGCCGCCGCAAAGCCGGCGAAGAAGGTGCAGATAAAGGTGAAGGTGAAAGCCAAGGCCAGCACCAGGGCTGTCGCCAAATCGGCCGAGCCGGCGATGGATGTCGCGGTCGGCCGCCGCATCCGCGATCTCAGGCGGATCAGGCAATTCTCGCTCGAGACGGTCGCCTCGCGCACGGAGCTTTCGATCGGCTTCCTCAGCCAGATCGAGCGCGGCCTGTCGTCGCCGTCGCTGCGCGTGCTGGCCACGCTCGCCGACGTGCTCGGCGTCGGCATCGCCGCGCTGTTCGGCGCGAGCCCGAACGCCGACGGTGCATCCGACCAAATCGTCACGCGCGGGCTGCAACGGCCCGAACTGAAGCTCTGGCGCACCGGCGTGTCGAAGCAATTGCTGAGCCCGGCCAGCGCCGACAACCGGCTCAATCTATTCCTGGTACATCTGGAGCCCGGCGGCTCCACCGGCGACGAGCTCTACACCCATGACGGCGAAGAAGCCGGCCTCGTGCTCGAAGGCGAGATGATGCTGACGGTGGACAGCGAGACATGGTCGCTGAAGACGGGCGACAGTTTTCGGTTTGCAAGCCGGAGGCCGCACCGATTTTCAAATCCGGCCGAGGATGCCAAGGCGGTGGTGCTGTGGGTAAATTGCGTGACGGGGACGGGGTAGCGGCAGCGGTCATTGCGAGCGAAGCGAAGCAATCCAGACTCTGACTGCGGAGACACTCTGGATTGCTTCGTCGCAAGTGCTCCTCGCAATGACGGGAGGATAGAGTCTTAACCGAACCGGTACTTGTACCGGTCCACCGTCAGCGCACTCACATCAATGTCCGGCTTCTTGCCCGACAGCATGTCGGCGAGCACGCGGCCGGAGCCGCAGGACATGGTCCAGCCGAGCGTGCCGTGGCCGGTGTTGAGGTGAAGGTTGGCGTACTGCGTCGAGCCGATCACGGGCGGGCCGTCGGGCGTCATCGGGCGCAGGCCGCTCCAGAACGTTGCCTTGGAGAGATCGCCGCCGCGCGGAAACAGATCGGTCAGGGAGTGATCGAGCGTGGCGCGCCGCGCCTCGTGGAGCTGGCTCGAGAAGCCGGAGATTTCGGCGGTGCCGCCGACGCGGATGCGATTGCCGAGGCGCGTGATAGCGACCTTGTAGCTCTCGTCCATCACGGTCGATTCCGGCGCGCCGGAAGCGTCCTTGATTGGCACCGTGATTGAATAGCCCTTCACGGGATAGACCGGCAGCGAAATATCGAGCGGCGCGACCAGCCGCGACGACCAGCTTCCGAGCGCGAGCACGTAAGCGTCGGCCTGCAACATACCGGCGCTGGTCACGACGCCGCTGACGCGCCCGCCGTCGGTGACGATGCGGTCGATGCTGGTGTTGAACATGAAGCGCACGCCGAGCGCTTCGGCATGCTTGGCCAGCGCCTGCGTGAACATGTGGCAGTCGCCGGTCTCGTCCTGCGGCAAACGCAGTCCGCCCGCGAACTTCTCCTTCACGCCCGCCAGAGCCGGCTCGGCCGCGATGCAGCCCTCACGGCTGAGCACCTCGAACGGCACACCGTATTGCTTGAGCACGGCGATGTCCTCACCGGTGCCGTCGAGCTGGGCCTGATAGCGGAACAGCTGCAGCGTGCCCTGCGAGCGCTCGTCATATTGAATGCCGATGTCGCGGCGCAGGTCGCGCAGGCAATCGCGGCTATATTCCGCGATCGGGATCATCCGGCTCTTGTTGATCGCGTAGCGTTCGCTGGTGCAATTGCGCAGCATCTTGAGCAGCCAGACCCACATCACGGGATCGAGCTTCGGCCGGATCACCAGCGGGCCGTGCTTCATCAGCAGCCATTTGACCGCCTTCACCGGTACGCCGGGACCGGCCCAGGGCGAGGAATAGCCGGGCGACACCTCGCCGGCGTTGGCAAAGGAGGTCTCGAGCGCCGGTTCGGGCTGACGGTCGACGACCGTCACCTCATGGCCGGCACGTGCGAGGTAGTAGGCAGAGGTGACACCGATGACACCGCTGCCGAGGATCAGAACTTTCACGCTTGGTCAAACTCCCGCGGCATCACGCTCGCCGCTGCAAGAGGGAACTCCGCAACGGCGAGAGCAATTATCAGGCCACCCGCTTGATGGCATCGCCGAGGATCGACACGATATCGTCGATGTGGCTCTTCTCGACGATGAGCGGAGGCGACAGCGCAAAGCTATCGCCGCTCATGCGGAAGTACAGCCCGCGATTGAAGCAGTCGACCATGACGTCGTAGCCACGCACGCCGACCGTACCGTCACGCGGCGACAACTCGACCGCGCCCATCAGGCCGCAATTGCGGATGTCGACGACATTGGGCAAGCCTTTCAGCGAATGCAGCGCATCGCGCCAATATTCGGAGATCGACGCACCGCGGGTCAGCAGGCCTTCGTCCTTGTAGATGTCGAGCGTGGCGATGCCCGCGGCGCAGGCGACCGGATGCGCCGAATAGGTGTAGCCGTGGAACAGCTCCATCGCGTTCTCCGGGCCGACCATCAGGCCGTCGTGAACCTTGCGGCTCGCGAACACGGCGCCGCAGGGAATGGTGCCGTTGGTGATGCCCTTGGCCGTCGTCATCATGTCAGGCGTGACGCCGAAGAAATTGGCGGCGAACGGCGTGCCGAGCCGGCCGAAGCCGGTGATGACCTCGTCGAAGATCAGGAGGATGCCGTGCTTGTCGCAGATCTCGCGCAGGCGCTGGAGATAGCCCTTCGGCGGCGGCAACACCGCAGTCGAGCCCGGCACCGGCTCGACGATGACGGCAGCAATGGTCTCGGCGCCGTGCAGGGCCACCAGCCGCTCGAGATCATCGGCGAGCTCGGCGCCATGCTCGGGCTGATCCTTGGCGAAGGCGTTGCGGGTGAGATCGTGGGTGTGGCGGATGTGGTCGACGCCCGGCAGCAGGGTGGCGAAGGCGCGGCGGTTGGCGACCATGCCGCCGACCGAGGTGCCGCCGAATCCGACGCCGTGATAGCCGCGCTCGCGGCCGATCAGGCGGGTGCGGCTCGCCTGGCCGTTGGCGCGATGATAGGCGAGCGCGATCTTCAGCGCGGTGTCGACCGACTCGGAGCCGGAATTGGTGAAGAAGATGCGATCGAGGCCCTTCGGCGCGATCTCGGCCAGACGCTCGGCGAAGTCGAATGCCAGCGGATGGCCCATCTGGAACGACGGTGCGAAATCCAGCGTCATCAGCTGGCGCTCGACGGCGGCGGCGATCTGCTTGCGGCCGTGGCCGGCATTGACGCACCAGAGGCCGGCGGAGGCATCGATCACCTTGCGGCCGTCGACAGTGGTGTAGTGCATGCCTTCGGCCGAGGAGAACAGGCGGGGCGCCTTCTTGAACTGCCGGTTGGCCGTGAACGGCATCCAGAACGAGTCGGTCTTGATCGTGTTCGGAATCTGATGAAGGGTCACGGGCCACGCTCCTTTGCTGACCTGGTACCAGAGGCACGGCTTGAAAAGCGCAACAAGTCCTTTTCTGATGAGCTGCAAGCCATTGATTTGACTAGGCCCGCCGGTCCATATTTGCGCGATCCGCAACACTTGCAACACGGGCCAGGGACATGAGCGTCGATATCGGTGGACGGCTGCGATTCATCCGGGCGCGCCAGAAGCTGTCGCAGCGCGAACTCGCCAAACGCGCCGGCGTCACCAATTCGACGATCTCGCTGATCGAATCCAACCAGATGAATCCGTCGGTGGGGGCACTCAAGCGCATCCTCGACGGCATTCCGATGGGGCTCGCCGAATTCTTCGCGCTGGAGCCGGAGAGCCGGCGCAAGATCTTCTACCGCGGCGAAGAGCTGACCGAGGTCGGCAAGAAGCCGATCTCCTACCGGCAAGTCGGCGACAATCTATTCGGTCGCAGCCTGCAGATCCTGAAGGAGCGCTATGAACCCGGCAGCGACACCGGACGCGTTCACCTCGTCCATGACGGCGAAGAAGGCGGCATCGTGATTTCAGGAAAGCTCGAAGTCACCGTCGAGGACGAGCGCCGCATCCTCAATCCGGGCGATGCCTATTACTTCGAGAGCCGTCGCCCGCATCGCTTCCGCTGCGTCGGCGGCAAGCCGTGCGAGGTGATCTCGGCCTGCACACCGCCGACGTTTTGACGTTGTCCGCAATCCTACGGAGCCACCGGTATCTTACGGAGGTTGAGCCATCTCAATTTCCGCAGCCTGATCCTCTATATGTTTCGAGCCATAGCCAAGCAGCCTCCGCTTTCCGGAGCCGCTTCGTAACAGGGCTCGCTATGAAGATCACGCTCGCAAATGCAGAGGCCGCACTCGATGAAGTGCAGCGCGACAGCGACAAGCTCCATTCGGAGGAGCTGCGCAAGACCATCGCGAATTACATCGAGTCGCAGCGAGAGGCTCTCAAGGCTCTTCGCAAGAAGCTGCACTAGCAGGCGGGGAGCGAGACGGGCTCGCCCGCCGCTGCTTGAAGGCTACGTCAGCAACTCCTCGATCCGGATCGGGAAGCGGCGGACACGCACGCCCGTCGCATGCCAGACGGCGTTAGCGACTGCCCCTGCACTGCCGGTGATGCCGATCTCGCCGACACCCTTGATGCCGAGCGCGTTCACGTGCGGATCGTGCTCATCGACCGTGATCACGTCGAGCGGCGGCACGTCGGCATTCACCGGGATATGGTACTCGCCGAGATTGGCGTTCATGATCCGGCCGGTGCGGCGGTCGGTGATTGCTTCCTCGTGCAAGGCGAAGGATAGGCCCCAGATCATGCCACCGAACAGCTGGCTCTGCACCATGCGCGGGTTGACGATCCGTCCCGCGGCGAAGGCGCCGAGCATGCGGGTGACGCGGACCTGGCCGAGTTCGGGATCGACCTTCACCTCCGCGAACACCGCGCCATGGGCGTGCATCGCATACTCCTCCATCGCCGCCGGATTCGGCGCGCCGGTGCCACGCGCCTCGACCTCGGCGACGCCGGCGCGCGCCAGAATCTCGGAATAGCTTTCGCCGCGGCTCTCGTCGTCGCGCCGGATCAACCTGCCATCGCGCGCGATCACGCCGGCGTTGCCGGCGCCGAACAGCGGCGAGTGCTCGTCACCGGTGGCGAGATCGGCGAGTTTCGCAATCACGGCCGCGCCTGCGCTGTGGATCGCAGCACCCGCGGTTGCCGTATGTGCCGAGCCGCCGGCAATGCCGGCATCGGGCAGGTCGGACGACCCCGCCTTGAACTCGACGCGATCGATATCAAGCCCGAGTTCGTCGGCCGCAATCTGCGCAAGCGCCGTCCAGGCGCCCTGCCCCATGTCATGCGCGCCGATTTCCATGGCGCCGGAGCCGTCGCGGCGAAGCACCGCACGTGCCTCGGCCTGGAACATGAGCGCCGGGAACGTCGCGGTGCCCATGCCCCAGCCAACCAGAAGACCATCGTCGTCGCGCATCTGCCGCGGCTGGAGCGGTCGCTTCGCCCAGCCGAAGCGCGCAGCGCCTTGCTCGTAGCAGGCGCGCAGCGCCTTGGACGAGAACGGTTTGCCGGTGATGGGCTCGACCTCGGCATAGTTCTTCAGACGAAAGGCGAGCGGATCGAGGCCGCAGTCCCAAGCCATCTCGTCGATCGCGCTCTCCAGCGCGATCGAGCCGGTCGCCTCGCCGGGCGCGCGCATGAACAAAGGCGTCCCCGTGTTGACACGCACGGCATCATGCGAGGTGCGGATCGCAGGTGCCGCATAGAGCGTGTGCGAGGCATCGGCCGCGGGCTCGTAGAAATCGTCGAACGTGCTCGACACGGTGCGCGCGTGGTGATCGAGCGCGGTCAGGCGCCCCTCGCCATCGGTGCCGATGCGCAGCCGCTGCCGCGTCGGCGCGCGATGGCCGACCGGGCCGTACATCTGCTCGCGGCGCAGCACCAGCTTGACCGGTTTGCCGACGAGCTTTGCCGCCATGATGCCGAGGACCGGCGGGCCGGCCATGAGTCCCTTCGAGCCAAACCCGCCGCCGAGGAACGGGCTGCGGATGTGGATCTTGTCGTGCGCGATGCCGAACAATTCGGCAACACGCGCCAGCGACAGCATGAGACCCTGCGTCGGCATGTCGATCTGCAGATTGTCGCCATCCCAGGCAGCCACGATCGCATGCGGCTCCATTGCATTGTGATACTGCGGCGGCGTTTCGTAGACCGCGTCGATACGCTTCTCGGCCGACGCAAGTCCCGCCTCCACATCGCCGCGATGATTTTCCGTGGGGTTGCCGACGCCGACGACAGGCGGCACGAAGCTTTCACCCGCATCGAGCCCAATGAGCGCAGGCAGCGTCTCGTAGCGCGGCGCCAGCAGCGCGGCGCCTTCCGTGGCCGCCTCGAGCGTTTCGGCAATCACGACCGCGATCGGCTGGTTGGCGTAGCGGACCTCGTTGCTCTGCAGGACCTCCATCCGGAATACGAATGGATTGGTCTTGATCTCGGGGTCGATCGCGAGCTCAGGCTTGTGGTCTGACGTCATGACATCGACGACGCCGGGGTGGCGCTTGGCAGCGCTGACATCGAGCGAGGTCACGCGGCCGCGCGAAATGCTGGCGACGGCCATTACCGCAAACAGCATGCCGGGCGGATGATTGTCGGCGGCGTAGGTCGCCTGGCCCTTGACCTTGAGGACCCCGTCGCGGCGGGTCAACGGCTGGCCGATGTTCGAGCCGTGACGCAGATGAACGGGCGCGCTGGTGAGATTAAGTTCGGGCATGAATGGCTCCGGACGTCGAGGCAAAGGGAGAGGCCGGCAGCGCGGGGATGCGCACGGGCGTACCGGCGGCAGCGAGGCTCAGCGCGCGCACGATGATGCGGCGCGCGAGCTCGATCTTGAAGGCGTTGTCGCCGGACGGTTTTGCGTCGGCGAGCGCGCGCGAGGCGGCTTCCTGGAAAGCGTCCACCGTGGGCGCGACGTTCCTGAGCACGTCCTCCCCAGCGCGGGCGCGCCAGGGCTTTGCGGCGACACCGCCGAGCGCAAGCCGCGCCTCCGCGATCTTGCCGTTCTCGATCCGCAGCGCGGCCGCAGCCGAGACGACGGCAAACGCGTAGGACGTTCGATCGCGGACCTTGAGATAGCGCACATGCGCGGCAAAGCCCCGCGCAGCGGGCGGCAGACGCACCGCCACGATCAGATCCCCCGGTTCAAGCGCCGATTCACGCTCGGGCGTATCTCCGGGCAAGCGATGAAGTTCGTCGAGCGCGATCTCGCGCCGCCCGCTCCTGCCTTCGATCTCGACGATGGCGTCAAGCGCGACCAAGGGTACGCAGAAGTCGGATGGGTGCGTTGCGATGCAGTTTTCGCTCCAGCCGAGCACGGCGTGGGTGCGGTTCTCGCCGTCACGCGCGTCGCAACCGCTGCCGGCCTCGCGCTTGTTGCAGCGGCTGGCGGTGTCATAGAAATACGCGCAGCGGGTCCGTTGCAGCAAATTGCCGCCGACGGTCGCGGCATTGCGCAATTGCGCCGATGCGCCGGAGAGCAGCGCTTCGGCGACGGCCGGATAGGACTTTGCGAAGTCGGCGTCATGCGCAAGATCGGCGTTGCTCACCAGTGCGCCGATACGCATACCACCGTCGGCGAGACGCTCGATCCGATCGAGGCCGTCGAGATGGGTGACGTCAACCAGACGATCCGGACGGCTGACGCCGCCCTTCATCAGATCGAGCAGATTAGTGCCGGCGGCGAGATAGGCGGCGCCCGGCTGCGCGGCGGCGGCGACGGCCTCGGCGACCGTGGCCGGCCTGACGTAATCAAACTGCTTCATGCGGAGCGCCTCTGGTTGGATTCGTCCATGCCGGCCTGCGCGTCGAGCACGGCATCGACGATGCCGGCATAGGCGCCGCAGCGGCACAGATTGCCGCTCATGCATTCGCGAATGCGCTCGGGATCGTTGCCGGCCTGCGCCTCGCTCATCATGCCGATCGCGCTCATGATCTGGCCGGGCGTGCAGAAGCCGCACTGAAATCCGTCATGGGCGATGAAGGCGGCCTGCACGGGGTGAAGCTGGTCGCCGCGCGCCACGCCCTCGATTGTGAGGATGTCGGCGCCGTCATGACTGATCGCGAGCGCGAGGCAGGAGTTGATGCGCTTGCCGTCGACGAGAATGGTGCAGGCGCCGCATTGGCCGCGGTCGCATCCCTTCTTGGTTCCGGTCAGATGGAGGCGCTCACGCAGGAGATCGAGCAGCGTGACGCGCGGATCGTCGAGGACGAAGTCGCGCCGCGCACCGTTCACGGTGAGGCTGATGGAGTGGTTCATATAAGGCTCCGATCAGATATGGACATGAGTCGTCGCGCAGCGCGCCACCGCCGTGGCCGCCGTCGACATGCGCCCCCCGAACATCATCCGGGGCAACGACTTCAGCGAAGATACGGAGGCAGCCTCCGTTTAACAAGGGCCGGCGGGAAATATTTGGAATTCGTCAAAAGCCCGTGCGCATCAACGCGATGCAGCCCCACAAGGGTTCAATCTAACCAATTCGTGATCTACACTGCCGGCATGGACGAGCACACCGACCAGACCCGGAAGCCCCGCGCCGATGCCGTGCGCAATCGCGAGCGCGTGCTCGAGGCCGCCAAGGCCGTGTTCAACGCGGGTGGTCCCGAGGCGAGCCTGGAGGCGGTGGCAAAACGTGCCGGCGTCGGCATCGGCACGCTCTATCGGCATTTCCCGACCCGCGAGGATTTGTTCGAGGCGGTGTACCGGCGCGAGGTCGAGCAGCTCAGCGAGCTCGCCGAGCAGTTGAAGAACGGGGACCCGGTCGATGCGCTCAGGCGCTGGCTGCACTCAGGCGTCGAGTTCGTTGCCACCAAGAAGGGCATGGTCGCAGCCTTGGCACTCGCGGTGCAGAGCGGGTCGGAGTTGCATGCCTTTTCTTTTGAGCGCCTGACCAAGGCGATCGGCTCGCTGCTCGACCGCGCAGCCGCGGCCGGCGCGATGCGCGCAGACATAAGTCCCGAGGACTTGCTGCGCGCGTTCTTCGGCATGTGCTACATGCACGACCAGCCCGGCTGGCAATCCTCGGTGCTGCGGATGCTCGACGTGTTCGTCGACGGTTTGCGGGTGCAGCCTGTCGTGAAGGCCAAGGTCCGCGTGGCCGCCAAGCCCGCGAAGCCGGCTGCAAAGCGGAACCGATAGCCGACGAGATGTGCTAGGATCGGCGCCGCCGGGATTTCAACGCGGAGCCTGTCATGCGCATCGCCGCCTTGCTGGTCTTTCTTAGTGTCGCCTTCGGTCCCATCTCCGCACGCGCCGACGATGTCGCGACGGCACAGGATATCATCCGCGCCCAGGAGCAGGCATTCGGCCGCGACGACGCGCGCGCGGCCTATTCCTACGCCGCGCCGGCGATCCGGGAGATCTTCCCCGCGCCCGACATCTTCATGTCCATGGTGCAAAACGGCTACCCGCCGGTCTATCGGCACAAGAGCTTTGAATTTGGCGACAGCAAGAGCGAGGGCAGCCGCATTGCCCAGCACGTTCATATCATCGATGCCAATGGCGAAGCCTGGGAAGCGCTCTACACGCTCGAGCAGCAACCGGACGGCAGCTACAAGATCACGGGTTGTTCGCTGCTGAAGGCGGGACAGGCAGTCTAGGTCGCAAAACCCGGGCCGGTCCTGACGGCATTCATCCGCGAGCGGATCAGCAGCGTCAGAACGATGCCGATATTGAGTGCGTTCCACGCCACGCCGTTGGTGAACGCCGCTGCGTAGGAGCCTGTGGCGTCGAAGATGACGCCCGAGACCCAGCCGCCGAACGACATGCCGAACACGGACGCGAAGATCACGATGCCGACTCGGGTTGCGGCCTCGCTCGCAGGCATCGCCTCGCGCACGATGATGGCATAGCTCGGCACGATGCCGCCCTGGAACAGGCCGAACATCGCGGAGATCAGATAGAGCGAGGTCAGGCTGTCAAAGAACAGGTAGAATACGAGCGCGAAGCCCTGCGCCAGCGCACCTATCAGAAGCGTCGGGATGCCGCCGATCTTGTCGGCGAGATAGCCCGAGCCGATCCGGCTGACGATGCCGCAGGCCATCATCAGCGACAGCATCTCGGCGCCGCGCGCCACGCCATATCCGAGATCGCCGCAATAGGCGACGATATGCACTTGCGGCATTGCCATGGCGACGCAACAGGAAATGCTGGCGATCGAGAGCAGCACCGTCAGCGTGTTGGTCGAGAGCTTGAGGTCGACCCGCGGCGGCGCTGCATCGGCATGATCGTGGACCTTGTCGTGGCCCATCTGCGCGCGCAGGACCAGCACCAGGATGGTCATCAGGCTGACGCAGACGAGGCCGATGCCGATATGAGTGAAGCGCCAGCCGATCGTCTGCATGCCCGTGCTCACGAGCGGCGGCCACATCGTGCCGGCGACATAATTGCCGCTCGCGACGATGGTCACGGCCAGGCCGCGATAGCGCTCGAACCAGTGCGAGGCCTCCGCCATCAGCGGCGCGAAGGTCGCGGAGGTGCCGAGCCCGATCAGGAAATACGCCGCCACGAACTGCCAGAGCTGGGTGGACAGACCCGCCAGCACATTGGCGACCCCGAGGAAGGCGATGCTGATCGCGATCGCCGCCACGATGCCGAACCGGTCGGTGATCCTGCCGGCGATGACGCCGCCAAGCCCGAAGCCGAACATCATCAGGGTGAAAGCCAGCGACACCGCACCGCGCGTCGCGGAGAATTCGGCCTG
This sequence comes from Bradyrhizobium sp. 76, assembly GCF_023073025.1. NCBI lineage: Bacteria > Pseudomonadati > Pseudomonadota > Alphaproteobacteria > Hyphomicrobiales > Nitrobacteraceae > Bradyrhizobium > Bradyrhizobium sp. 76. The sequence continues at coordinate 111,885 of NZ_JADPIS010000019.1, forward strand.
CACCGCAGGAATCATGACGACGATCGCCCACATGCCGACGCCGCCGATCGAGCCGATCAGAAGCGCAATGACGAGGCGCATCCAGGCCTGACGCGAATCAGGGGTGAATGCTTCGGGTGTTTGTCCTGATTGATTTGGTGCGTGCACGGGCGGGACCATGGCCCGCGGATCACCACAGGGTCAACCATTGTGGCGCGATATTGGGCATGCACGGTGCACTGCGGTAAGATGGAGCTTGGCGAACGCGCGTTTTGTCATTATTTTGCAAATCAGCGCGTGCAACATTGCCGCGCGAAGAGCATGTCGGCGGAATGTTGCTGCGATTGACACGATCGATGCGGATCAGGGTGGGGCGCGTCATTGCCCTCGCCTATCTGTTCTGCGTGCTCGCGCCGGCCGCAAGCCTCGCCTGGGGTAGCGCTCCAGCACCGTGCCTCGACGACGCGCTTGTCGCCGACCGCGTGCCGGTGCATCACCAGATGCAGGCCGGCCACACGCATGACGGCGCCTCGCATGACCACGCCGGGCCGCATGCGCATCACCAGGCCGCCGCGCAGGACGTGCCCCCGGCCCCTCATCATCACGGCGGCAAGGGTACGGCGGGACCGTGCTGCGCGATGATGTGCGTGAGCGCGTTGCCGGCCGACCTGCCCAGCGTCGCAAAGCCGCTTCAGCCGGTTTCCGCCTGCTCGCCCGAGATCGTGGCCAGCCTGCACAGCGCGGCGCCGCCCCTGCACTACCGCCCTCCCATCGCCTGATCTGACACGCGACGACGTCAGGCCGAGCGCGCATCCGCGCGCGAGCCTGTGGTCTCCAGACAGATCAGGGATGACTCATGCTTACGCTTTCCGGGGCGAAGTCCGCCGCTGCATTCGCGGCGCGGGGACGACACTTTCGATTCAATTGGCCGCTGCTGGCCGCGACTGCATTGGCGTTATCCGGCTGCATGCCGGCAACGACACGAGTCGCCGGCGCTGATCCTGCCGATCCCACGGCCAAGGTCGCGCGCGCCGGCTATCGTTCGACGATTGCGCCCTACACCAGCCTGCGGCCCGCGACGCCGGCACCCTGGCGCGAGCGCAACGAGAGCGTCGCGCCGCAACCCAAACAAGACCGGTAGGAGCGCGCCATGACACACCGTCTCGCGCCAAGCCTGCTCGTTCTTGCCTCGCTCGGCTTGTCGGGCTGCGCGGCCTTCTCGCCCGACAGCGGCATGAATGCCGTCTCGGAGCTGACGAGCCAGACCATCAACAAGGATGTCGCCTTCGTGCGAACGGCCGAGGGAGCCGGCGCGGTCGACGCGCGCGTTCGCCAGCTGCTGTCGCGAACACTCAGCGTCGAGACCGCCGTGCAGATCGCACTGCTCAACAACAAGGCGCTTCAAGCCGCCTATAACGAGCTCGCGCTGGCCGAGACCGATCTCGTCGAGCAGAGCCTGCCGCCCAACCCCGTGTTCTCGGTCTCGCGGATCTCGGGCAATGGCGCCAGCGAAATCGAACGTCAAATTGTCGGCGACATCCTCGCGCTCGCCAGCCTGCCGTTCCGCTCGGAGATCGCCCGCGACCGTTTCCGCCAGGCGCAATTGCGAGCTAGCCTCGCGACGTTACGGCTTGCCGCCGATGTCCGCCGCGTCTATTGGCGCGCCGTTGGCGGCAACGAGACGGTGGCGTTGCTGACGGATGCGAAGGCGACGGCGGAATCGACCGCACAGCTCGCGGTCAAGCTCGGCGAAACCGGCTCGATCAACAAGCTCGATCAGGCCCGTGAACAGGTGTTTTACGCCGAAACCACCGCCGACCTCGCCACCGCGCGACAGACGGCGACGAGCGCGCGCGAAAAGCTGGCGCGCCTGATGGGGCTGTGGGACGGCGGCCTCGACTTCCGGCTGCCCAATCAACTGCCGCCGCTGCCGCGCCGGCCGCAGGCTTTGCCGTCGATTGAAGCCGACGCGGTCGCCCATCGCATCGACCTTCAGATCGCGCGGCTCGAGCTGACGGCGCTGGCGAAGTCGCTGAACCTCACCGAGGCGACGCGCTTCGTGACACTGCTCGATCTCGCCGGCATCTCCCGCCGCACCCGGGATCCGGAAGGCGCGCCGTTCCGCGAGCGCGGCTTCGACGTGCAGTTTCAGATCCCCATCTTCGACGGCGGCGAGGTGCGGGTGCGGCAGGCGGCGGAGACCTACAATTTCGCCTTCAACCGGCTGACCGAACGCGCCGTGAATGTACGCTCCGAGGCGCGCGATGCTTATCGGGTCTATCGCTCCGGCTACGACATCGCCAGCCACTATCAGCGCGAGATCATCCCCTTGCGAAAGATCATCACCGAGGAGATGCAGCTCCGCTTCTCCAGCATGCAGGTCGACATTTTCGCGCTGCTCACCGAGGCGCGACAGCGGCTCGCGTCGCTGCGCGGTGCGATCGATGCGAAGCAAAGATTTTTCCTTGCCCAATGCGACTTGCAGACCGCCGTGAACGGCGGCGGCGCGCCCGCTGACGGCGACAGTTCAACCACTCTCGCCGCGGCAGCGCCTGCCGATGGCGGTCACTGACATGGAGGCCAACATGTTTTCCCGCCGAGGATTTTTGGGGAGCGCCGCGCTCGCCGGCGCATCCGTCGTCAGCGGCCGCACACAGGCCGCCTCCATTCCGGAAGCCCCGCACATGGACAAGGTCGTGATGCAGCCACCGCTGCACCCCGTCAGCGGGCCGGACTATCGCCCCGTCGTCACGCTGAACGGCTGGTCGCTGCCGTTCCGGATGAACGGCGACTGGAAAGAATTCCATCTCGTCGCCGAGCCCGTGGTGCGCGAATTCGCCGAGGGCATGAAGGTGAATCTGTGGGGCTATAACGGCCAGTCGCCGGGACCGACGATCGAGGTCGTCGAGGGCGACAAGGTCCGCATCTTCGTGACGAACAGGCTGCCCGAATACACCACCGTGCACTGGCACGGCATGATCATTCCCAGCGGCATGGACGGTGTCGGCGGATTGACGCAGCCGCACATCCAGCCGGGGAAAACCTTCGTCTACGAGTTCGAGATGAGGAAGAGCGGGACCTTCATGTACCACCCGCATTCCGACGAGATGGTGCAGATGGCGATGGGCATGATGGGCATGGTCGTCGTGCATCCGCGCGACCCGAGCTTTCGCCCGGTCGACCGCGACTTCGTCTTCGTCATGAGCACCTATCGCGTCGATCCCGGCACTTATCTGCCGCGCGTCAACGAGATGACTGACTTCAACATGTGGACCTGGAATGCGCGGGTGTTTCCCGGCATCGATCCGCTGCCGGTCAGGCTCGGCGACAAGGTGCGCGTGCGCATCGGCAATCTCAGCATGACCAACCATCCGATCCATTTGCACGGCCACAGCTTTGCGGTGACCTGCACCGACGGCGGCTGGATTCCGGAGAGCGCGCAATATCCGGAGACGACGACGGACGTACCGGTCGGCGCTGTCAGAGTGTTCGACGTGCTCGCCGACAACCCCGGCGACTGGGCGTTTCACTGCCACAAGTCGCATCACACCATGAATGCGATGGGACACGACATGCGCAACATGATCGGGGTGTCGCGCAAGGATCTCGCCAAGGCCGTCGGCAAGCTCGCGCCTGACGGCATGGCGATGGGCTCGACCGGCATGGCGATGGGCAACATGGAGATGCCCGCGCCCGACAACACGCTGCCGATGATGACCGGCACCGGTCAGTTCGGCCCGATCGAGATGGGCGGCATGTTCACCGTGATGAAAATCCGCGAGGGCCTCGCGCGCGATGATTATCGCGATCCGGGCCCCTACCAATTCCCGCAAGGCACCGTCGCCTACGAAGTCACGCCGCCGGCCCCGGAGCCCGTGCGGCAACAACCAGGCGGACCGCCGATGAAGAACATGAAGATGTGAGCGTTTCGATGAACCACCACCAACTGGAGACACCAATGAAGACGACGATCAAGCTCGGTCTCGCGCTGGCCGCGCTTTCCACCGCGCCGGCCTTTGCCCACGACCAGCACGGGCACGGCACCTTTTCGGCCGGCGAGCCCGGCGATCCCAAGAAGCCCGCGCGCACGATCGAGATCCTGCTGAACGAGATGGACTATGCCCCCGCCAGGATCGAGGTCAAACGCGGCGAGCAGATCCGCTTCGTGCTGCGCAACGTCGGCAAGGAGGACCATGAATTCCTGCTCGCCACCACCAAAGAGAATCTCGCGCATGCGGTGGAGATGAAGAAGCATCCGCACATGGAGCACGACGATCCCAACGGTGTCAGGCTCGCACCGAGCAAGACAGCCGAGATCCTCTGGAAGTTCAGCAAGGCCGGCACGTTCGAATTTTCCTGCCTGATACCCGACCACCGCGACTACGGCATGGTCGGCCACGTCACCGTGAAATAACGCAAGGGAGGTCACCATGAATCGCATCATCCGCATCGCCGCCGCACTGTCGCTGGCCGTCGGCCTTGCCACAGGTGCCCTGGCAGCCCAGGGCGCCGCCATCAGCGGCGAGGTCAAGAAGATCGACGAGGGCGCCGGCAAGATCACGCTCAAGCACGGGGCCGCGAAGAACCTCGGCATGGATGAACCCATGACCATGGTCTACCGCGTCAAGGACCCGGCCGTGCTCAAGCAGGTGAAGGTCGGCGACAAGGTGACCTTCGAAGCCGAGGAGGCGACTTCGGGCTATACGGTGACCCGGATGGAGAAGGCGAAGTAGGGCTACTTGCTCCGTCCGCGGATTTCGGCCCCAGACGCTTCCACAAGTCATGGCCGGGCTCGTCCCGGCCATCCACGCCTTCGGCGAGACAAGCCGGGCATGACGACTGCTTGCCTGCCAGATGGCCGAAATACCCCGGTCAGCCCCATGCCGCGGCCTTTATTAACCGTTTGCTAACCATACACCCGGCAAGAATTGCCCAGTGGAGTCGAGTGTCGTCAGCCGCGTAGAACGGGGATTGCCCTGTGGACGCCAGTGCGGTGCCTCACTTTCGGAACGGCGGCCCTTCGGCCGCCGCGCAGACATTTGGGGCGCGCGGACGGCAGTCGCGCGGAGGGGCAGCTACCATGGTCGACGTCACCGCGGGACAGGGCGTAGGCGGCACAAACGCCGGTTTCCCCACCCTTGCCGAGATCGGCAACATCCTCAAGCGCGGCGATATCGCGCTCGCGCTCGGCGTCCTCACCATCCTGGTGGTACTGATCCTTCCGCTGCCCGCGATCGTGCTGGACCTGTTCCTGGCGATTTCGATCACGCTCTCGATCCTGATCCTGATGACGTCGCTGTTCATCCAGGCGCCGCTGGAATTCTCCGCTTTCCCGACCGTCCTGCTGATCTCGACCATGCTGCGGCTGTCGCTGAACATGGCCTCGACCCGGCTGATCCTGTCGCACGGGCACGAGGGCACGGATGCCGCCGGTCACGTCATCGAGGCCTTCGGCAGCTTCGTGATGGGCGGCAATTTCGTCATCGGCATCATCGTCTTCGCCATCCTGATCATCGTCAACTTCGTCGTCATCACCAAGGGTTCGGGCCGCATCGCCGAAGTCGCGGCGCGCTTCCACCTCGACGCCATGCCCGGCAAGCAGATGGCGATCGACGCCGACCTCTCCGCCGGACTGATCGACGAGGCGGTCGCCAAGCAGCGGCGCAAGGATTTGGAGGACGAGAGCGGCTTCTTCGGCGCCATGGACGGTGCCTCCAAATTCGTCCGCGGCGACGCCATCGCCGGCCTCCTGATCGTCTTCATCAACGTCGTCGGCGGCATGATCATCGGCGTGGCGCAGCAGGGCCTGTCCTTTGCCGACGCCGGCCGCAGCTACACGCTGCTGACCGTGGGTGACGGCCTCGTGACCCAGGTGCCGGCGCTGATCGTTTCGACCGCGGCCGGCCTGCTCGTCTCCAAGGCCGGCGTGTCCGGCGCCGCCGACAAGGCGCTGATGAAGCAGTTCTCCGGATATCCGCAGGCGCTGGCGATGTCCGCGGCGGTCATGCTGGTGCTGGCGGCCCTGCCGGGCATCCCGACCCTCCCCTTCCTGGCGCTCGGCTCCGGCGCCGGTGCGCTCGCCTGGCACGCCCGCAACCGCAACCGGGCAACTGCCAGGGCTGAGGAAGTTGCGAAGACCGCACCTGCGCCGGGAACGCCGGGTGCAGCCGGCTCCGCTGCGGCGGAGGAGCCGATCTCCGCGGCGTTGAAGATCGACGACCTCAAGATCGAGCTCGGCTATGCCCTGCTGCCGCTGGTCAACGGTCCCGACGGCACCGATCGCCTCACCGAGCAGATCAAGGCGCTGCGCCGCTCGCTCGCGATCGAGATGGGTTTCGTGATGCCCGCCGTGCGCATCCTCGACAACGTCCAGCTCGAAGCCAACACCTACATCATCAAGATCAAGGAGGTTGACGCCGGCACCGGCAAGATCTGGCCGAGCCAGTTCATGGTCATGGACCCCGGCGGCAGCCAGGTGCAGGTGCCCGGCATCCACACCACCGAGCCGACCTTCGGCCTGCCCGCGACCTGGGTCGATGCCAGCCTCAAGGAGGAGGCCTCGCTCAAGGGCTATACCGTCGTCGACGCCGCGACCGTGCTCTCGACCCACCTCACCGAGCTGCTCAAGGCCAACATGTCGGACCTGCTCTCCTATGGCGAGGTGCAGAAGCTGCTCAAGGAGCTGCCGAAGGAGCAAGGCGAGCTGGTCAAGGACATCGTCCCGGGACAGGTCACCGTCTCCGGCATCCAGCGTGTGCTGCAGCTGCTGCTCGCCGAGCGCATCTCGATCCGCGACCTCTCGACCATCCTCGAAGGCATCGCCGACTCGCTCGCCTTCTCGCGCAATCCGGCCACCATGGTCGAGCACGTCCGCGCCCGCCTGGCACGACAGATCTGTGCGCAGAACACCTCTTACAGCGGCTACCTGCCGCTGATCGCGCTGTCGGCGCGGTGGGAACAAGCCTTCGCCGAATCCATTATCGGCCAGGGCGAGGAGCGCAGCCTCGCGATGCAGCCCTCGAAGCTGTCGGAGTTCATGACCGGCGTGCGCGAGGCCTTCGAGCGCGCCGCCCGCGAAGGCGAGGCCCCGGTGCTGGTCACCTCTGCGGCAATTCGTCCCTTCGTGCGTTCCCTGGTCGAGCGGTTCCGGGCCCAGACGACCGTGCTGTCGCAGGCTGAAATCCATCCCAGGGCGAGACTGAAAACGGTCGGAAGCATCTGATTTGCCTTAAGAAGCCGTGTGTTTTTTGGCCACATGCAAATGGTTTTTAAGCTTTTGGCGCCTTGCCGATCAACGGTCGGGAAGGCGCCTGACAGACACATTACAGCTTTGAAATAATTGCAAAATTGCACGATCTTAGAGTCGCTTTTGATCGCGGCTTCTCACGTCCTGTCACGCTCTTGTGATCGCCTCTTGGGAACGAATCCTCCCAATACTAGGTTGTTGGGCACCGGAAGCATGAACCTGCCCAAACACGCAGGCGACTACTTCGGGTAGATGGCGGCAGGAGCCTTCCATGAACCACTCGATTTACAGCGCAGATCGTTCGACCCACCTCAAGATCGTGGTTGTCGCGCTCGTTGCCGGCATCGCGGTGGCGGGTCTCGGGATCACCGCGCGTACGAGTTCGGATGAAGGCCTGACCCAGACCGCTCGCGTCATGAAGGCCGGCAAGCCGATCGCTATCACCAGTTCGAACGTGTCCCTCGTTCGCTAAGGAGATTTGAGCTTCAGGAATTCACGCGGCTCTTTATCAGCCCCCCAAAGTCGCCACGTGGATATGTAGACGACCCCAACCCCAAGTCGACTACAGAAAGCGCCCGCCCCCCACGGGCGCTTTCTCATGTCCGGGGTATGCCGTCATCGTGAGCGCACGCGCGTCCAGCTCCGTCATTGCGAGGAGCTCTTGCGACGAAGCAATCCAGAATCCCTCCGCAGAGACATTCTGGATTGCTTCGCTACGCTCGCAATGACGAAGGAAAACGTACCGCCGTCACCCCCCAACGGGCACCGATACTACCGCGCCCCATAAGTCGGCGGCGGCGCCTGCACGGTCGGCGCGGCTGCCGCGAACAGCTCGTCCTTGCGCCCCGAGAGCGGCGGATAGATGCGCCTGCGGTTGATGGTCTGCTTGGTTGCCTTCGCGGCGGCGCCACTGGCGCGGACTTCGCGGTCCCACCCTTCCGTATAGAGCGCGCCCCAGACGCCGAGATCGAGCACGGTCACGTACCAGTCGATCCGTAGCGGCAGCATCGGCAGGCCCGCGAGATCGGCGACCACATTGTGGCCGGCGAAGCGGCCCATGGGACGCGCGAACTGGCAGGACATCAGGGTCGGATGCAAGCCGTCGACCACGCTCGAGGCGACGTCGCCGGCCGCGAATACGCCGCCGACATCCGCGACCCGCATCATGGGATCGACCAGAAGCCGTCCAAGGCGATCGCGTGCGTCCGGGAAGCTCGCGGCCAAAGGGCTCGCGCGCATCCCCGCACACCAGATCACCGTCCGCGTCGGAATGAACTCGCCCGAGCTCAGGCGCAGGCCGGCGGCCTCGACGGAGACGACGCGGACGCCAAGCCGTGTCTCGACGTCGAGCGAGGCCAGCGCCGTCTCGATGACGGGACGCGCATGCGCACCGATGGTAGCGCCAACAGCCGGATTGGGATCGACCAGGATGATGCGGCGGCTGCCCGTGATGCCGGCGCGCGCCAGCCTGGCGGGCATCTCGGCCGCGACCTCGATGCCGGTGAAGCCGGCGCCGACCACGACGATCGTCGAGCGCCCCGGTGCGGGCACGCTGCGTCCGAGCGAGGTGAGATGATCCTCGAGGTGCAGCGCTGCTGCATAAGTGTCGACATCGAAAGCATGCTCGGCAAGGCCGGGAATGTCCGGACGCATCACTTCGCTGCCGAGCGCCAGCACCAGCCCGTCATAAGCCAGCGTCTCGTCGCCGCCACCCGTGACCAGCGAAATCTCGCGCCGTGCCGGATCGATGGCTTCGACCTCGCCGATCCCGTGACTGACGCCGATCGGATCGAGCAGTTGCGGCAGCGGAAGCGCGACCTCGCTGAGGTCTGCCTCGTAATTGCGGACGCGGATGTTGTGATAGGGATTGCGATCGATGACACGAATCTCGATGTCACCGCCGGACGCGCCGATCTCTTCGCGCTTGCGTGCGGCACCGATGGCCGCCCACAGACCTGCAAACCCGGCGCCGAGCACGACGATACGCGCCATGTCCGTTGACTGCATTTCCCAAGAGAGCGACGAGGAAGCGACGAACGATCGAGCCGTCTGACCGCGCAGACAGATATAACTCATCCGGCCGGGCGGACCAACTGCGGTGGCACCGGCGCGCCGCACAAATTCTCGGCGCGCTCAGGCCTCGCGCAGTTCCGACGGCGTCGCGGCAAAGCGCTTGCGGAAAGCGCGGTTGAAATAGGACAGATCGGAGAAACCCGACGAATGCGCGATGTCGCTGATCTTGCGGGTCCTGGCGCGGGGATCGCCGAGCAGCTTGCGCGCCTGCAGCAGGCGCTGTTCCAGCACGAACTCGGTGAAGGTCGTTCCGGCCTGCTCGAACAGGCGCTGGGCCTGGCGCGGGCTCAGGCCGGAGCGCGTGGCAATCTCGGACAGGCAGAGATCGTTGCGGCCAAGCGCAGCCATCACGTCGGCGCGCATGAGATCGAGACGGGCCGCCGCATGACCTCGTCCGCGCGCGAGACTTGCATGCTCGGCGTCGGTGCCGAGCAGGAGGCCGACGAGATCGACCATGTGCTGCGCGGTGAGGCGCTGGCCGACGGCGTCGAGATGCGGCGCATGATGGGCGGCAAGGGAGTGGTAGCGCAAGATCGTCTCGGCGACCGCGCCGTCCGAGAGGACTTGCGACAGCTTGTCCTCGGCACGCGGATTGATGTCGAGCAGCGCGCGGCGCGGCATGCGGATGGTGGTGAAGCGATCTTCCTCGGTGTGACCGACGGTGCCGGTGATGCCCATGTCGACGAGCACCATCTGCGCCGGCGCAAGCTCCACGGCATGGCCGTTCTGGCCGACGCGGACGAGACCCGCATGCGCCGCGATCAGGACGAGATCGTCGCTGCCGTCGGCAAGGTGGCTTTGGGTGCGGGAATATTGCGCGGAGGCGCCTTCGGGAATGGCGAGCGCGATATTGTCGACCACGCTGACCTGGAGCCGGCAATCGATGCTGTCGCCCCGGCTCGGCCCGATATCCAGGCCGCAGGCCCCGAAAGTCCGCTCGCGCCAATGTTCGAAGGCCGGGCCGTGTGGCAATCCCGCGTATTGGTGAATGAAGATGCCCGACGTTTTCGCTGCATCCATCTGATTTCTCGCCCCTCTCCGGCACCATGATTGGGGGCGCCGACTGCAAATTCCGGGCATTTGACGCCGCGAAACGCGGAGAGGTTCAAATCGGGGGGCGGATTTGACGGGATTTGTCGGAAGACGACGGTGGGACGGACCGTGGCGACAGAAACCGATCAGGCATTGCTACGACCATGTTGAAGCGTCCAATGCTCCCGATGTCGTCCTGGACAAGCGAGCAGAGCGAGCGCCGATCCAGGACCCATTACCCCGGATTGAGTGGTTGCCCACCCGTGTGGCCACCGCTCACTCTTGCAACAAGCACTTGGGGTAAGGTCCTGGCTTTCGCCCGGACGACAATGGAAACCTACTTCTTGGCGGGCGGCTGCGACGGCGGCACGGTCTCGATCAGCTTGCCGGAAAACACCGGCGCCGAGGTCGGCTGGCCGTTCGGCGAACCGCCCGCCTGCTCGACGGTGACGGCGTAGGTCGCACCGTTGACGACGTCGGCATCGTACGAACCAAGCACCGGCCGTGCGGTGAAATCGCCGGCGCCGATCACGCCGAGCGAGCGCGGACGCGGCAGCTTGTCGGAGATCAGCCAGAGCTCGAAGCTCTTGCCGGGCTCCGGTGTCGCGCCGACCTTGCGCACCGTAAAGTTCTTGCTCGCACCGTCGATGGTGAGGATGAAGGCGGGACCTCCGCCCTGGCCCTGCAACAGCGCGACATATTGCGACGATACCGGGAGCGGCGCCGGTGTCTTCACCTCGACCGTCTGGATGCGCGCTGGCGGTCGCAAGCCGCCCGGCAGCGCGTCGGGCAGGAAGATCTGAAGCGACAGCGTCACGAGCAGCGCGGCCGCGAGCGCGCCGACGGCGGATGCGATGGTGCGCCAGCGCTTCACGCGGCCCTCGAGCCGGATCACGTTGCTGTTGTCGGCAACCGGCGGCGGTGGCGCACGCACGACATCCGGGTTCGGCGCGTGGACCTGCGGCATGAAGATCGGCACGACGTCGGGTATCGCATCGGACTCAAGTCGCGCCGCGGCGGGCTGCTCCACTTCGGGAGGCTGCGGCGGCGGTTGCTGCATAGTCTCCGACGGCACCTGCGGAGGCATGGTGTCGGGCGAGGAAAACTCCGGCACGGGTGGCGGCGGTGCTGCGTCCGGCAGCGCTGGCGGATCCTGCGCAAAGCCCGTCCGCGCGAGCTCGGACCTGATGTTCTCCCACACGATCGGACGCGGCTCGATCGAGCCGACCATCTGGTTGAGGACGCCGAGGCGGAATGCCCACGCCTGCACCAGATCGGCGAACCCCTTGTCCACCGCCATCATGGTCTCGACCTGCGCGCGCTCGCCGGCGTCGAGCGTGCCGAGCGCATATTCCGCGGCGAGCGCGATATGGTCCTCCGTATAGGCCATCACTTGCGGTCCAGACCCACCCTCACCGTATGAGCTCTCATAGTCCGAATCTCATAACCCGAGACATTCGCGAATATCCAACATGCTGCGCCGAAGCCACGTCTTCACCGTGTTGACGGGCGCCGCGAATTTCTCCGCCAGTTGCTCACGGCTCCAGCCGTTGTAATAGGCGAGAAGCACGAGCCTCTGACGGTCCGGCTCGAGCCGGCCGATACATTCGAGCAGCCGTCTCAATTCCTCAGTCATCTCCCGCCGCGCCAGCGGATCGGGGCTGTCGCTTGCGACTTCCATCGCCTGCGGCTCTTCCTCGATGGAGACTTCCGTCTTCTTGCGCACGATGTCGATGGCGCGGTTGCGCGCGATCGACGCCATCCAAGTGATCGGCGACGCGAGAGCGGGATTGAACTGGCCGGCGCTGTTCCAGATCTTGACGTAGGTCTCCTGAATGACCTCCTCTGCGAGATCCTGTCGGCGCAAGATACGGAGCACGACGCCATAGAGTTTCGCGCGCGTGGCGACGTAGAGGCGCTCGAACGCGGCCTGATCGCCCTGCGCCACCGCCCCAATCAGCCCGACCAGCTCTGCTGGCGTCAGCATTCAGCCCCCCAATGCGCAGCCCGTCGCGTTCCGCGCAGGCCCTGGCACTCCGCCACCATAGCGCGCGACAAAGCCGACCACCAAGGGGGCGCGGCGGCACACTGTGGACAGCACATGCAAAAACCCGGACCCATGGGTCCGGGTTCTGCAAATTCTCGCAGGTCTGGCGGCTAGCGTCTCAGGCGACGGCGCCCATGCGGGCACGCATCAGGCCGATGCTGTCGAGATCGGCCTGCTCGCGGGCGTTTTCCTCGGCGCGTTCGCGGGCTTGATCGCGCTCGTCGAGGAGCTCGACCTTCTTCAGCTCCTCGAAGGCTTCGGCCAGTGCAGCCTTGGCTTCGTCGAGCTGGCCCTTCAGCTCGTCGGCCGAGCGGGTCAGGTTCTCGCGACGCTGGATGGCAGCCTTGGCATAGGTCGGATAGGCGAAGTGCGAGGGATCGTTGATCCCGGCGCGCTCCTGCTCGGTCGAGATCTCGCGTTCAAGATCGGTCGACATCCGCTGGAAGTCGGCGATCATGGTCTCGATCTGGCTGACCCGGCGGCGCTTCTCGTCGACCTGAAACTTCTTCAGGCGGATGAGGGTATCACGTGACTTCATCGACTCGTACTCCCCAGAAGTCCCTTGGCTGCAAGAAACACACACATTGGGACAACACCGGTCTCCCCACAGGCCCGACGGGGGCCAAGACCGGCTCTGCTACTCTGTGGGATGGGATGATGACGGGACAAAGTTAGCGTTCCGTTTCCAAATTGCCGAGGATTTGCGCCAACTGGCGGTAGCCGTCCGCCAGCGATGCATTTTCGTCCTTGCGCTGGCGCAGGAAGGCTTCCAGCGGCTCGTGCAGGCGGATCGCCTCGTCGACCTCGGGGCTGGAGCCGGCGCGGTAGGCGCCCAGACGGATCAATTCCTCCATGTCGGCATAGGTCGCCATCACCGCCCGCGCCTTCTGGATGGTCGGCCAGAACTGCGGGTCGGCCGATTTCGGCATGGTGCGGGAGACGGATTTGAGGATGTTGATGGCGGGGTAGCGGCCGCGCTCGGCGATCGAGCGCTGCATCACGATGTGGCCGTCGAGGATGCCGCGGACGGCATCCGCGATCGGCTCGTTATGGTCGTCGCCATCGACCAGCACCGTGAAGATCGCGGTGATGGCGCCCTCTCCGAGGCCCGGGCCGGCGCGCTCCAGAAGCTTCGGCAGCTCGGTGAACACGGTCGGCGTGTAGCCCTTGGCGGTCGGCGGCTCGCCCGCGGACAGGCCGATCTCGCGCTGGGCCATCGCAAAGCGCGTCACCGAATCCATCAGGCAGAGGACGTCCTGCTCCTCGTCGCGAAAATATTCGGCGACCGCGAGCGTCAGATACGCGGCCTGGCGGCGCATCAGCGCCGGCTCGTCGGAGGTCGCGACCACGACCACGGAACGCGCGAGGCCCTCCTCGCCGAGATCGTCCTGCAAGAATTCCTGCACCTCGCGGCCGCGTTCGCCGATCAGCCCGATGACGCTGACGGCGGCATCGACGTTGCGCGCAAGCATCGACAGCAGCACCGACTTGCCGACGCCGGAGCCTGCGAAGATGCCCATGCGCTGGCCGCGGCAGCAGGTCAGGAAGGTGTTCATCGCGCGCACGCCGAGATCGAGCGGCGCGCCGACGCGCTTGCGCGAGTGCGCCGGCGGCGGCGAATTGCGGTACGGCATCGGCGCCGGGCCCTGCGGCAGCGGCCCCTTGCCGTCGATCGGCTCACCCAGCGCATTGACGACGCGGCCGAGCCAGGCCGCGCAAGGCCGCACCTGATTTGCGGCATTGGCGATGACGGCCTTGCAGCCGCGCCGCACGCCGTCGAGGCCGGCGAACGGCATCACGACGGCGTTGTTGCCGGAGAAGCCGATCACCTCGCAGGGGATGGAACGGTTGCCGCCGGTCTCGATCACGAGCCGCGCGCCGACCGACATCGCATGGATCGGTCCGGCCACCTCGACCATCAGGCCGCGCACGCCAACCACACGGCCATAAATATTGATGCCGTCAATATCGCCGATCTGTTCGGCAAGAGCCTTCATTAGAGGGCCTTCATGAGGTGATCGCCTTCATAATCCGGGGCTTCGTGGCGAAAACCTTAAGTTTCGCCATATTTCTGAACGGCGCTTAACTTCGTGTTTACCCGCATCGTTAATCATTGCGTCACTGTCTTTGTGACTGAGCGTGGCTCCCCTTCAGAAGAAGGCTGAGTCGCGGGAGTCGGTTAGGCCCGTCTCTTAAAGTGGAACTTGAACGCAACCGGATAACGAAAGCTGCTTCGCACACAAGACCTTAGGGCGATTCGACGAAAATTGCATCTACAGGGCTTGCGTTCCAGAATCAGAATTTGTTAACCATCTGTTGTCAGGATCCGAATCAGTTGTTCAAAGGCGTTTTGTTGTGTGCCGCGAATGCGGCCGACCTGACGCCCAGGAGCGGCGACTATGGGGAACTGGCATGCGCGTTTTGCTGATTGAAGATGACAGCGCCGTCGCGCAGTCGATCGAGCTGATGTTGAAGTCTGAGAGCTTCAACGTCTACACGACCGATTTGGGGGAAGAAGGCGTCGATCTCGGTAAATTATACGATTACGACATTATCCTTCTCGACCTCAACCTGCCCGACATGTCCGGCTACGACGTGCTCAAGCAGCTCCGGGTCTCCAAGATCAAGACACCCATTCTGATCCTCTCCGGCCTCGCCGGCATCGAGGACAAGGTCAAGGGTCTCGGCGTCGGCGCCGACGACTACATGACCAAGCCCTTCCACAAGGACGAGCTGGTTGCCCGCATCCACGCGATCGTGCGCCGCTCCAAGGGCCATGCCCAGTCGGTCATCCAGACCGGCGACCTCGTCGTCAACCTCGACACCAAGACGGTGGAAGTCGGCGGCCAGCGCGTGCATCTGACCGGCAAGGAATACCAGATGCTGGAGCTGCTCTCGCTCCGCAAGGGCACGACCCTCACCAAGGAAATGTTCCTCAACCACCTCTATGGCGGCATGGACGAGCCCGAGCTGAAGATCATCGACGTCTTCATCTGCAAGCTCCGCAAGAAGCTCGCGAATGCCTCCGAAGGCCGCAACTTCATCGAAACGGTGTGGGGCCGCGGCTACGTGTTGCGCGAGCCGCACGAGGTCGAAGAGCGCATTCCCGCCTGATCCTGGGTTTTACCCGCGAGCCCTTCGGGGCTTGCTCCTCCCAGCCTGGACCCCGCCGCAAATGGCGGGGTTTTGTTTTTTGGGGACACGAACGCGGCCTCATCGTCCTGCCGCCGTTGAACCGCTATCCTTCCCCCGCCGACGAATGGTCGCTGCACGATGGGGGAACGATGATCTTGCAATCACTCGCCGGCCTGCCCGCCTTCCTGGTCTATTTCTGCACCGGGCTGATCGCGATCGTGACGTATCTGTTCGTCTACACCCGCATCACGCCCTACAACGAATTCCAGCTGATCCGGGACAACGAGCCGGCCGCGGCGATCGCACTCGGCCTCAGCCTGCTCGGCTTCGTGGCGCCGCTGGTCAGCGCCATCGCGCATTCGGCCAATGTGCTGGATTGCCTGATCTGGGCGGTCATCGCGCTGATCGTGCAGATCATCGTGCTCTTTCTGGTGAGGGTGCCGGTGCCGAATCTGCCGGCGCGGATCGCGGCCGGCGAGCTTGCACCCGCGATCTGGCTCGGCCTGTCCTCGCTCGCCGCGGGCCTGCTCAACGCCGCCTGCATGATCTACTGACATGGCCGACAAGCCCTCCAAAAAGGAGTTCGGCAAGCGCCGGCCGGCGGCCGGACCGCCGCCTGCACAACAGCCGGTGAAGCGCTCCCGCCATGTCGCGCTGCTGGTGATGGGCTCGATTGCGGTCGGCACCACCGCCTACACGCTGATGCCGCGGCACAATTGCGAGCCCTCCGCTACCGGTGCGATAGTCCCCGGCGCCACGGTCTCCGGAGCCGCGCCGGTGCAGGCGAGCACCGCCTGCAGCAGCAGAAGTAGCTCGTCGGGCGGCGGCGGCAGCTCGCGCTGGTCGTCGCGATCGAGTTTCTTCAGCAGCGACTCCTCGAGCCATTCCTCGTCCGGAGCCTCGTCCGATTCAGGCTCCGGCGGCGTGAGCCGCGGCGGCTTCGGCTCGTTTGGTCATGGCTTCTCTGGCGGCGGCTGACCCATGCAACGCATCGTCTGCCCCGAGCGCGACGACTGGCGGCAGACCGCTGAACAATGCGGCTTCGCCTTCCACACCATCGACGGCGAGCGCTATTGGGACGAGCGCGCCTACTATGCCTTCACGCTCGACGAGATCGAGCGCGGCATCGAGGCGCCGACCGGCGAGATCGACGCGATGTGCCTGGAGCTCGCCGGCCGGGTCATCGGCGACGAGCGCCATCTGCAGCGCTTGAAAATACCGGACGCGTTCTGGAGCCTGATCGCCGAGAGCTGGGCACGAGACGACCGCAGCCTCTATGGCCGGCTCGATCTGAAATTCGACGGCAAGGGACCGGCAAAGCTGCTCGAATACAACGCCGACACGCCGACCTCGATTTTCGAAGCCGCTGTGTTTCAATGGACCTGGCTCGAACAAGCGATTGAACGGCGCATCATCCCGTCGCGGGCCGACCAGTTCAACTCCATCCACGAACGACTGATCGAAGCCTGGAAGCAGATTGCAGCTAGCCGCCATGTCCATCTCACCGGCACCACGGGCAATGAGGAGGACGCCGGCACGCTCGCTTATCTCGAAGACACAGCGCGCCAGGCCGGACTGGCGACCACGCTGCTCGATATCGAGGCGATCGGCTGGCGCAATGACGCCGGCGGCTTCGTCGATCTCGACGACCGCGATATCGGGCTCGCCTTCAAGCTCTATCCCTGGGAATGGATGTTCCACGACAGCTTCGGCGCAAAGCTCAAGGACGCATCGACACGCTGGATCGAACCGCCGTGGAAGGCGGTGCTCTCCAACAAGGGCATCCTGCCGCTGCTCTGGGAGATGTTTCCGAACCATCCCAATCTGCTGCCGACGTTCTTCGAGGACGATCCGCGGGCAGCCGAGCTCGGCAGCTCCTATGTGCGCAAGCCACTGCTGTCGCGCGAAGGCGCCAACGTCACGCTGGTATCAGTCGGAATGCCGCTCGACGAGCAGGCAGGCCCCTACGGCGCCGAAGGATTCGTGCGGCAGGCGCTCGCGCCGCTGCCGAACTTCTCAGACTTCTATCCGGTGGTGGGAAGCTGGCTGGTCGATCACGAACCCTGCGGCCTATCGATCCGCGAGGACGAGAGCCCGATCACCGGCAACGGCTCGCGGTTTCTGCCCCATGCGATTTTGTGAAGTGCCTCTTCTTCCCTTCTCCCCTTGTGAGAAAGGGAAGAACGCATCTCACCGCGCCGCTGCAACCTTCAACGACGGCGGCATCAATCCGCCCATCGGGCGGCCGGAGCGCGTCGGGTTGAGCTGATAGAGACCACGACGCTCGGCGATCGGGCGGAACGCGTCGGTGATGCCGACGACGGATTCGGCGGCGCCCAACAGCAGCGTACCGTCGGCTTCCAAAACCTTCGCCATGCGCTCGAAGATCACGGCCTTGGTGTCCTGGTCGAAATAGATCAGCACATTGCGGCAGAAGATCACGTCGAACGTGCCGAGATGGGAGAAGTCCTGCAACAGATTGAGCTGGCGGAACTGCACCATCGCGCGGATGTCGGCATTGAGCTGCCAGACCTCCCCCGCTTGCGTGAAGTATTTCATCAGGTGCTGGATCGGCAGGCCGCGCTGCACCTCGAACTGGCTGTAGACGCCGGCCTTGGATTTCTCCAGCACCTCCTGCGACAGATCGGTGGCGACGATCTCGATGCGCCAGCCGGCGAAGGCTGCGCCCATCTCCTTCACGCACATCGCGATCGAATAGGGCTCTTGTCCCGTCGACGAGGCCGCCGACCAGATGCGCAGCGACTTGCGCGCCGCGCGCGCCCGAAGCAGCCCCGGCAGGATCGTTTCGCGCAAATGATCGAACGGGATCTTGTCGCGGTAGAAGAAGGTCTCGTTGGTGGTCATCGCCTCGACCACGTCGCTCGCAAGCCGCCCGTCGCCGTTCCTGATCTTCAGCACGAGATCGGGGATTCCGGCGAGGCTCGCCTTGCGGGCCAGCGGCAGCAGCCGGCTCTCGACCAGATACTGCTTGTCCGGCGAGAGATCGAGGCCGGAGCGCTCTTTCAGGAATTTGCGCAGATAGTCGTAGTCAACCGGCGTCACGAGCGGTCTCCCGCGAACAGGCGATTGACCCGGCTGCCGATCTGGTTGAGCGGCAGGATCGCCGCGCAGATGCCGGCATTGGCCGCCGCGCCCGGCATGCCCCAGACCACGCTGGAAGCTTCGTCCTGCGCGATCACGCTACCGCCGGCGGCGACGATGTCCTTGCCGCCGCGCATGCCGTCCGAGCCCATGCCCGTCAGGATCACGGAGAGGATGGCGCCGTGCCAGATATCGATGGCGGAGGTGAACAGCGGATCGACCGCGGGCTTGCAGAAATTGACTGCGGGACCGTCGTCGAGCGCGATCGCCACGTCGGCGCCGCTACGCACGACGCGCATGTGCTTGCCGCCCGGCGCAAGATAGATGCGACCCGGCTTCACCGGCTCGCCGTCGACGGCTTCGGCTGCCGGCTTGCGGCTCGTGCGTGCCAGATGCTCCGCGAGAATGGTGGTGAAGGTGGGCGGCATGTGCTGCGTGATCAGCACCGGGACGCGGTCGATCACGGGGCCGAGCTCGGCGACGAGCGCCATCAGCGCCTGAGGACCGCCGGTCGATGAGCCGATCAGCAGCACCTTCGGTGCCTGGGTCGAGAACGGACGCGTGGACAGCGGCGAGGACGACGACGGCGCATGCAGGGCCGGAGCCGCCGCGGACGCGGCAGGCCGCGCGACAAGCGGTCCACGTGCAGCCGGAGCCGGGCTTGCGGGCGCAAGCGGCGGGCTCGCAACCGCGGGCTTGCGGCGCAGCCGTGCGCCGAGGTGGCGGATTTTCTGGATCAGGTCGTGATGGAAGATGTCCGCAGCCGACGCCTCGCGCGTCGATTCCGGCTTCGGGATATAGTCGGCCGCGCCGAGCGACAGCGCCTTGAAACTGATCTCCGCGTTACGGCGGGTCAGCGTCGAGGCCATGATGATGACGAGATCGCGCTTCTTCGCCAGCAGTTGCGGCAGCGCGGAGATACCGTCGAGCTCGGGCATTTCGATATCGAGCACGGCAACGTCGGGGTTGATGCGTTCGATCTGGTTGACCGCCTCGAGCCCGGTACGCAGCGACGCCGCGACCTCCATGTCATGCTCGGCACCGATCCAGCGCGAGATCAGACCACGGATGACGACGGAGTCATCGACGACCATCACCCGCAACGGCCCGGCTTCCCGCGACGAGCCCGGGGTCGAATTACCTGCGAACGCAACACTCATTACTCACCAACTCAGACTGAAACGGTCAGTTGAAAACAAACGCCGAAGGAGCCGTTCAGCCTCCGGGGCGGTCTCAGATAAGGCCGACTTCCTGGAATTTCGCCGTCACGATGTCCTTGTCGAAAGGCTTCATGATGTACTCGTTGGCGCCCGCGTGCAGCGCGCGCGCGATATGCGCGACGTCGTTCTCGGTGGTGCAGAACACCACCTTGGGCTGGTCGCCACCAGGCATGCGCCGGAGATGGCCGAGGAACTCGTAGCCGTCCATCACCGGCATGTTCCAGTCGAGCAGGACCGCATCGGGCAAGCCGCGCTTGCAGGCCTCCAGCGCCTTCTCACCGTCCTCGGCTTCGAGGATCTGGAAGTCGAGGCCCTCCAGGATCCGGCGCGCAACCTTGCGGATGACGCTGGAATCATCAACGACGAGACAAGTTCGCATGTGAACCTCTGCTTCTCCCCCTTTTTGCGGGGGCACTTCCAATTGCAGGTACGTCGGCGGATGTGCCGGCGTATCAGGCCGCCATCATCTCGGGCGCGAGCTCGAGGACGCGATCGACGTCGAGGACGACCATGAGCTGGCCGTCGAGACGGTGGACACCGCCGGCGAGCTTGGCCATGCGGGGGTCGAGATTGACGGGGTTTTCTTCCATGCCGTCCTCGGCGAGCCGCAGCACTTCGCCGATCTGGTCGATCAGGAGGCCATAGGAT
>NZ_JADPIS010000117.1:0-1658 GCF_023073025.1 Bradyrhizobium sp. 76
GGTTCGATTCCGACGCCGCGAGGCCCGCCGCGCCGGTCCATGGCCATGACCGCGATGGATGCTCAGTTCCTTCAACACGGCTTCGATCCGGGCGTCGCAAGCAGATGCCTTCTCGTGGTAGGCGTCGTAAAGCGCAAGTGCCTGCTCGAGCGCAAACAGATGCTCGGCGCGGTAGCTTCCGGTGAGCGCCTTCGCGATCGTCTCGGCGCTGGCATGCTTGCCGCCCACTCCAGCGCGGTCGTCATGGAATCGACCATCGTCTACTGGATTCCGATTTTTGAGCTTCTCGATGCCCGGGGATTTACCGTGTTTCTTGTCAACGCGCGCGATGCCAAGCACGTGCCGGGGCGGACTGGCTCCGGTGCGCGATCTGCCCTCACGGCAGCCATGTGCATAGTCGCTCCGACGTCGATGGCAGCCGCGTTCGGGTGCACCATTGGCATCTTACCACCGTTCCTCGACTTCGATCTTTTGGGGTTCATCTCCAATCCTCCTGCTGACGGCGGCGGAAGGGCTGGGCTGCACTATTGGTCAGATTCCTAAACGGGATCGCCGAATGACGTCACCACTCTCAAGTGCGCAACAACCCATGGACCAGTTTTTTTAAACGGGGTCACCTGCCACCAAAATCGTATCGGCCGCTCCCTTCCGGTCGGCAATCTAGCGTTGGCCGTTTCTATCCCAGAGGGGGAACGCAGCGCCGCGCATAGTTTTTTAGAAGGAGCGCTCACCAAGGCGGGATTGCTGAGCGCAAGGCGATGATCGAGCGTCAGCACGAGCTGCCGATCACCAGGCAGGCAGAGGCTTTGAACATCAGCCGCGGCAGCGTGTACTACCTGCCGCGGCCGGTGTCGTCCGCCGATCTCGCGCTCATGCGGCGTCTCGACCGGCTGCATCTGGAGCTTCCCTTCGCCGTCCGGCGATCGTGCTGTTCGGGCCGTTGTTGTTTCCGATCGCGCGCGCCGTCGGCGTGCATGAGGTGCACTACGCCGTTCGCGAATGCTGAGAGGCCTGCTGGCTGCCGAGGGGCGCAAGATCGGCCGCCGGCATGTCAGAACGCTGATGCGGCGGATGGGGATAGAGGCGCTCTATCGCCGTCCGCGCACCACCAGACCCGAGCCCGGCCACAGGATCTATCCATACCTGCTGCGCGGCATGGCGATCACGCGACCGAACCAGGTCTGGGCGATGGACATCACCTACATCCCGATGGCGCGCGGCTTCGTCTATCTCGCTGTGGTGCTGGACTGGGCAACACGTGGTGTTCTGCCGTGGCGCCTGTCGATCACCATGGAAGCAGCCTTCTGCGTCGAGACGCTGGAGGATGCTTTGGCTCGTCATGGCAAGCCGGACATCTTCAACACGGATCAGGGCTCGCAGTTCACCGGACAGGCCTTTACCGGCGTGCTCGCCGACACGGCATCGCGATCAGCATGGACGGCAAGGGCGCATGGCGGGACAACGTGTTTCTCGAACGGCTCTGGCGCAGCGTCAAATACGAGGAGGTGTACCTGCGGGCCTATGACAGCGTCAGCCAGGCGCGCGACTCCATCGGCCGATATCTCGACTTCTACAATCGCGCATCAGAACACCCATCTGTCTATGTTGTTGAAGAGAAGAGGCTTTGCTGATCGGGATGCGATCCCGTGGGGTATTTG
>NZ_JADPIS010000108.1:0-1652 GCF_023073025.1 Bradyrhizobium sp. 76
TCTCGATCCTCTGCGGTTGGGCAAAAGACCAAGGTAGCCGGGTTGCAGACTGTCAGCGGTGCGCGCCTCCCCGTTGCCCCCGATCATGATCGCTGGAAATAGCGATCACGATCGGCTGGAAACGACGATCACGATGCTCTGGAATGGGTGATCACGATGGCCTGGAATCGGTGATCACGATCGGCTGGAACACGCAGTCAGGGGGCCGTTTTGATGATCCCCCCGGAAAAGGCGGTGCGATTCGAGATCATTCGGACGGCCGCCTAAGTCCACTTAAATCCCGTTGCGCGTCATCTTTGGCCGTCCGCCGCTAGCTTGCGCAGGTTTCCTCCATCGGACGCTCAGACCTGTCCCGGCCGGCCCTACCCGGCCGCTCCCCCCGTCAAAGTACGGGCACAGATCGAGTTAGACGTGGAAAACGGCGCCGGGAGCATGCCCGGTCGGCGGCGGCGCGTGCAACATCGAGCGGAATCAGCAGCTCAGGTCGGTTACAGGCGAAATTCGTGCGAAGAGTGATCTTGCCCGCGACCTCGAAAGCCGGATCTCCTCCGGCACAGGGCCCAGGACCCGATCCGGCTCGTGACTGAGTCCGCCACGGCTTTTATTCAATGGCGGACGAATGGAGAACAGCGTCGGCGAACAGGCGATTTGAGAGGTCGTCCGCGAGGACAACTACGTTTGGATGCTTCAGAAGCGAGCGATGGTCGCCAGGAAGAGGCGGCGCTTCAATGACGCTATCGAAGACAGCGCGCCATGAAGTTGCTGTGTTGGCGGAGTTCTGATTGTAAGAGACGCCGAGCGCCGAAACCTTCTTGGGTACGTAGAGTCTGCCCGCGCGAATATGGCGAACGAACACTTGGAAGATTTCCTCAAGCGCGGGTGCACCAATTTTCCATGCACCCGAGAGGGCGAGAGCAAGCGCTGCGAAGTCAGCTGGCCGAATTTCGGTCGTTGCACCGTGTTGAGGCGACAATCCACCCTCCTCCGCAAGGAATATAAGGAATTCAGACCATTCCTGGTCCATGGAGAGACTGAGAGGCGCTTCTAGGACCGACGGATAGGCACTATCGATCATAGCCACAAAATCGACCCTCACGTGTGCGGAAATAAGTACCCCAGCGATGGCGTGGGCGAGCACACCACCAAAAGACCATCCGGCGAGCGTACAAGCCATGTCCGGTAGCACTGGAAGAATGGCCCGAGCATAGACTCCAGCTATCTCGTCAATCGAACGCACCCTCGCGAGTTCGTGACCGAAGTTTAGGGCATGAATACCATAGATGTTTTGCGTAGGTGGCAACGCCCGCACGAGGTCATCATAGATGCTCAGGCCTCCGCCACGCGCGTGACAGAGGATAAGCGGCCGACTCTTGGCGACTCGAAGAGAAATGAGTTGGCCCGCAGATTTTCGACCGTCCTTTGATCGCGAGCGCACTTTCTCGGCGCACTGGTCGAGGCGGGGACTCGCGATATGCGCGGAAAGTTCGAGGGTAAGACCCCGCCGCCGGAGTTGCTCAAGCACTTGCAGTGCCAGCAGTGAGTGCCCGCCCAGCTCGAAGAAGTTGTCGTGCCGGCCGACACGTTCCAGGCCCAGAAGCTCGGCCCAGATCTGCGCCAGCGCGATCTCGATCTCGCCCCGCGGCGCCTCATAG
>NZ_JADPIS010000128.1:0-1572 GCF_023073025.1 Bradyrhizobium sp. 76
GTTCTCGCCCTCGTCAGAAGTCTGTCGCGATGTCCATGTTGCGCAAGAGCGATCCTGCGTCCGCGTATCGCGCAAAAATTTATGACGCAGTAAGACTAGCAGGCTGTTGAAAAAGGGTGCGCGCCGCCGGCCGGCGACCGTGATTCATTGGCTCCGACGAGATTCGGAGATGGTGCGTGCGCGGCGGCGACAATCGAACGGGCGAGCTGTTCAGCTACGTTGATCTGGAGGCACGGGTGCGGCGTGACCATCCGCTGCGAGCGATCCGGGCGTTGTGAACGAGGCACTGTCGACGCTTGAGCCGGAGTTCGCCGCGCTTTATTCGCCGATTGGGCGGCCGTCGATCCCGCCGGAGAAGCTGCTGCGGGCGATGCTGTTGCAGGCGTTTTATTCGATCCGCTCGGAGCGGCTTTCGATGGAGCGGCTGGAATAGGACCTGCTGTTCCGCTGGTTCGTCGGAATCGGCGCCTAGGACCATTCGGTGTTCTCGAAGAACCGCGACCGGCTGCTGGAAGGCGACATCGCGGCCAAGTTCCTGGCGGCGGTGCTGGTGCAGCCCAGGGTGAAGAAGCTTCTGTCGAGCGATCACTTCTCGGTCGACGGCACGCTGATCGACGCCTTGGGCCTCGATGAAGAGTGTCAAGCCGAAGGACGGATCTGGCGAGCCGCCGGCCCAAGGCGGGCGCAATGCCGATGCGGACTTCCATGGCCAGAAACGCTCGAACGACACCCATGCTTCGACCACCGATCCGGAGGCCAGGCTGTACCGCAAGGGCAAAGGCAAGGAGACGAAACTGTGCTTCATCGGGCACGGGCTGATGGAGAACCGCCACGGCCTGCTGGTCGACGCCTGCCTGACGCAGGCCGACGGGCATGCCGAGCGGGTGGCCGCGCTGAACATGATCGAGGCTCGTGCCGACCGGCCGACAGCGATTACACTTGGCGCCGACAAGGCCTACGACGCAGAAGACTTCGTCAACGAACTGCGCTCGATGAACGTGACACCGCATATTGTCATTCGGCCTGCAATATTGGCTCTGACTCATTTCTGATGAAGTTCGCCGGCGACTGTGGTTCTTCAAGGGAGAATCGGCGCCATGCGGACAGGCTTTCGAATTTCATCGCTCGTACCGAGTGGTTTGGTGTTTGATGGCGCAAGTGATTCAGAGGATTCAGTTATTCTGGCTGTTCGGTCAGAGGCTGCGGAGGCCCAGTGCCCGTTGTGCGCGACAGCATCGCGCCGAATCCATAGCCGTTACATCCGGCACGTGGCCGATTTGCCATCAGCGGGCAGAAAGGTGCGCCTCCGATTGCTCACGCGGCGCTTCACATGTGAGGTGCCGCATTGCCGCCGGCGGATCTTCGCAGAGCGGTTCGGAGAAGACATCGTCCCGCTTCGACGGCGCCGGACGGCACGGCTGGAATACATCGTCCATCACTTGGGGTTGGCGCTCGGCGGCCGGCCGGCGGCAAGCTTGGCCAAGCGGCTCATGCTGCCTGTCAGCAACGATACCTTGCTACGGGTGATCCGCCGGCGGACGGCGATGCCCACAGATCCGTTGCTTGTTGTGG
>NZ_JADPIS010000122.1:0-1562 GCF_023073025.1 Bradyrhizobium sp. 76
GGCCGATTTTGTTGCAAAAGTCGGCTGCAATGGATTTGGCCGCTGGGCCTTTCGTTGAGCCGCGCTCTGAAGCGCTGGCCCTGACGCATTTTACGCAACTTCGACGCTACGCGATGCGCAGAGCCTGAGCCGGTGGCGGTCGTGCGACCAGCGATGCAAATCGCCTCAGATTCTGGGCGATGGCGGCTAGAACAAACTCATCCTGGGCACCTTGCGGGCCGCGCAATCGGAGCCGACCAAGCTTCAGGATGCGCTTCAAGTGTGCGAACCTCATCTCGATCTTCTTGCGCTGACGCCGAGAGAGCTCGAAGCCCTCGGTGCCAGCGAACGACCGGGCAACGTCTCGGGCATGCTCATGGATATCGCGCGGGATCTTGCGTGATGGTTCCTTTGGGCAGCACTGCGGCTTGAGCGGGCATACATCGCAGTCGAGCTTGCTTGCACGATACAGAAAGGGTCTTGCCCTCGTGCACGGTACCGCTCGTCCCAAGCCGCTTACCACCCGGGCAGTGGTAAACGTCGCCGATCGGGTCATATCGAAAGTCGCTCCGCGAGAAAGTGCCATCATCCCGCTTCGACTTATCGAACACAGGGATATGTGGCGCGATGCCCTTCTCCTCGACCAGCCAGTTCAGCATTGGAGCCGCTCCGTAAGCGGTATCCCCGACAAGTCGCTCTGGCTTGAGACCGAAGCGCTCCTCGGTCGTTCGATCATGGTCTTTGCTGCACCGACCTCGGCCTGGCGAATGGCGCGGGAGGCCTCGACATCAACGATGACGCCGAACTTCACGTCGATGAGATAGTTGTCGGAGTACGCGAAGAATGCCGGCCCCTTGTGAGCGCCGGTCCACTGCGCTGCCGGATCGGATGGCGAGACAAATTTCGGGATGACATCGCTGGCGGCTCCCCACGCCGGATCGTCGAGGGTTGCCAAATACTCCTTCACCGCGCGGCTAGACCTGGCCGGATCGCGATCCCTGCGCCAATCGTGACCTGCGATCGAGCGCTGCTTGTTCGCGTCGGCCGCAATCAGGCTCGCATCGACTGCAAATCCTTCGCCACCAACCAGACCGGCGGCAATGCATGTCTCGACAATCCGTTCGAACACGCGGCGGAGAACATCTCCATCGCGGAAGCGCTCGTTGCGGGCGCGCGAGAACGCCGAATGATCCGGGACAGCGTCCTCGATACCGAGCTTGCAGAACCAGCGATAGGCGAGGTTCACCTGCACTTCACGGCAGATCAGCCGTTCCGAGCGGATCGCAAAGACATACCCCGCGACCAGCATCCGGATCATCAGTTCCGGATCGATCGACGGGCGCCCCATCGACGAATAGTGAGATGCTAGTTCACCGCGAAGCCAGGACAGATCGAGAGCAGCATCGATCTTCCGCACCAAATGATCTTCAGGAACCGCGTCGCCAAGACAAGCCTCGTAGAACAGTTGACCTTGGTCACTCTTCAGACGGCCCATCATGGATCGACCTCGCCGAGATTCGCGTCAACACAACGGAATCACGCTTCGTGACTTGTCTCAACCGACTTTTGCAACAAAATCGGCC
>NZ_JADPIS010000054.1:0-1547 GCF_023073025.1 Bradyrhizobium sp. 76
GTGCTGGGGCGGCTGCCGCGGGGCCTGGCGGTGGCCAGGGCGGTCTCGGGACTTCTGCTGGCTCGGGAGCTGCAACGGGCGGAGGCGTCCGGACAAACAATCCAATCGCCGGTGCAACGGGAGCCGCTGGAGTACGAACGAATAATCCAGCTGCGAATAGTTCCGCAGCCCCGGCGGCCTCGAGTTCCGAATCGGCGAGTGTGTTGACCAGCCCGCCTTCACCAAGTGCAAACCCGCCGACGACTGGCGGCGTGATAGGCGGCTATACTGGCTCAGGGAATCCTCCCGGAGGATCGGCCCCGTCGTCACCGCCCATTGCCGGACAAACGGAGCCGCCCGTCGTGCCCCCCGGTGCGCGAGGCGTAGCCGAGCAGATGGCCGGCTCCACCACAGGCTTGACGGAGCCTGGAGCTGATGGCGTGAGCACGAAGACCGTGCCGGCGAGGCCGTGCGGCGTCGCCGCCCATGAGACGGATGGTACAACCACCTGCATAGGCATACCGCCCAGAGACAGACCGCGATAGGCAGATCACGATAGCGCCGCTGGAGCAAAGGCCCAGACGGCTCCCGTTTGCGAAGCTGGGAGTTGCCTCGTGGCCTATGCGCGGCCTTGCGAAGCTTCATTAATTGAGCCTTCTCGCCGACACCGCTGCCGAGAAGGCGCGCCCAAGCCGAAGATGAGGAGCTCGGCTGGTAGACTCCCAAAATTGAGCAAGGGGCCGCTGCCGCAAAATCGGCAAGGACGCCCAGCTTGCGGCCGAGAAGGACAAGCAGGGGAGGCCTAAGGCTAACGTTAAAACCAAGCCGCAGGCTCGCAGATCAGTCATCCGGAAGGTGGCCGCAGGACACTTACGATGTGGGCTCAAAGCGTCGTCTGCAAGATCCGGTGTTCCGTCTCTTGCCTAGTGCCGCGGCCAACGCGCAGCGCCGCGATGACCGTGAGGGCGATCGTGCACGCAATCCAAAGGGTGACTAGCATTGCACTGGTTCTCTCGGTCACTAAAATTTGGCCTGCGCATGATGAAATGGTCGGAGAGGTTCTCGAATAGCACCCGCCAGACGGTCTTCGTTGGCGGCCGTGCCAACTTTGAAATCCCGGTGTTGGGGCGATGACTTGGGGTACGACTAGACCTGTCTGGTGCGGTCCTACATAACAACGGAGCGCCAACCGTCGCAACGCAAAGTTCGGATTAACCTCACTTCTAAGCGTTAAAGCTGATGTGTCTCGTCACTGCTCGTCGCGATCGCGCGTCTTCACGCGCGGAAAGGGAAGATTTCGAGATTGCGACAACGTGGCTTTACTCCAAAATTGGTAAATCACAATTGCTGCAGTGCTCTCTTCGATGCGCTTGAAAACTCGCCTCGGCGTTAGTTACGACCAGCCGGATTGTGGCCGGATGTACTTTCGAAAGGAAACAGGGGGATCACTAAAAGTATACGATGCTGAGCGTGCATGGCACTGCTGCGGAGGGCACTTTGATAGCTCGAAGCATGCCCCTGCAGCGGGGCGGAACGAGGCATTGAAGCGAGCGAGTAGTCTGAGCTCG
>NZ_JADPIS010000064.1:0-119169 GCF_023073025.1 Bradyrhizobium sp. 76
GGGCGGTGGCGGTGCCGGACGGGCCGCAGGTGGCGGCGTAGGTGGCGGCGGAGCTGCTGGGCGCGGCGGTGCGGCAGCCGGCGGAGGTGCCGCGGGCGGATGGGGCGGTGCAGCTGCGGGCGGCGGTGCGGCCGGGCGCGCGGGCGCCGCAGGCGGCGCGGCCGCTGGCGGTCCCTTCGGCGGCTGCTTCGGTTTTCCGTCAGGGCCGGTCTCTTGTGGCTGCGCCTGCGCGACGACGAGCGGCGGCGCGCCTTGTGCATGCGATGCGGAGCTTGCGAATTGCATCGCGGTCAGAGCCGTGGTGGCAAGCAGCACGAAACGAAGGTTGGTCATGTGGTGAACTTCCCCGGAAGGTTCTTTGACGAAGTGTTGGGATGAACAGCTACGCGTTAGGCCGGATTGTGGCGGACGAAGCGGGCGCGGCCCGATTTATTTCTGCACGCAAATCACCTCACTATGGTGACGTTCATTGCGCATTCAGACGCAGGTTGCAATTGCCTCGGATGTGATGCGTCGCCTCATGCGCGATCCCGCGGCGGACTTGCATCCGTCGCGGGATTCGGCGTGAGCGGTCCGTTCGGTCCGCGTGATGGAATCTCTTCAGGCATGCGGCCCGGCAATTCGTCGGGCGGCGCTGGCGAGCCGGGCTCGCGCACTGGCGGCGCGATTTCAGGCTGCGGATTGCCCGGCGGAATCCCCGGCGGCGGCTCGGTGGGTGTGCCCGGCGTCGACGGCGGAATCTCGGGCGGCTCAATCGGCATTACATCGAGACCTTGCGGTTGTCGCCGAGATCGGGCCGCGTGTTGGTCACTGCCGCGGCCGCCATCTTCACATAGGAGATCACGGTGCCGGGCGAGTCCCAGAACTCGGCATCGTCGGGCGTGACCTTGAGCACGCGGATGTTGGGATCTTCCGCAGAGTCCCACCATGCCTTGGCCGGTGTCGAGAACAGCTCCTTGATCTTCGCACGGTCGTTGGAGACGACGGCGGTACCCGTCAGCGAGACGTATTTCTGGCTGCCCGCATCCGCGAACGACAGGTTGATGGACGGATTGCGCGCGATCTCCTCGTCCTTGTGACGCCGCGCGTCGGTGAGGAAATAAATCGTGTCCGCGTTGCGGTCGAGATAGGCGCTCATCGGCCGCGCGCGGAGCTTGTCGCCATCGCGCGTCACCAGCATCGCGAATCCGATCGTCTTCATCAGATCCCATACGCGATCGACGTCGCGGGCATTGTCGTTGGCCATGTCGTGCTCCTTCTTGCAAGGGACGACAACGGCGCGCGCGGAACGAGGTTCCGGCCGGAAGATGGAACTTATCTATTCCGGCGCATGGCAAACCGCCTCGATGTTGTGTCCATCAGGGTCGAGCACGAAAGCGCCGTAATAGGTCGGATGGTAATGCGCCCGAATGCCGGGCGGCCCGTTGTCGCGCCCACCCGCCGCGATCGCCGCCTTGTAGAACGCATCCACCGTGGCGCGGTCCTTTGCCAGGATCGCGACATGCACCGGCTTGTTCAGCGCGTCCTCGCCGCCGATCCAGAAATCCGGCTTGCCGTCGGCGCCGAAGCCGGCGGCCGGATCGTGTCCGGTCTGCTCCTGCGTGACCTCCATGATCAGGCTGTAGCCGAGCGGGGCCAATGCCTTGGCGTAGAACGCCTTGGCGCCCTCATAGTCGGAGACCGGGAATCCCATATGGTCGATCATCGTAACCTCGTCGTTCGTCGTCAACGCGACAGGAACGTATTGCTCCGCGTCTTGCGCGCAACCACAAAACCGCGCGCGACCATGTCAGCGATACAATCCTCCCGCCATTCCTTGCGTGACAAATGCTCGATCACCACCGCGCGCGGCCATAGCGATTGCGGCGCGTCGCGGAAGAAGCCGATCAGCACGCGATCCTCGAACCCCTCGACGTCGATCTTCAACGCGTCCACCTTGGTGACGCCGGCTTCGTCGAGAATGCGCGTCAACCGCAGCGAGGGCACTTTGATCGCCTCCGCGCTGGCCGTGCCGGTGACGACATGCGTAGCGCCGAGATTGCCGCCCCCGCTCTCGATCATCAGCTCGCCGTCGCTGTCGCCGGCGGCCGCCTGCACCAGGCGCACCTGCGTCGCTTTCGACGCGGCCTGGTTGAACGAGAGCCGTCCAAACGTCATCGGATGCGGCTCGATCGCGACCACTTTCCCCGATGGCCCGACCTGTCGCGCCATCACCAGTGCAAAGGTGCCGACATTGGCGCCGACGTCGACGAACACGCCGCCCGCCGGGGTGTGCTGGCGCAGGAAATCGAGCTCGTCGAGATTGTAATCGGGATTGAACAGCGCGCCGCGCTCGGTCGCGCTGCCCTGGTGATAGAAGCGGAACGATGCGCCTTGGTACTCCACGTCGACGGGACCACCGCGCAGCAGGTTCACCAATCGCGACAACCAGGGCCGGAACGCGCCGCGCTTCAGCCGCGATTGTGTCGCGAGGCGAATGATCGCGGCCTGCGCCGCGTTCGGCGTAAACGCGCCGAACGGCGCGGACGAAGGGGCATTGTCGGTCGCCAAGTCAAAGTCCTCGTTGCAAGCGGCGCATGCATAGCCGGTTTTGCCGGGGACTCCAACGCTCGATCCGGACGACAATCGCCGGGACGACGAAGAAAAGAGACCGAACCTCACGCCGCCTTTTTCGGCGGCTTGCGCTGCCTCAGGAAGCGGCCGAGCAGCTTGCGCTTGCCCTTGCGCGGGATCAGCTCGATGTCGCTGACGAGCTTTGCGCCGCCCTTGCGGCGCTCCAGCACGATCTTGCGGCTGTGGAAGGCTTCCAGCTCGACGCGATGCGCGACGCTGACGATGGTGGCCTTCGGCAGCTCGTCGGTGATCATCTTCATCATCTTGTCCTGGCTCTTCTCGTCGAGCGCCGAGGTCGCCTCGTCGAGCACGACGATGTCAGGGCTGTGCAGCAACAGTCGCGCGAAGGCCAGGCGCTGCTTCTCGCCGCCGGACAGCGTCTGGTCCCACGGTGCTTCTTCCTCGATCTTCTCCTTGAGATGGTCGAGACCGACCTTGTGCAGGGCCTCGCCGATCTCCTCCACGGTCCAGTCGTCTTCCGCGCCGGGATAGGCGACCGCGCGGCGCAAGGAGCCTGACGGCACGTAAGGTCGCTGCGGCAGCATGAACAGCCGCCGGTCGGGATGGAAATTGACGCTGCCGCCGCCCCACGGCCAGAGCCCGGCGATGGCGCGCACCAGCGTGCTCTTGCCGGTGCCGGATTCGCCGGCCACCAGCAGCCGCTCGCCAGCCTCGACCACCACCTCGGTCTCGCCGACCACGGCGGTGCCGTCGTCGAGCGTGACGGAGAGATCGTTCAGCTCCAGCATGGCGTCGTTGCTGGTCTCGCCGCGCTTGATGCGGCCGATTCCGTCGCCCTGCTCGGCGCGCTCGAGACCGTCGAGCGACATCATCAGCGATGCGATGCGGCGAGCGCAGGCATTCCAGTCGGCGAGCCGCGGATAATTGTCGACCAGCCAACCGAACGCGCTCTGCACGATGGTGAAGGCGGAAGCCGCCTGCATCACCTGACCCAGCGTCATGCTGCCGTCGAGGAATTTTGGCGCGCAGAGCAGAAGAGGGACCACGGGAGCAACGAGGCTCGATCCCTGCGACACCAGCGTGGTGCGCATGTGCTGACCCGCCAGCCGCGCCCATTGCCGCAGCACGTTGGTGAAATTGCGGTCGATGCCGTCGCGCTCTTCCTCCTCGCCACCGAGCAGCGCGATGCTCTCGCCGTTCTCGCGCACGCGCGTCAGCGTGTAGCGAAAATCGGCCTCGGCCTGGTTCTTGTCCTCGGAGACCTGCACGAATTGGCGGCCGATCACCAGGATCGAGCCCGAGGCGATTCCCGCATAAAGCATCGCGGCGATCACCAGGAAGCCGGGAATGGTGACCGACGATCCCGCAAGCGTGACGGTGAGCGCACCGCCGATGGTCCAGAGCACGACGATGAAGGTCACGGCCGACAGCAGCGCAGACGTCACGCCGGCGAGAAAATCCACCGGCGAATCGGTCGCGACGCGCAGATCCTCCGCGATCCGGTATTCCGGATTCTTGTGGTCGCCGCTGACGAGATTGAGCTGGTAATAGCGGCCATTGCCGAGCCAGCGCGTCAGCACGCTTGCCGTCAGCCAGGCTCGCCAGCGCCGCTGGATGCCCATGCGCGCGAACACTTGTGCCACGCCGAGCACGATGCTGCCGATCGCGAGCGGGAAGAACACCGCGGTGAGATGGAAGACGGTGGACGCCTCGCGCTTCTCGATCGCGTCGAAGATCGCCCGATTCCAGACGTTGATGCCGTATTGGAAACCGACGGTCAGGACGATCAGCACGCCGAGGCCGATGGAGTAGAGCCATGCCAGCCGGTCGCCGTTGCGGCCCCAGAAGCCGCGCGCGCTGATCCAGAAGCGGGTGAGGAGATAGTCCTTGCGGGCCTGCTCGGCCTCTTCGGGCGACAGCGCCGGGTCGGGCTCGACCAGCTCGGGCGGCGGCGGAGCCACTTCCTCGCCGGTCTCGCCGACGATTTCGACAATGGGCGGCTTCTTGCCCGATTCGCGCTTTCCGGCTAGCTTTTGCATGGCCGGATAACGCGAGCTAAATCAAAAGGTTCCCGCGAGTTCCAGGTGTCGGTTCATTCGGCGGCGCCGTTGCGGACCCGGCGGCGGCGTGCGAGCCGGTGCAGCACGCGCGATAGCTGATCGATCGCGTAGGGCTTTTGCACGAGCTCGAAATCGACCTTGCCGTCCTGGGACAGCGCCTCGCTGTAGCCGGTGGTCAGCACCACCGGCACGCCGATGCCGCGGTCGCGGACCGCCTGCGCGAGATCGAGCCCGGTCATGCCGGGCATCACGATGTCCGAGAAGACGACATCGAAGCGATCGGCATCCATGACCAGCTCGGCGAGTGCGTCGGTTGCATTGTCGACCAGCGTGATGCTGTAGCCGAGCTCGGTGAGGCCGTCGGCCGCGAAATTGGCGAGCTCGATATTGTCCTCGACCAGCAGCACCGATATGCCGCTGCCGGCCACGGCCGGAGCCGTGTTCGGTGCCTGCCGCTGCGGCAGCAAATGCGGCGCCACGCGCGGCAGATAGAGCGCGAAGGTGCTGCCGTGGCCTACCTCGCTGGTGACTGTCACCTCGCCGCCGGACTGGCGGGCGAAGCCGAACACCTGCGACAGGCCGAGACCGGTGCCGTGGCCGACCTGCTTGGTGGTGAAGAACGGCTCGAAGATGCGCTCGAGCCGCGCAGCCGGAATGCCGATGCCGGTGTCACTGACGGCAATACCGACGAAGCCATGTTTGCCAGGAAGCCCATGGTGACCTGAAAGATCAGGGTTGCCCGAGACGGGAGCCCGCGTGTCCGCAACGGTCGCCGCGGCCTCGACCTCGAAAACGATCCTGCCCTTGCCGTGCATCGCATCGCGCGCATTGGTCGCCATGTTGATCAACGCCGTCTCGAACTGGCTTGCATCGGCATTGACGAGACAGGGCTCGGCCGGCAGCCGCATCGCGATTTCGATCGCGGGCCCGAGCAGCGTCGCGAGCATGTCGTGCAGTGACTGCAGCCGCGCGCCGACGTCGAACACTTCCGGCTTCAAGGTCTGGCGCCGCGCGAAGGCGAGCAGCTGCGAGGTCAGCTTTGCTGCGCGCCCGACCGCGTCCGCGATGGCAGTGATGTAGCGCTGGCGCCGCTCCTCGCTCAGTTGCGGCCGGTTCAGCAGATCGACCGAGGCGCGAATCACGGTCAGGAGGTTGTTGAAGTCGTGCGCGACGCCGCCGGTGAGCTGGCCGAGCGCCTCCAGGCGCTGGCTGTGCTTGAGCGCCTCCTCGGCTTCGCGCCGCGCGGCGGCCTCGGCCTGGAGATGCTGGGTGCGCCGGAACGCGAACGCCAGCAGCAGAAACAGCAGCGCGGTGGCGGGAATGCCGAACACCAGATGCTGGCCCATGGTGGCGAACCAGCGTGCGCGGATTGCCGAGGTCTCCAACCCCGCGCTGACATAGATCGGATATTCGGCGATGCGTCGGTAGCCGATGCGCCGCTCGACCTCGTCCGATGGCCAGGCGATGGTGATGAGGCCATGCTCGGGATGAGCTGCGATGCTCCGGCCGACCGGCCCGTTAGGATCGAGCCTGAGGTCGCGGTCCAGCCGTGGAAGATGCGCCAGCACCACGCCGTCGGTGCGTCCCATGGCGAGGAAGCTGCCGGCATCGGAGCCGATCCTGGCGTAAAAGCTCTCGAAATATTCCGGCAGGACGGAGGCCTGGATCACGCCGATGAAGCTGCCGTCGTCGGAGCCGCGGCGGCGGCTGACCCCGAAGAAGCGCGCGCCCTGATAGGGCTGACGCGGGGTCAGGGGAACACCGATGTAGCTGCCGATGGTCTGATCGACATGGGCGGCAAAGTAGTCACGGTCCGCAAAGCTCTGCGCCTTCGGCGGCGAGGCCAGGCTGTTGACCAGCGACTTTCCGTCCGCATCGAAGATCCAAGCCGATTTCAGCTGCGGCAGCGAATCGGTCAGCTGCTTCAGGCGGCGGTGCAGGGCCGGCTCGCGCGAGCGGATGATGTCGTCGGGCATGCCGCGCACCACCTCGTTGATCTCGGCGAGGCTGCGGTCGATCGTCTCGAAGACCTTGAGCGCGTGCTCATGCGCGACATCGAGGGTGCGCTCGATCTCGCGGTCTGCGATGGCTTTTGTCGAGGTGTAGGAGATCGAGGCGGCGATCGCGAACAGCGCAATCGGCAGCGCCAGGGACGCAGCCATCATCCACTGCAGCAATCTCAGCGAATTGCGTTGTGCGCCCTGCACGGTCGCTCCGGTCCCACACCGGAGAGCTTACTTGAATTTCGCGCCGGGAAGGAAGCGGCTTGTGGCGGGAACCAGAGGTTGCAACCTGCCGGCCTGCTCGTGCAGGGGCGGAGGCAAAATCTGCTCGAATACGCGCCCGCCGTAGAATGCCCCGGCCATTTCGGCCGGGGATCGCAGCATAAGTGACGCCTAGATCTGGCGCTCGACCATCTTGAGCTTGAGCTCGGCGATGGCTTCCGCCGGGTTGAGGCCCTTCGGGCAGGCCTTGGCGCAGTTCATGATGGTGTGGCAGCGATAGAGGCGGAACGGATCCTCGAGATTGTCGAGCCGCTCGCCGGTGGCTTCATCCCGCGAATCCGACACCCAGCGGTTGGCCTGCAGCAGCGCGGCAGGACCGAGATAGCGCTCGCTGTTCCACCAATAGCTCGGGCAAGAGGTCGAGCAGCAGGCGCAGAGGATGCACTCGTAGAGCCCGTCGAGCTTCTCGCGGTCCTCGTGGCTTTGCTTCCATTCCTTCTGCGGCGTCGGCGAGGTCGTCTTCAGCCACGGCTCGACCGAAGCGTACTGCGCATAGAAATTGGTGAGGTCGGGGATGAGGTCCTTCACGACGGGCTGGTGCGGCAGCGGATTGATCTTCACCGCGCCGTCCTTCACGTCGTGCATCGAGCGGGTGCAGGCCAATGTGTTCTGGCCGTCGATGTTCATCGCGCAGGAGCCGCAGACGCCTTCGCGGCAGGAGCGGCGGAAGGTCAGAGACGGGTCGATGTTGTTCTTGATCCAGATCAGGCCGTCCAGCACCATCGGCCCGCAATCATGGGTGTCGATGTAATAGGTGTCGACGCTGGGATTCTTGCCGTCGTCCGGGTTCCAGCGATAGACGCGGAATTCGCGAGTTTCAGTCGCGCCCGCGGGCTTCGGCCAGGTCTTGCCGCCTGAAATCTTGGAGTTCTTCGGAAGTGCGAATTCAACCATTTCGATAAAGCTTTCGCTGTTCGCTCAGTACACGCGCGCCGTTTAGTAAACGCGAGCTTTCGGCGGGATGTACTGGACGTCGTTGGTCATGGTGTAGTCGTGAACCGGGCGGTACTCGATCTTGACCTTGCCGGAATCTTCCAGCCAGGCGAGCGTGTGCTTCATCCAGTTCTTGTCGTCGCGCTCGGAGAAGTCCTCGCGGGCATGTGCGCCGCGGCTCTCGGTGCGGTTGGCGGCCGAGTTCATCGTCACCACCGCCTGCGCGATCAGATTGTCGAATTCGAGCGTCTCGATCAGGTCGGAATTCCACACCAGCGAGCGGTCGGACACGGCGATGTCGGTGATGCCGCTGTGGACCTTCTCGATCAAATTCTGGCCTTCGCTCAGGATGTCGCCGGTGCGGAACACCGCGCAATTGTTCTGCATCACGTGCTGCATGCCTTCACGCAGCTTCGCGGTCGGCGTGCCGCCGGAGGCGTAGCGGTAGTGGTCGAGCCGGCCGAGCGCCAGGTCGGACGAGTTCGCCGGCAATTCCGGCTGGCTGGCGTTCGGCGTGAGCTTCTCTGCGAGGCGCAGCGCAGCGGCGCGGCCGAACACGACGAGGTCGATCAGCGAGTTGGAGCCGAGGCGGTTGGCGCCGTGCACGGAGACGCAAGCGGCCTCGCCGATCGCCATCAGGCCCGGGATGATGGCGTTGTCGTCGCCGTCCTTCTTGGTCAGGACCTCGCCGTGATAGTTCGTCGGGATACCGCCCATGTTGTAGTGCACGGTCGGCACGATCGGGATCGGCTCGCGCGTCACGTCGACATTGGCGAAGATCTTTGCGGATTCCGAGATGCCCGGCAGGCGTTCGGCCAGCACCGCGGGATCGAGATGGTCGAGATGAAGGAAGATGTGGTCCTTCTTCTTGCCGACGCCGCGCCCCTCCCTGATCTCGATGGTCATCGCGCGCGAGACTACGTCACGCGAAGCCAGATCCTTGGCGGAGGGCGCATAGCGCTCCATGAAGCGCTCGCCCTCGGAGTTGACGAGATAACCGCCTTCGCCGCGCGCGCCTTCAGTGACGAGACAGCCCGAGCCGTAGATGCCGGTCGGGTGGAATTGCACGAACTCCATGTCCTGCATCGGCAGGCCGGCGCGCAGCACCATGCCGCCGCCATCGCCGGTGCAGGTGTGCGCCGAGGTGCAGGACGCATAGGCGCGGCCATAGCCGCCGGTCGCCAGGATAACGGTCTGGGCGCGGAAGCGGTGCAGCGTGCCGTCGTCGAGCTTGAGCGCGATGACGCCGCGGCAGGTGCCCTGGTCGTCCATGATCAGGTCGATGGCGAAGAACTCGATGAAGAACTCGGCCGCGTGGCGCAGCGACTGGCCGTACATCGTATGCAGCATGGCATGGCCGGTGCGGTCGGCGGCGGCGCAGGTGCGCTGCGCCTGGCCCTTGCCGTAGTCCATCGTCATGCCGCCGAAGGGGCGCTGGTAGATCTTGCCGTCTTCGGTGCGCGAGAACGGCACGCCCCAATGCTCGAGCTCGTAGACCGCCTCGGGCGCGTTGCGCACCATGTATTCGATCGCGTCCTGGTCGCCCAGCCAGTCCGACCCCTTCACGGTGTCGTACATGTGCCAGCGCCAGTCGTCCTTGTGCATGTTGCCGAGCGACGCCGAGATGCCGCCCTGCGCCGCGACGGTGTGCGAGCGGGTCGGAAACACTTTGGTGATGCAGGCGGTCCGAAGACCGGCTTCGCTGCAGCCGACCACGGCGCGCAGGCCCGCGCCGCCGGCGCCGACCACGACGACATCATAGGTGTGGTCTTCAATCGGATAGGCTTTGCCGTTGGTGGCGGGAGCGCCGTTGCCCTTGCCATTGGTCTCTGTGGCCATGGGTTAGACTCCGGAGGAAAGTTTCAGGATCGCGTAGGTCGAGGCGAGCGCCACGGCGAACGAGAAGAAGTTGTTGAGCATGATCGAGATGAGCTTGAGCTTCTCGTTATGGATGTAGTCCTCGATCACGACCTGCATGCCGATCTTCATGTGCCAGGCACTGGCGAAGATGAAGAGCAGCAGGATCACCGCGATCGGCAGCGAGCCGAGGATCTGCGCGGCGCCGGCCTGGTTGCGGCCGAGCAGCATCATCACGATCACGATCACGGGGATCATCAGCAGCGTCATGGCGACGCCGGTGATGCGCTGGCGCCAGAAATCGGACGTGCCCGAATGCGCAGCGCCAAGATTGCGCACGCGGCCGAGCGGGGTGCGCATGGAGGAGCCCTTCGGAGCGCCGTGGGATTCGTCGAAACTCATCGGCCGCCTCCGATCGCGTAGGCGATGATCCAGACGAGGACCGTGAGCACGATGCCGCCGATCAACGCGCCCCAGGTCAACGCTTCGCGCTCATTGGCCTTGAAGCCGTAGCCGAGGTCCCAGACGAAATGCCGGATGCCGCTGAGCATGTGGTGCATCAGCGCCCAAGTGTAGCCGAACACGATCAGCCGGCCGATGATGCTGCCGGTGAAGGCCTGGACGTGGCCATAGGCGGCAGGGCCGGAGGCCGCCGCAATCAGCCACCAGGCCAGCAGCAGCGTTCCGGCGTAGAGGGCAATTCCGGTGGCGCGATGGATGATGGAAAGCGCCATCGTCAGCGTCCAGCGGTAGACTTGCATGTGCGGCGAAAGCGGTCGTTCGATCCGTGCGGTCATGGGCTTCGATTGCTTTATTGCGGCCCAGCATGGGCGCGCGGGGATCGCGAAAGGTCGGCTCTATTTACGGAGTCGATTTCACCTGCGCAATCACCAAATCGCCATAGATCGAACTTGGGTTCAGCTCTAGGCCCTTGATGTAACAAGGCCAATCGGCGGCTTGGTATACCAGGGCCATGGCGCACCGGCTAAAGAACGAACAGAAATTCATGCCTTGCCGCAGAGCTGCGGCGCATTGAAATTACTATTGGAACGGCTCTAAGCCGCCGCAGGCCAACCAGGGTTCGAACCAGTCATCCAAGACGTTCGAACCGGCAGGGATGATCGGCGAGCAATCTTCAATTTCCGCGAAGCGCACCGATTTTTCGCGAGACGGGCGGATATGCGCAGCCTGCATCCCACCCCAGACCGCCGATGCGGCGGTCGACCCGGCAAATCAGATCGCCTAGAGCATTGCGGGCAACTGTCCGAGCGATGCATCGGAGAAGTTGCGACCCACCGCCGGGGGCAGGTCAGGGGTGATTGCAGGACTCGATATCAAGGAGGTCGTCGAGCTCGCGCTGTTGCTGATCGCAACCGGCGCGCTCTCCGGATTTCTGGCCGGCGTGTTCGGCATCGGCGGCGGCGCAATTCTGGTGCCGGTGTTCTACGAGTGCTTCCGCATCGCCGGTGTGCCGCTCGAGGTGCGCATGCCGCTCTGCATCGGCACTTCGCTCGCCGTGATCATCCCGACCTCGATCCGTTCGTTCCAGGCGCACTACAGACGCGGCGCCGTCGATCTTGCGATCCTTCGGGTCTGGTGGCTGCCGATCCTGGTCGGCGTCGTCGCCGGCAGCGTGGTTGCGCGCTACGCACCGGAGCGGCTGTTCAAGATCGTGTTCGTCGCCGTCGCCTGGTCGGCCGCGGTACGGCTGATCTTCGCGCGCGAGAGCTGGAAGCTCGGCGATGATTTGCCGAAGGGGCCGCTGATGCGATTCTACGGCTTCTGCGTCGGCATCTTGTCGACGCTGATGGGCATCGGCGGTGGATTGTTTTCGAATCTGCTGATGACGTTCTACGGCCGCCCGATCCATCAGGCCGTGGCGACATCGTCGGCGCTCGCGGTGCTGATCTCGATCCCCGGCGCGCTCGGCTACATCTATGCCGGCTGGCCTGCGGCCGCGCACTATCCCGGCGTTGCAGCCCTGCAAGTCCCATTCGCGCTTGGCTACGTCTCCCTGATCGGCGCCGTGCTGGTGATGCCGATGAGCCTTGTGACAGCACCGCTCGGTGTGAAGGCTGCGCATGCAATGTCGAAGCGGACGCTGGAAGTCGCGTTCGGGTGCTATCTGTTCATCGTCGGCAGCAGGTTTGTGATGAGTTTGTTAGGCGGACAGTGACCGCCCCAAACTCTGTCATTGCGAGCGAAGCGAAGCAATCCAGGGTCTTTCCGCGGCGGCACTCTGGATTGCTTCGTCGCAAGAGCTCCTCGCAATGACGACAAGAGTGCTGCGAACCACAGCCCCTATTTCTTCGCGTAAAGATCCTTGTACGTATCGCGCAGCACGTTCTTCTGCACCTTGCCCATGGTGTTGCGCGGCAGCTCGTCGACGACGAAGACGCGCTTGGGCATCTTGAACTTCGCCAGCCGGCCGTCGAGCGCCTTCAGCACCGCGGCCTCGGTCACATCCGCGCCCTTGTTGCAGACCAGCACGGCCGTGACGCCCTCGCCGAAATCGGCGTGGGGCACGCCGATCACGGCGGATTCGATCACGCCGGGCATGGCGTCGATCTCGCTCTCGATTTCCTTCGGGTAGACGTTGAAGCCGCCGGAGATCACGAGATCCTTGCCGCGGCCGAGAATGTGGACGTAACCCTTGGCGTCGATCTTGCCGAGGTCGCCGGTGATGAAGAAGCCGTCGTCGCGGAATTCCGCCTTGGTCTTCTCCGGCATGCGCCAATAGCCCTTGAACACGTTCGGGCCCTTGACCTCGATCATGCCGATTTCATCACGGGGCAGTTCCTTGGCCGTCTCGGGGTCGGTGACGCGCACGGAGACGCCGGGGAGCGGAAAGCCGACTGCGCCGGGCACGCGCTCGCCGTCATAGGGATTCGACGTGTTCATGTTGGTCTCGGTCATGCCGTAGCGCTCGAGCACGGCATGCCCCGTGCGCGCCGACCATTCGCGATGGGTTTCGGCGAGCAGCGGCGCCGAGCCCGAGATGAACAGCCGCATGTGTTGTGTGGTTTCGCGCGACAGCGCGGCGTTCTGGAGCAGGCGGGTGTAGAACGTCGGCACGCCCATCAGCACCGTGGCGCGCGCCATCAGCTTGATGATGAGATCCGGGTCGAGCTTCGGCAGGAAGATCATCGACGCGCGCGCAAACAGCGTCACGTTGGTCGCCACGAACAGGCCGTGGGTGTGGTAGATCGGCAGCGCGTGGATCAGCACGTCCTTGTCGGTGAAGCGCCAGAAGCCGACGAGCGAGAGCGAGTTCGACGCCAGATTGTCGTGGGTCAGCATCGCGCCCTTAGAGCGGCCGGTGGTGCCCGACGTGTAGAGGATCGCGGCGAGATCGTCGTTTGCGCGCGACACCGTGGTGAATTCGCTGCTCGCCTTGTCGGCGGCGTCCGTCAGCGAGCCCTTGCCGTCAGGCCCGAGCGTCTCGATTTTCGCCTTCACCTTGGCGGCGATCGGGGCAAGCCCGTCCGCCTTGGAGGGATCGCAGACCACCAGCGAGGGTTCGGCATCGCCGATGAAATAGTCGAGCTCATTCAGCGTATAGGCGGTGTTGAGCGGCAGGTAGACCGCGCCGGCCCGCACCGTGGCCAGATACAGCACGATGTTGGCCACGGATTTCTCGATCTGAACCGCAACGCGGTCGCCGGGCTTCACGCCGCGCGCGACCAGCACATTGGCCATTTGCCCGGCCCGGGCGATCAGATCGCCATAGCTGATGCGCCCTCCGTCATGCGTCTCGATGGCGAGGCGCTTCGGATCATCCAGGCCGTCGAACAGGCGGGAAAACAAATTGGCGTTGGCAGCTTGGTTCATGCAAGATTTCCTCGACCGCAAGGCTTGACCACAAGGCTCGTCAGACAAGGCCGGTCAAAACCGAGGGCTGGATTAGCAAAAACCGCCCCGATGAAGCAACGGAGACAGTTTGCATGACCAAAAACGGGAAACGCGTGGCCTGGGTGACAGGCGGGGGCAGCGGGATCGGAGAGGCCGGCGCCGAGGCGCTGGCGGCCGACGGCTGGACGGTGGTGGTCTCGGGCCGGCGCAAGGACGCCCTGGATACCGTGGTCGCGAAAATCACTGGGGCGGGCGGAGCCGCTGAAGCCATCGCGCTGGACGTGTCGGTCGCCGCCGAAGTCCAGAAGGTGGCCGATCAAATCGTCGCGAAGCACGGCCGGATCGACCTGCTGGTGAACAATGCCGGCATCAACGTCCCCAAGCGCAGCTGGAAGGACATGGAGCTGGAGGGCTGGGACCAGCTGGTCCAGGTCAATCTCAACGGCGTGCTCTATTGCATGCGCGCGGTGCTGCCGACGATGCGCAAGCAGCAGGACGGCTCCATCATCAACGTCTCGTCCTGGGCCGGCCGCCACGTCTCGAAAATGCCGGGCCCTGCCTACACCACGACCAAGCATGCGGTGCTGGCGCTGACCCATTCCTTCAACATGGACGAATGCGTCAACGGCCTGCGCGCCTGCTGCCTGATGCCGGGCGAGGTGGCGACCCCGATCCTGAAGCTGCGCCCGGTGGTG
The DNA here is from genome assembly GCF_023073025.1 of Bradyrhizobium sp. 76. NCBI lineage: Bacteria > Pseudomonadati > Pseudomonadota > Alphaproteobacteria > Hyphomicrobiales > Nitrobacteraceae > Bradyrhizobium > Bradyrhizobium sp. 76. Next base: position 14,257 of record NZ_JADPIS010000064.1, read on the forward strand.
CCAAGCGAGGAGGAGCAGGCCAGGATGCTGCAATCCGAAGATCTCGGCCGCACCATCGCGTTCATCGCGAGTATGCCGGCGCGAGTGTGCATCAACGAACTGCTGATCAGCCCGACGCATAACCGCGGGTTCATTCAGACGCCGCACAACAGGGATTGAGCGGCAGGTAGATCGTCGAGGCTCGTCATTGCGAGCGAAGCGATGCAATCCAGCGGTGCATCCGCGGTGGCAGCCTGGATTGCTTCGTCGCTTCGCTCCTCGCAATGACGCCCCTCACGAACACACCCGCACTTAGTTTCACCCATCACAAAGAAGTTTTGTTCGAAACCGCTTCGCAAACCCTCCCGTAATTCGAGCCAACGACGTCGCTGCTGCTTCACGCTCACAGGTCGCAGCCACCGTTGTTGCCCAACTCGAACGCCGGCAATCGCCGGTCACAATCCAATCGGGAGACCCTCCATGTCGAAGCGTATTGCCTATCTCACCGCTGCAGCTTTCAGCGCGCTGGCCATCACCGCGACCGTCGTCGCGCCCGCCCGCGCCGAGGAAAAGACCGTCATGGTCGGCGGCGCCGCGATGTTCCCGTCCAAGAACATCGTCCAGAACGCCGTCAACTCGAAGGACCACACCACGCTGGTGGCGGCGGTGAAGGCAGCCGGCCTGGTGCCGACGCTGGAAGGCAAGGGCCCGTTCACCGTGTTCGCGCCGACCAACGCCGCCTTCGGCAAGCTGCCGGCCGGCACCGTCGACACCCTGGTCAAGCCCGAGAACAAGGCGACGCTGACCAAGATCCTCACCTATCATGTGGTGCCCGGCAAGCTCGAGGCTTCCGACCTCACCGACGGCAAGAAGATGAAGACCGCCGAAGGCGAGGAGCTGACGGTCAAGAAGCAGGACGGCAAGGTCTGGATCGTCGATGCCAAGGGCGGCACCTCGATGGTGACGATCTCCAACGTCAACCAGTCGAACGGGGTGATCCATGTGGTCGACACCGTGCTGATGCCGGCGACCTAACACCGCGCTGCCCGGCTTCATCCCCGAACCGGATGCGACGAAATGGCGAGCCGGGGGTCCCCGGCTCGCTTTATTGTGACCATGATAGCCCGCCGGTATCGATTCGATGCCGGGCAGGGCGTAACGAAAGCGGAAGCATCGGCGTATAATTGCTGTCAGACGATGTTCAGGACGGAACCGCCATGTCGAGCCTCACAGTCACCGACGAGCAGGTCAGCACCACCCCGGCCAAAGTGATCCAACCGGCCTGGGTCCGGGTCATGCACTGGGTCAACGCCCTCGCCATGATCCTGATGATCCTGTCGGGCTGGCAGATCTACAACGCCTCGCCGCTGTTCGGTTTCAGCTTTCCGCGCGACTACACGCTCGGCGGCTGGCTCGGTGGCGGCCTGCTCTGGCACTTTGCGGCGATGTGGCTGTTGATGATCAACGGCCTTGCCTATCTCGTCACCGGTTTTGCCACCGGCCGCTTCCGGAAAAAACTGCTGCCGATCACCCCGTCCGGCGTGCTCCACGATGTCAGGGCTGCGCTGACCTTCAAGCTCGGCCATGCCGATCTCACCGTCTACAATTACGTCCAGCGCGTGCTCTATGCCGGCATCATCCTGGTCGGCGTGATCATCGTGCTGTCGGGCCTTGGGATGTGGAAGCCGGTGCAATTGCACTGGCTCGTGAGCCTGTTCGGCGACTATCCGACCGCGCGCTACATCCATTTCTTCTGCATGGCCGCGATCTGCGCGTTCCTCGTCATTCACGTTTTACTCGCGCTGCTGGTGCCGAAGAGCCTGCGCGCGATGATCATCGGCCGCTAGAGCGGAGTAAGAACCATGGCCAAGCGCTCATTCCTGGTTCCCGGCGTCGACAAGCGGCTGCTGATCAAGGATTCCATCAAGACGATGCCCGAGGTCAGCCGCCGCCGCTTCATCGCGGGCGGCGCCAGCCTCGGCGCACTGACGCTGCTCACCGGCTGCGACGTGATCGACTCGTCCTCCGCCGAGGAGATGCTGAAGTCGGTTTCGAAATTCAACGATGCCGTGCAGGCCTTTATCTTCAATCCCGACGCACTGGCGCCGACGTTTCCCGAGAGTGCGATCACAAAACCGTTTCCGTTCAACGCCTATTACGATCTCGACGACGCGCCTGACGTCGATGGTGCCGACTGGAAGCTCGAAGTCCGCGGCCTCGTCGACAACAAGAAGTCGTGGACGCTTCCGGAATTGTACAAGCTGCCGCAGGTCACGCAGATCACCCGTCACATCTGCGTCGAGGGCTGGAGCGCGATCGGCAGCTGGACCGGCACGCGGATGCGCGACTTCCTCAAGCTGATCGGCGCCGACACCCGTGCAAAGTACGTCTGGTTCCAGTGCGCCGACAAGGACGGCTACAATTCTCCGCTCGACATGCGCACCGCGCTGCATCCGCAGACCCAGATGACGTTCAAATACGCCGGCGAAATCCTGCCGCGCGCGTATGGGTTTCCAATGAAGATCCGGGTGCCGACCAAGCTCGGCTTCAAGAATCCGAAATACGTGGTGTCGATGGAAGTCACCAACGACTACAAGGGCGGCTATTGGGAAGACCAGGGCTACAATTCGTTCAGCGGGAGCTAGCTGTTGTCGTCCCGGCGAAGGCCGGGACCCATACGGCGAGGTCTATCGATTTTCGCTAGATGCCAATTCCGAACGACCAGTCTTCACCAAAGTGCTCCCTGTGGTTATGGGTCCCGGCCTGCGCCGGGACGACATTTGTTATGACGCCGGCCCCACCTTCCGCTGGCACAGCGCCGCTACTGCGCCCAGCGCCAGCAGCGCTGCGGACACGTTCAGCGCGTAACTCAAGCTCCCCAGCGCGTCCGTGATCGCGCCCACCACGATCGGGCCGAGCGTCTGGCCGACGCCGAACGAGATCGTCATCGCCGCGATTGCGGTCGGCCACACCTCGGGCGGATAGTTGAAGCGCACGAAGGCGGTGGTCGAGCCGACCACGGCGAAGAAGGCGACGCCGAAAACGATTGCGGAGACCGCGAGCCATGCCGGCGAATGCCCGAGCATCGGCAGGGCGGCGCCGAGCGCGTTGGTGCCGAGGATGATGGCGGTGGCCAGTCCGCCGCGATCGAGCGCGAGCACGCGGCGCCAGGCCCACGGCGTGACGAAGGCGCTCAGGCCGATCAGGCTCCAGAACGCGGCCTGCGCCGCGGCCCCGCCGCCGCCGTCGCGCACATAGGCGATCATGAAAGTCATGTAGGCGATGTAGCCCGCGCCAAAGAGGAAGTAGCCTGCGAGATAGACCAGCACCGGAAGAATCGGGAAGGCGCCGTGGCTTCCTTGCGAGAAACGCACGCCGCTCTCGATGCGGACCAGGAACAGCGGCACGGTCATGACGACGGACAGCAGTGTCATCGCCCACCACACGATCCACCACGAGCCCGGCCCGAAATATTGCAGCGTGAACGGGGCGATCAGTCCCGAGGCGAGAATGCCGATGCCGGGTCCGGCATAGAACAGGCTGAGCAGGAAATTCGCCCGCTCCGGGCGCGACTGCGCAATGGAAGCAGCCAGCGCGCCGCCGGCGACGAAGCCGGCCGCGGCGCCGACGCCCAGCACGAGACGCGCCAGGCTCAGCGCGACGAAATTCCCGGTCAGCGCGCAAGTCGCGAGCGCGGCGACGCAGGCCAGGGTTCCGCCGCGGATCGCGGCCGACCAGCCGACGCGCTGGATCAGCCGGGACGCCACAAGGGCGCCCGCGAGGTAGCCGACGGCGTTGATGGTGTTCATGAAACCGGCCGCCGAGTAGGACCAGCCGAGGTCCTCCCGCATGTCGGGGAGCACCAGCGAATAGGCGAAGCGGCCGATACCCAGCCCAACTGTCGCAGCCAGCGACAGGGTCAGGATCAACCGTGCGGGGTGGGCATCGGGTGGAGGGCGGTCAGGTGCGTGCAAGGGGTACTCCGGCATGCGCAGTGTGGCAGGCCCTGCCCGCCTTGCACAGAACCGAAGCGGCAATGGTGTCTTGCCAAGCACGCATCGCCGCTCTAGCACTCCGGCCGAAATCGACCTCAGAGGAAACGACCATGGCGACCCACAAACTGCTGCTGCTTCCCGGCGACGGTATCGGCCCCGAGGTGATGGGCGAGGTGAAGCGGCTGATCGACTGGCTCAGTTCGGCGGGGATCGCCAAGTTCGAGACCGACACCGGCCTCGTTGGCGGTTCGGCCTATGACGCACACAAGGTGTCGATCTCGGAAGGCGACATGGCCAAGGCCAAGGATGCCGACGCGATCATCTTCGGCGCGGTCGGCGGTCCCAAATGGGACGCGGTGCCCTACGAGGTGCGCCCCGAAGCCGGCCTGCTGCGCCTGCGCAAGGATCTCGGTCTGTTCGCCAACCTCCGTCCCGCCGTCTGCTACCCGGCGCTCGCGGAGGCCTCCAGCCTCAAGCGCGAGGCGGTCGAGGGCCTCGACATCATGATCGTGCGCGAGCTCACCGGCGGCGTCTATTTCGGCGAGCCCAAGACCATCACCGATCTCGGCAACGGCCAGAAGCGTGCCATCGATACCCAGGTCTACGATACCTACGAGATCGAGCGCATCGGCCGCGTCGCCTTCGAGCTTGCGAAGAAGCGCAAGAACAAGGTGACCTCGATGGAGAAGCGCAACGTCATGAAGTCGGGCGTGCTCTGGAACGAGGTCATGACCCAGGTCCACAAGCGCGAATATCCCGACGTCACGCTCGAGCATCAGCTCGCCGATTCCGGCGGCATGATGCTGGTGAAATGGCCGAAGCAGTTCGACGTCATCGTCACCGACAATCTGTTCGGTGACATGCTGTCCGACATCGCTGCGATGCTGACGGGATCGCTCGGCATGCTGCCCTCGGCCTCGCTCGGCGAGGTCGACGTCAAGAGCAAGAAGCGCAAGGCGCTGTACGAGCCCGTGCACGGCTCGGCTCCTGATATCGCAGGCCAGGGCCTCGCCAATCCGATCGCGATGATCTCGTCGTTCGGCATGGCGCTCCGCTACTCCTTCGACATGGGCGCGCTCGCCGACAAGGTTGACGCCGCGATCGCCGCGGTGCTGGCCAGCGGCCTGCGCACCGCCGACATCAAGTCGGAAGGCACCATTGCCGCCTCGACCACGCAGATGGGCGAAGCGATCCTGAAGGAATTGCAGAAGCTGCACGCCTGACGGCGAGCGCAGTGTTTGTAGGGTGGGCCAAGCGAAGCGTGCCCACCCTACAAGGTCTCTTCAAAACAAAAATGGCCGGGCGCGAGCCCGGCCATTTTGATTGGGTCGATAATTCCGCCTCAGTACAGCGGGAAATTCTGCGGATAGCCGCCAACATCCTGCGGCGTGCTCAGCGGCTGGCGATCGATCGGGCGGTTGAGATTTTCGCGCGCGAAGGTCGGATAGCCCACCGCCGGCGGAAAGGCATAGTCGGAGAACTTGCGGTCGCCCGGATTGACCTCGGTGCCGCCGTCGAGCCAGGAGCGCTTGCTCACATAGATGCGGGTGCGGCCCTGCTGGTAGCTCGCGTTGGGGCCGCTCGGGCCGTAATAGTGACGGCCGCTGTCATAGCGCTGCTTCTTGGTGTCGGCCGAGGCGGGTGTCGCGAAGGCTGAGGACATGGCAATCACGGCGCCGGCCGCAAGCCACATCGCCAGTTTGTTCGCGGCAGAGAAATTCGAGCTCATCACGTCCCCTTCAGGCGGCAAGCCGCCAATCAATTTCGCCCCCATACTAACCCGGCCGGGGCGGCTGCAACTAGGTCTATTGGGTCACACCAGCGCTGAATAATCGTGCGCGCCGGCAAAAGTTGCATGGATACAGCCACTTGAGCTTGATGCCGGTCAGAGCGCGCCGCGCAATTGCGCATTGGCGGCGCCGAGCAGCCAGTCCGACGTGCCCGGGAGCGTGCAGGGGCGGCGCTTCAGCTCCGCATGTGCGAACAATTCGGCCAGCCTCGGCTCGTTGCCCGAGGTCAGCAGCGTCAGCCGGTTCAGCGTGCAGGCGATCGCGGCGCGCCGGGCGGGCAGGCTGTCGCCCTGGCAGGAGAATCCGGAGATCTGGAGCGCCGGCTCCTCGCTGCGCTTGAGGTAGCCGAGGCAGGCCCGCGCGCCCTCCGCCGTGCCGGTCGGCTGGAATAGGGCGACGGGGCCGAATTTCGTGTCGATCAGGCCGGCTTGCTCCAGCGGGCTCGCGGTGCCCAGTCCCATCCGGACGGCCAGCTCGGCGGCGGCCGGACGGGTGACGTCGAATTCGCCGCCCTCGCGATAGATTTCGAGCTCGGCCATGGCCTTGTCCGCCTCGCCCGCCCAGCGCATCACGTCCCTGCGGCCGCCTTCGGGGTGCCTCAAGATAGTGTAAGAGGCTGTTTTTTCTGACGAATCGAGCCGGCTGAGGGCGAAGGCCGGAGGCGAGCGGTCGGCCACGGCCCAACCCGGCTTCAGCGCTGGCTCATCGTCGTCGCGCAAGGTTGGCAGCTGGCCGAGTGCCGCAAGGCCGAGGATGGCAAACAGCACCAAAGCCCCCACATAGGCGAACAGGCGCGCCAGCGTGCCGACGACCTCGTCGGCGAAGGCTGCAAGCGCCAGATGGATCTGGGTGGGGGTTGTGGCCGTGCTGGCCCCGGGCGACTGCATCCACGTCCCTAAGGCATGGTCCAACGTTGTCTTGAGGCCGGTTCTCGCATAGAAGCGCTGCTCTTCCTGTTTAAGCCTCAGCTTCAGGAAAGAGCTTTTTCGTCGGAGAGTGAACGATGGGTTACAAAGTCGCAGTCGTCGGCGCGACCGGCAATGTCGGACGGGAAATGCTCAACATTTTGGATGAGCGCAAATTCCCCGCGGACGAGGTGGTGGCCCTGGCCTCACGCCGCAGCATGGGCGTCGAGGTCTCCTACGGCGACCGCACGCTGAAGGTCAAAGCGCTCGAGCATTACGACTTCTCCGACGTCGACATCTGCCTGATGTCGGCCGGCGGCGAGGTGTCGAAGGAATGGTCGCCGAAGATCGGCGCCGCCGGCACCGTCGTGATCGACAATTCCTCGGCCTGGCGCATGGATCCGGACGTGCCGTTGATCGTGCCGGAAGTGAATGCGGACGCCACCGCGGGCTTCAAGAAGAAGAACATCATCGCTAACCCGAACTGCTCGACCGCGCAGCTCGTGGTCGCGCTCAAGCCCTTGCACGACAAGGCGACGATCAAGCGCGTCGTGGTCTCGACCTATCAATCGGTGTCGGGCGCCGGCAAGGACGCGATGGACGAATTGTTCTCGCAGACGAAGGCCGTCTACACCAACCAGGAGCTGGTCAATAAGAAGTTCCCCGCGCGCATCGCCTTCAACGTCATTCCTCAGATCGACGTCTTCATGGAGGACGGCTACACCAAGGAAGAGTGGAAGATGATGGCGGAGACCAAGAAGATTCTTGATCCCAAGATCAAGCTCTCCGCGACCTGCGTGCGCGTGCCTGTCTTCGTCGGCCATTCCGAGGCCGTCAACATCGAGTTCGAGAACCCGATCAGTGTGGACGAAGCGCGTGACATCCTGCGCAAGGCGCCGGGCTGCCTCGTCATCGACAAGCATGAGCCCGGCGGCTACGCCACGCCGTATGAAGCCGCCGGCGAGGACGCCACCTATATCAGCCGCATCCGCGAGGACGCGACGGTGGAGAATGGTCTCGTGCTGTGGTGCGTATCGGATAATCTACGCAAGGGCGCCGCGCTCAATGCGATCCAGATCGCGGAAGTCCTCATCAACCGCAAGCTGATCAGCGCGAAGAAGAAGGCGGCGTAAGCCGTGCTGCCGTAGGGTGGGCAAAGGCGCGAAGCGCCGTGCCCACCATCTCTCCACGATCGCGATAGAAGTGGTGGGCACGTTACGCTTTGCCCACCCTACAAGAGCTGCGGACCTACGCCACGCTTCGCGCGTTCCTGAATTCCTTCGCCGCCTTGTCCAGCACGAACAGCGATCCCTCCGCGACGCCGAAATAGGCGCCGTGGGTCTGCATCTGACCGCTCTCGACCGCCTTCTGCACGAACGGGAAGGTCATCAGGTTTTCCAGGCTGCGGAACACCGCGGCCTTCTCGATGCGCTCGACGAATTGCGCCATGGTCTCGTGGTCGCGCTGCTCCACCACTTCGCCAGGCTTGATGAACATCTGCATCCATTTGCCGATGAAGTCGCCGGGCGTGAGCGGCTCGATCTTGTCGACGAAAGCACGGATGCCGCCGCACTGGGCGTGCCCGAGCACCACGATGTGCTTCACCTTCAGCACCGTCACGGCATACTCCAGCGCCGCCGAGACGCCATGCGCGTTGCCGTCGGGCTGATACACCGGCACCAGATTGGCGATGTTGCGGACCACGAAGAGCTCGCCCGGCCCGACGTCGAAGATCACTTCGGGCGAGACGCGGCTGTCGCAGCAGCCGATCACCATCACTTCCGGGAACTGCCCCTTCACCGACAGCTCGCGGTAGCGGGTCTGCTCGGTCGGCAGCCGCTGGGTGGCGAAGGCCTTGTAGCCTTCCAGCAAATGCTCTGGGAATGTGTTCATGGCCTATGCCTAATCATATACCGCTGGGACGAACAAGCCTTTCGAATAGGCAGGCCAGGTGCTATCGGCTTCGGTCGGAAGTGAGACGAGGAAAACGGAAGGAACGCTTGCATGACCCGCCCGCGCCGCAGCCATCTGTTCATGCCCGGCTCCAACCCCCGCGCGCTGGAAAAGGCGCGTAATCTCGCTGCCGACGGCCTGATCCTCGATCTGGAAGACTCCGTCGCGCCCGACGCCAAGGCGGTGGCGCGCGACGGCATCGCGGCCGCAATCGCAGCCAAAGGTTTCGGCAAGCGCGAGATCCTGATCCGGACCAACGGCCTCGACACGCCCTGGTGGGCCGACGATGTCGCGATGGCGGCGAAGGCCTCCCCGGACGGCATTCTGGTTCCAAAGGTTTCAAGCGTCGAAGACCTCGACACGATCGGCCGCCGTCTCGCCGAGCTCGGCGCGGCGCCGACCGTAAAAGTCTGGGCCATGATCGAGACCGCACGCGCGGTGCTGCATGCCGAGGAACTGGCGGCCGAGGGGCGCGATCCAGCGCGGCGCCTGTCAGGCTTCGTGTTCGGCCCGAACGACATTTCGCGCGAGACGCGGATCAAGATGCTGCCGGGCCGCGCCGCGATGATCCCGATGATCACCCATTGCATCCTGGCAACGCGCGCCCACGGCCTCGAAATCCTCGACGGGCCCTACAGCGACATCGCCAATTCCGACGGGTTCGCCACCGAATGCGCGCAGGGCCGCGATCTCGGTTTTGACGGCAAGACGCTGATTCACCCCTCGCAGATCGAAGCCTGCAACGCGATCTTCACCCCGCCCGAAGAGGAAGTCGCGCGCGCGCGAAAGATCATCGCCGCGTTCGAGCTGCCGGAGAACGTCTCGCGCGGCGCGATCCGTCTCGATGGCGCCATGGTGGAGCGCCTGCACGCCGACATGGCGCGGCGCACGATCGAGATCGCGGATGCGATTGCGGCGATGGGCAAGGGCTGAGGGACGTCACCTGCGCGCTGCTGACTTCGACATGATGCTCGCGGCTTGCGGCCGCGCTTTGCTGTGAATCCAGGAACTGCGTCGTCGCGTCACTGTCTCCGTCTCGCATTCTTCAGGGTTTCGGATGGTAGCTCACCGACCGCTCGCCGATATTCCGATGCAAAGCGGCCAAGATTTTGAAAGCCACATTTGAACGCGACGGCAACGACGCTGGTCTGCTCATCCGGATGTCGCAAGAGCTCCGTCGCCCGCTGAAGCCGGAAGCGTCGCGCGCACTGGCCCGGTGATCCCCGCCCCGCCTCGGAGAATTCCCGATAAATCGTCCGCACGCTGACGTTGGCGATTGCGGCAATCTTCTCCAGATCGATTGGTTCGTCCCAATGAGCCTCGATGTAGGATTCGACGATGTCGATGACGGACCGGTTGGCGCCCGGCGCCGGGCCCTGAAGCCGATCGGTGAAATTGTGCCGGTGCGCCAGAAGGATTCGAACCATCAACGCCCGCTCAAGTTCGCCGATGGCTATGGGTGAGTAGTCCTGGCCGAACCTGTCCAACTCCTCCGCAAATCTGAAGACGTCCTGACGAACATAAGTCATCACCGCCGGATCGGATTCGCCCGGGGCGAAACGCAGCTCCATGTCGCTATCATCGCCCAGGATTGTCTTTAGCAACCGCTCGAGTGCGCCGGCATCGATCCTCAGCACCAATTGGCGATAGCCCGGCGCAAACTTGAGGTCCAGCCTGGCGTCTCCGGAGATGATCGGACTGAAGGCCCCAATTGGCCCGCTGCTCCCTTTGGTGCTGAAGCTCGCAGCCCCTTGGATGGAGAAGAGCTGGCGGAGAACTTGCGATTCAGGAAAGGAGAGCGACGCCGCACCTTCGTAGCCGCAGAAGGCGAGGCCGATTGATTGCAAGCGAGCAAAATTGGCCTGGATACCGAACTCGCGGCCATGCTTGTCGAAACGGTCTGCGCCATATTCGGCGAATAGGCGGTCGCGCGCGAACTCGCTGTCGCGGGACTTAAGCAACGGATACCGGTCGAGATAGGAGACGGCGCCCAAATCAGAATCCTCTAAGGCTCAAATTACTGTATCGCCATTCGGGCGCTACCAATTGGGATTCCGTGGCATGACCCGCGGACGTCGTTGACGCTTGCCGGAGCGTGAACCTGCACGCGAAGTTCGAGCCGCTGCGACAAATTGTCTGGAGAGCCGACGCAATGCCTAAACGTTTTTCTTGCGCCAACGGATCACCCCGAGCCGAGGCGAGGGCGATCGATGCCGGCCCGTTGCCGAATACCGATAACGATCTTGGGCCGGCGTCCGCAATTCAGGCGCGATGGCCTCCTCGGCGTCTGAACGAGGCTCGGGATGTCTCCGTCCGGCTATCGCTTTGGCAGAATCCGGCCATTGTGTCTTCGGTCGGACAAATGCCCTGATAATTCGATTCGTATACCTCCTTCATGTGCCGGGTCGCACAGCGGACACACAGTTGGTCCTCTCGAGATTCCGAGCGAAACCATGAATGCTGCAATCGTTTGGAAGCGCATGCGCTGCAGGCGAAGCATCAATTTCGGAGCGATGAAATGTTCGGTCGTAAATCCCGCGTCGATGCACAAGCTCAGATTGAGGCAATCGGCCGCTCGCAAGCCATGATCGAATTCAACCTTGATGGGACCATCATCACGGCCAACAAGAATTTTCTCGATGCGCTCGGCTATCGGCTCGACGAGCTCCAGGGCAAGCATCATTCCATGTTCGTGCCCGTCGACCAGCGCGACAGCACCGAGTACAAGGCGTTCTGGGCCGCATTGAACCGTGGCGAGTACCAGGCGCGCGAGTTCAAGCGGATCGCGAAGGGCGGCCGCGAGGTCTGGATCGAAGCATCCTACAATCCCGTGCTCGACGGCAACGGCAAGACAGTGATGGTCGCCAAGATTGCGACCGACATCACCGAGAAGAAGATCCGCAGCATGGCGGACGCTTCGAAGATCGCCGCCGTTGGCCGGGCCCAGGCCGTAGTCGAGTTCAAGCTCGACGGCACCATCGTCACTGCCAACGAGAATTTCTGCAAGGCGCTTGGCTATTCGTTGCCCGAAATCGAGGGCAAGCATCACAGCATGTTCATCGCCGAGGCCGAGCGCAACGGCACGGCCTATCGCGAGCTCTGGGCCAAGCTCAACCGCGGCGAATACCAGGCGGGCGAATTCAAGCGGATCGGCAAGGGCGGCCGCGAGGTCTGGATCCTCGCCTCCTACAATCCGCTACTCGACGAGAACGGCAAGCCGTTCGGTGTCGCCAAGTTCGCGACCGACGTCACGGCGGAGAAGCTGAAGAATGCCGACCTTGCGGGCCAGATCGCGGCCATCGAGAAGGCCCAGGCCGTGATCGAGTTCAACATGGACGGCACGATCGTCACCGCGAACGAGAACTTCCTCGGTGCGCTCGGCTATTCGCTGGCGGAGATCAAGGGCAAGCACCACAGCATGTTCGTCGAGCCCTCGGAGCGCGATGGCAACGGCTATCGCGAGTTCTGGGCGGCGCTCAACCGCGGTCAGTACCAGGCGGCTGAATACAAGCGCATCGGCAAGGGCGGCAAGGAGGTCTACATCCAGGCTTCCTACAACCCGATCATGGATCTCAACGGCAAGCCGTTCAAGGTCGTGAAATATGCGACCGACGTCACGAAGCAGGTGCTGGTCCGCATGGGCAACGAGCGCGTTCGCGGCATGATGGAGTCTGTTGCCGCAGGCTCCGAGGAGCTGAACGCCTCAGTGCGCGAAATTTCGGAAGCCATGACCAAATCCCGCGATACCGCGATGAGCGCGGTGGATCAGGTCGCCGCCGCCGACGCCCAGGCCCAGCGCCTCACCGAAGCAGCGCTGGCGATGAGCGGGATCGTCGAGCTCATCAACAACATCACCGGCCAGATCAACCTCCTGGCCCTTAACGCCACCATCGAATCCGCCCGCGCCGGCGAAGCCGGTCGGGGCTTTGCGGTGGTGGCCTCGGAGGTCAAGAGCCTCGCTAACCAGGCCAAGCAGGCCACTGACAAGATCGGCGCCGCGATCGGCAGCCTCAACGGCATCTCCGGCGACGTCGTCACCGCCCTTGCTTCGATCAAGACGGCCATCAACAACGTCAGCGAATATGTGACGTCGACGGCCGCGGCCATCGAAGAGCAAAGCACCGTGACAAACGAGATGTCGACCAGCATGCAGCGCGCCGCAGCGGAAGCCGCGGCGATGGCCACCAGTGCCTGATCTGCGCGGACCGCGTTGACGGTCTGTTACGGGATTTGCAAGGCCGGTAGTCGAACGCCAGTCGGAACGGCTGGCGGCCGAGGAGAGCGGCGCTAAGGCAGGAGATCCGCGTGCCTCAGCGCAACGCGTGATCGGCGCGATCGAGCGACTCCAGCGTCGACGCATTGGCGCAGAAGCCGTGGTAGTTCTGCACGGCGGTGCCGTGGGCTAGCTCGCGATCGCACTGACCCTTGTGGCTGCAAAGCGCGCAGACCCGCTCCATGTCGCGCAGCAGCAGCGGATGCGCGCGGCCGAGCCCTTCGGCGCTGATGCCGAGCTGCTCCAGCATCTTCGGCAATTCGTCGGCGGCGTGCTTGCCGTGGCGAACCAGCTCTTCGAGATCGTCAGGCGCGATCCGCAAGTCTTGCGCGATGCGATCGAAATCGGCGCGGTCGAGCTGCCGGATCTCGTTCAGCTCGCGGCGATGCTTCAGCCAGCTTGCAAAGGACTCGATGAGGTCCTGGACAATGGGATAAGGCCTGGTTGCGGTGCTCATGCGAAGCTCCATTCGAACGGCTGAATTGGAGCGAGATTAGGCACAATGGTGCAGGTGCGCGTTGCGCTGGATCAAATTGCGATGAGGGAGCCCCGAGCTCCGCTGCACCTCTCCCGCTTGCGGGAGAGGTCGGCGCGCCCGGGCGATGCGAAGCATCGTTCCGCGCGCCGGGTGAGGGCTCTCTCCTCTAGGAGATTGTCCCGTTGTGTAGACACACTCTCCCCAACCCTCTCCCGCAAGCGGGAGAGGGAGCGCACCCCTTGCGCGGCAGTCAGCCGAACCGCTCCGCCGCCCACGCATACAGGCTGCCCGGGATCGGTTTCTCGCCGCCGCGACCCTTGGGCGAGATGTGCAGGCCGATGACGTCGCGGTCGGTGACGAGGCCGAGATAGCTCGATGGATCGAAGAACAGCTTTGGTTCGGCATGCACGGCGTAGAACGATTGCTTCGGCAACGCGCAGTGCAGCTCGCCGGTGCGGCGCGCGAGCGCGGTGAGTGCCGCCGGCCCGAAGATCGCAACGCGGATGTCGGAGAGGCGGTTCGAGCCGCCGCACAGGCGGCGCATCGCAAACGTGACGCGATGGCGCAGCGACAGCCAGTACGGCGTCAGCTCGTCCTGCTCCATCAGCTCTTCGAAAGCGGCAACGATGCCGTGTTCGGGTGGAAGGTAGATCACGGAATTGCCGAGCTGGCGTGGCCGCTCCCACGCAAAGTAGGGCTTTGCCGGATTGATCTCGACGGACTTGAGCAGCAGCACATCGGCGTCGAGCCAGAGGCCGAGGCCTTTTGCCATCAGCTTCATGCGGAAGAAGTCGCTGAACTGAAGCGTGGTCCAGTCGCGCCAGCTGCCGTCCGGCTGCGGCGGTCGCAATCGTTCGGAGAACGCATGCGGGAGGATCGCCTCGGCATCCGCGTTGCCGACGCCGGCGGGCAGGCCGGGAATGGTGTCGAAACCGTAGACCGTGACCTTGTGGCCGGCAGCCAGCTGCGAGCGCAGACAGGTCTGGCGCAGGGCGTCCATTGGGCCGTGCCAGAAGGTGACGATGTCGGGCAGCATGGGCGCAAGCTATAGAGGACAACGCTGGCAAAGAAAAAGCTCCGGCGCTGTCAGCACCGGGGCTCAAACAAAAACTCGAGATCAGGCCCAGGCGCGTTCGCGCTTGAGCTTGTCCTCATAGGTGTCGATCGAGGCCTTCTTCTCCATCGTCAGGCCGATGTCGTCGAGGCCGTTGATCAGGCAGTGCTTGCGGAACGGGTCGATCTCGAACTTGACCTTGCCGCCGTCGGGACCGCGGATCTCCTGGTTCGGCAGGTCGATCGTCAGCGTCGCGTTGGCGCCACGCTCGGCGTCGTCGAACAGCTTGTCGAGGTCTTCCTGGGCCACCCGGATCGGCAGAATGCCGTTCTTGAAGCAGTTGTTGTAGAAGATGTCGCCGAACGAGGTCGAGATCACGCAGCGGATGCCGAAGTCGAGCAGCGCCCAGGGCGCGTGCTCGCGGCTCGAGCCGCAGCCGAAATTGTCGCCGGCGACCAGCACCTTCGCATTGCGATAGGCGGGCTGGTTGAGGACGAAATCCGGATTCTCGCTGCCGTCGTCCTTGTAGCGCTGCTCGGAGAAGAGCCCCTTGCCAAGGCCGGTGCGCTTGATGGTCTTGAGGTACTGCTTCGGAATGATCATGTCGGTGTCGACATTGATGATCTTCAGCGGCGCCGCGACGCCTTCCAGCGTGGTGAACTTGTCCATGGTTGCGATTTCCCGGGATGGTCTAGGGAACCGGTATTTATCGCGATTGGCGCGGAAATCCTAGGCCGAATTCGGCAGATCTCGTCTGCCTAACCGGGCTCTTGAGCCTCGATCGCGGCCATATCGTCGTCCGACAGGCCGAAATGATGGCCGATCTCGTGGATCAGGACGTGGCGGACGATATGGCCGAGGCTTTCATCGTGCTCGGCCCAATAGTCCAGGATCGGCCGGCGGTAGAGCCAGACCATGTTGGGCAGCCGCGCCACGTCGCCAAAACTCTGCTGCGGCAGGCCGACGCCCTGGAACAGGCCGAGCAGGTCGAACTCGCTCTCGCATGCCATCTCGTCCAGGACCTCCTCGGTCGGGAAGTCGTCGACGCGGATGATCACGCCCTCGCACAGCCTTCGAAACTCCGCCGGCAGGCGTTCGAACACTTCGCGCGCCATCGCTTCCATCTCGGCCAGCGAGGGCGCTTTCAATTCCGTCCACATGGGCTTGTCATAGCGTGGGTTTCGCGGCGATGCATCCGGCTTTATAAGCGCGACGAGGTTGACGGGCGCCGTCAAAACGGGGAGCGTAGGGCCTCGAAGTGGACGTTCAAATGGGCGGAAAAATGCGAGCGAAAACAGCGCTGACGCTACTGTGCATGGGGTTGTTTTCGCAGTTTTGCGTTGGCGCGGAGGCCCAGACCGCGGCTCCCGGGATCAGGCTCGCCCAGGCGGCCTCACGAAACGATCTCCCGCCGCCGCGCAAGCGGGCCCCGGCGCGCCTGCGCGTCACGCCCTATTACAGTCCGGATGGCGTCTATCCCCGTTACAATCCCGGTCCCGATGCGGTCCGCGAGTGCAACGCCACCTATGTGCAGGAATATCGCCCCAGCGGCACGGTGATCGTGCCGCATATGAGCTGCTACTGGCGCCGGGGCTGATACGAGCGCGATGCCGTCGCGCGCCTGAGGCGGAGGTCGTCATGACGAGATGGTTCGCATTGGCGGTTGCCGTCGGGCTTGCCGCAGGCCTGTCTCACGCGTCCGCTGCGCACAGGGTGACGAAGCTGCCTGATGCGTCGGCCGGGCGCGCGGTGTTCGACGGGCGCCGACATGTGCGGTCCGACGTCGCGCGATACGCCCCGCGTCCTGATCCGCATTACTACGCGCGGCCTGTCTACTACCGTCCTTATCCTTACGGCGTGCCGGCACCGTTCGTGCTCGGCTTCGGGCCCTGGTGACGACGTCGCGGCGCGACGCCGGGCCCGTCGTTCATTCATGAGGCATTCACGTCGCTGTCCCTAATTTAATCTTGGGAGCGACTGCCAATGAACAGGGATGACGCGCGCCGGGAGCGAGCGTCGCAACTCCGCTGTCCAGATTCAGGGAGAAGTCGATGCTGAGAATATTGGGTCTCACGGCAAGCCCGATGCGCTTGCTCGGGATTGCGGCTGCTGCCACGCTGATGCTGTCGGCCGGGACCACGCGTCCTGCCGAGGCGATGACCCCGATCAATCCGACGGCGTTGCCTGCGGCGAAGGCCGCAAGTGGCGATGTGATCCCGGTTCGCCACGGCGGCGGCGGCGGTGGACATGGTGGTGGCGGTCATGGCGGCGGCTTCCATGGTGGCGGCGGCTTCCACGGTGGAGGCGGCTTCCACGGCGGCGGAGGGCATATCGGTGGCTTCCGCGGCGGTGGTTTCCACGCGGGTGGCTTCCGCGCCGCGCCCGCCTTTCATGGCGGCGGCTATCGCTACGGCGGAGTTCGCCACTATGGCGGAGGCGGATTCCATCGCTACGGCATCTATCGCCCCGCCTATTACGGCCATCGCCATTTCCACCGGCGCTACTATGGCGGCTACTATCCCTATTACAGCCATCCGCGCCGCTGTCGGGTCATCTGGACCTATTACGGTCCGCGCCGCGTCTGCCGCTGGCATCGCTGGCACCATCCGTACCGCTATTGGTGATTTGAGTGCTGCTAGCTCCGCACGCGTCATGGCCGGGCTTGTCCCGGCCATCCACGTTATTGGGCTTGTGCAGAAAGTTCGTGGATGCCCGGGACAAGCAAGGGCATGACGGAGGATGTGGCCTAAATCCAATCCTTCAGTTTCCACGTCGCCGACGTCCAGCGCGTGAGGTTCTCCAGCTTCCATTGCTTGAACATCGCCGGCGGCCAGCGGCTGAGCTTTGAGGCCTCCTCGACCTCGGGCTTGGCGACCATGCGCAGCGGTGCCGCGCGCCGCCGGTGCTGGGGCGTCGCCGCGCTGATCAGATCGACATATTCAGGCTTGCCGGCCATGAGCTCCTGTCCTCGCAAAACCCTCGCGAGGACGCAGTGTCGGCGCTGCCGATTAACGGCGGTTTGCCGCGATCGCTCAAATTGCAGGGAGCGGCTTACCGCCACTCCCTGATGTCGACGAAGTGACCGGCGATCGCCGCGGCTGCGGCCATCGCCGGCGACACCAGATGGGTCCGGCCCTTGAAGCCCTGGCGGCCCTCGAAGTTGCGGTTCGAGGTCGAGGCGCAGCGCTCTTCGGGAGCCAGCTTGTCGGGGTTCATCGCGAGGCACATCGAGCAACCGGGCTCGCGCCATTCGAAGCCGGCCTTGATGAAGATCTTGTCCAGACCTTCAGCCTCGGCCTGCTCCTTCACGAGGCCGGAGCCCGGCACGACCATGGCGTTGACGCCGCCTGCGACCTGCTTGCCTTCCGCGATCTTGGCGGCGGCGCGCAGATCCTCGATCCGGCCGTTGGTGCAGGAGCCGATGAAGATGCGGTCGAGCTTGATGTCGGTGATCTTCGTCCCCGCGGTCAGGCCCATGTATTTCAAGGCACGGTGCTTGGAGAGACGCTTGGCCTCGTCCGCGATCTTGTCGGGATCGGGCACGCTGCCGGTGACCGAGATGACGTCCTCAGGCGAAGTGCCCCAGGTCACGATCGGCGGCAGCTTCGCTGCATCGAGCCGCAGCTCGTGGTCGAAATGCGCGCCCTCGTCCGAGCGCAACTTCTCCCAGTAACGCATCGCGGCGTCCCAATCCGCGCCCTTCGGTGCCTTCGGGCGGCCGCGCAAGAAGTCGAACGCCTTCTGGTCCGGCGCGACCAGGCCGGCGCGCGCACCGCCTTCGATCGACATGTTGCAGACCGTCATGCGGCCTTCCATGCTGAGCGCACGGATCGCGTCGCCGGCGTATTCGAGCACGTAGCCGGTGCCGCCCGCGGTGCCGATCTCGCCGATGATCGCGAGGATGATGTCCTTGCCCGTCACGCCGTCAGGCAATTTGCCATCGACGGTGACGCGCATGTTCTTCGCCTTCTTCTGGATCAGCGTCTGCGTCGCCAGCACATGCTCGACTTCCGACGTGCCGATGCCGTGCGCGAGCGCGCCGAACGCACCATGCGTCGAGGTGTGGCTGTCACCGCAGACGATGGTGGTGCCGGGCAGCGTGAAGCCCTGCTCGGGACCGATGACGTGGACGACGCCCTGACGCTTGTCGAACTCGTCGTAATATTCGATGCCGAATTCCTTGGCGTTGTCGGCCAGTGCCTTGATCTGCTCGATGCTTTCAGGGTCGGGGTTCGGCTTGGTGCGGTCGGTGGTCGGCACGTTGTGATCGACGACGGCCAACGTCTTCTCCGGCGCGTGGACCTTGCGGCCGGTGGCGCGCAGGCCTTCGAACGCCTGCGGTGAAGTGACCTCGTGCACCAGATGGCGATCGATATAGAGCAGGCAGGTGCCGTCCTCGGCTTCGTGCACCAGATGGTCGTTCCAGATCTTGTCGTACAATGTGGTCGGCTTGGACATGAGCGTCAGCTCCAGGAATGTTGTGTAGAGCGGGTTGCGCGGCTGGCGCGCGGGGCAACAAAATCGTCAGCGCAGCTTTCAGGCTGCGCGCGTAAGCTCTGACGTTGCCGAGGTCGCGAAGCGTCCGAAGAACCGGCCGGGCAGCCGCGAGCGATCGTCGATGACGACGCGCTTGACGGGCGAGAGGCTGGTCAAATCTGGAAACATTCCAAGAATATATAGCAGGCCGAATTGAAATCGCGAGGGCTTTGACGCGCACGGCTGACGCAACAAAAAAGCGCGGGGTTTGGCCCCGCGCTCTCGATAACTCGCCTGTAAGCCGAGCTTACTCGTTGACGGCAGCAGCCGGGCGGTCCTGCTTCTTCTCGACGATGCGGGCCGACTTGCCGCGAAGGTTGCGGAGGTAATAGAGCTTGGCACGACGCACCTTGCCGCGGCGCACCACCTTGATCGAGTCGATCATCGGCGACATCACCGGGAACACGCGCTCCACGCCTTCGCCGTACGAAATCTTGCGCACCGTGAAGCTCTCGTTGAGACCGCCGCCGGAACGGCCGATGCAAACGCCTTCATAGGCCTGCACGCGGGTGCGGTCGCCTTCGACGACCTTCACGTTGACGATCACGGTGTCGCCGGGGCCGAATTCCGGAATCTCCTTGTTGGCGGAGAGCTTGTCGAATTGCTCTTTTTCGAGCTGTTGGATCAGGTTCATGGGTAAATCTCCATCGGCGCGCCCAGCCTTGGAAAACGGGGGCTGCGCGAAATTCGTTTATCCAGCCATTGCGGATGTGGCCGCTGCTATAAGGCAAGCCGGAGCGTTTGTCACCCGTCTGTCTTGTTTTTTGGCGTTTTTTGGCGTCCGGCCCGATTCGGGACTTTGCTCGGGATCTGGGCCCACAAATCCGGTCGCCGGGCCGCCGTCAGGGCCTCGGATTCCGCCCGCCGCCAGCTGGCGACTTTGGCATGGTCGCCGGAGGTCAGGATCTCCGGGATCGGGGTTCCCTCGAACAGCTGCGGCCGGGTGTACTGGGGGTATTCGAGGAGACCGTCCGAAAAGCTTTCCTCGGTTCCCGAGGCTTCCTTGCCCATCACGCCCGGCAGCAGCCGAACACAGGCGTCGATCAGGGCCAGGGCTGCGATTTCACCACCCGAGAGCACGTAATCGCCGATCGAGACCTCCTCCAGACCCCGCCCGTCGATCACCCGCTGGTCCACTCCCTCGAACCGCCCGCAGACGATCAGGGGACCCGGACCCTTGGCGAGCTCCAGGACGCGGGCCTGGGTCAATGGCCGACCCCTCGGGCTCATCAGCAGTTTCGGCCGGTTCGGGCCAATCCCGGCGGCATCGATGGCTGCCGCCAAAACATCGGCCCGTAGCACCATGCCCGGCCCGCCGCCGGCCGGGGTGTCATCGACGCTGCGGTGGCGGTCGGTGGCCGAGGCCCGGATGTCCCGCGCCTCCAGCTCCCAGAGCCCGCCAGCCAGCGCCCGGCCGGCCAGGCTCACGCCCAGCGGCCCCGGAAACATTTCCGGAAACAGCGTCAGCACCGTCGCGCGCCAGGGTGAGGAGGTGGTCATTGGATCTCAATTATTGTCGTCCCGGACAAGCAGAGCGCAGATCCGGGACCCATAACCACCGCACTTCGTTTTGCGACGGCTGGAGCGATCAGCTTAGCCAAAAATTCTGGCCTGTGGTTATGGGTCCCGGCCTTCGCCCGGACGACTCGGGGAGGAATCCTCCTCCGTGTCCTCTGCCTCGATTTCCTGCGGCAGCGCGATCACGACGCGGCCGCCTGCGATGTCGACCTCCGGCACCGCCGCGTCCGTGAACGGCAGCAGCATCGTAGTGCCTGTGGGCGGCGCGATCTCGATAATGTCGCCGGCGCCGAAATTGTGGATCGCGAGCACGCGGCCGAGCGCATCGCCGGCAGTAGTGACGGCGGCGAGCCCGATCAGATCGGTGTGGTAATATTCGCCCTCGTCCGTCGCGGGCAGTTTTTCGCGCGCGACGTAGAGCTCGATGCCGTTGAGGCGCTCGGCGTCATCGCGGGTCGTGACGCCCTTGAATGTCGCAACCAGATGATCCTTGGCCGCGCGCGCCGTTGCGACCTCGAACTGGCGCTTGCCGTCCTTGGACGAGAGCAGGCCGTAGCTCCGCACGGCAAAGGGATCTTCGGTGAAGGTCCACAGTTTGACCGCGCCGCGCACGCCATGCACGGCGCCGATCCGCGCGACGCAGACCAGCGCCGGCATGATCTGGCCTTAACCCTTCGCGGCGGCTTCGGCCTGCGCCTTGCGCTCCTTGCGCGGCACGGCCTTCTCCGGATTGTTGCGCACTTCGCGCTTCTTGACGCCGGCGGCGTCGAGGAAGCGCGACACACGGTCCGACGGCTGCGCGCCCTTGGCGAGCCAGGCCTTCACCTTGTCCATGTCGAGCTTCAGACGGGTCTCGTTGTCCTTCGGCAGCAGCGGGTTGAAATAGCCGAGACGCTCGATGAAGCGGCCATCGCGGGGGAAGCGCGAATCGGCGACGACGACGTGATAGACGGGGCGCTTCTTGGTGCCGGCGCGGGCGAGACGGATAACGACGGACATCTAAGTTCTCCTTCAAAGTACGTTTTGTTCGGTTGATTGGTATTCCGCGTTGCGCGAGACCGTTGCGATCTCCCGCGACGAATTCCTCATTTCTTCTTGCCGGGGAAACCGCCGAGACCCGGCAGCATCGGCTTGCCGCTCAGCCCGGTCAGGCCCGGAACGTTCGGCAGACCCTGGCGCAGCCCGGCAGGTAAATCCTTCGGCAGGCTGGGCAGACCTTGTCCGCCGCCACCCTGCATCTTTTCCTGCAGCGCCTTCATCTCTTCCGGCGAAGGCGGCTTCATACCGCCGCCAAAGCCCATCGCCTGCGCGATGCCGGCGAGCGGACCGCGCTTGCCGGAGCCCATGGCCTTCATCATGTCGGCCATGTTCCGGTGCATCTTGAGCAGCTTGTTGACCTGCTCGACACTCTGGCCGGAACCTGCGGCGATGCGCTTCTTGCGGCTGGCCTTGAGCAAATCGGGATGACGTCGCTCGTCGCGTGTCATGGAATCGATCACCGCGACCTGGCGCTTCAAGATCTTGTCGTCGATGCCGGCGGCCGCGATCTGGTTCTTCATCTTGGCGATGCCGGGCATCATGCCCATCAGGCCGCTGATGCCGCCCATATTGGCCATCTGCGACAGCTGCTCGCGCATGTCGTTGAGGTCGAACTGACCCTTGCGCATCCGCTCGGCGGTGCGCGCAGCCTTTTCGGCATCGATGTTGGCGGCAGCGCGTTCGACCAGCGACACCACGTCGCCCATGCCGAGGATGCGGCCGGCGATACGGTCGGGATGGAAATCCTCCAGCGCGTCCGTCTTTTCACCGGTGCCGAGCAGCTTAATCGGCTTGCCGGTCACCGCGCGCATCGACAGCGCGGCGCCGCCCCGGCCGTCGCCGTCGACTCGTGTCAGTACGATGCCGGTGAGGCCGACGCGCTCGTCGAAGGCGCGCGCGAGGTTGACGGCGTCCTGGCCGGTGAGGCTGTCCGCCACCAGCAGCACTTCATGCGGATTTGCGGCGGCTTTGATCGCGGCTGCTTCCGCCATCATCTCTTCGTCGAGCGTGGTGCGGCCGGCCGTGTCGAGCAGCACGACGTCGTAGCCGCCGAGCTTGCCGGCCTCGAGCGCGCGCTTCGCGATCTGCGCCGGCTGCTGGCCGGCGACGATCGGCAGCGTCGGAATGTCGAGGTCGCGGCCCAGGACGGCCAGCTGCTCCATCGCCGCGGGACGGTAGATGTCGAGCGATGCCATCAGCACCTTGCGCTTGTCGCGCTGGACCATGCGACGGGCGAGCTTTGCGGTGGTGGTGGTCTTGCCGGAGCCTTGCAGGCCGACCATCATGATCGGCACCGGCGGCACGGAATTGATGTCGATGGTCTGGCTTTCGGCGCCGAGCGTGTTGATCAGCTCGTCGTGGACGATCTTGACCACCATCTGGCCTGGGGTCACCGACTTGACGACGGTGGCGCCGATCGCCTGCTCGCGGACCCGCTCGGTGAAGCTGCGCACCACTTCGAGAGCCACGTCGGCTTCCAGCAGCGCGCGGCGCACCTCGCGCATGGCCGCGTCGACGTCCTTTTCGGTCAGCGCACCGCGCCCCGTCAGACGATCGAGAATGCCGCCAAGCCGTTCCGACAGATTGTCGAACAATGCCGTTGTCCTTTTTCACCTCTGCCCGCATGCGCGGAGGAGGGAGCAGAAAATCCAAACACCTTTACGCCCGAGGGCGCACAGCGCTGTCGGGCGTTGGCCTCTGGCCTCTGGGGCCAGTGGGCGGGTCGAAAAGAAAGCCTTTCCGAGAAAGTGGCCGGGTTAAACGCCGCTGCCGCCCGAAAGTCAAGGAAAGTTAGGGGCGCGGAGCGCCATTGCCAGAGCAAACTACTGAAAACAAAGTTCTTTCGGCCGTGGGTTCCTTTTCATCGGGGCCGGCCCATATGACAGCTTGATGTCCCGCCCCTCCGACCGTCCCTGAAGCCAGAACCGTGCCGATCACCCGCCGCCGCCTTTTCGGACTGCTCGCCGGTGCCGGCGCATTGGTCGGCGTGCCCTCCCTTTGGATGTCCCGCATGAAAACCTATGACGGCCCGGTCTCCGACCATTTCGACGGCCTGAACTTCTTCGATCCGGACGGCGTGCCGCCGAAATCGCTTCGGGAGGTCCTGCGCTGGCAATTCGGCGGCAAGCGGCAGCGCGCGAGCTGGCCGGATTGGGCGCCGAGCCCCCATGCCGACACCCCGCCGGACCGCGTCGACGGCGACAAGGTGCGGCTCTCTTTCGTCGGCCACGCCAGCTGGCTGATCCAGACCGGCGGCCTCAATATTCTCGTCGATCCCGTCTGGTCGACGCGGGTCTCGCCCGTCAGCTTCGCCGGGCCGAAGCGGCACAACGATCCCGGCATTGCGTTCGACAAGCTGCCGAAGATCGATGTCGTGCTGGTCTCGCATGGCCATTACGATCATCTCGACATGGCGACGCTGTCGCGGCTCGCCAAGAATTTCGCGCCGCGTGTGGTGACCCCGCTCGGCAATGACGTCACGATGCGCAGCACCGATGCGACGATCAAGGTGGAAGCGTTCGACTGGCACGATCGCGTCGAGCTCGGCGGCGGCATCGCCGTGACGCTGGTGCCGACCCGGCACTGGTCGGCGCGCGGCATGTTCGATCGCAACAAGGCGCTGTGGGCGAGTTTCGTACTGGAGACGCCTGCGGGGAAAATCTACGTCGTCTGCGATTCCGGCTATGGCGATGGCGGGCATTTCCGCCGAGCCGCCGAGAAGCACGGCCCGCTACGCCTGGCGATCCTCCCGATCGGCGCCTACGAGCCGCGCTGGTTCATGCGCGACCAGCACATGAACCCGGAAGATGCGGTGAAGGCGCTCGCGGATTGCGGCGCGCAAGCCGCACTCGGGCATCATCACGGCACGTTTCAGCTGACCGATGAAGCCATCGATGCGCCGGCGAAGGCCTTGGTCGAGGCGCTCGACGCCGCAAAGGTGCCGCAGGAGCGGTTTGTCGCGATGAAGCCGGGGCAGGTGGTGGAGATTTAGCTTCACCGGGACAGACAATGGAGTCTGTCGCGGCAGCTGCGCCTACTGCTCTTTCGCCTTGATCGCCCAACTCACATTCACCGTCACCGCCAGCGTTTCCTCGCCGGGCGCAACGGCCGCGCCGCCTGCGGCCATCGGCGCTGCGGCCATGCGTCCCTTGAACAGCGGCATCGGGGCGCCGCCTTCGGACACGCTGAGCGGCGCGCCGAGCGTGACGCCGGTGGCCTTGGCGTAGATCTCCGCTTTGCGGCGGGCGTCTGCGACAGCCTTCTCGCGGGCATCGTCGAGTAGTTTCGAGGCCTGCGTCACCTCGAAGGAGATGTTGCCGATATCGTTGGCGCCGGCGCCGACCAGCGTGTCGATGATGGCGGCGACCTTGGTCACGTCGCGGATCTTCACGGTGACGCGGTTTGACGCGCGGAAGCCGACCACGGGCGAGGCGCCGGTGGATTTGTTCTGGCCGTATTGCGGCTGCAGCGACAGCCGCGAGGTCTGGTAATCCTTCTCGTCAATGCCTGCGCCCTTCAGCGCCAGCAGCACCTTGCCCATCGCGGCGTTGTTGGCGTCGGACGCTTCCTTCGCAGACTTGGCGTCGTTGGCGACGCCGGCGTCGATCTGCGCGAGATCAGGCGCGGCGGAGATCGTGGCTTCGCCGCTCACCGAAATCGCGGACGGAAAATCGTCGGCAAGCGCAGGCGTTGCCAGCATCGCGGCGGCAAAGGACGTAACAAGGGAGGTCAAAAGGATGGCAGGCTTTTTCATCGGTCTCACTTCAGCGGCACGAATACATTGATCACGAGCTTGTCCTCGGCCGTCTTCAGGGGATCGGTGAGGTATTCCTCGATGAAGGTGTCCTTGGCTTCCAGCTTCTTGTCGTCGAGGTGATTGGTGATCGCCTCATAGGTGTTGTCCATGTTGTCGTAGGAGCCGCGATGAACGAATTTCAGCGCCTTGCCCTCCGGCGATTTGCCGACGCTCATATCCTTGGGCAGGTTCTTCGGGTCCTGCTCGACCGGGATCTCGGCAAGGAAGGTGAAGCCGGTATCGTCGGTCGAGGTGTAGACGATCATCGAATTGCCGGCGTGCTTGATGCCCTGCTTGTCCAGCAGCGTGTTCAGCGCCTTGAAGGCGTCGATCAGCGTGTCGAAGGCCGAGTCCCAATTGGCAGTGCCCTTGACCATCACGACCTTCCTGGGCTCGAGCGTGGTCTCCTGTCCGAACGGATCAGCCGTCTGCACGGGAGCCGGCGTCGCGGCTGCAGCGGGCGGCGGGGCGGGGCTCGGTGAGGCACTGGCTGCGGGCGAGGGCGAGGTTGCAGGGGACGCTGCAGGCGACGTTGAAGGGCTTGGCGAGGCGCCGGCCGCCGGCGAGGGCGTGGCCACGGGTGCAGCGCTCGCGGCCGGGGAGGGCGAAGCCGACGGGGCCGGCGAGGGGCTCGCCGATGCGGCCGGCGCCGGGCTCGGCGTTTGGGCCAGCGTGGCCGACAGACCAAACGACAAGGCCGCTGCCGGAATCAGCGCGGCCAAAGCGAGACGACGAAACCTGAACATTTTTATTCTCCCCAATAGCTTATCCGCCAAGGCCTTACGTCCCCGAGGCCTTAATCCGGCCGCATGTCCCGGTTGCGCGAATTTCGCCGTTCTAACACGCGAGCGCCGAATTCGTCCCATGACAGATGCGTCATGGCAGCGTCCTGGCTCTTGTCGGCAAATCACTGGCCAAGAGGGCCAAGGATCGCCATATAAGGCAGGCGAAATTCGGGAATTTTCATGAGCGCGCTGGCCAACCACGCATTTGCCAAGATGAACGGCATCGGCAACGAGATCGTCGTTGTCGACATGCGCGATTCCGCCACCACGGTCACCCCGGACGACGCCCGTGCGGTGGCATCGGCGCGAGGCGGTGTGCCCTACGACCAGCTCATGGTGCTGCAGAAGCCGCGCTTCGACGGCACCGAAGCTTTCATCAGCATCTACAACTGTGACGGCTCCGAGGCCGGCGCCTGCGGCAACGGCATGCGCTGCGTGGTGCGGCGCGTCTTCGAGAAGACCGGCCAGACCAATGTGACGTTCGAGACGGCCGCGGGCCTGCTCAATGCCTGGCAGGGTCCGGCGCCGGATCTTTATACGGTGGACATGGGCGCGCCGAAATTCGGCTGGCAGGACATTCCGCTCGACCAGGAATTCCGCGACACCCGCTACATCGAATTGCAGATCGGCCCGATCGACAATCCGATCCTGCATTCGCCCTCGGTCGTCAGCATGGGCAATCCGCATGCGATCTTCTGGGTCGATGACGTCAACGCCTACGATCTCGAGCGTTTCGGTCCGCTGCTGGAGAACCATCCGATCTTTCCGGAGCGCGCCAACATCACGCTCGCCCATATCGTCGATCCCCAGCAGATCACGATCCGCACCTGGGAGCGCGGCGCCGGCCTGACCAGGGCCTGCGGCTCGGCCGCATGTGCCACGGCGGTTGCGGCGGCGCGGCTGAAGCGCGCCGAGCGCAATGTCGAGATCGCGCTGCCCGGCGGCAAGCTCGGGATCGAATGGCGCGAGCGCGACGATCACGTGCTGATGACGGGCACAGCGACTTTCGAATATGAAGGCCGTTTCGATCCGGCGCTGTTCGCGCCGGTCGGGTGATGAGCGTCGACATCGTCACCTTCGGCTGCCGCCTCAACGCCTTTGAGGCCGAGGTGATCCGCCGCGAGGCCGAGGGCGCAGGCCTTTCAGATACCATCGTCATCAACAGCTGCGCTGTCACCAACGAAGCGGTGGCGCAGGCGCGCCAGTCGATCCGCAAGCTGAAACGCGAGCGGCCGGCAGCGCGCATCGTCGTCACCGGTTGCGCGGCGCAGACGCAAAGCGGCATGTTCGCCGAGATGGCCGAGGTAGATCGCGTCGTCGGCAATGACGACAAGATGCGGTCGTCCGCATGGCGCGAGGCGCGTGCGGCGTTCGATCTCGGTGCGAGCGAAAAAATCGCCGTCAGCGACATCATGGCGGTGAAGGAGATGGCGCCGCATCTCATCGACGGCTTCGCGAGCGGCCTGCCGCGCGTGTTCGTGCAGGTGCAGAACGGCTGCGACCATCGCTGCACTTTCTGCATCATTCCGTTCGGGCGCGGCAATTCGCGCTCGGTGCCGATGGGCGCGGTGGTCGATCAGGTCCAGGCGTTGGTCGCGCGCGGCCATGCCGAGATCGTGCTTACCGGCGTCGATCTCACCAGCTACGGCGCCGACCTGCCGGGTACGCCGAAACTCGGCCTGCTGACGAAGCAGATTTTGCGGCACGTGCCGGAGCTGAGGCGCCTGCGCATCTCCTCGATCGATTCGATCGAGGCTGACAGCGATCTGTTGGATGCCATCGCTGAGGATTCGCGGCTGATGCCGCATCTGCACCTGTCGCTGCAATCCGGCGACGACATGATCTTGAAGCGCATGAAGCGGCGGCATACGCGCGGCGACGCCATCGCGTTCTGCGACCAGGTCCGTCGCCTGCGCCCGGACATCGCGCTGGGCGCCGACATCATTGCGGGCTTTCCGACCGAGACCGAGGAGATGTTCTCGCGCTCGCTCGACCTGGTCGAGGAATGCGGCCTGACGTTCCTCCACGTCTTCCCCTATTCGCCGCGTCCCGGCACGCCGGCCGCGCGGATGCCGCAGGTTGCGGGCGGCGCAATCAAGGAGCGGTCGAAGCGGCTGCGCTCGGCCGGTGAGGCTGCGCTTCTGCAGCGGCTGCAAGCCGAGATCGGGGCCACGCGTGAGGTGCTGATCGAGAGCGACGGTCAGGGACGGACGGAGCATTATCTGCCAGTCGCGATTGCGGGCGAGCGTGTGGGCCGCATCGTGCCGCTGCGGATCGCCGGTCGTGATGGCGCGCGGCTGACTGCTTAGCCTCGTTGCGGCGAGTGACGACGCGCTGTACCTCCAGCGTCGTCCCGGCGAAGGCCGGGACCCATACCGCGTGATCTATCGGTGATCCGCGGTGCTTGTCCCAACCAAGCAGAGTAACGGACCGTCGTCGCCAAACTTCTCCCTGTGGTTATGGGTCCCGGCCTTCGCCGGGACGACACCGAGGGTGGAGAAGCAGCGCGCCCCAAACAGCCTACAACGCCCGCACCTGCCAGAACCGCAGCGTCCGCCGCGCATTCTCCGGGGTCATGCGCGCGTAGTGGCTTTGAGCCCTTGCGATGTCGGCCGGTTTCATCGCGCCGCTCGCAAAGCGGCTTTGGAGCACGGCGGCGGTGGTTTCCCAGCTGAGCTGCGCCGCCTTGCACGGCACCAGCAGGCCGTCCTCGCGCAGGCTTTGCATCAGCGGGCGAATCACTTCGACGGTCGATCCCGACAATGCGGCCAATGCGGCCACCGCTTCTTCATAACGCCGCTGCGTTGCGAAGCCGAGCAGCGTCGCTTCGCCGAGCTGGCCGGTCGCCTTCAGGCCTGCGACGGCGCGCTTGGCACCTTCGAAATCGCGGACCCCCGACATCTCGCGCTCGACACCGACGGTGACGGCTGCGATCGCGGTCTGGATCTCCTCGAACAGATGCGGCGGCGCGCGCGACAACAGCCGGGTCCGCACGGCGTCCGTTGCCGAGCGCAGCAATTGACGACGCAGGTCTGACGGCAGATCGACGCGGACGCCGACGCTGACCGCGAGCTCGGGGTCGGCCTCGGCCTGTCCGACGATGACGGCGAATCCGTTGCCGGACACGCGCGCGCCGGGATTGGCGGCGAGCCGCCGGCTGACGTTGGGATAGCGCCGCGCCAGCAATGCATCGGTGACGATCTCCTTCAGCCACCAGCGTCCGGCGACCGCGAGCAGATGCGGCTCGCCCTTGCTCGAGGCGATCTGCACCAGCGCGCCGTCATCGAGGCGCGCGGATTCCTGCAGCACGGGACCAGCGATGCGGATTTCGTCATTGTTGGCGAGCCGGCGAATGACCGATGGCGGCGCCTGCGCGATCGGCGCGAGCTGCGCGCTGATCTCGGCGAGCGCTACGCGCGCGCCCATGTCGGCGATGGCGCGGAGCTCGATGGTGCCGATCAGGCGATCGAGCACGTCGTCGAACAGTGCGATCTGCTCGTCGTCGAAACTGCCGGCGGAGGACAGGAACAGGTCGGTGACGCGGCGGGCTGTTGCCAGGCCCTTTTCCGCCGAGCCAGTCCGAAGCGCGGACTCGACCTCGTCGATGATCGATAACTCGGCCGTGGACATGACGCGCAGCTCGTCCTGAGCAGATTGACGGAAGCTTGTTCTAAGCAACCGCTATCATTAGCGACGAGCACTGAACGTTTCGTAAACTATAGGGAGCGCTACGCGGCCTCCTCACCATGAGGGGCGAGCAGCTGGGCTACTCCCCGTTCCACCCGCAGGCGCGGAGCCGCTCGTGCATGTGGGGTGGGGCCGGCGCCACCACGCGGACCGGCTCCTTGTTGCGGGAGATCGGTACCACGATCTCGCGGGAATGCAGGTGCAGCTTCGGCTCGCCGAAGCGCGGGCCGTTGCCGTAAATGTTATCGCCGAAGATCGGCCAGCCGGTCGCGGACGCATGCACCCGCAATTGATGGGTCCGTCCGGTGACCGGTTCCATGGCGAGCCAGGTCAGGCCGTCGCCCCGGCCCATCACCTTCCAGTTGGTGATGGCCTTCTGGCCCTCGGGATCGGGCTTCTGCCACCAGCCGCGTTCGGCGTTCAGCCGGCCGAGCGGCATATCGATGGTGCCTTCGTCTTCGGTGGGGCCGCCCTCGACGATGGTCCAGTAGGTCTTGCCGATCTTCCCATGCTTGAACAGCAGACCGAGCGAGGCCGTCGCCTTGCGATGGCGGCCGAGCACGAGGCAACCCGAGGTGTCCTTGTCCAGCCGGTGGGCCAGCACCGGCGGCCGCGGCAGGCCGAAACGAAGCGCGTCGAAGGACGTTTCCAGATTGGCACCGCCCTTGGGTCCGCGATGCACCGGCAGGCCGGCCGGCTTGTCGATGACCAGCATCAATCCGTCGCGATGGAGCACGCGCGCCAGGATTTCTTCGGCGGTCAATTCGGGAACATCGAGCAATTGCAGGACTTTCGGTCAAGACTTTCGTTTGCGAGCGGGAACGGCTAACACACCGCCATCATGAACGATACCACCCCCGAGACCCCCAAGCTGAGCTGGTGGCGCCGCCTGTCCGACGGGCTGAAGCGCACCTCGTCCTCGCTCGGGACCGCGGTCGCCGATCTCGTCACCAAGCGCAAGCTCGACCGCGCCATGCTCGACGACATCGAGGACGTGCTGCTGCGCGCCGACCTCGGCACGTCGGTCGCGGTGCGGATCGCGGATGCGGTTGGCACGGGACGCTACGACAAGGCGATCTCGGCGGACGAGGTCAAGGACGTCGTCGCGACCGAGGTCGAGAAGGTGCTGGCGGCGGTGGCGAAGCCGCTCGAGATCGACGCCGGCAGGAAGCCGTTCGTCATCCTCGTGGTCGGCGTCAACGGCTCCGGCAAGACCACCACCATCGGAA
This sequence comes from Bradyrhizobium sp. 76, assembly GCF_023073025.1. Classification (NCBI taxonomy): domain Bacteria; kingdom Pseudomonadati; phylum Pseudomonadota; class Alphaproteobacteria; order Hyphomicrobiales; family Nitrobacteraceae; genus Bradyrhizobium; species Bradyrhizobium sp. 76. The sequence continues at coordinate 45,273 of NZ_JADPIS010000064.1, forward strand.
AACTCTCGCAAAAATTCGCGTCCGAAGGCCGCAAGGTGATGCTGGCCGCCGGCGACACGTTTCGCGCAGCAGCGATCGAGCAGCTCAAGGTCTGGGGCGAACGCACGAAGACGCCCGTCATATCAGGTGCGCAGGGCTCGGATTCGGCGAGCCTCGCCTTCAATGCGCTGACGGCGGCGAAGGAGCAGGCCATCGACGTGCTCCTGATCGACACGGCCGGGCGGCTTCAGAACAAGGCCGAGCTGATGAACGAGCTCGAAAAGGTCGTGCGCGTCATCCGCAAGGTGGACGCGACTGCGCCGCATGCGGTGCTGCTCGTGCTGGACGCCACCGTCGGCCAGAACGCGCTGTCGCAGGTCGAGGCCTTCCATCGCACCGCCGGGGTGACCGGTCTCGTGATGACAAAGCTCGACGGCACCGCTCGTGGCGGCATCCTGGTGGCGCTCGCGGAGAAATTCAAACTGCCGGTGCATTTCATCGGCGTCGGCGAAGGCGTCGACGATCTCGCGCCGTTCACCGCGCGTGATTTCGCCCGCGCGATTGCCGGAATCGAAAGCTGAAGAATGGACAAGACCCAGCCGCACCCCCTGTTCAAGCTTGCGACCGAGCTCGGCCCGCTGCTCGTGTTCTTCTTCGTCAATGCGAAGTTCAACCTGTTCGCCGCGACCGGCGCCTTCATGGTCGCGATCGTGGCGGCGATGATCGCCTCCTATGTGGTGACGCGGCACATCCCGATCATGGCGATCGTAACCGGTGTCATCGTGCTGGTGTTCGGCACGCTGACCCTGGTGCTGCACGACGAGACCTTCATCAAGCTCAAGCCGACCATCATCTACGCTTTGTTCGCTGCGATCCTCGGCGGCGGCCTGTTGTTCGGCCGCTCCTTCATCGCCGTCATGTTCGACCAGATGTTCAATTTGACGCCGCAGGGCTGGCGCATCCTCACCTTACGCTGGGCGCTGTTCTTCGCCGGCATGGCGGTCTTGAACGAGATCGTCTGGCGCACCCAGAGCACGGATTTCTGGGTCAACTTCAAGGTGTTCGGCGTCACGCCGATCACCATGATCTTCGCCATCGCCCAGATGCCGCTGACCAAGCGCTACCACCTCGAGCCGGCGTCGCTGGAAGCGAGCGAGGCCGAGGCGGGCGATGTGAGGAAGGGGTAAGGTCTCTCAAATCGTCATTGCGAGCCCAGCGCAGCTACATACTCGACTGTCATCGCCCGGCTTGACCGGGCGATCCAGTATTCCAGAGACAGTCGTGAGGTACGGAGGAGCTGCGGCGTACTGGATGCCCCGGTCAAGCCGGGGCATGACAGCGGTGTTTGGGGTTGGGTCCTTCTCACACTGACGACAGAGCTAGCTCCCGGCCGCCTTCAACGCCTTCTCCATCTGCGGCAACAGCACCGTGCGCAAGTTCTCCGGCGTGATCGGCCCGACCAGCTTGTAGACGATGGTGCCTTCGCGACCGACGACGAAAGTCTCGGGCACGCCATAGACGCCCCATTCGATCGAGGCGCGGCCATTGGCATCGACGCCGACGTGGCCGAACGGGTTGCCGTAGCGCCCCAGGAAGCGCCGCGCATTGTCGGTGGCATCCTTGTAGTTGATGCCGACAAGCTGGAAGCGCTTGTCTTTTGCCAATTCGGTCAGCAGCGGCGCCTCGTCGTGGCACGGCACGCACCAGGACGCCCAGACATTGACGAGGCTGACCTTGCCCTTGAACGCAGCGGGATCGAGGCCGGGGATCTGCGTGTTGTCAGCCTGCAATCCCTCGAGCGGCGGCAGCATGGTTTGCGGCACGGGCCGTCCGATCAGCGCGGAAGGGATCCGCGAGGGATCGCCGCTGCCGAGCCGGAACCAGAACAGCAGCGCCAGGCCGATGAACGCAATCAGCGGCAGCACCATCAGGAAGGTGCGGCGCTGCGGCGGAGCGGACGTCGATTGCTCGCTCATGATTGATCTCTCATGCTCGATCTCTCATGGCCGATCCGTCGCGCTACGGCCGGAGCGGCGGGTCACGCCGCTGCGCTCGAGCTCGCGCAGGCGCTGTGTCTGGCTACGATAATCGAGCACGATCCAGCCGATCAGGATCACGACCACAAGGGCGGCCGCGACATAGGACGTCACGATGAAAGACGCATAGGGACCGAGCGACATGATCATGCAGCCCCGACTTCTTTTGACGTGCTGCCCTCGCGCGAGCCGGTGCCGACTTCTGAAAACGCCACACGGCTCGCCTGCATCATCTGCAGGGACCGCACGCGCCGACGCAAGATCTCGTTGCGCATCGCCGCCAGATGCAGCGTGACGAACAGCAGGGTGAACGCGACCGCCATCACCAGCAGCGGAATCAAAAAGGATTTGTCGAGCGACGAGCCGCCCATCCGCATCACCGAGGCCGGCTGGTGCAGCGTGTTCCACCAATCGACCGAGAACTTGATGATGGGCAGGTTGATGGCGCCGACCAGCGTCAGCACGGCGGCGGCGCGCGCCGCGCGGGAGGGCTCGTCGACCGCGCGCCACAGCGCCATCAGGCCGAGATACATCAGGAACAGGATCAGCACCGAGGTCAGCCGCGCGTCCCATTCCCAATAGGTGCCCCACATCGGCCGGCCCCACAGCGAGCCCGTCAGCAGCGCAAGGAAGGTGAAGCTGGCACCGATCGGAGCAGCCGCTTTGGCGGCGACGTCGGCGAGCGGATGCCGCCACACCAGCGTGCCCAGCGAGGCGATGCTCATCACGCCCCACACGAACATCGACAGCCAGGCATTGGGCACGTGGATGAACATGATCTTCACGGTCGCGCCCTGCTGATAGTCGTCGGGCGCGGTGGCGGACTGATAGAGCCCGATCGCGAGCAGGATGATTGTCGCAGCCGCAAGCCACGGCAGCAGCCGCGCCGTCAGCGCGAGGAACCGTGTGGGGTTGGCGAGGTCGATCAGCGTCATGGTATCCTGATAATCACAGGTAAGCGCTCACGCAATCAGCACGAAAGTCCGCAGCGAAAGTTGATCGGGGTCAAGGTCAGTCCAGTCCATCTCAATCCAGCCCATGCTTCAGGCTCGCCGCAGCCGCGAAGGGCCCGATCACGAGGCTGACCAGCGACAGCGCGCACAGGATCGAGAACGGCGCGCCGAATGTCATGGGGCCGACGATTACCGCCTGCGAGGCCGCGACGCCGAAGATCAGCACCGGTATCGACAGCGGCAGCACCAGGACCGCCATCAGCAAGCCGCCTCGATGCAGCGTCACCGCCAGCGCCGCCCCGATCATTCCGGTAAACGTCAGCGCCGGGGTGCCGGCGAGCAGCGTCAGCGCCACCGCGCCGGTCGCGACCATGTCGAGGTTGAGCAGCAGGCCGAGCACGGGGGTTGCGACGATCAGCGGCAGGCCGGCGGCCAGCCAATGCGCCAGCGCCTTCGCCGCGCAGGCGAGTTCCAGCGGGGTCCGGCTCATCGTGATCAGGTCGAGCGAGCCGTCCTCGTGGTCGGCCATGAACAGCCGGTCCAGGGTCAGCAGGCTCGCCAGCAGTGCCCCCAGCCACAGGATCGCCGGCCCGAGCCGCGACAGCAGTGCCAGATCCGGCCCCACCGCAAACGGCATCAGCACCACCACGGTCAGGAAGAACAGCACGCCAATCAACGCCCCGCCGCCGACGCGGAGCGCGATCCGGATGTCCCGGCGAATGAGGGCAGACAGGGCGGTCATGGGGGGCTCCCATCGTGCCTGAGGCACGGTGCGATCCCTCCCCCGCTTGCGGGGGAGGGTTGGGGAGAGGGTGTCTCGACAACGAAGATTCCCCCAGCGGAGAGAACCCTCACCCGGCGCTGCGCGCCGACCTCTCCCGCAAGCGGGAGAGGCGAGGGAGCCCGCGGCGACGACTGCGTCCCGGGTGCGAGAGCGGCGACCGGCCGCTCGAAAAGCTGAGGGTCCACGGGAATCATGCCGTCCCCCCGATCCGCAGCTCCCGCGAATCGATCCCGAGCGGGGCGTGGGTGGCGGCGATGATCAGGCCGCCGCGGCCGAGGTGCTCGCGCATCAATCCGGAAAACATGTCCTGTCCCGCGACATCCAGCGCCGTGGTCGGCTCGTCCAATAGCCAGACCGGTCGGCGGACGGTCAGGAGGCGGGCCAGCGAGAGCCGGCGGCGCTGGCCGGCGGACAGGAAGGCGGCAGGCAGATCGGCGGCATGGTCGAGCCCGACGGTGGCGAGGCTCTCGCCGGCGTCGAAACGCTCCCCGCCGAGAAAATCGGCCCAGAATGTCAGATTCTCCGCCACGCTCAGCGCCGGCTTCAGGGCGTCGCGATGGCCGAGATAGTGGCATTGCTCCGGCAATGTCAGCTCGGAATCGCCTCCGTCCAGCGCGATCGTGCCGCCCGCCGGAATGAGCAGGCCCGCGATCAGCCGCAGCAGCGAGGTCTTGCCCGATCCGTTGCGGCCGACGACCGCCACGGCTTCGCCGGAGACGGCCCCGAAGTCGAGCCTGGCAAACACCTCGCGGCCGCCCCGCACGCATGTGACCCCGCGTCCGGAAAGCTGCATCTTGCCTCGTATCGATCCGCTCAAAGCCAGGCCTCAGGAAAACTTGGGGTAGCGTATGGGAATTTTTGGCTCGCGGATTGCCGCGGCACGTTTGTGGCTGTGGCGGCGCGGTTAGAAAGCTTCTATAAGCCCGGAACTACTTGATGCAGCAACTCAACCTGCCCCTGCAAGCGACTCAGCCTGCCTACGCTGACGGTGTTAAAATACCCTGCCGGGTATAACTAACAATTGGGATTTCCTACATGACCTCGCTCGACAGCTTCAAATGCAAAAAGACCCTCAAGGTCGGCGCCAAGACCTATGTCTATTACAGCCTGCCCACGGCCGAGAAGAATGGTCTGAAGGGAATTTCGAAACTCCCCTATTCGATGAAGGTCCTGCTCGAGAACCTGCTCCGCAACGAGGACGGCCGCTCGGTCAAGAAGGAAGACATCGTCGCGGTGTCGAAATGGCTGCGCAAGAAGTCGCTGGAGCATGAGATCGCCTTCCGCCCGGCGCGCGTGCTGATGCAGGACTTCACCGGCGTGCCCGCCGTGGTCGATCTCGCCGCGATGCGCAATGCGATGCAGAAGCTCGGCGGCGATGCCGAGAAGATCAATCCGCTGGTGCCGGTCGACCTCGTCATCGACCACTCCGTGATCGTGAACTTCTTCGGTGACAACAAGGCCTTCGGCAAGAACGTCACCGAGGAGTACAAGCAGAACCAGGAGCGCTACGAGTTCCTGAAATGGGGCCAGAAGGCGTTCTCGAACTTCTCCGTCGTGCCGCCCGGCACCGGCATCTGCCACCAGGTCAATCTCGAATATCTCTCCCAGACGGTCTGGACCAAGAAGGAGAAGATGACGGTCGGCAAGAAGACCGGCACCTTCGAGGTCGCCTATCCCGACTCGCTGGTCGGCACCGATTCCCACACCACCATGGTCAACGGTCTCGCCGTGCTCGGCTGGGGCGTCGGCGGCATCGAGGCGGAAGCCTGCATGCTCGGCCAGCCGCTGTCGATGCTGTTGCCCAACGTCGTCGGCTTCAAGCTGAAGGGCGCGATGAAGGAAGGCGTCACCGCGACCGATCTCGTGCTGACGGTGACGCAGATGCTGCGCAAGCTCGGCGTCGTCGGCAAGTTCGTCGAGTTCTTCGGCCCCGGCCTCGACCATCTCTCGGTCGCCGACAAGGCGACGATCGCCAACATGGCGCCCGAATATGGCGCGACCTGCGGCTTCTTCCCGGTCGATGCCGCGGCACTCGATTATCTCAAGACCTCCGGCCGCGCCTCGGCGCGCGTCGCGCTGGTGCAGGCCTATGCGAAGGCGCAAGGGCTGTTCCGCACCGCCAAGTCGCCCGATCCGGTGTTCACGGAGACGCTGACGCTCGACCTCGGTGATGTCGTTCCGTCGATGGCCGGTCCGAAGCGCCCCGAAGGCCGCATTGCGCTGCCGTCCGTGCCCGAGGGTTTCTCGCTCGCGCTCGCCAGCGAATACAAGAAGGCCGAGGAGCCGGGCAAGCGCTTCGCCGTTGACGGCAAGAAGTTCGACATCGGCCATGGCGACGTCGTGATCGCCGCAATCACCTCCTGCACCAACACCTCGAACCCGAGCGTGCTGATCGGCGCCGGTCTGCTGGCGCGCAACGCCGCCGCGAAGGGCCTCAAGGCAAAGCCGTGGGTGAAGACCTCGCTGGCACCCGGCAGCCAGGTGGTGGCGGCCTATCTCGCCGATTCCGGTCTCCAGGCCGATCTCGACAAGGTCGGATTCAACCTGGTCGGCTTCGGCTGCACCACCTGCATCGGTAATTCCGGTCCGCTGCCCGAGGAGATCTCGAAGTCGATCAACGACAACGGCATCGTCGCGGCTGCGGTGCTCTCCGGCAATCGCAACTTCGAAGGCCGTGTCTCGCCGGACGTGCAGGCGAACTACCTCGCCTCGCCGCCGCTCGTGGTCGCTCATGCGCTCGCGGGCACCGTCACCAAGAACCTCGCCATCGAGCCGCTCGGTGAAGGCAAGGACGGCAAGCCGGTGTACCTCAAGGACATCTGGCCTACGACGAAGGAGATCAACGCCTTCATGAAGAAGTTCGTGACCGCGTCGATCTTCAAGAAGAAGTATGCCGACGTGTTCAAGGGCGACACCAACTGGCGCAAGATCAAGACGGTCGAGAGCGAGACCTATCGCTGGAACATGAGCTCGACCTATGTGCAGAACCCGCCCTATTTCGAAGGCATGAAGAAGGAGCCGGAGCCGGTCACCGACATCGTCGAGGCCCGCATCCTTGCCATGTTCGGCGACAAGATCACCACCGACCACATCTCGCCGGCCGGTTCGATCAAGCTCACCTCGCCCGCCGGCAAATATCTCAGCGAGCACCAGGTGCGTCCGGCCGACTTCAACCAGTACGGCACGCGCCGCGGCAACCACGAAGTCATGATGCGCGGCACCTTCGCCAATATCCGCATCAAGAATTTTATGCTCAAGGGCGCGGATGGAAATATCCCCGAGGGCGGTCTGACAAAACACTGGCCAGACGGCGAGCAGATGTCGATCTACGACGCCGCGATGAAGTACCAGCAGGAGCAGGTGCCGCTGGTGGTGTTCGCCGGCGCCGAATACGGCAATGGCTCCTCGCGCGACTGGGCCGCGAAGGGCACGCGTCTGCTCGGCGTGCGTGCCGTGATCTGCCAGAGCTTCGAGCGCATCCACCGCTCCAACCTGGTCGGCATGGGCGTGCTGCCGCTGACCTTCGAGGACGGCACCTCCTGGTCGTCGCTCGGTCTGAAGGGCGACGAGAAGGTCACGCTGCGCGGCCTCATCGGCGACCTCAAGCCGCGCCAGAAGCTGACCGCGGAGATCGTCTCCGGCGACGGTTCGCTGCAGCGCGTTTCGCTGCTCTGCCGCATCGATACGCTGGACGAGCTCGAATACTACCGCAACGGCGGCATCCTGCACTACGTGCTGCGCAAGCTCGCGGCGTAAGCGCGGATTTGTGAACGGTGGCTCACTGCGAAGTGAGTAGTAGGTTACACGAAGGCGGCCTATCACAAGGCCGCCTTCACGCGTTTGCGGCAGGCTTCGGATGGCCCGCCCGGCGGACAACCTCACGCCCTGGACGGCTGCTGTGGCGGATGAATGTGTGAGGCCCGTAAGACTACGGTGACCATCCGGCGGTAAGGTTTCCCTCTCGCGAGCAATGGTGTGCGGCGTTCGACATGACAACAATGACGGCTTCTCATCTGGCTTCACGTTGGTCCGGCGCCCTCTGGTCGGGTGCACTTGGTCTCTGTGCGATCGTCGCCGTCATTCGTCCTGCCGAGGCTGATCCCCGCGCCGTTGTCGAATTGTTTACCTCGCAGGGCTGCTCGTCCTGCCCGCCGGCCGACAAGATCATCGGCGACCTCGCCCGCGATCCCTCGATCATCGCGCTGAGCATGCCGATCGACTATTGGGACTATCTCGGCTGGAAGGACACATTGGCCGATTCGCGCTTCTCTGCACGGCAGCGTGCCTATTCGCGCATGCGCGGCGACCGCGAAGTCTACACGCCGCAGGTCGTGGTCAACGGCTCCACGCATGTCGTCGGCAGCGATCGCACTGGCATCGAAAGCGCGATCGGCAAAACCGACGCCGGCACTGGTGTGATGAGCGTACCGGTGACGATGTCGCTCGCGGGCAAGCAGATCAACGTCTCGGTGGCCGCGAGCAAGGAGCCGACGGCGTCCCACGGCGAGGTCTGGATCTGCTCGATTGCGAAGTCGGTGCCGATCGCGATCAGCCGCGGTGAAAATCGCGGACAGCAGGTCATCTATCATAACGTGGTGCGCAACCTGCTCAAGGTCGGCGACTGGACCGGCCGTCCGGAAAGCTGGACGGTGCCGATCGAGAACCTCACGCGCGACGGCGTCGACGGTGCTGTGGTCTACGTCCAGGACGGCAGCCGGGAAAAGCCGGGCCCGATGCTGGGCGCGGCGTACACGTCGCTGCACTAACGCGCACACTTCGAATTTTCCGATTCAAGCACAGTCTCAATCCTCATGGTGAGGAGCGCGCTCTTGCGCGCGTCTCGAACCACGCAGGCCCTGCTGAGGCAGCTCGGCCTCGATCCTTCGAGACGCCGCTTCGCGGCTCCTCAGGATGAGGGGAGGGAGTGTTCTCGCTGATGAGGAAGAGATCCGTCGAGGCGGAAGCATCCCGACACAAACAAAACCGGCCCAAACAAAAAAGGACCAACTCGCGTTGGCCCTCCTTGTCGTGCGAACAGACCCGATCCTGACGGCCCCGGGGGGCTGGGGGCTGAGGAATCCGGAACCGAAAGGACCGGGTCAACGCACACAGGTCTTTTCGCAATGCAGGGCGGCAGTCGCTTGGCGGAAAAGCGGCGACACTATGATTCCTGCTAACGATCCCGTGACGGTTTGCCGCGACAGAGTTCCACCGCTACGTGTGGGCGGTTTGCTCCGGTCCAACGTCCTTACAGGGCCCCTTGCAGTGGGGAACAGTTGGCGCGATCATGCAACTGTCATGATCCGCGGTTCCGGGGACGGTCTTCGCGGACGCGGTCATGCTGATACGACAGGAGGCAGCCTATGAGTCTGTCGGAGGATGCCGATCCGAGCGAACAGCGCGCGGCGGCGCGCCCCGCCGCTTCGAATGCGCAACCGAGCCGCGTAACGTTCAACCGGCTCGAGCTGCACCGTATTCTCAATCTCTACGGCCGGATGGTCGCCGACGGCGAGTGGCGCGACTACGCCATCGACTTCCTCAAGGATCGCGCCGTGTTCTCGGTCTTTCGCCGCGCTTCGGAAGTGCCGATCTATCGCATCGAGAAGGATCCGCGCCTCGCGCGCAAGCAGGGCATGTACAGCGTGATCTCGGCGACGGGCCTGATCCTGCGCCGCGGCCACGAGCTGGAGCGCGTGCTCCTGGTGATCGATCGCAAGCTGGCGGTGGTGTAGCGTTTCGTAGCCCGGATGGAGCGCAGCGCAATCCGGGGCAGTCGTATCCGCGGATGAACCTTTCCCGGATTTCGCTTCGCTCCATCCGGGCTACAAGAGCTGAACCCTACTTCTCCGGCACCGTAGTCGCGCCCTCGCCGAGGTCGCGCTGCATCATCACCGTGTCCAGCCAGCGGCCAAATTTCAGCCCGACGCTGGGATGCGTGCCGATCATCCTGAAGCCGCCCTTGGTGTGCACGCCGATCGAGCCGGCATTGGCGGAATCGCCGATCACGGCGATCATCTGGCGGAAGCCGCGCGCCTCGCATTCGACGATCAGCCGCTCCAGCAGGAGCGCTCCGATGCCGCGGCGGTGAAAGGACGGATCGAGATAGATCGAGTTCTCGACCGTGAAGCGGTAGGCCGGCCGCGGCCGGTAGGCGCCGGCATAGGCGTAGCCGGCAACGCGCCCGTCCAGGATGGCGACGAAATAGGGGTAGCCGCCGTCGATCAGCGTGCGGTAGCGGCGCGTCATCTCGGTGAGGTCGGGCGGCTGCAGCTCGAACGTCGCGGTGCCCTCGCGGACAGCCTGCTGGTAGATGGCGGTGATGGCGGGAAGGTCGGCCTCAGTGGTGGGCCTGATATCTGGTGCGGACATGGGGCGAGATTAGAGCCTTCCCGGGACGGCTGGAAGAGGCAACGGTGCCTCCTCATACTCCGTCATTGCGAGGAGCCCTTGCGACGAAGCAATCCAGAAATGCACCAGCGGAGGGACTCTGGATTGCTTCGCTGCGCTCGCAATGACGGTAGGTGTGGAGAGGCTCACCCCAAACAAAAACCCCGGCCTTTCGGCCGGGGCTGGTGTCGTTCGCTCTGGTCTGACGCTTAGTCGCGCTGGCCGAGGAGCTGCAGAAGCAGCGTGAACAGGTTGATGAAGTTCAGGTACAGCGACAGCGCGCCGGTGATGGCCGCACGCTCTGCGATGTCACCGCCGGCCGAGGCGTAGCCGTAGATGTAGTCGTTCTTCAGCCGCTGGGTATCCCAGGCGGTGAGGCCCGCGAACACCAGCACGCCGACCACCGACACGACGAACTGCAGCACCGAGCTCGCCAGGAACAGGTTCACCAGGCTCGCGATGACGATGCCGATCAGGCCCATGAACAGGAACGAACCCATTCCGCTCATGTCACGCTTGGTGGTGTAGCCGTAGAGGCTGAGCGCGCCGAAGGTCGCCGCGGTGATGAAGAACACCCGCACGATCGAGGTGTGCGTGAACACCAGGAAGATCGAGGACAGCGAGACGCCCATCAGCGCCGCGAACACCCAGAACAGGATCTGGGCAGTCGAGGGAGCGAGACGGTTGATGCCCGCCGAGATCACGAACACCATGGCGAGCGGCGCGAGCATGAACAGCCACTTCAGCGGGCTGACGAACATCGCGTAGCCGAACGGCGTCAGGAACAGCTTGCCGACGCGGACGGCTTCCGGGGTCGGAACGTCAGTCACGGCGGCCATGTAGACGCCGAGCGCGGCCAAGCCGGTGATGGCCAGGCCGATGCTCATGTAGTTGTAGATGCGCAGCATGTAGGCGCGCAGGCCGGCATCGACCGTCGCGGCGTCAACACGCCCGGCGGCCCTGCCGAAAGGAGAAGCGTAGTTACGGTCTAGGTCCGACATGGTCGAATTCCCGTTGGTTGGTCCGGTCCGGCATGAGGGTCGCCACGCCGCCGGTTCGTCAAATTCTATCTCGGATACCGATGTCTGCCGACTAAATTTTGGCTAACAATCGGGGCTCCGAACCCATTCGATATGTGGGAAACTAACACATCCGCTGCAACCGTCCACGCGCGGCTGAATGTCGCCCTTCCCTGCAATCCAGACGAGCGGACGTGGTTAATCGCCGGAATCGTGCGATTTCGCTCCCGCGCACCCGCCCGCTACCATTTGTCACAAATTCCGCAACACCGTGGCGGGCTTTTTGTTCAACGCCAGCAGCGTGCCGGCGAGCCCGAGGCCAACCGTGACGACCAAGGCAGCCGCGACCACGCCGGCGGCGCTGCCGCCCTGCCAGACGAAAGTGAGGGTCATCAGCCGGGTCACGATCATCCAGGCCGCGACGCTGCCGGCGAAAACGCCGAACATTGCGGTGGCAAGCCCGATCAGGAGGTATTCGAGCGCATAGGCGCCGAGCAGCCGCAGCCGGGTCGCGCCGAGGGTCTTGAGGATCACCGCATCGTAGACCCGGTGGCGATGGCCGGCGGCGAGAGCGCCGCCCAACACCAGGATCGCCGAGATCAGGGTCACCGCGCTGGCGCCGCGGATCGCCAGCGCCAGGTTGGTCACGACCGAGCCGACCGTCTCCATCACCTCGCGCACGCGCACGCTCGTCACCATCGGATAGGCGTCAGCGACCTCCTTGATGATCTTGCCGTCGCCCGCCGCATCGCCGCCGGCTTCGGTCAGCGTCGCGATGTGGGTGTGCGGCGCGCCCTTGAAGGCGTTTGGCGAGAACACCAGGACGAAATTGATGCCGAGGCCCTGCCAGTCGATGCTGCGCAGATTGCTGATCTTCGCGGGGATGTCGCGGCCGAGGATATTGACCACGACCTCGTCGCCGAGCTTGAGCCCGAGTCCGTCCGCGATCTTCTTCTCCATCGAAACCAGCGGGGGGCCGGCATAATCGGCGCTCCACCACTCGCCCTCGACCACCTTGGAGCCTTTCGGCAGCTCGGCGGTATAGGTCAGGCCACGGTCGCTCTGCAGCACCCACTCGGAATCGGTGCTGGGCTTGAGCTCCTCGGCGCGGACGCCACGGGCTCCGACGATGCGCCCGCGCAGCATCGGGACGTCATCGACCGTCGCGCCAGGGGCGATCTGGCGCAGATATGAGTCGAACTGCTCGGCCTGCGTGCTCGGAATGTCGATGAAGAAGAACGATGGCGCGTGCTCGGGCAGTGCCGCCAGGAACTGCCGGCGCAGATTGCCGTCGATCTGGGTGATGGTGACGAGCACGGCGAGCCCGAGGCCAAGCGACAGGACGACCGAGGGCGTCAACGCGCCCGGCCGGTGGATGTTGGCGATCGCAAGTCGCAGCATTGGCCAGCGCGTGCGCGGCAGCCGCCGCGCGATCGTCATCAACAGCGCGGCAATGCCGCGCAGCAGCGCGAACACGACCACGGAGGAGGCCACGAACACGGCGGCGATGCGCTTGTCGAAGGACAGCCCGATCACGACCGCGATGAGCAGCGCGATCACGACAGCCATGAAAACGAGATAACTCCAGCGTGGCCGATGCCATTCCGAGCTGATGGTGTCGCGGAACAGGGCGGCCACCGGCACGTCGTGCACCCGCCCGAGCGGCCACAGGCCGAAGGCAAGCGCCGTGAGCAGCCCGTAGACGAACGACAGCGCGAGCTCGTCGGCATGCACCGCCGGCACCACCGGCAGCGGCAGTAGCTTGCCGAACAGGCCGACGATCGCGAAGGGCATGGCGGCGCCGAGCGCGAGGCCGATCGCCGAGCCGATCGCGGCGAGCAGGAGCACCTGGGCGAGATAGATGCCGAACACGTCGCGCCCGGTGGCGCCGACGGCCTTGAAGGCCGCGATCACCTCGAGCTTATGGTCGATATGGGCCTTGACGGCATTGGCGACGCCGACGCCACCGACCAGCAGCGCGGCGAGGCCGACCAGCGTCAGGAACTGCGTGAAGCGATTGATGTTGCGCTCGAGCTGTGGCGAGGCATTGGAGCGGCTGCGGACCTCCCAGCCGGCCTGCGGCGCGGCGTTGCGGGCGTCCGCGATGAAGGCGTCGGTGGCGCGCTCGCTATTGGCGATCTCCGGCAGCTTCACACGATAGACCCAGCGCACCAGGCTGCCGGGCTGGACCAGCCCCGTGGCGCGCAGGCCCGCTTCGCTGATCAGGAAACGCGGGCCGAAGCCGATGCCGCCGGCGAGCTTGTCGGGCTCGGCTTCGACGGCGCTGCGGATCTGGAACGTCGCAGCCCCGACGGTGACGCGATCGCCGGTCTTGAGCGACAGCCGCGCCAGCAGTGTCGGATCGGCGGCCGCGCCGAACGCGCCGTCGCGCTCCGCGAGCAGGTCGGACATCGGCAGCGGTGGCGCCAGCGTCAACTGGCCGAGCATCGGATAGGTGTCGTCGACGGCCTTCATCTCGACCAGCGCCAGCTTGCCCTCGGCCGAGCGCGCCATGCCGCGCAGTGTGGCGGCGCTCGAGACGGTGCCGCGCGAACGCAGGAAGGCGACTTCCTCCGGCTTCGCCTCGCGCTGAAACAGGACGAACGACACGTCGCCGCCCAGCAGCGTACGACCCTCGCGCGCGAGGCCGTCGCTCAGGCTCGCCGAGACCGAGCCGACGCCGGCGATCGCCATCACGCCGAGCGCGATGCAGGCGATGAAGACGTAGAAGCCGCGCAGGCCGCCGCGCAATTCGCGCAGCGCGTAGCGCAGCGACAGCGCGACGCCGTTGGGCTTCGTAAACGGTTCGGCAGCAGCGCTCATGCCGGCGCCGACTGCGTGTCGATGCGCCCGGAGCGCAGGCGGATCACGCGATCGCAGCGATGCGCGAGCGACGAATCGTGCGTGACCAGCACCAGCGTCATGCCGCGCTCGGCATGCTTGCTGAACAGGAGGTCGACGATCTGTTGTCCCGTGGCTTCGTCGAGATTGCCGGTCGGCTCGTCGGCAACGAGGATCGCGGGATCGGGTGCCAGCGCGCGGGCCAGCGCGACGCGCTGCTGCTCGCCGCCGGAGAGCTGCGTCGGATAATGATGCAGACGGTCGCCGAGCCCGACCGATTGCAACTCCTGCGCCGCGCGCTTGGCGGCGTCGGGATTGCCCGCAAGCTCGAGCGGCACTGCGACGTTCTCCAGCGCGGTCATGGTCGGGATCAGGTGGAAGGACTGGAAGACGATGCCGACCTGGCGGCCGCGGAAGCGGGCCAGCGCGTCCTCGTCGAGGGCATTGAAAGGCGTGCCGCTGACCACCACCTCTCCGCTATCAGGACGCTCCAGCCCCGCCATCACCATCAGCAGCGTGGATTTGCCCGAGCCTGACGGGCCGATCAGGCCGATCGTCTCGCTCCGGCCCACGCGCAAGCTGATATCCTTGAGAATGTGAACGCGTGCCGCGCCCGTACCCAATGACAGATTGACGTTGGAGATGGCGATGGTGTCCGCCGAACTGTCGGCGAGCGAAGAGGAAGAGATGCGAGTGTCCATGGTCCGGTCATATGGCAACTCCGCACGCGCGGTCGAGAGGCGTTACGGATTGTTCATGCACATAGCCGTGTTGATGTTCGCTTTGATGACGGTCGCAAATCCGGCGTGGGCTCCGGCATGGGCCGAGGCGGCGAAGCCGATCAAGCTGGTGGTTCTCGGCGATTCCTTGAGCGCCGGCCTCGGCCTCCCGGCCCAGCAAGCGTTCCCCACCAAGCTTCAAAAAGCTTTGCAAGACAAAGGCATAGTGGTCGACATGACCAATGCCGGGGTCTCCGGCGACACCTCCTCGGGGGGCCGTGACCGGCTCGACTGGTCGGTCCCCGACGGAACCGACGGTGTGGTCATCGAGCTCGGCGCCAACGATGCGCTGCGCGGCATCGATCCCGATTTGACGCGCGCCGCGCTGACCGAGATCGTCCAGCGCCTCAAGGCGCGCAAGATCGCGGTGATGCTGTGCGGCATGCTGGCGCCACCGAATTACGGCGCGGACTATGCCGCGCGCTTCAATTCGATTTATCCGGATCTGGCGAAAAAATTTGGCGTGCCGCTCTATCCGTTTTTTCTCGACGGTGTCGCGGCCGATGCCAAGCTCAACCAGGCCGACGGCATTCATCCGACCGCGGCCGGCGTCGACATCATCGTCAAGAATATCTTGCCCACGGTTGAGGCATTCATTGGCACGATAGCTGAGCAGCGGCGTTGAAAAGCAGGCAGCGCCGACCGTAAATCCCAGGGTTTTACCGGGGTGAGGCGCGCGATGCTTCGCAGAGTCACACAACTGCGATAGGAATTAAGGTACCGGTGATTCGTCGCCGGCTCTAAAATTTGGATATGATCCTGCCCTCGGATCATGCCCAAGCATCGGGAGTGCGAAACGATGCCGCGTTTGTTCACTGGTCTGGAAATTCCGGCCGAGATTGGCCAGTCGCTTTCCAATTTGCGGGGCGGCCTTCCCGGCGCCCGCTGGATCGATCCCGAGAATTACCACGTCACCCTGCGCTTCATCGGCAATATCGACGGCATGTCCGCCAACGAAATCGCCTCGATGCTGTTTCGCGTCGATCGCAAGCCGTTCGAGGTGAAGGTGCAGGGTTTGCAGAGTTTCGGCGGACGCAAGCCGCGCGCGGTGGTCGCCACCATCGTGCCGAGCAAGCCGCTGATGGAATTGCAGGCCGAGCTCGAGCGCCTGATGCAACGGATCGGCCTCGACCCGGAAGGCCGCAAGTTCATCCCGCATGTCACGCTGGCCCGGCTGCACGACGCCACCGACCGTGACGTCGCCGATTATCTCTCGCTGCGCGGCTATTTTCCCAGCAAGGCGTTCACGGCCGAGCGTTTTGTTTTGTTCTCGTCCCGCGCCTCAACCGGCGGCGGCCCGTATGTGGTCGAGGACGCGTACGAGCTGTGTGAGTAGCGAAGCTCTCGTGCCCCGGACGCTGCGCAGCGCGAAGCGGTGCGCTGCAGAGCCGGGGCCCATCGCTCTACGATCGATGTACCAAATGGTGGGTCCCGGCTCTGCGCAGCAGCGTTGCACGCTGGAGCGCGTCCGGGACACCGAACGCATAGCGCCCCGCCCCAATTCACGGCTTGCAATTTCCGCTCATCTCTGGCGGTAAAGAGCATGCTCTCGACCCCCAGTTCCTCATTCCGCGAGGCCTATCAGGCCCAGATCGCGTCCGGCGCGATCGAGCCCGATGCTGCGCAGGCCGATATTGCCGACGCCTATGCGGCGCTCGACCAGCGGCTCGCCGATTACAAGCCGGCGCGCAAGCAGGGCCTGCTCAGCCGCCTGTTCAGCAGCGACAAGGACGAGGCGCCCCACGGACTCTACGTCCATGGCGAGGTCGGTCGCGGCAAGACCATGCTGATGGATCTGTTCTTCCAGCACTCGACCGTCGAGCACAAGCGGCGCGCGCATTTCCACGAATTCATGGCCGAGGTGCACGAGCGCATCTACGATTTTCGCCAGGGCATCGCGCGCGGCGAGATCGCCGATGGCGACGTCATCGCGCTGACCGCGCATGCGATCTTCGAGGAGAGCTGGCTGCTCTGTTTCGACGAATTCCACGTCACCGACATCGCGGACGCGATGATCCTCGGCCGCCTGTTCGCAAAGCTGCTGGAGCTCGGCACCGTCGTGGTCGCGACCTCCAACGTCGCGCCTGACGACCTCTACAAGGGCGGTCTGAATCGTTCGCTGTTCCTGCCCTTCATCAGGCAGATCACCGACCACATGGACGTGCTGCGGCTCGACGCGCGCACCGACTTCCGGCTGGAAAAGCTTCAGGGCGTGCCGATGTGGCTGACGCCGGCGGACACTGAGGCGGACGCCGCGCTCGACCGCGCCTGGTCGAAGATGTCAGGCGGCGCCAAATGCAAGTCGCGCGATATTTCGATCAAGGGCCGCATCCTGCACGTGCCGTGCTCGGCCCACGGCGTGGCGCGCTTCGCGTTCGCCGATCTCTGCGAGAAGCCGCTCGGGGCATCGGACTATCTCAGGCTGGCGCACGATTATCACACCATCCTGGTCGACCATATTCCAGTGATGGATTTCTCCCAGCGCAACGCCGCCAAGCGCTTCATCACGCTGATCGACACGCTCTATGACAATGCCGTGAAGCTGATGGCCTCGGCCGATGCCAACCCGATCTCGCTCTATCTTGCCAACGAGGGCAACGAGGCCAACGAGTTCAAGCGCACCGCCTCGCGCCTGATCGAAATGAGCTCGGAATCCTATCTGGCGCTGCCCCACGGCCGCAAGGATTCCACCGCCAGCGGCTCGACCAAAGGTTTGGTTGAGACGTAAAGGGCTTGGGCGAGACTTAAGTCCTATTTGCCAGCGCTGTCATTCCGGGGTCGGCGCTTCCCAAGCCCCGGAATGACGAGGTTGCGCTCGAATACGCGGCAAGCCCGACAATTGGGCAAGCCGTGACTTGAACGGGGGAGGCGAAAGGGATAACCACCCGTCTCAGTTTTCCCCTCCTTACGTGTCTAAAGGACAGGCTCACATGGCGCGCGACAAAATTGCTTTGATTGGCTCCGGTCAGATCGGCGGAACGCTGGCTCATCTCATCGGCCTGAAAGAGCTGGGCGACGTGGTGATGTTCGACATCGCCGAGGGCGTGCCGCAGGGCAAGGCGCTCGACATCGCGCAGTCCTCGCCGGTCGACGGCTTTGACGCACACTACACCGGCGCCAACTCCTACGAGGCGCTCGACAACGCAAAAGTTTGCATCGTCACCGCCGGCGTGCCGCGCAAGCCCGGCATGAGCCGCGACGACCTCCTCTCCATCAACCTCAAGGTCATGGAGCAGGTCGGCGCGGGCATCAAGAAGTACGCCCCCGACGCCTTCGTCATCTGCATCACCAACCCGCTCGACGCGATGGTCTGGGCGCTGCAGAAGGCTAGCGGCCTGCCGCACAAGAAGGTCGTCGGCATGGCCGGCGTGCTGGATTCGTCGCGCTTCCGCTACTTCCTGGCCGACGAGTTCAACGTTTCGGTCGAAGACGTCACCGCCTTCGTACTGGGCGGCCATGGCGACACCATGGTGCCGCTGGTAAAATACTCCACCGTCGCCGGCATCCCGCTGCCCGATCTCGTCAAGATGGGCTGGACCTCCCAGGCGCGCCTCGACGAGATCGTCGACCGCACCCGCAACGGCGGCGCCGAGATCGTCAATCTGCTCAAGACCGGCTCGGCCTTCTACGCGCCGGCGGCTTCCGCGATCGCGATGGCCGAGAGCTATCTGCGTGACAAGAAGCGCGTGCTGGCCTCGGCCGCCTACCTGAACGGCGAATACGGCGTGAAGGACATGTATGTCGGTGTGCCCGTCGTGATCGGCTCCAAGGGCGTCGAGCGCGTCGTCGAGATCGAGCTCGTCGGCAAGGACCGCGAAGCCTTCGACAAGTCGGTCGGCGCGGTGCAGGGTCTGGTTGACGCCTGCAAGAAGATCGCACCGGACCTTCTGGGCCGCTAAGGTCAGATATTCCGCCGAAGACCGAAGCCCGGTCTTCGGCGGTTTCATTTCCGGGGTTCCGCCAAACCTTGTTTAAGGTTGGGGCGGGTCCTGGTCCGCAAGTCCAGAGATCGATGTCAGAGAATCCGGGTTGCAGTTCCTGTGGTATATGGTATGCCAGCCACAAGACTGAGGTGGGCCTACGAGGTCACCGCCCGCGGGTTCAGGGAGCGACCATATGAATATCCATGAATATCAGGCCAAAGCGCTGCTGAACGAGTTCGGCGTCGCGATCTCCAAGGGCGTTCCGGTCCTGAAGGCGGCCGACGCGGACGCAGCGGCAAAGGCACTTCCGGGCCCGGTCTGGGTCGTGAAGAGCCAGATCCACGCCGGCGGCCGCGGCAAGGGCAAGTTCAAGGAAGCCTCGGCCGGCGACAAGGGCGGCGTCCGCATCGCCAAGTCGGCCGCGGAAGTTTCCGAATTCGCCAAGCAGATGCTCGGCGCAACGCTCGTCACCATCCAGACCGGACCCGCCGGCAAGCAGGTCAACCGCCTCTACATCGAGGACGGCTCCGACATCGACAAGGAATTCTACCTCTCGATCCTGGTCGACCGCGAGACCTCCCGCGTCTCCTTCGTGGTGTCGACCGAGGGCGGCGTCAACATCGAGGACGTCGCGCACAACAGCCCTGAGAAGATCGTGACCTTCTCGATCGATCCCGCGACCGGCATCATGGGCCATCACGGCCGCACCGTCGCGAACGCGCTGAAACTCTCCGGCGATCTCGCCAAGCAGGCCGAGAAGCTCACCGCGCAGCTCTACGCGGCCTTCGTCGCCAAGGACATGTCGATGCTGGAGATCAACCCGCTGGTCGTGACCAAGCAGGGTCAGCTCCGCGTGCTCGACGCCAAGGTGTCGTTCGACGACAACGCCCTGTTCCGTCACCCCGAGGTGCTCGCGCTGCGCGACGAGACCGAGGAAGACGCCAAGGAAATCGAGGCGTCGAAATACGACCTCAACTACGTCACCCTCGACGGCAATATCGGCTGCATGGTCAACGGCGCCGGCCTCGCGATGGCGACGATGGACATCATCAAGCTCTACGGCATGGCGCCGGCGAACTTCCTCGACGTCGGCGGCAGCGCCAGCAAGGAAAAGGTCGCGGCCGCCTTCAAGATCATCACTGCGGATCCCAACGTGAAGGGCATTCTGGTCAACATCTTCGGTGGCATCATGAAGTGCGACGTGATCGCCGAGGGCGTCACCGCCGCCGTCCGTGAAGTCGGCCTCAGCGTGCCGCTGGTGGTTCGCCTCGAAGGCACCAATGTCGAGCTGGGCAAGAAGATCATCCGTGAATCCGGCCTGAACGTGGTGCCGGCCGACAATCTCGACGACGCCGCGCAGAAGATCGTGAAGGCCGTCAAGGGAGGCTGAGGCCATGACCCAGGACCATCTCGCTGCATCATCCCCGCTGCCGGAGCACGCGCGTCTTGCCGCGTTCGCCGGTGAATGGAATGGCGAAGAGGTGGTCTTTCCGTCGCGCTGGACGGAGGGCGGAACGGCGACTTCTCGCGTCGTGGCCCACATGGATCTCAATGGCTTCTACCTGATCCAAGACTCGGTCCAGACCCGCGACGGCAAGCAGAGCTTCGCCACCCACGGCATCTTCACCTTCGACCGCGAAGACCGGACCTACAAATTGTTCTGGTACGATTCGCTCGGCTACACGCCGCCCTCGCCCGCCTCCGGCGGGTGGGTCGGCAAGACCCTGACGCTGGTGCGCGGCTCGCTCCGCGGCAATGCGCGCCACGTCTATGAAATCATCGACGACGATTCCTATTCGTTGAAGATCCAGTTCTCGCCGGACGCGGAAGGCTGGGCCGACGTGCTCACCGGCGTCTACCGCCGCATCCACTGACCTCTCACTCGTTAGTTTCGCGAAAGCAGACCTCATGTCCATCCTGATCGACAAGAACACCAAGGTCATCTGCCAGGGCTTTACCGGCAAGAACGGCACCTTCCATTCGGAGGCCGCGATTGCCTACGGCACCAAGATGGTCGGCGGCACTTCGCCCGGCAAAGGCGGCGCGACGCATCTGGGCCTGCCGGTGTTCGACACCGTGCGCGAGGCGCGTGAGAAGACCGGCGCCGACGCATCGGTGATCTATGTGCCGCCGCCGGGCGCGGCCGACGCGATTTGCGAAGCCATCGACGCCGAGATCCCGCTGATCGTCTGCATCACGGAAGGTATCCCGGTCATCGACATGGTCCGGGTGAAGCGTTCGCTGGCCGGCTCCAAGTCGCGCCTGATCGGGCCGAACTGCCCGGGTGTCATGACCGCCGGCGAGTGCAAGATCGGCATCATGCCGGCCAACATTTTCAAGACCGGCAGCGTCGGCATCGTCTCCCGCTCCGGCACCCTGACCTACGAAGCCGTGTTCCAGACCACCCAGGAAGGCCTCGGCCAGACCACGGCGGTCGGCATTGGCGGCGACCCGGTCAAGGGAACCGAGTTCATCGACGTGCTGGAAATGCTGCTCGGCGATCCCAAGACCGAGTCGATCATCATGATCGGCGAGATCGGCGGTTCCGCCGAGGAGGACGCCGCCCAGTTCCTTAAGGACGAGGCCAAGCGCGGCCGCAAGAAGCCGATGGTCGGTTTCATTGCCGGTGTCACGGCCCCTCCCGGCCGTCGCATGGGGCACGCCGGTGCGATCATTTCGGGTGGCAAGGGCGACGCCGGTTCCAAGACGGACGCGATGAAATCGGCTGGAATTACAGTGTCGCCGTCTCCCGCTCGCCTCGGCCACACGCTTGCCGAAAAATTGAAAGCTTGATTCACACCTTCGTAATTTTCCGGGCGAAGTTTCGCAGCAAATAGGGTAA
Source organism: Bradyrhizobium sp. 76 (assembly GCF_023073025.1). Classification (NCBI taxonomy): domain Bacteria; kingdom Pseudomonadati; phylum Pseudomonadota; class Alphaproteobacteria; order Hyphomicrobiales; family Nitrobacteraceae; genus Bradyrhizobium; species Bradyrhizobium sp. 76. Next base: position 66,816 of record NZ_JADPIS010000064.1, read on the forward strand.
ATGGTGCCTGTCGCGCTGGTCCTCTGCCGGGGAGCCCAGCGCCAGCGCCGTTTGTTATGCGCGAACCGAAATCGCCAGGAACTCAAGCATGTCTCGCCAAGACGCGAACGCAGCCTTTGCCCTCTCCTCCTTTTTGCAGGGCACCAACGCCACCTACATCGACGAAATCTACGCCCGCTACGAGAAGGACCCGTCCTCGGTGGATGCCGAGTGGCAGGACTTCTTCAAGAGCCTCAACGACCAGCCGGGTGACATCAGCAAGAACGCCCAAGGCCCGTCCTGGGAGCGCGCCAACTGGCCGCTGACCCCGCAGGACGATCTGACCTCCGCGCTCGACGGCAATTGGGCGGAAGTCGAGAAGACGGTCGGCGCCAAGATCGCCGCCAAGGCGCAGGCCAAGGGTGGCGACAAGGCCGGCGGCCTTTCCTCCGCCGACCTGCTCCAGGCCACCCGCGACTCCGTCCGCGCGCTGATGCTGATCCGCTCCTACCGCATGCGCGGCCACTTCCACGCCAAGCTCGATCCGCTCGGCATCGAAGCCCAGCGCAATCGCGAAGAGCTCGACCCGCGGACCTACGGCTTCAGCGAAGCCGATTTCGACCGCAAGATCTTCCTCGACCATGTGCTCGGTCTCGAATACGCCAGCTTGCGCGAAATCACCGCGATCTGCGAGCGCACCTACTGCCAGACGCTCGGCGTCGAGTTCATGCACATTACGAACGCGGCGCAGAAGGCGTGGATCCAGGAGCGCATCGAGGGGCCGGACAAGGAAATCTCCTTCACCCGCGAAGGCCGCCGCGCCATCCTGATGAAGCTGGTCGAAGCCGAAGGCTTCGAGAAGTTCTGCGACACCAAGTTCACCGGCACCAAGCGCTTCGGCCTGGACGGTGCTGAATCGCTGATCCCCGCGCTCGAGCAGATCATCAAGCGCGGCGGCAATCTCGGCGTGAAGGAGGTCGTGCTGGGGATGCCGCATCGCGGCCGCCTCAACGTGCTGACCCAGGTGATGGGCAAGCCGCATCGCGCGCTGTTCCACGAGTTCAAGGGCGGTTCGGCCAATCCTGATGCGGTCGAAGGCTCGGGCGACGTCAAGTATCACCTCGGTGCGTCCTCGGACCGCGAGTTCGACGGCAACCGCATCCATCTGTCGCTGACCGCCAACCCCTCGCATCTCGAGATCGTCGATCCCGTCGTGCTTGGAAAAGTCCGCGCCAAGCAGGACCAGCACGGCGATCCGCCGGATATGCGCATCTCGGTGATGCCGCTGTTAATGCATGGCGACGCAGCGTTCGCCGGCCAAGGCGTGGTCGCGGAATGCTTCGGCCTGTCGGACCTGAAGGGCTACCGCACCGGCGGCTCCGTGCACTTCATCGTCAACAACCAGATCGGCTTCACCACGTATCCGCGTTATTCCCGTTCGTCGCCTTACCCGTCCGACGTGGCGAAGATGATCGATGCGCCGATCTTCCACGTCAACGGCGACGATCCGGAAGCCGTCGTGTTCGCGGCCAAGGTCGCGACCGAGTTCCGGCAGAAATTCCACAAGCCCGTCGTCATCGACATGTTCTGCTACCGCAGGCATGGCCATAACGAGGGCGACGAGCCGGCTTTCACCCAGCCGGTGATGTACAAGAAGATCGCGGCCCATCCCTCGACGCTCGAGCTCTACGCCCGCCGTCTCATCAGTGAAGGTGTGCTGACCGAGGGCGAGGTCGAGAAAGCCAAGGCCGACTGGCGCGCGCGGCTCGATGCCGAGCTCGAAGCCGGCTCCGGCTACAAGCCCAACAAGGCCGACTGGCTCGACGGCAAATGGGCCGGCTTCAAGATCGCCGATCAGGAAGAAGATGCGCGGCGTGGCGTCACCGGCGTCGACATCACCGCACTGAAGGACATCGGTCGCAAGATCACCAAGGTGCCGGATGGTTTCCGCGTCCACCGCACCATCCAGCGCTTCCTCGAAAACCGCGCCAAGGCGATCGACGGCGGCACGGGCATCGACTGGGCGACCGGCGAGGCGCTGGCGTTCTGCACGCTGCTCAACGAGAACCACCATGTCCGCCTGTCCGGACAGGATTCGGAGCGCGGCACCTTCTCGCAGCGCCACTCGGTCCTGATCGACCAGGAAGACGAGAGCCGCTACACGCCGTTCAACCATCTCGGTCACGAGCAGGGCCATTACGAGGTCATCAACTCGCTGCTGTCGGAAGAAGCCGTGCTCGGCTTCGAATACGGCTATTCGCTCGCCGAGCCGAACACGTTGACCCTGTGGGAAGCGCAGTTCGGCGACTTCGCCAACGGCGCGCAGGTCGTGTTCGACCAGTTCATCTCCTCGGGTGAGCGCAAATGGCTGCGCATGTCCGGCCTCGTCTGCCTCCTGCCGCATGGCTATGAAGGCCAGGGGCCGGAGCACTCCTCGGCGCGTCTGGAGCGTTATCTCCAGATGTGCGCGGAAGACAACATGCAGGTGGTCTATCCGACCACGCCGGCGAACTACTTCCACGTGCTGCGCCGGCAGCTCCACCGCGAGATCCGCAAGCCGCTGATCGTGATGACGCCGAAGTCGCTGCTGCGTCACAAGCGGGCGGTGTCGCGTCTCGAGGAGCTCGCGAAGGGAACGACCTTCCACCGCATCCTCTATGACGACGCCCAGATGCTGCCGAGCGAAGCGATCAAGCTCGTCCCCGACGAGAAGATCCGCCGCATCGTGCTCTGCTCGGGCAAGGTCTATTACGACCTCTACGAGGAGCGCGAGAAGCGCGGGATGGACGACATCTATCTGATGCGCGTCGAGCAGCTCTATCCGGTGCCGCTGAAGGCGCTGGTGGCCGAGCTGTCGCGCTTCAAGAAGGCCGAAGTGGTGTGGTGCCAGGAAGAGCCCCGCAACATGGGTGCCTGGCACTTCATCGAGCCCTATCTGGAATGGGTGCTGAACCAGGTGAACGGTGCGAGCCGGCGTCCGCGTTATGTCGGCCGCGCCGCCTCCGCCGCGACCGCGACCGGTCTGATGTCGAAGCATCAGGCCCAGTTGAAGGCGTTCCTGGACGAAGCATTGAGCTGAGAAGTTTTTTAGGACGCTGTCATCGCCCGCCTTGTGCGCAATTGCGCACTGGGACGGGCGATCCAGTACGCCGTGACGGCCGTGATGACCACGAACGCCGCGGAGTACTGGATGCCCCGCCTTCGCGGGGCATGACACCTGTGAAATTCCCGACCGCATTGGCGATCTCCTTAAGGAAAAGACCATGACTGAAATTCGTGTGCCGACCCTCGGCGAATCCGTCACCGAGGCCACCATCGGCCGCTGGTTCAAGAAGGCCGGCGATCCCGTCGCCGTCGACGAGCCCCTGGTGGAGCTCGAGACCGACAAGGTGACCATCGAAGTCCCGGCGCCCTCCGCCGGCACGCTGAGCGAGATCATCGCCGCCGATGGCGCCACCGTCGCGGTCGGCGCGCTGCTTGGCCAGATTACCGAAGGTGCCGCCGGCGCTGCCAAGCCGGCTGCCGCTGCGCCCGCAAAGCCCGCGGCTGCCGCTCCTGCTGCCGCCGCTGCGGCTGCTCCCGCTGCGGCGAAGGCGCCGCCGGCGGATGCGCCGCTCGCCCCGTCCGTGCGCAAGCTCTCGGCCGAGACCGGCGTCGACGCCTCGACCGTTCCCGGCTCCGGCAAGGACGGCCGCGTCACCAAGGGCGACATGCTCGCCGCGATCGAGCGTGCGGCCTCGGCGCCGACCCCGGTCAACCAGCCGGCTGCTGCGGTTCAGGTCCGCGCACCCTCGCCGGCCGATGACGCCGCCCGCGAAGAGCGCGTCAAGATGACCCGGCTGCGCCAGACTATCGCGCGCCGCCTCAAGGACGTGCAGAACACCGCCGCCATGCTCACGACCTTCAACGAGGTCGACATGACCAACGTCATGGCGCTGCGCGCCCACTACAAGGATGCGTTCGAGAAGAAGCATGGATCGAAGCTCGGCTTCATGGGCTTCTTCACCAAGGCCGTCGTGCAGGGGCTGAAGGATATTCCGGCCGTCAACGCCGAGATCGATGGCACCGATCTGATCTACAAGAACTACTATCACATCGGCGTCGCCGTCGGCACCGACAAGGGCCTCGTCGTGCCCGTGGTGCGCGACTGCGACAACAAGTCGATCGCCGACATCGAAAAGGGCATCGCCGATTTCGGTCGCCGCGCCCGTGACGGCCAGCTCAAGATCGACGAGATGCAGGGCGGCACCTTCACCATCACCAACGGCGGCATCTACGGCTCGCTGATGTCGACCCCGATCCTGAACGCGCCGCAGTCCGGCATTCTCGGCATGCACAAGATCCAGGAGCGGCCGATGGTCGTCGGCGGCAAGATCGAGGTCCGCCCGATGATGTATCTGGCGCTGTCCTACGATCACCGCGTCATCGACGGCAAGGAAGCCGTGACCTTCCTGGTTCGCGTCAAGGAGAGCCTGGAAGATCCGGCGCGTCTGGTGCTCGATCTCTGATCCCTGATGCTCTGCGAGCGCCGTCGCCTTTCGCGACGGCGCGTGTCGAACCATGGAGGCGCGCGTGACCGATAAAGTCGTTGTCATCACCGGCGGCAGCCGCGGCATTGGCCGCGCGACCGCGATTGCGGCGGCCGCGCGCGGCTTCCGAATCGTCGTCGGCTATGCCAGCAACAAGACGGCCGCCGACGAGGTGGTCGCGGAGATCGCGGCCAGCAACGGCAAGGCCATCGCGGTGAAATGCGACGTGGCCGAGGAAAGCGACATCCTTGCGTTGTTCAAGGCCGCGGACGCGTTCGGCACGCTCGGCGCGCTGGTCAACAATGGCGGTATCGTCGGAACCAGCGGCGTGCGCGTCGACGAGATGTCGGCCGAGCGCATCCAGCGCGTGATGGCGGTCAACGTCACCGGCTCCATCCTCTGCGCGCGCGAAGCGGTGAAGCGGATGTCGACCAGGCACGGCGGCCAGGGCGGCGTCATCGTCAATCTGTCATCGGTTGCCGCCAAGCTCGGCGCGCCGAACACCTATGTCGACTATGCCGCGTCCAAGGGCGCGATCGATTCCTTCACCGTCGGCCTCGGCTATGAGGTTGCCGGCGAGGGCATTCGCGTCGCGGGCATCCGGCCCGGCCTGATCGACACCGAAATCCACGCTGCAGGCGGTGAGCCCGACCGCGCCCATCGTCTGGCCCATATGGTGCCGATGAAGCGCGTCGGTACTGCCGATGAAGTCGCCAATGCCATCGTCTGGCTGATGTCGGACGAGGCCTCCTACGTCACCTCAGCCATTCTCGATGTGTCCGGCGGACGCTGACGCGCCGCGCGGACGCCGACACATCCCTCAACGCTAGACTTACGGGACTTTCTCTCATGGCATACGATCTCGTCGTCATCGGCACCGGACCGGGCGGTTATGTCTGCGCGGTGCGTGCAGCGCAGCTCGGCATGAAAGTCGCCGTGGTCGAAAAGAACGCGACGCTCGGCGGTACCTGCCTCAATGTCGGCTGCATGCCGTCCAAGGCGCTGCTGCACGCCTCCGAAATGTTCGAGGAGGCCGGGCATTCCTTCGCCAAGATGGGCGTCAGCGTCTCCGCGCCGAAGCTCGATCTGCCTGCGATGATGAACTTCAAGCAGCAGGGCATCGACGGCAACGTCAAGGGCGTCGAGTTCCTGATGAAGAAGAACAAGATCGACGTGCTCAAGGGCGCCGGCAAGATCCTCGGCACCGGCAAGGTCGAAGTCTCCGCCGACGGCAAGTCGCAGGTGATCGAAACCAAGAGCATCGTGATCGCGACCGGCTCGGACATCGCGCGCCTCAAGGGCATCGAGATCGACGAAACGCGCATCGTGTCGTCGACCGGCGCGCTGTCGCTGGACAAGGTCCCCGGCAAGCTGCTGATCGTCGGCGCCGGCGTGATCGGGCTCGAGCTCGGCTCGGTCTGGCACCGTCTCGGCGCCGAAGTCGTCGTCGTCGAATTCCTCGACCGTATCCTGCCCGGCATGGACGGCGAGATCGCCAAGCAATTCCAGCGCATCCTGGAGAAGCAGGGCTTTGCCTTCAAGCTGGGTGCCAAGGTCACGGGCGTGGACACCTCCGGCAAGACGCTGAAGGCGACGGTCGAGCCCGCCGCGGGCGGCGCTGCCGAGACGTTGGAAGCCGACGTCGTTCTCGTCTGTATCGGTCGTGTGCCGTACACGGAGGGGCTGGGCCTGAAGGAAGCCGGCGTGGCGCTCGACAATCGCGGCCGCGTGCAGATCGATCCGCACTTCGCCACCAGCGTGAAGGGCGTCTATGCCATCGGCGACGTCGTCGCGGGCCCGATGCTCGCGCACAAGGCCGAGGATGAAGGCGTCGCTGTTGCCGAGATCATCGCCGGGCAGGCCGGCCACGTGAACTACGATGTTATCCCAGGCGTCGTGTATACCACGCCGGAAGTATCCTCCGTCGGCAAGACCGAGGAGGAGCTGAAGCAGGCGGGCGTGGCCTATACCGTCGGAAAGTTTCCCTTTACCGCCAACGGCCGCTCCAAGGTCAACCAGACCACCGACGGCTTTGTGAAGATTCTCGCAGATGCGAAGACCGATCGCGTGCTCGGCGTGCACATTATCGGCCGCGAAGCCGGCGAAATGATCCATGAGGCGGCCGTTCTCATGGAGTTTGGCGGCAGCGCGGAGGATCTCGCGCGCACCTGCCACGCGCACCCGACCCGCTCGGAGGCCATCAAGGAAGCCGCGCTTGCAGTCGGCAAGCGGGCCATCCATATGTAGGTCGCGCCCAGCGCCGAATCGGGCGGGAAACACATGCTACGCCGCCTGCTTCAACCGGTCTGGGTCCTGCTTGCGATCATCTTCCTGATCGAAGCCTGGCTGTGGGACCATCTCGAACCGATCGTTGCGCGCGTTGTCGCAATTGTTCCGCTCGCGCGGTTCAAGCAATGGCTGTCGGACCGCGTCGATGCGCTGTCGCCGGCGATGACGCTGATCGTGTTCGCCGTGCCCATCATCCCGCTGTTTCCGCTCAAGCTGGTCGGCCTGTGGCTGCTCACGCACGAATATTGGACCAGCGCGGTCTTCACCATCGTGTTCGCAAAGCTGCTCGGGGTCGGCGTCACCGCCTTCGTGTTCGACGTGACGCGCGACAAGCTGATGGAGATGGCCTGGTTCGAGCGGCTCTATGATCTGGTGCTGAAGCTGCGTGCCAAGGCCGCCGAGCTGGTCGATCCGGTCAAGCGGCGCATCCGCGAGCTGATCGCCGGCAACGGCGAAGGCTGGTCCTCCCGCACGCTCCGCCTGATCCAGCGCTTTCGCAAGAGCGTGCACGAAGCGCGGTGAGTGTCGCCACTTGTTCAGTGTCATTGCCCGCGAAGGCGGGCAATCCAGTATTCCAGAGACAGTGAGGCTAGAATCGAGAGGCCGCGGCGTACTGGATGCCCCGCCTTCGCGGAGCATAACAGCGGAGTATGTGGCCTCATCCCCTCAATGCAAATGCACTAGATGCGGCAACCACAGACCGAGCCCGGTCATGATGAGCCCACCGATCGTCAGCAGGCCCGCGATCCAGGCGAGCGGCAGCATGCCGGTGATGATTGTGGCTGAGGCCAGCACGATGCCGATCTGGAAGGCGGCGGACGCCAGCTCGAAGTGATGATATTTCGCAGTCGCCTCGTCGCGCTCATGCTCGGCGTGCTTGGCCTTTTCGGCCAACTGCTCGGTGCCTTCGCCGGTCTCCGGCTCGGAGCGGTAGCGCTGCGCGGTCTTCTGCCAGTCCTCGATCTGCTTCTGAGCCGCGGCCTTGGTGGCCTCGTCGGTCGCGGCGCCGAACGTCAGCTTGCCCTGCTCGGCCGCGGTCTGCACCACCGTGCGGCGGATGCTCTTGGCCTGGAAGAAGGCCCAGAGGTTGGAAGCCTCGACGTTCTTGCTGATCGATTCGGTCTGGGCGCCCTTGCCGAGCGTCTCCGAGATCGCCAGGAAAAGCGCCAGAACGGCGATCAGGAGCGCGATCTTCTTGTTCGAGCCGGACGCGTGTTCGGCGTGCTCGGCATGCTCCATGCTTTCATGTGCGCTCATAAATCCCTCCTGGCTCGGTTCCCACGATTGACCGAACCGCGGGCGCCGCGCAAGAGGCATGCGCGCCGAGAGGCTTGCTATGACAGCTTCATGTCAGCATCACCGCCGAGGATGCGCGCTGGCATAGACTTCCAGCAGCCGCTCGGCATCGATGCCGGTATAGATCTGCGTGGTCGAGAGCGAGGCATGGCCGAGCAATTCCTGGATCGCGCGCAAATCGCCGCCGCGTGACAGCAGATGCGTCGCGAAGGAATGGCGGAGCGCGTGCGGCGTGGCGCTGTCGGGCAGGCCGAGCGCGCCGCGCAGCCGCTCCATCGCGAGCTGGATGATGCGCGGGCTCAAGGGCCCGCCGCGCGCGCCGACGAAGATCGGGCCTTCGGCCGGCAGCGGATACGGGCACATCGCGACATATTCTTGCACCAGCTCGAGCACGTTCTGGAGCACCGGCACCATGCGGGTCTTGTTGCCTTTGCCAGTTACGATCAGCACGTCGCCCTCGCCGGGACGCGGCACCTCGCGGCGCGTCAGCCCCAGCGCTTCGGAGATGCGCAGGCCCGAGCCGTAGAGGAGAGCCATCACCGCGGCATCGCGCGCCAAAATCCAGCTCTCGCGATCCTCGCCGGCGCGCTCGTCGGCGTCCGCAAGACGTTTGGCCGACGCCATCGGCAGCGGCTTTGGCAGGCTCTTGGCGACTTTCGGCGCGCGGATCGCCGAGAGCGCCCCGACCTTGCCTTTGCCTTCGCGTTCGAGGAAGCGGCCGAACGAGCGCAGGCCCGCGAGTGCGCGCATCAGCGAGCGCCCGGCAATATCGTCGGCACGGCGCATCGCCATGAAGGCCCTTATATCGGTGGCCTCCAGCGCAGCGAACCGCTTCAGCGTCACCCGCTCGCCCCAATGGCCGCAGAGGAAATTCAGGCACTGCCGCAAATCGCGGGCATAGGCTTCCAGCGTCTTCGGCGACAGCCGCCGCTCCGCGCCGAGATGCGACAGCCAGCGCGTCATCTCCTGCGCGATACCAGGATCGGCGCTGGCGAGCTCGATTTGGGGGGCGGCCGCTTTGCTCATGCGCTCTGGACGTTGTGATTCCACTCAGTATATCGCATCACACTCGTTTATCGTTCGCTAAGGTCGCCTCCGGGCGCTAGCCTTGAAGCTCCGGGTTCCGATTCCCCCTCCATGGATCACACGTCGCGCAGCAACGCCGTCTCCGCCAACGCGACCCGCATGGTCGACGTGCTGGTGCCGGTCGCGCTCGACCAGACCTATTCCTACAAGGTGCCGCGTGGGATGGAGCTGAAGGCGGGCGATATCATCGGCGTGCCGCTCGGCCCGCGCGAGGTGCTCGCCGTGGTCTGGGCCGAAAACGCCAATCCGGATCCGCGCTTGCACAACCGCCTCAAGGAGGTCAGCGAAAAGCTCGACATCCCGCCGCTGAAGCCCGAGTTGCGTGCGGTCGTGGACTGGATCGCCAATTACACGCTGAGCCCGCGCGGCATGGTGCTGCGCATGTGCCTGCGGATGGGCGAGAACCTCGGCCCCGAGCGGGTGCGTGCCGGCGTCCGCCTGGTCGGCGATCCGCCAAAACGTCTGACGCCGGCGCGGCAGCGCCTGATCGAGGTGCTGTCGGACCGGCTGCTGCACGGCAAGTCGGAAGCCGCCAAGGAGGCCGGCGTTTCGGCCGGCGTGATCGACGGCCTCGTCGACGAAGGCACGCTCACGGTCGAGCCGATGCCGCCGGCTCCGCCGCCGCCCGCACCCGATCCGGATTTCAGCCGGCCGGAGTTTTCGCCGCTCCAGCGCGCCGGGGTCGATGCCATGCGCGCGCTCGCGGCCAACGGCAGCTTTCACGTCGCGCTGCTCGATGGCGTCACCGGCTCGGGCAAGACCGAGGTTTACTTCGAAGCCGTGGCCGAGGCGATCCGACGCGGAAAGCAATCGCTGATCCTGATGCCGGAGATCGCGCTCACCGGCCAGTTCCTCGACCGCTTCGCGCAGCGTTTTGGCGTGCGTCCTCTGGAATGGCATTCCGAGCTGACGCCGCGTACCCGCGCGCGCAATTGGGCGGCGATCTCCGAGGGCAGCGCGCCGGTCGTGGTCGGCGCGCGCTCGGCGCTGTTTCTGCCCTACGCAAATCTCGGCCTCATCGTGGTCGATGAAGAGCACGACCAGGCCTACAAGCAGGACGAGGGCGTGCATTATCACGCCCGCGACATGGCGGTGGTGCGCGCGCATATCGCAAAGGTCCCGATCGTGCTGGCGTCGGCGACGCCGTCGGTCGAATCCGAGGTCAATGCGCGCAAGAACCGCTATCAGCGCATCGCGCTGCCGTCGCGCTTCGGCGGCCAGCACATGCCGCATATCGAGGCCATCGACATGCGCCGCGAGCCGCCGGCGCGCGGCCGCTTCATCTCGCCGCGGCTGGCGTCCGAGATCAGGACCGCGATCGAGCGGCGCGAGCAGGCGCTCTTGTTCCTCAATCGCCGCGGCTATGCGCCGTTGACGCTGTGCCGCGCCTGTGGCCATCGCTTCGCCTGCACCATCTGCGACGCCTGGCTGGTCGATCATCGCTTCCGCCAGCGCCTCGTCTGTCACCATTGCGGTTTCTCGATGCCGCGCCCGCAAACCTGCCCGCATTGCGCGGCGGAGGAATCGCTGGTCGCGGTCGGGCCCGGTGTCGAGCGCTTGCAGGAGGAGGCGGCGGCGCTGTTCCCGGAGGCGCGCACCATGGTGCTGTCGAGCGATCTCATCACCTCGATCGAGACGATGCGCTCGGAACTCAATGACATTGCGGAGGGCCGCGTCGACGTCATCATCGGCACCCAGCTCGTCGCCAAGGGCCACAATTTCCCGCGGCTCAATCTCGTCGGCGTGGTCGATGCGGATCTCGGCCTGTCCAATGGCGATCCGCGCGCCTCGGAACGCACCTGGCAATTGCTCAACCAGGTGATCGGCCGTGCCGGCCGCGAGCAGGGCCGCGGCGTCGGCTATCTCCAGACCCACCAGCCCGATCATCCCGTGATGAAGGCGCTGATCGCCTGCGACCGCGAAGCCTTCTACGACAGCGAGATCGATTTGCGCGAACGCACGCTCTATCCGCCGTTCGGGCGGCTCGCGAGCCTGATCATTTCCGCCGGCGACCGGCCGAGCGCCGAAGGCTTTGGCCGCCACCTCGTCGCGCTCGCGCCGCGCGATGAGCGCGTGGTGGTGCTGGGCCCGGCGGAAGCCCCGCTCGCGGTCATCAAGGGCCGCTACCGCTTCCGCATTCTGGTGAAATCCGCGCGCGGCTTCGACCTGTCGGATTATCTGCGCAACTGGCTTGCCGCATGCCCGAAGCCGAAGGGCAATCAAAAGCTCGAAGTCGACGTCGATCCGCAGAGCTTTTTGTAGGCCACCGCTCTCGCCCCGTCGCTGCGCTCCTCGCAATGACGGCGGAGGAACAAACAAAAAGCCCGCCGTCCCCCAAGACGGCGGGCTTGTTTCACGCGTCGCGCGTCTTAGGAGACGACTTCCGCGGTGACGCGGCCGACGCCGGCGCCGGTGAGGCCGATGGCGCGGGCAGCGCCCGTGGAGAGGTCGAGGACACGGCCGCGAATGAACGGGCCACGGTCGTTGATGGTGACGATGACGCTGGAGCCGCCATGGGTGACCCGCAGCTTGGTGCCGAACGGCAGCGAACGGTGCGCCGCGGTCATGGCGTTCTGGTTGAAGCGCTGGCCCGAGGCGGTCCTGCTGCCGGACTCGTTGCCGTAAAAGGAAGCCATGCCGGAGAAGGAACGTCCGGTGCCCTGCGACGGCGTCATCGACGCATTGGCGTTACGCCAATCGGAGGTCGTGTTGGCGTCGTTCTGGGCGTGGTGGCGGTGATGATGGTGGGAATACCGATGGTGATGGCGGGATTTGGCGGAAGCTTCGGTGGCAGTTCCACCGATGAGAAGAGTTGCGGCAACAAAGGCGATCGCCGTACGCGGCCGGGTCACAGAGCCCAGCGTCTTCAAACAAAGCATATATTGGTCCCTAAGCTAGTATTGCCACATATGTGGCAAGTGGAGCCCCCGTAAGTTTGCGAGCGGGACCGCGTTTCGATTCCTAATGAGGCGTGAATTGGGCAGTAAATCCGTTCTGTGTCTTCATGTAATATCTTGTTACCGGCGGGGATATTCGGCCGATATTCCGTAATCTTGGATTTTAACGATCCATTAACCTCTATATTACTTACAAATACTGTAAAACGAAGTCATCGCTTCCCGCATTTAGAATTGGGTAAGTATTCGGCGAGTGAAGCGAATGTGCCAGGAATCACGCCTCAGCGATCCGTGTTCATGGCCGCTATGCGCTGAGGGCAGGAACAAATCGCCGGCCTCGGCTCATGGGCTGGCTTAAGCGCTGTGGCAATTCCGCGGCGTGGCAGGTCATCGCCGCGTCCTCGTGGACTGCGACGAACTGGCGACAGAACGTCATGCCTTTAATTTGGCGTCATGTTGCACGTGCGCGCCTGCTATGTTAGCAAAGCCGCGATTTTAACGAGCCCGGCACTTCCGTGCGGGGTCGAAAATCGAAGTCCCGCTTGAATTCCAAGGGCTTGGATCGCTAGGCGCCGCTTTGTGGCGACGGTTTTTCCCTTGCGAGTTTGACAGCAAAAAGAGCACGTCTGTGGCTGCAGAAGATACGTCCGTTTCCGGTGTGTCGGGCCGTTATGCAACGGCCTTGTTTGAACTGGCCCGCGACCAGAAAGTGGTCGACGAGGTCAAAGCCGATCTCGAGAAATTCGAGGGCATGCTCAACGAAAGCGCCGATCTGAAGCGCCTCGTTCGCAGCCCGGTTTTCGCGGCCGACGCCCAGTCCAGGGCCCTCTCGGCCGTGCTGGACAAGGCAGGCATCGTCGGCATCTCCGCCAATTTCCTGAAAGTGCTGACCGCCAACCGCCGCCTGTTCGCGGTGGCTGACGTCATCCGCGCCTATCGCGCCCTGGTCGCCAAATTCAAGGGCGAGGCCACGGCCGACGTCACCGTGGCGGAGGCGCTCTCGGACAAGAATCTCGACGCCCTCAAGGTTGCCCTGAAGTCGGTGACCGGCAAGGACGTCGCGCTCAACGTGAAGGTCGATCCCTCGATCATCGGTGGCCTCGTGGTCAAGCTTGGCAGCCGGATGATCGATAGCTCGCTTCGCACCAAACTCAATTCGATCAAGCACGCGATGAAAGAGGCAGGCTGATGGACATCCGCGCCGCGGAAATTTCCGCGATCCTCAAGGACCAGATCAAGAATTTCGGCCAGGAAGCTGAAGTCTCCGAAGTCGGACAGGTGCTGTCCGTCGGCGACGGTATCGCCCGCGTTTACGGTCTGGATAACGTCCAGGCCGGTGAAATGGTCGAGTTCGAGAACGGCACCCGCGGCATGGCGCTGAACCTCGAAACCGACAACGTCGGTATCGTTATTTTCGGCGCCGACCGCGAGATCAAGGAAGGTCAGACCGTCAAGCGCACCCGCGCCATCGTGGACGCGCCGGTCGGCAAGGGCCTGCTCGGCCGCGTCGTCGACGCGCTCGGCAACCCCATCGACGGCAAGGGCCCGATCCAGGCCGACAAGCGCATGCGCGTCGACGTCAAGGCGCCCGGCATCATTCCGCGCAAGTCCGTGAACGAGCCGATGGCGACCGGCCTCAAGGCGATCGATGCCCTGATCCCGATCGGCCGCGGCCAGCGCGAGCTGATCATCGGTGACCGTCAGACCGGCAAGACCGCGATCGCGCTCGACACCATCCTCAACCAGAAGCCGCTCAACGCGCAGCCGGACGAGAACATCAAGCTGTATTGCGTCTACGTCGCGATCGGCCAGAAGCGCTCGACCGTTGCCCAGTTCGTGAAGGTGCTGGAAGAGCAGGGCGCGCTGGAATATTCGATCATCGTCGCCGCCACCGCGTCCGATCCGGCGCCGATGCAGTACATCGCGCCGTTCACCGGCTGCACCATGGGCGAGTACTTCCGCGACAACGGCATGCACGCCGTCATCATCTATGACGATTTGTCCAAGCAGGCCGTCGCCTACCGCCAGATGTCGCTCCTGCTGCGCCGCCCGCCGGGCCGCGAAGCCTATCCGGGCGACGTGTTCTATCTGCATTCCCGCCTGCTCGAGCGCGCGGCGAAGCTGAACAAGGACCAGGGCTCGGGCTCGCTGACGGCGCTGCCGGTCATCGAAACCCAGGCCAACGACGTGTCGGCCTACATTCCGACCAACGTCATCTCGATCACGGACGGCCAGATCTTCCTGGAAACCGACCTGTTCTTCCAGGGCATCCGCCCCGCGGTGAACGTCGGTCTGTCGGTGTCGCGCGTCGGTTCCTCGGCGCAGACCAAGGCCACCAAGAAGGTCGCCGGCAAGATCAAGGGCGAGCTGGCGCAGTACCGCGAAATGGCGGCGTTCGCGCAGTTCGGCTCCGATCTCGACGCCTCGACCCAGCGCCTGCTTAACCGCGGCTCGCGTCTCACCGAGCTGCTGAAGCAGCCGCAGTTCGCGCCACTGAAGATGGAAGAGCAGGTCTGCGTGATCTGGGCCGGCACCAACGGCTATCTCGATCCGCTTCCGGTCAACAAGGTGCGTGCGTTCGAGGACGGTCTGTTGTCGCTGCTGCGCGGCAAGAATGTCGAGATCCTCAACGCGATCCGCGACAGTCGCGATCTCTCCGACGACACCGCCGCCAAGCTGAAGTCGGTGGTCGAAGGTTTCGCCAAGAGCTTCGCATAAGAGAACGGTCGCAAGGCCGGGCTTCTTGTCCCGGCCTTCCGTGCCTCACTGCATGGAAACGAAGACGTGGATGCCCGGGACACGCCCGGGCATGACGACTGGGATAGGCTAGCGGCTTGATCCAAGCGATCGAACCGCCGGGGTGAACGAAGAATGGCGTCACTTAAAGACATGCGCGTCCGCATCGCCTCCACCAAGGCGACGCAGAAGATCACCAAGGCCATGCAAATGGTCGCGGCGTCCCGGTTGCGCCGCGCCCAGCAAGCGGCCGAGGCGGCGCGGCCCTATGCCGACAAGATGAGCGCGGTGATCTCCAACATCGCCAGCGCTGCCGCCGGTTCGCCCGGCGCGCCGGTGCTGCTGGCCGGCACCGGCAAGGACCAGGTTCACCTGCTGCTGGTCTGCACCGGCGAGCGCGGCCTGTCCGGCGCCTTCAACTCCTCGATCGTGCGCCTCGCGCGCGAGCGCGCCCAGGCGCTGATGGCGCAGGGCAAGGAGGTCAAATTCTTCTGCGTCGGACGCAAGGGCTACGAGCAGCTCCGCCGCCTGTACGACAAGCAGATCGTCGAGCATCTCGACCTGCGCGGCGTTCGTCAACTCGGCTTCGTCAACGCCGAGGACATCGCCAAGAAGGTTCTGGCCCGCTTCGACAACGGCGAATTCGACGTCTGCACGCTGTTCTACGCGCAGTTCAAGTCGGTAATTGCCCAGGTCCCGACCGCGCAGCAGATCATTCCGCTGACCGTGGAAGAAAAGGCGGCGAACGCGCCGTCGACGTCCTACGACTACGAGCCGGAGGAAGACGAACTCCTCTCCGGCCTGTTGCCGCGGAATATCGCGGTGCAGATCTTCCGTGCGCTGCTGGAAAACAACGCCTCGTTCTACGGCGCCCAGATGAGCTCGATGGACAATGCCACCCGCAACGCGGGCGAAATGATCCGCAAGCAAACCCAGATCTACAACCGAACCCGTCAAGCCCAGATCACCAAGGAGCTGATCGAGATCATCTCCGGCGCCGAGGCGGTCTGACGCACGAACCAAACGACGGTCGTTCAAGTAAAGAATTTCGAAGGAGAGCTTCATGGCTACAGCAGCTACCCAGGTCGGTCGTGTCACCCAGGTCATGGGCGCCGTCGTCGACGTTCAGTTCGAAGGCCATCTGCCGGCCATTCTGAATTCGTTGGAAACCAGGAACGGCAACATCCGCCTCGTGCTGGAAGTTGCGCAGCATCTTGGTGAGTCCACCGTGCGCACGATCGCGATGGACGTGACCGAAGGTCTGGTCCGCGGCCAGGAAGTGACCGACACCGGTCAGCCGATCTCGGTTCCCGTCGGTGCGGGCACGCTCGGCCGCATCATGAACGTGATCGGCGAGCCGATCGACGAAGCCGGCCCGATCCAGTCCGAGGGCACGCGCGCCATCCATCAGGAAGCGCCGAGCTACACCGACCAGTCGACCGAAGCTGAAATTCTCGTCACCGGCATCAAGGTCGTCGACTTGCTCGCGCCCTATGCCAAGGGCGGCAAGATCGGCCTGTTCGGCGGCGCCGGCGTCGGCAAGACCGTGCTGATTCAGGAGCTGATCAACAACGTCGCGAAGGCGCACGGTGGTTACTCCGTGTTCGCCGGCGTGGGCGAGCGTACCCGCGAGGGCAACGACCTCTATCACGAGTTCATCGAGTCCAAGGTCAACGCCGATCCGAACAATCCGGATCCGAGCGTCAAGTCGAAGTGCGCGCTGGTGTTCGGCCAGATGAACGAGCCGCCCGGCGCCCGCGCCCGCGTCGGCCTCACCGGTCTGACCGTCGCCGAGCACTTCCGTGACCAGGGCCAGGACGTGCTGTTCTTCGTCGACAACATCTTCCGTTTCACCCAGGCCGGTTCTGAAGTGTCGGCGCTGCTCGGTCGTATCCCGAGCGCCGTGGGTTACCAGCCGACGCTCGCCACCGACATGGGCGCGCTGCAGGAGCGCATCACCACCACGCAGAAGGGTTCGATCACTTCGGTGCAGGCCATTTACGTTCCGGCCGACGACTTGACCGACCCGGCGCCCGCGACCTCGTTCGCGCATTTGGACGCCACCACGGTGTTGAACCGCGCGATCTCGGAAAAGGGCATCTATCCGGCGGTGGATCCGCTCGACTCGACCTCGCGCATGCTCTCGCCGCTCGTCGTCGGCCAGGAGCACTACGACACTGCGCGTCAGGTCCAGCAGGTGCTGCAGCGCTACAAGTCGCTGCAGGACATCATCGCCATTCTCGGCATGGACGAACTTTCGGAAGAGGACAAGCTGACGGTGGCCCGCGCCCGCAAAATCGAGCGCTTCCTGTCGCAGCCGTTCCACGTCGCCGAAATCTTCACCGGCTCGCCCGGCAAGTTCGTCGACCTCGCGGACACCATCAAGGGCTTCCGTGGCCTCTGCGAAGGCAAGTATGACCACCTGCCGGAAGCCGCCTTCTACATGGTCGGCACCATCGAAGAGGCGATCGAAAAGGGCAAGAAGCTGGCGGCCGAGGCGGCCTAAGCTGCGAAGGGCGAGCAGGGAGTAGCGAATAGTCGCGCTGCTCCCCCTCCATTCGCAATTCGCTACTCACCATTCGCAGGTTTCCAATGGCCACCTTCCACTTCGATCTCGTCTCGCCGGAAAAGCTCGCCTTCTCGGGCGAGGTCGACCAGGTCGATATCCCCGGCGTCGAAGGTGACTTCGGCGTGCTGGCGGGACATGCGCCGGTCGTGGCCGCGATCCGGCCCGGCATTCTCACCGTAACCACCGGCGGCAAGCACGAGAAGATCATCGTGCTCGGCGGTATCGCCGAAGTTTCCGACAAGGGCCTGACCGTGCTCGCCGACGTCGCGACCTCGCTGGCCGAGCTCGACCGCGCCCAGTTCGCCGCGACCGTCTCGGAGATGGAAGAGGGATTGAAGGAGCACGAAGGCAACGAGCTCGATCAAGCCATCGCGCGGCTCGACCACTTCAAGAGCATCCAGCAGCAGCTCAACAGCACGGCGATGCACTAAGCCCCGGTGCACTGCGCCGGGGCTCAAGCTACAAATTCCTGAATAAGTTCAGCGCTCGTCACGGAAGTGGCGGGCGCTGAAACTTTGTTGCACCGCGCCGCCGATAGCGCCATTCTGCGCCCGCGAACTTTGTTCCGGGGGCCGGCCGCAGATGAAACGCAAGATCGCAGCGATTTTCGCAGCCGATATTGCCGGCTATTCACGACTGGTCGCGGAAGACGAAGAGGAGACGCTGCGGCGTCTCGCCTCCTATCGCGAGGTCGTCGACGATTTCATTGCCAGGGCGGGCGGACGCATCTTCAACACCGCGGGCGACGCCGTGCTCGCGGAATTTCCAAGCGCGGTCGACGCGGTGCGCTGCGCGATCGACATCCAGGAATCCCTGCGAACCCGCAACATGGCCTATCCGCCAAGCCGGCAGATGTCGTTTCGCATCGGCATCACCATCGGCGACGTGGTCGAGCGCGACGGCGATCTGCTCGGTGACGGTGTCAATATCGCCGCCCGGCTCGAGGGCCTCGCCGAGGTCGGCGGCATCTGCGTCTCCCGGGCCGTGCACGAGCAGGTCGCCAACAAGCTGTCGGTGCAGTTCGCCGATATCGGCGCGCAGGAGGTCAAGAACATCCCGACGCCGGTGCACGCCTACATGGTGGCGATGCGGCGCGGAGACGGCAGCTACGCAACGCCGCAGATCAAGAAGGTGACAAAGGCCCCGCCCGCGCCGAACTGGATGTGGCCGCTGGTGGTCGGTGTCGTCTCCATCGTCGCCATCGGCGTCGGCGGCTTCCTCTATTTCACCAAGCTCGAGACGACGAGGGCGCCGGCGATCGCAGCGATCGTGCCAAGCCCTGTATCGAGCCCTGCGCCCAGCGTGGTTGCATCAACAGCGCCAAGCCCATCAGCCACCATGGCGGCGAAAGCGCCGATGCCCATGCCGGCACCATCGGCTTCGCCGATGGTCGGCAAGTTTCCCGCCGACAGCGTCCCCTTCATCAACGAGCGCATCCGCAACTACCTGGCGGGCGACTATTCCGCTGCCGGCGACTACAAGGCGTTCGCGCTCAATGTCGGCGGCTTCACCGGCGCGTCGTTGAATCAGCCGAACGAGGAAGCTGCGCGCAACGCCGCACTCGATCAGTGTCAGAAGCGCGCCGATGCCGCGCAGTCGCCGCGGCGCTGCGAGCTCTATGCGGTCGGCAACACTATCGTCTACACGCACGGCAAGCCGCCGATGCCGCTGCAACCGTTCGTCCGGCATGATGCCATGACCGAACGCGCCTTCGCCTCGAAAGACTTTCCGATGGTGCGTGATCCCGCCAAGGTCCGGCTCGAGAACATGTACGTGCCCGCGGCAAAATCCCGCGCGGTCGCGCTCGGCCCGGGCGGTCAATATTTCATGGTGATGGGCGCATCATCCGCCGAGGATGCCGCGCGGCGTTCGCTGGAATCGTGCGGCGCGATCGCCGGCGTCGCCTGCCTGGTCGTTGCGGTCGACGAGAATTTCGTCGTGCCGATCCCGACCCTGCTCCGGATCACCGGCTTCTTCCACGCGGCGTCCAACGCCTCGATTGTCGCCGATGCGCGCGACGAGGTGGTGCGCAAGCTCGCCGATGGCATGGGCTGGAACGCCGTCGCGGTCGGCACCGCGGGCCGGCCGGGCCTCGGTGTGAGGGCCGCCGACGAGCAGTCCGCCGTCAATTCCGCGCTCGCCGACTGCTCCAAGCGCGACAGCGATTGCCACGTCATCGCGATCGGCCCGTTCACGGTGGGACCGATCAACTAGGCTTTCGCAAATTTCCGGAAAAATTTCTCTAATGATTTCAACCCCGTTCTGCTGTGCATGGGGTTGTTTTCGCGTTTTTAGTTCGCGAAAGGCGCAAACTGCTGCGCCACGGCGCTGTACACGTGGCGGCGGAACGGCACCACGACGTCGGGGACGCGGTCGAGCCTCTCCCAGCGCCAGGCGTCGAACTCGGCGGGCTGGCCGTTGCGCGGCGTCAGCGGATCGATCTCGTCATCCTTGCCGGTGAAGCGCAGCGCGAACCACTTCTGGCGCTGGCCGCGGAATTTCGCCAGCCGATGCGTCTGCGGCCCGTCATAGGGCGGGAATTCGTAAGTCAGCCAGTCGGTCTCGCCGAGATAGGTTGCGCTCTTGACGCTGGTCTCTTCCCAGAGCTCGCGCAGCGCAGCGTCGCGCAAATCCTCGCCCTCGTCGACGCCGCCCTGCGGCATCTGCCAGTCCAAGCCCGGCAGGATGATCTCGGGGCCGTCGCCCTTGAAGCGGTGCCCGATCAGCACGCGGCCATCGGCGTTGAACAGCGCGATTCCGACATTGGGACGGTAGGGTTTTTCAGTGCTCACGCGTGGATCTCTCGTCATCATTTCAGGCGATGCATTAGCATCAAGCTGGAACGGCGACTTGAACTTAATCCTGCGCCAGCGGGGAAAATTCCTTCACCACGCGCTCGTAGACCGGGCGCTTGAACGGGACGATCAGCCCAGTCAGGTTCCTCATCGGCTCCCAGCGCCAGCTCACGAACTCGGCCTTGTGGCCGCCGCCGGGCTTTTCGACGTTGATCTCGCTGTCCTTGCCGGTGAAGCGGACCGCGAACCATTTCTGGCGCTGGCCGCGGTAGCGGCCCTTCCAAGTGCGCCCGGCGACCGTGCGGGGAATGTCGTAAGTGAGCCAGTCCGGAACCTCGCCGAGCCGCTCGACCGAACGCACGCTGGTCTCCTCATAGAGCTCGCGCTTGGCGGCCTCCCAATTGTCCTCGCCGGGATCGACGCCGCCCTGCGGCATCTGCCAGACATGGGTGTCATCGACATGCTCGATGCCGCCGGCACGCCGGCCGATGAACACCAGTCCGTCCTTGTTGAGCAACATCACGCCGACGCAGGTCCGGTAGGGCAGATCCTCGTAACGCGCCATTCCGCCAGACCTCTCGCATGCTGTCGGTAAGGCTGAAGCAGGCCCCGCGGGTCTGTGCCGTACCAATCCGTTGATTTAGCTGGATTTTGATTTCAGCATCGCGGTTGTCAATGGCACCAAAAGGATACCTCGGTCGCCCAATGTCTTGGTCCAGGCGCCAATGCGCTCGATCGAGACCGGGAGGGCGGAGGCGGTGCCCACGGCGACGCCGCGCTCGCGCGCCGCCGCTTCGAGCTTGGTCAGGGCGCGGTCGATCTCGGCCGGGGTCGGCACCGCGTCGATCGCGATATCGCCCTTGCCGAACGGCATCGCCAGGCTGCCGGCGGCCTGGGGCGCGATGCTGCGCGGCGAGGAGCCGTCGTCGAAGAAGCCGAGGCCGCGCTTGGCCGCCTCGCGGATGATCGGCTGCATCGCCGGCTCCGTTGCGATGAAGCGGGCGCCCATGAAATTGGTGAGTCCGGCATAGCCCTGCATCCGGCTCAGATGCCAATACAGCCGGTCCATGTTCTGGTCGGCACTGAGCGACGTCAGCAGCGTCTGCGGCCCCGGATCGTTGTCGGGGAAGTCATAGGGCTCCATCGGGATCTGGAGGAAGATCTCGTGGCGCTGGGCGCGGGCGCGCTCGGCGAGTTTTCCTGGATCGGACCCATAAGGCGTGAAGGCCAGCGTCACCGCCGCTGGCAGCCGCATGATGGCATCGGTGGTCTTGGCGGCGCCGACGCCGAGGCCGCCGATCAGGATCGCGACCACCGGCATCTTGGCGGCCTTGGCGCGGTCGGCATCCGCCGCATAGACGTTGAACGGCTTGAGGTCGCCGGAAATCGCGGGGATCATGCCGTAGCGCGATTTCTCGAGAAGTTTTGGGTCGATCCCGGCCATGACGGGCGGCGGTGCGGAGGCCGAGGCCGCCTCGCTCTTGCCGGCGGGATCGCCGCCGATCACCACGTCGTGGCGCGTGCCGGTGGAACCGTCGATCATGGTGACGGTCTTCTGCTCGCCCGCCTGCTTCGGCGCCTCCTTGGTCTCGTGCTTCGTCTCCTGCTTGCTGTCCTGACCGTGGCCGGAAGCGGCCGGCTTGTCATCACCCGCCTTGTCTGCGGCATTGGGCTCGCGGATCGCGAGCCGCGTCATCGGCTCGCCGCCGAGCGGATCCTTGTTGAAGATGGCGAAGCCGGCAAAGCTGACCAGGAACAGGCCGAGCAGGACAGCGAGCAGCTGCATGGCCGTGAACGGCAGCCGCAGCCGGCGTTTCCGGCGCGGCTTGTCCCGTCCGAGCGGGGCGCTCAGATCATCGGCCGTTTCAGTCATGCGCGATCCCGAATCACTCGAGACGACGATACCACGCCGAGGTCAAGCGGCGGCAGGCCGGGATAGGCCGGGATAGGCCGGGGATAGCAGGAGTTCCAAGCAAAAAGGGCGGCTCCGGGAGCCGCCCTTTTTCGTCAGATCGCGATGCGCCGACCTAGTTCGCCGCTTTGGGCTTGTCGGTCGTGGCCTTGTCGCCGCCCGGGGTGGGCGCCGCGGAGGCGCTGTTCTTGATGCCGTGGAGCAGATCGTCGGCGAGCTTGAGCGCCTTGTCGTCCTTGGCGTCCGGCGGAACGTAGGACTGCGAGCCGGTCTTCTCGTCGCCGTCGTTCTTGAGATGGCCGCGCAGCGAAGCTTCGCCCTTGGTGTCGGTGCGCGACTTCAGCTCGTCCGGCACGTCCTGCAGCACTTCGATGTCGGGCACGATGCCCTTGGCCTGGATCGACTTGCCCGACGGCGTGTAGTAGCGCGCCGTGGTCAGACGCAGCGCGCCGTTGCCGCTTCCGAGCGGAATGATGGTCTGCACCGAGCCCTTGCCGAACGAGCGCGTGCCGACGATGGTCGCGCGCTTGTGGTCCTGCAGCGCGCCGGCGACGATTTCCGATGCCGAAGCCGAGCCGCCATTGACCAGCACGATGACGGGCTTGCCCTTGGTGAGGTCGCCCGTATGCGCGGTACGGCGCTGGGTCTCCTCGGCATTGCGGCCGCGGGTCGAAACGATCTCGCCCTTCTCCAGGAAGGAGTCGGAGACGGTGACCGCTTCCTCGAGCAGGCCGCCCGGGTTGTTGCGGAGGTCGATGACATAGCCCTTCAGCTTGTCGCCGATCTGATTCGAGAGGTTGGCGACCTCGCGCTTCAGGCCTTCGGTGGTCTGCTCGTTGAAGGTGGTGATGCGGATATAGGCGATGTCGTCGGCCTCGACGCGGGCGCGCACCGAGCGGACGCGGATGTTGTCGCGCACCAGCGTGACGTCGATCGGATTGTCCTGGCCCTTGCGGATGATCTTGAGCTTGATCTTGGTGTTGACGGGGCCGCGCATCTTCTCGACCGCCTGGTTCAGGGTCAGGCCCTGCACCGCCTCGTCGTCGAGATTGGTGATGATGTCGTTGGCCATGACGCCGGCGCGCGAGGCCGGGGTGTCGTCGATCGGCGAGACCACCTTGATCAGGCCGTCTTCCATCGTGACTTCGATGCCGAGGCCGCCGAACTCACCGCGGGTTTGCACCTGCATGTCGCGGAAGCTCTTGGCGTCCATGTAGCTCGAATGCGGATCCAGACCGGTGAGCATGCCACTGATCGCGGATTCGATCAGCTTGGTGTCGTCGGGCTTCTCGACATAGTCCGAGCGCACGCGCTCGAAGACGTCGCCGAACAAATTGAGCTGGCGATAGGTGTCCGCCGTGGCGGCTCGCGCGCTGGAGCCCATGAAGACTGCGCGCGGTTGCGTCACGAACAGCGTCAGCGCCGCACCGGTGGCCGCGCTGAGGAGGATAACTGAAGTCTTGCGCATCATCCGCGAACCTTCTCGCCTTCATTTGCGGCCCACCATGGGCCTGGATCGATTGGAGTGCCGTCTTTGCGGAACTCGACATAGAGCACAGGTTGACTCGCGTTCGTGGCGAGAATGGAGGCGACTTGAGAAGTCGACCCCATGGTCGCGACAGGCTCCCCCGTGAGCACAAACTGACCGATGTTGACCGAAATGCGCTCCATCCCGGCGATCAGCACATGATACCCGCCCCCGGCATTGAGGATCAAGAGTTGTCCATAGCTGCGGAACGGGCCGGCATAGACCACCCAGCCGTCACACGGCGTCGTGACCTGGGAGCCGGGCCTGGTCGCCAGCGAAATGCCCTTCTGGACCCCGCCGAGCCCGTCCGAACCGCCGAAATCCCTGATCTTGTTACCGTTAACCGGAAGAGGCAGGAGACCCTTGGCTGCGGCGAAGGCCATCGCCGGGGTGGTCCGGGAGCGGTCCTTGAAAGCGCCGGGGCCGGTCTTGGCGCTGGCGGCCGCGTTTGCAGCCGCCTTGGCCTCGGCCTGCCTGGCCGCCTCGGCCGCCTTCTCGGCTGCCTTGGCGGCACTTTGCAGATCCTGCTCCATCTTGGCGATCAGCCCCTGGAGATCGCCGACCTGTCGTGAGAGCGCGACGGCGCGCGCATTCTCGGCGTCGAGGTCCTTTTCGCGCGACGCCTGCTGGCGCTGCCGCTCGTCGACCAGAGCCGCGAGCCGGGTCTGGTCGTTACGCACCTTGTCGCGGTCGGATGCGAGCTGGTCGCGCTCGGTCGCGATGGTCTTGCGCAAGGCCACGAGCTCGCCGAGCTCGCTTGCGATCTTCTCGGCACGACCGCGTAATTCCGGCACGACGGCACCGAGCAGCATCGCCGTGCGCAGCGATTGCAGGGCATCCTCGGGCCGTACCAATAGCGCCGGCGGCGTCCGCCTTCCGGCGCGCTGCAAGGCCGCCAGCACCTCGACGATGTCGGCGCGGCGTAAATCGAGCGAGCTGCGCATCGCCTGCTCGCGGCCGTTCAGCGATCGCAGCCGCACTTCGGCCTCGTCGATCTTGGTCTCGACAGTGCGCACATTGGCGGCGGTGTCGATCAATTGTTGATTGAGCTGGGTGCGGTCCTGGCTGAGCGAGGTGATCTCGGCCTTGAGCTTGGCCTGCGCTTCCTCCGCGCTCTTCTTGCTGGCGCGCGCGGCTTCGAGCTCCTGCTCGCGCTGCTTGATCGCATCGGGCGCGACGGCCGCAGTCTGCGGTGCAGGCGTCTGAGCTTGCGCGAGGCTTGCGCCCAAAATACTTGAGCCCAAAACGCCGGCGATCAGCAGCAGGTTGAGAATTGGCGCTCGCATCGCTTTAAGCAAAGGTGCTCGTTGTGGCGCGGATCACGCGCGGTGATAGGGGTGGCCGGCCAGAATGGTGGCGGCCCGATAAAGCTGTTCCAGAAGCATGACGCGGACCATTTGATGCGGCCAGGTCGCAGAGCCGAACGCGATCGCGAGCTTGGCCTTACGGCGCAATTCGGGCGAAAGTCCGTCCGCCCCTCCGATCATGAAGATAGTATGACCGGCACCCTCGTCGCGCCAGCGCCCGAGATGCCGTGCGAATACGGTCGAATCCAGATTCTGGCCGCGCTCGTCCAGCGCCACCAGGACCGATTTTTCGGGAACATGCGCGGAGATCGCCGCCGCCTCTTCGGCCATCCGCGTCGCAGTATCGCGCGCGCGGCTTTCGGGCAATTCGTGGATGGCGAGCTCGCGGAATCCGAGCTTGCGGCCGGCCTCGTCGAACCGCTCGAAATAGCGCTCGGCAAGCTCCCGTTCGGGGCCCTGCTTCAGCCGACCCACCGCAATGACGGCTATGCGCATGATATGTTCAGGGTCGTGTTTTCTGGACCGCGCGCGATCTGCGCGCGCACGACGCTAGCATGCGCGTCAGCCGATTCGAAATCGGCCAGCAGCCTCTCAGATCGCCTTCGCCGCCCCTGGGCCCTGCGTGTACAATCTCTCGAGACTGTAGAACTCGCGGACCTCGGGTCTGAACACGTGCACGATCACATCGCCGGAATCGATCAGCACCCAGTCGCAATGGGGCAAGCCCTCGACGTGGATGTTCTTGATGCCGTTTTCCTTGAGGCCTTTGGCGACGTTCTCCGCGATCGCGCCGACGTGCCGGTTGGCCCGGCCGGTGGTGACGATCATGTAGTCGGAGTAGGCCGATTTGCCGCGAAGGTCGATGGTGACCGTCTCTTCCGCCTTCATGTCGTCGAGGCGGGAGAGGATCAGGCTCAGCGTCTTGTCGGCGTCGGGTTGCGCCTTCAAGGCCGCAGCTTTGGTCGATGTTTTACGCGTCGGCTTGGCAACCTTGGGTAAAACAGACTTCGGTGAAGCCGTCTTGGGTGAGGCTGTCTTGGACAATACAGATGTGGTCAGGGACCATTCCTTTCACTGTATCGCGAACGCCGAATCCGGCGCTCACTGGTTACACTACATCATGTGGGGTTAAGGGTTTCAATATGCCAGAGAGCCCGAAGGCCACATGGCGTTCGCACAATCTGACTCACTTCGTACCTTTCCAGCTTCCGTCCGGGTTCCGTAAGCCGGTCGACGAGAGATTCAGCTTCATTCCGGTCAGGAACACCCAGGCCGGGGCGGCCCGATCCGCAAGCAATGGCGCCTCATTCTCCGGCATCCGATAGCGCCTGAGCGCCTGGGCGGCGGGAGAGGCGAGGGCGCGAAAACTCTGCGGCGGGCGGTCGATGACCGCGATCGGTACTTGACCGGCGATGCGCCGCCAGTGCTGCCAACGATGGAATTGAGCGAGGTTGTCGGCGCCCATGATCCAGACAAAGCGCAAGCCCGAGAGGCGGCGGCGCAAGGTGTTGATCGTGTCGATGGTATAGCGCGTGCGAATGACGGATTCGAGACAGCTCACCTCGATCCTGGGATCGTCGGCCATTTCGCGTGCCGCCTGCATGCGCTCGCCGAGCTCATGCAGCGCGCCGTTCTCCTTCAGCGGATTGCCTGGCGTCACCAGCCACCACACGCGATCGAGCTGGAGACGTTTCAGCGCGAACTGGCTGATCGCGCGATGGGCCTGGTGCGGCGGATTGAACGAGCCGCCGAGCAGGCCGATGCGCATGCCAGAGGTATGGGTCGGTATGGCCTGCGCGAAGAAACGTGGCGCGACGAAATTGTTGCTCAATGCCCCGCGCCCTGCGTCGTCTACGGCCGCGTCTGCCCGGTGCCGTGAACGCGATATTTGAAGCTCGTCAGCTGCTCGGCGCCAACCGGGCCGCGGGCATGGAATCTGCCGGTGGCGATGCCGATCTCGGCACCGAAGCCGAACTCGCCGCCGTCGGCGAACTGCGTCGAGGCGTTGTGCAGCACGATCGCGGAATCGACCTCGCTCAGGAATCTTTTCGCAACGGTCTCATCGGCGCTCACGATCGCATCGGTATGATGCGAGCCGTGGTTCTGGATATGCGCGATCGCGCCGTCGACGCCGTCCACCACCTTCGCTGCGATGATCGCATCGAGATATTCGGTGTCCCAATCGTCCGCGCTCGCTGGTTTGACGCGCGGATCGGTCTTTTGCACGGCGTCGTCGCCGCGCACTTCGCAGCCGGCCTCGATCAGCATCTCGATCAGCGGCTTGAGGTTTTTACCGGCAGCGGCGCGATCGACCAGCAGCGTCTCGGCGGCGCCGCAGACGCCGGTGCGGCGCATCTTGGCGTTGAGCACGATCGATTTCGCCATGGCGAGGTCGGCGCTGCCGTCGATATAGACGTGGTTGACGCCTTCGAGATGCGCGAACACCGGCACGCGCGCTTCCTGCTCGACACGCGCAACGAGGCTCTTGCCTCCGCGCGGCACGATCACGTCGACGGCGCCGTCCAATCCCGACAGCATCTGGCCTACCGCCGCGCGGTCGCGCGTCGGCACCAGCGTGATTGCGGCCTCGGGGAGGCCCGCTTCGCGCAGGCCCTGCACCAGGCAGTCGTGGATCGCGCGGCAGGAGCGGAAACTGTCGGAGCCGCCGCGCAGGATCACGGCATTGCCGGACTTCAGGCACAGAACGCCGGCGTCCGCCGCAACGTTCGGCCGGCTCTCGAAGATCACGCCGACGACGCCGAGCGGCACGCGCACGCGCTCGATGGTCATGCCGTTCGGCCGTTGCCAGCTCTCGGTGACGATGCCGACCGGATCGGCAATGCCGCGCACGATGCCGATGCCCTCGGCCATGCCCTCGACCCGCGCCGGCGTCAGCGTCAGGCGATCGATGAAGGACGAGGTAGCGTTGCCGGAGGCGCGGGCCTCGGTGACGTCCTCGGCATTGGCGGCAAGGATCGCGGCCGCGTTGTTGCGGATCGCCCGCGCCATGGCCTCGAGCGCCCGGTTCTTCTGCTCCGGCGGCGCCAGCGCCAGCACGCGCGCGGCAGCGCGGGCACGGGTACCGAGATCGGTCATCAGCGCCTGAAGATCGGCATTGCCGTCGACGGCTTTGAGGGGGGCGGCCATGGGAGTTTCAACCTTCTGCTAAGGCAGTGTCCTAGCACGGAAATCCCGCTTTTGCGAAGGGCGGCAGGATATGGCAGGTCTCCCGGTGTTGTGCCACCTCGGCCACTGGCCCAGCTCCGACGTCATGGCCGGGCTTGTCCCGGCCATCCACGCCTTGCCGCCAGCAAGAAAGAACGTGGATGCCCGGGACAAGCCCGGCATGACGGTTTGGGCGCCTGCCGAGCGTTACCCGCCCATCACCAGATCATCGCGGTGGATCATCTCGGACCTCCCGCTGATGCCGAGGATGGCCATGACATCCGGGGAGGAGCGGCCCTTGATCCGCTCGGCATCGTCGGCGTCATAGGCGATCAGGCCTCGGCCGACCTCGCTGGTGTCGGGGCCGCGGACGATCACGGCGTCGCCGCGGGCGAACTGGCCCTCGACCTTGACGACTCCGGCCGGCAGCAGGCTGGCGCCCGCGCGGAGCGCCGCGACCGCGCCGGCGTCGATGGTCAGCGTGCCCTTCGGCTCCAGCGAGCCCGCGATCCAGCGTTTTCGCGACGTGATGGGATTGGCCGGCGTCAGGAACCAGGTGCAGCGGCCGCCATCGGCGACCGCCTGAAGCGGATGCTCGATCTTGCCCGAGGCGATCAGCATATGCGTGCCGCCGGTGGTCGCGATTTTTGCGGCTTCGACCTTGGTGCGCATGCCGCCGCGCGACAGCTCGGACTCGGCGTCGCCTGCGACAGCCTCGATTTCCGAGGAGATGCTGTCGACGACCGGAATGAGCTTGGCGTTCGGGTTGTTCTTCGGCGGAGCGTCGTAAAGCCCGTCGATGTCGGACAGCAGCACCAGCAGGTCCGCGCTCGCCATCGTGGCGACGCGCGCGGCGAGGCGGTCGTTGTCGCCGTAGCGGATCTCGTTGGTGGCGACCGTGTCGTTCTCGTTGATCACGGGGATTGCGCGCCACTCCAGCAGCTTGCCGATGGTGGAGCGCGCGTTGAGATAGCGGCGGCGCTCCTCGGTGTCCTGCAGCGTCACCAGGATCTGGCCGGCGCCGATGCCGTGGGCGCCAAGGACCTCCGACCAGATCCGCGCCAGCGCGATCTGACCGACGGCAGCCGCCGCCTGGCTCTCCTCCAGCTTCAGCGGGCCGCGCGGCAGTTTCAGACGGCTGCGGCCGAGCGCGATCGAGCCGGAGGACACGACGAGCACGTCACGTCCCTCGCGATGCAGCTTGGCCATGTCGTCGGCGAGCGCGGCAAGCCAGGACGCGCGCACCTCGCCCTTGTCGGAATCGACCAGCAGCGCGGAGCCGACCTTGACGACGATGCGGCGGAATTGACTGAGTTCGGGGCTGGCCATGTGTGTACGTGCTGGCGCGTGTGAGGATTGCTCAAGCTATGGAACGGCGGAGCAAACAGCGGCGCCGGTAAGGCCTGCTTTTTGCAGCAGGACGATGGCCCGCGCAAGGCGCCGGCATGGTAAAGGATGAACGCCGGGTTGTCCCGGGCGGCCGTCCGGCTCTCATGCTGCCAACCATAAACGGTGGAGGAAACCAATGGACCGCCGCAAATTCATGGCCCGTTGTCTGGGCCTGCCGCTACTGGCGCAGGTGGGAGCGACGCGAGCACAGGCTGGGCTCACCAAAATCATCTTCCCGTTTGCGGCGGGAGCGGGCGGCGACACGCTGTGCCGGCTGATCGCGCAGGAGATGGCGCCGGCGCTGCAGCGGACCATCGTGGTCGAGAACCGCACCGGCGGGGACGGCCTGATCGGCATCAAGGCGGTGAAGGGGGGAAGCCCCGACGGCAGCATGGTGCTGGTGACGACCGGGCCCACGATGTACCTGCTGCCGATGGTGGAGACGATTCCGAGCTTCGATGCTGCCAAGGATTTCCTCCCGGTATCGCTGCTGGCGCGGTTTGAATTCGCGCTGGTGATCAGCCCGGCGGTTGACGCTGTGGACTTCAAGTCGTTCGTGGCCTGGCTGAAGGCACATCCGGACAGGACCTCGTTCGGCGTACCCAGCAGCGGCACCATTCCGCATTTCATGGGCTCGAAGCTGGAGAAGGACCTCGGCATTCCCTTGAGCCGCGTGCCTTATCGCGGCAGCGCAGCTATCCTCAACGACCTCGTCGGCGGCCATGTTCCGTTCGGGATCACCACGCTGGCCGACGCGCTTGCGCAGCATCGCGCCAAGGGCGTGAAGATCATCGCGGTGAGCAGCGCCGAACGTTCACCCTTTGCTTCGGAGGTGCCGACCTTGAAGGAGAGCGGCATCGATCTCGTCGCCGACGCCTGGTACGGCATGTGGCTTCCTGCCGGCAGCTCGCCGGAATTCGCGAGCAAGCTCGGCGCTGCCGCAAGCGCCGCGCTCGCCAAGCCCGAGGTGAAGGAAAAGCTCACCGCAATCGGGCTGATCCCGGTCGGCAGCAGCGCGGAAGGTCTGACGAAGGAGCTCGCCGCAAACACCGCCTTTTGGCAGCCGATCGTGAAGGCGACGGGATACAAGATCGAGAATTAGTTTCTGTTTCCGCTCTACGCCGTCATGGCCGGGCCTGTCCCGGCCATCCACGTGCACCGCCACTTGACGCAAGACGTGGATGCCCGGGTCGAGCCCGGGCACGGCGAGCCGAGAGAGCGTCGTTCCGCTCACCTACAGCTTCGCGCGCTGTTCAATTCCGTCCTTGATTGACGCCAGCTCCGCCTCATCCCAGATGCCGATCAGGATGCCGCCCTTCACCTGCAGCTGGTTGTCGGCGTAGGCGGCGATCTTGTCGCGCGAGGTCGTGATGTGGTCGTTGGGATGCAGCGCCCAGTCGAACAATTCCGCCTGCAGTCGCGCGATGATGCCGGCGCACTCGGGGTCGTCGCCGCGATCCAGAAACTCTTCCGGGTCGGTTTCGAGGTCGTACAGCATCGGGCGGAAGCCTGAGGCGTGGATGTATTTCCAGCGGCCGTCGAACACCATGAACAGGCGGCAGCGTTCGATCGGCTGGTTCAGCTTCAGCCGCACGTCCTGCATGACATAGTCGTATTCGGAGAACGCCACCTTGCGCCAATCCGGCGGACTCTCGCCGCGCAGCAGCGGCAGCAGCGAGCGTCCCTCGAGGATATGGCCCGGCACCTTGCCGCCAAAATAATCGACGAAGGTCGGCGCGAGATCGATGGCTTCGACCAGAGCATCGTTGCGCGTGCCGCGCGTCGCATCCGCCTCCTTCGAGGGATCAATGACAATCAGCGGAATCTTCGCCGACTGCTCGTGGAACAGATCCTTCTCGCCCATCCAGTGATCGCCGAGATAATCGCCGTGATCGGAGGTGAATACGATCATGGTGGTGTCCGAGAGGCCGCGCTCCTCCAGGAACTTCATCAGCACGCCCATCTGGTCGTCGATCTGGGTAATCAGGCCCATATAGGTCGGGATCACCTTCTCGCGGGCATCGTCGCGCGCCATGTTGCGGGAGTAGCGCATGTCCATATAGGCGCCGAACACCGGATGCGGATTCTGCCGCTCGCGCTCGGAGCGGATCACCGGAATCATGTCTGATGTCGAATACATGCTGGCGTACGGTTCGGGCGCGATGTAGGGCCAGTGCGGCTTGATGTAGGACAGATGCAGGCACCATGCCCTGCCGTCGGTCTCGGCCTCGGTGATGAAGTCCATCGCGCGCCGCGTCATGTAGGGCGTCTCGGAATGCTCGTCCGGCACGCGCGCGGCCTTGTCGGCATGCACGAGTAGCCAGCCGTTCTGGAGCGAGCCGTCCTCGGCCGCGCCGGAATTGGCCCAATGCTCCCAGGGATTGGGCGCATCAAAACCCTGCTGGCGCAGATATTCGTCGTATTTCGGACGCGGCCTTCCGGTGGGATGAAGGCCGTCGTCACGCTCATAGGGCTCGAACCCGCATTCGGCGACATGCACGCCGATCATCGATTCCGGCGGGATGCCGAGCGCCTTCATGCCTTCGAGATCGGGCGCCATGTGGGTCTTGCCGACCAGCACGTTGCGCACGCCGAGCTTCTTGAGGTGATCGCCGAGGGTGGGCTCGCCGATGCGCAACGGCCAGCCGTTCCAGTGCGAGCCGTGCGAGCGCATGTAGCGCCCGGTGTAGAACGACATCCGCGAGGGACCGCAGATCGGCGACTGCACATAGGTCTTGCTGAACAGCACGCCGCGCTTCGCCATGGCGTCGATGTTCGGCGTCTTCAGCGTGGGATGGCCGGTGCAGCCGAGATAGTCGTAACGAAGCTGGTCGCACATGATCCAGAGAACGTTCTTCGCGCGCGCCATGAATCATCCCTGCCGTTTCTTGATTGCTGGATGCTGCGCTATCGGAACGCCGGTGACAACCTCTCCCAACGTCGTCCCGGCGAAGGCCGGGACCCATACTCCTCAGCAGAAGTCGTGGCGCAAGACGGCAATGACCAATCTTCGCCAAATCGCGTTCGGTGGCTATGGGTCCCGGCCTTCGCCGGGACGACGAATCACACCGACCAAGGCTCCGCTTCGGCCGCGCTCTTCGCTTTCGCAGACACCGGGCTCTCGCCGATCACGTCCGCCAGGGCGCGCAGCGCTTCCTGCACGCCGTCGCCGGTGACCGCGGAGAGCAGCAGCGGCGTCTTCTTGGCGGCGCGCTTCAGCCGCTCCTTCTGCTTCTTCAACTCGTCCGGCTCGACCGCGTCGATCTTGTTCAGCGCGACGATCTCGATCTTGTCGGTGAGCTGTCCGGCATAGGCGTCCAGCTCGGTTCGCACCGTCTTGTAGGCCTTGCCGGCGTGCTCGCAGGTCGCATCGATGAGATGCAGCAGCACGCGGCAACGCTCGACATGGGCGAGGAAGCGGTCGCCGAGACCGACGCCTTCATGCGCGCCTTCGATCAGGCCGGGAATGTCAGCCAGCACGAATTCGCGGCCGTCGGCATTCACGACGCCGAGCTGCGGATGCAGCGTGGTGAAGGGGTAGTCAGCGATCTTCGGCTTGGCCGCGCTGACCTTGGCGAGGAAGGTCGATTTGCCGGCATTGGGCAAACCGACGAGGCCGGCATCCGCGATCAGCTTCAACCGCAGCCAGATCCAGCGCTCCTCGCCGGGCTGGCCGGGATTGGCATTGCGCGGCGCGCGGTTGGTCGAGGTCTTGAAATGGGCGTTGCCGAAGCCGCCATTGCCGCCTTCGGCCAGCACGAATTTTTCGCCCACCGTGGTGAAATCGTGGATCATGGTCTCGCGATCTTCGTCGAAGATCTGCGTGCCCAAGGGGACCTTCAGCACGATCGACTTGCCGTTGGCGCCGTGGCGGTCCGAGCCCGAGCCGTTCTCGCCCTTCTGCGCCTTGAAGTGCTGCTGGTAGCGATAGTCGATCAGCGTGTTCAGCCCGTCGGCGACCTCGATGATGACATTGCCGCCGCGGCCGCCATTGCCGCCGGAGGGGCCGCCGAATTCAATGAATTTTTCGCGGCGGAACGCCACGCAGCCGTTTCCGCCGTCGCCGGAGCGGATATAGACCTTTGCTTCGTCTAGGAATTTCATGGGCCATAGGTAGGCCAGCCGGTCCCGCGCGGCAACCCGGATAGACCCGCAAATCGGCCGAAACCCGGCGATTTGTGGCCTTGCTTAACCACAGGACGACGTCAGAGGGGCCGGCGCCGGATCAGGAATTTCTGCGTGCCATCCAGCACCAGCTCCTTGCGCTGGTTGAACACGGTGCTTTTGAGCGTCACGGCGCCGGTCGAGCGTCCCGGCACCAGCTCGGTGACCTCGAGCGCGGGATAGATTGTATCGTCGGCGAACACCGGTTTGAGGAACCGGCTGGATTGCTCGAGGAAGCCGACCAGGGAGTCCTCGACCATGAACGGAAACAGGCCCGCGCCGGGTGCGGTGTGGATCAGCGTCTGGAAACCGTGGGCGAGCAGATGCGGCATGCCGCGGCTGCGGCAATACTCCACATCGTAATGCACCGGATGAGTGTCGCCGCTCGCGGTCTGGAAGGCCGCGAACACGGCCGTCGTCTGCGTGCGGCTCGGCAGCACGAAGCGCTCGCCGACCACGAAATCCTCAAACCAGCGTTGCGCGGGGATCATGCGATGCCGGGCCGGGTCGAAGTCGGTCATGGCTAAGCTCTTTCCTGGCTCTTTCGTTCGGTGTCGCCCATCGCTACCGCGACGCGAAGACTGCGGCAATCCGTTCAATTCGTCTTGCCTGGGCTTGTCGCGGGCGCTCACGTCATTAAAACGACCGCAAGCGACTCTGGTCGCCGTTCCGACGCTCTCTCCGCTCGTCATTGCGAGCGAAGCGAAGCAATCCAGACTGTCTCCGCGGCAACAGTCTGGATTGTTTCGTCGCAAGAGCTCATCGCAATGACGAGTTTCCACGAACGACAGCAATGCCCCTTTTCAAAAATCTCTCGGCCTATGACGAACGCTCGGCGCGGCTGGCCGGGATTGCACTCATGGTGCTGTCGATCTTCATGTTCTCGTTCGGCGATGCCATGGGCAAGTTCCTGGTCGGGACTTATTCGGTGGGGCAGCTGCTGTTCCTGCGCGCCTGCGCGGCGCTGCTGCTGCTGTCGCCGCTGGTCTGGCGGCAGCGTCACCAGTTCCTGCAGCTGGAGCGGCCGGGCCTCCAGCTCTTTCGCGTCGTATTGTCGACGCTGGAAGTGGCGGCCTTCTTCCTTGCGACGGTCTATCTGCCGCTCGCCGACGTCATCACCTATTATCTCGCGGGGCCCATTTTCGTCACCGCGATGTCGGCGATCTTTCTCGGCGAGAAAGTCGGCTGGCGGCGCTGGACGGCGATCCTGGTCGGCTTCTGCGGCGTGCTGATCGCGCTGCGGCCATCGGCACAGACGGTGAGCCTGCCGGCGCTGATCGCGCTTGGCGGCAGTCTTTCCTTCGCAACGCTGATGCTGATCACGCGCAGCCTGCGCAAGACGCCCGATATCGTGATGGCGTCGTCGCAATTCGTCGGCACGTTCTTGCTGGGTGCGGTGCTGTCGGCGTTCCACTGGGTGCCGCCGACACCGGGCAGCCTCGTGATCTTCGCGCTGGCGGGATGCGTCTCGGTCACGGCGCTGTTCTGCGTCAACCGCTCGCTCAAGCTCGCGCCGGCCAGCGTCGTCGTGCCCTATCAATATTCGATGATCGTCTGGGCGGTGATCTTCGGCTTCGTCGTGTTCGGCGACGTGCCCGAGATCGCCACCATCATCGGCGCCGCCATCATCATCGGCGCCGGGTTCTATATTTACTTGCGTGAGCGCGATCTCGGGCGTGGGAACGGGGATGTGAATCCGCCGGCGTAACCACGCTGTCGTCCCGGCCTTCGCCGGGACGACATGTGGTGGGCGTTGGGCCTACCTCACGCGCCTCGCACTGCTCCAGCTCTTCAGCGACGCCCAGACGCCGCGCGAGAGCCGGAAGCAGTCGACCGGCGTGGACGAGCCCAGCGCCAGGAAGCGATGCAGCTGGACGCCGCTCCACTGGAAGCCGCATTTCTCCAGCACGTTGCGCGAGGCCGGGTTGGTGACGCGCGCGCCTGCATAGAGATGATCGTCCTCGAACTCCTCGAAAAAGAAGTCGATCGCGCCGCGCGCGGCCTCGGTGGCAAAGCCGCGGCCCCAATGCTCGACGCCGAGCCAATAGCCGAGCTCGGCATTGCCGGGCGTCGAGCAGTCGATGCCGACCATGCCGATGGGGCCGCTGTCATGCTCGATCAGGAACACGGTCTCGCCGCCGGGCACGGCGGTCGTGCGGACGAAGGCGACGGCGTCGTCCTGCGAATAGGGATGCGGGAGGCGCCTTGTGTTTTCGGCAACGCGAGGATCGTTGGCGAGGAGGGCGATGGTCCTGACGTCGGCGAGGGTCGGCCGCCGCAACGTCAGCCGCTCGGTGGCGACGACGCTCGGTCTCGCCTCCCGCAAGGTCACGCTCGAAAAATCCTGCAACATGTCCGGCTCCGTCGAAGTCACTAAAGTGAAAAGTGAGCACGCAAACGAAAGGGGAGGCCGGTTTCCCGCCTCCCCTGGAGCCTTCGATCTATTTTGATCTCAAGGACTCCGCCGGTTCGGTCTGGGACCCGGCGGACTCCAAATTTGATCCACCGTCTATTCAGCCGCCTCTGCGAGCGGGAGCACCGAGATGAAGGTGCGGCCGTTGGCTTTGGCCTGGAACGTTACGCGGCCCTCGATCTTGGCGAACAAGGTGTGGTCCGTGCCCATGCCGACATTAAGGCCGGGATGCCAGGTGGTGCCGCGCTGACGCGCAATGATGTTGCCGGGAATCACAACTTCCCCGCCGAACGCCTTGATACCGAGGCGCTTGCCCTTGGAATCGCGACCGTTGCGCGATGAACCGCCTGCTTTTTTGTGAGCCATGGCTCGTCTCCGAAATCCTGAGTATTTCTAGATCAATTCCTTGACGGAATCATTTCACAATTTCTCACGCATCAATTCGTGATGGCGCGTGATCAAATTATGCGGCGGCCTCTTCGGTCGTGGTCTCTGGCTTGACGACCTTTTCCCGCTTCGGACGCGGCCCCTTGGTGGGCTTGGCGCCGTCCGTCAGGATCTCCGAGATGCGCAGCACCGTGATCTCGTCGCGATAGCCGCGCTTGCGGCGCGAATTCTTGCGGCGGCGCTTCTTGAAAGCGATGACCTTGGGACCGCGCTTGTGATCGAGCACCTCGACCGCGACGGAGGCGCCGGCGACCGTGGGCAGACCCAGGATCGGCGTGTCGCCGCCGACCAGGAGAACTTCATTGAGCTGCACGATCGAGCCGACTTCGCCTTCGATCTTGCCTACTTCCAGGACATCATCCGGAACGACGCGGTACTGCCGGCCGCCGGTTTTGATGACTGCGAACATCGTTGTTTTCCTTCGTGTTCATTCCCGGCCTCGCGACATATTGTCGGGGCCGGCTTTTTGTCAGTCGTTAAGGGTTTATGCGAGTTTTGTGCGGGCGGGAGTTATCCCTTTGAAAACCCACGCAAAAACAAGCGGCGCGAGAAACGCCCCGCGCCGGTTGCGGGATTTATAGCCGCTGACCGCACGGAGTCAAGGAAAAGCCGGCGAAAACGGCCCGATTTGAAGCATTTAGGCCCGATCCGGCCCCGCAGGCGAATTTCGGACCGCGCCGCAACCAACAGGTTCCCCCGCCGTTGTCCCGGCGAATTCGGTCACACGGGCAAGGGGCTTACCATGGCAACAGACGAGCTGGTCAAGACGACGACGGGCATCGCCCATCACGGCGCGGAGCGGCTGCCCTCGGTGGATATCGACAGCTTCAACATCGAGATGAAGGACGAGGACGGCTTCATTGGCGACCGCGCCAGCAAGGGCGCGTTCAGGGAGATCCTCGAGCGCTGGCGCAAGCCGCTGCGCAAGTCAGGCGAGGACCCGTTCGGCAAGGAGCCGTCCGACGAGATCAGCAAGAAGACGCTGGATGCCATCCTGGTCGGTGATGACACCGAGGCCTGGGCGGTGGTGCATAGCGCCATCGAGGACTTCGCCCAGGAACTCGCTTACGTCACCCGCCGCTTCCTCAAGTCCAAGGCCTGGGCCAAGACCGAGCGCATCGTGGTCGGCGGCGGCTTTCGCGATTCCCGGCTCGGCGAGCTCGCGATCGCGCGCACCGAGATCATCCTCATGTCCGAGGATTTCAAGATCGACATGGTGCCGATCCGCCATCATCCCGACGAAGCCGGCCTGATCGGCGCGCTGCATCTGGCGCCGTCATGGATCTTCGAGGCCCATGACAGCATCCTCGCCGTCGATATCGGCGGCACCAACATCCGCTGCGGCCTGGTGGAGACCAGCTGGAAAAAGGCAAAAGACCTGTCGAAAGCCAAGGTCGTGAAGTCCGAGCTGTGGCGTCATGCCGACGACGAGCCGACGCGCGAAGGCGCGGTGAAGCGGCTCACCAAGATGCTGAAGGGGCTGATCACCGAGGCCGAGAAGGAAGGCTACAAGCTGGCGCCGTTCATCGGCATTGCCTGTCCCGGCGTGATCAACGCGGACGGCTCCATCGAGAAAGGCGCGCAGAACCTGCCGGGCAATTGGGAGAGCAGCAAGTTCAACCTGCCGGCGAGCCTGCTCGAGGGCATCCCGCAGGTCGGCGAGCACGACACCGCGATCCTGATGCACAATGACGGCGTGGTTCAGGGCCTCTCCGAGGTGCCGTTCATGCAGGACGTCGATCGCTGGGGCGTGCTCACCATCGGCACCGGGCTGGGCAATGCCCGCTTCACCAACCGCCGCAAGGACAACGGCAAGGACAAGGATAACGGAAAAGACGGGGATTCCACGGGCAACGGGAAGAAAAAGGCCAAATCCGACAAGGAGTAACCTTGACTGGTTAGGTTAAGGACCGGATTGCGTTGCGGTGCACGGGCCGCCCGCTACGGTCGGAACCGTCGCCTCACCTGGCCGGCGAAGCCGCCCTTCCCAGCCAGAATTTTAATGAGCGGCACCGGGACCGCCAGTGTTTACCGCGTCTGGCGGTCCCACCCCGCCTTTTGCGGGTACCAGTGATTCGGTCACCGACGTGCCGCATCGGGGCCGCGCCGGGTCAGAGGCGAACGGCTCAGGCTCATTCCCGCGCAAACCGCCGCTGAAATCCGTGATCGCCCCCGATCATCACCGTGACATCGTGGGTCCAGCCGGAAAACCGGCCCGATTTTCGCCCTCCCAGCCTTGTCTGGCCCGCCATCCTCGCCTATTAACGCCCGAACCACAGGGGCCATGCTCCTTGCTTGGCGCCTTCAGGAGAGGTGGCAGAGTGGTCGAATGCACCGCACTCGAAATGCGGCATAGGTGCAAGCCTATCGGGGGTTCGAATCCCTCCCTCTCCGCCAATATGAGACTATCTCACTGTTATTGTTTAGATATTCGTGGGGAATGACCGCGCCCGTTGCAAACGCCCTAATGCGGGCGCGAAGGCGACCTGCCTGAGTTTTCGGCCGTGGTTCATCCTCCGCAAAAGACAACAATGTCGATGGCATCGACATCCAGTGACGCTTGGGAAAAGCGGAAGAGCTCTGTAGCACGAATTGGAATCGCCGAACGCGCATGGGTGCAATTCAGCAACCTGGGCGAGGCGCCGGGCTCCCGACGGAAGAATTGCGGCCGCCGTCTAATCTTCCGAAGATCGATGAGCGCGAAAGAACAGCGGCATTCTCGATCGCGTTTCTTTCTCCGTACTGAAATGAACGACTAATCGCCAGACTGGGACCGTGACGCCCGTTGTCGTACTCTCAATTCCACTTGAAATTGATTCTTGGTTTTGAAATCGCCTTCCAGCTAGAAAAAGAGCTGGGTCAGGCCAATCAATCATGATTGCCGACGCCTCCAAAGGCGGCCCCAATATCATTGCCTGCCGACAGCTTCGTTCTCATGAATGCAGCGGTATTGCTCTCAGTTCTTCTCTGATCGTTCGGAATCCTTCTCATGGAAACCTGCAAGGTAAATATTTGCTATCGTCCAATGCGCATCGCATGGGTCGTTCATTCCGGAGACATTGAAGCCGTCCGTCGCGCTGTTCGGCTGAGTAATGCTTTTTGGGGCGGGAGGCATAATCCGATTTTATTTGGAGATCGGCCGGAGGAAGCCAGGCGTCTAATCGAAGTTTTCCGAGTTGATCACATCGTCGTCCTGGGCCAGCAGCCTCAGCTGCAAACCTTGAGAGATGAATTCTCCCACCTGATAAATCCATTCTTCGGAGACGAGCTGTTCATAGATCGCGAGCAGGGACAATCGCGATCATATCTTCTCGACGTTCAAAATGCGCTGGCCTACTGGAGCCAGCAGCCAGACTGGAAGTCAGTCACCGATCGTGGCTTTCTCCGAATAGTTTGGGACGAGGCCGATCCTCTCGCAGACGGGTGGCTCTTTCAGTTCGGTTCGTTCCCAACTCCTGACGAAGTAGATATCGATTACGCATCCATTATCCATCGAGCTACAATGGCGGTTGATTTCGCGATCGACGCAGACGCGCCCGTCTCGCACGCACTTTTCGCGCGAACTAGTGTAGCTCACTTAAATCGCTACGGTCTTTACCGGCACCATGGTGTGCGGGCTGGGCGGGAGCACCCCGGCTTCTATGTTGGGGATGTGTCGAACACCGAAGACCTTGTAGCGTTCTGGAACCTGCGCGCTGCCGATGTTCCCTTACTGTTCGTCGATCTAGCCCACATTCATCGCTACGAGCGCATTCTTCCTGGCTACAAGGCTGACTTTCTAGCTCGGGTCGCTCATGAACCCGAACCGTTTCAACATTTGGCGGTTTGGGCCCGAAATCGGCAAGTCTTTGATGCCGCGCGCGTAGCGTTGGGTGATGAGGTGCGAACGTTCTCCAAGACCGTACCCGAGTTATGGAATGGACTAAATGTCGTTCCGCCAATGATGATACTGGGCGATGCATCCGCGCTGGGGGTAGTGAGCAAGAGTATTGACCGGCCGAGTGTCGTTTTTTCGCTAAACGAAAAACCGTTCAGCAGTGATCCATGGTTCTACACTCAGCACCTAATTGCTTCGCTTAGCATCTACAGCGCCGTTGACGAGCAGCACACATTCACTCCTCCATATGTGCCCGAGCTAAACGAGATGGCTTCGCGGGCGATGTACTTTGACTACCGCAAAATGCGACTAGAACCCGATCGCGTGGCAGTCATCGTAGATGCGGCCGATAATGATCTCACGCTTCGCGCACTGCGCGTATCAGAACTCATAGAGAGCATCTTTAAACTCGCTAACCTCAGCGCCAAGCCGAGCAATAGCGGTCTGATGACGCGACAACTTGTAGCCCGAATGGGCGGCTATGACGATTGTCGTGCGTTCAAAATTCCCGGTGTGCGACGGCTCATAAAAACGTACGGGCCAAACGCGACATTCTCAAAAAGTGCAGCTCTGCAAGCGATTGGGAAAACCGATCATGCTACGGGTGCGAGGTTCTCTGATCATGAAAGATTATTCATTGAGCCTCGGCCTTCAGGTCCGCTCACCCAAACAATGGTATTAGAACATTTAGTCGCAAAAGGCCTGTTTCGCATAGGCGTCGATTTGACTTGCCCGAGCTGCAATCTGCCGAGCTGGTATACCTTAGACAATCTCAAGCAACACAATACTTGCGAATTGTGCGGCAACTCTCACGATTTCTCTCGTCAATTAGTGAGCGCGGATTTTTCTTACCGACGGACAGGTATCCTCGGGATTGAGAAGAATACACAGGGTGCGATACCTGTCGCGCTATTGCTACAACAGTTGTCAGTCAACTTGCGAGGTATGGCTGGGCGAATTTTGCTGGCGCCTTCATATGATCTTAAGCCCGTCAACGGCGCCGGCTTACCAGAGTGTGAGACCGATTTTGTCGGCATCTATGCGCAATCGTTCCCGGACGCGCCGATATTCATCGTCGGAGAATGTAAGGACGAAGGGGATCGTATCGATCAAGATGATATCAAGAACTTGCGGGCCGTTGCCGACGCAATTCCGAAGCGATTTGACACGTTTATCTTGTTGGCAAGACTCTCGCCTTTTTCTCAAGAGGAGATCGCTTTGGCGGCCAGTCTAAACGAGAGGTTCCGTAGGAGAGCCATCCTGATTTCGGCCAGAGAGCTTGAGCCTTACAACATCTATGATCGGGTTAATGCCGAACTTGGCACTCAGTATCGTGGGATGCGTCCACAGGACTTGGCGGATGCAACCGAGCACATTTACTTCTCACGTGTGCAGTCGGCCCTCACTTAGCGCAGGAGATCGCACTCCCCCGGCTGCTCCGGGAATGGCTGAAAAAATGAAGTCACTTCATCGATCATGTTGGCGGGCGGAGGCCCAAAATGGGAGCCGTGGCATGGGGGCCCCGAGCACCTGTTGCTTACGGGAGTGACGCCGGTTCTAAGTATCTGGCTGATCTGAACCCAACAGGCGGCAACATCCTGCAATGATAGAATCATGCTCCTGTTTTGCCCGACGAGTCAAAGGACGCGCGACGTCGTCCGAATCCCCGGACGATTCGATCGCCGCCCAGTCAGACGATTCCGCCCCGCGTAAGTCATTGATCTTGCAGCCCCGGTCTACTGTGCATGGGGTTGTTTTCGCGCTTTTTGTTGTTGGGCGTTGGAAAGCTTACAGGTAATCGTCACGCCGCCCCCGGCTGGTCTCTCCAGTTGGGATCCACCGACAAGGGCGAGACGGGCATGCAATCTTCCGGCAGCGGCTGGGGCAACGGGCTTCTTGGCGTCATCATCTTCAGCGGCTCGCTGCCGGCGACGCGCGTGGCGGTCGGCGGGTTTTCCGCGCTGTTCCTGACCTCGGCGCGCGCGGTCATCGCGGCGCTGATCGGCGTGGCCGTGCTCGGCCTGCTCCGTCAGGCGCGGCCGGCGCGTGGGGATCTCGTCTCGCTCGCCATCGTCGCCATCGGCGTCGTGGTCGGTTTTCCCTTGCTGACGGCGCTCGCGCTCCAGCACATCACCTCGGCGCATTCGATCGTCTTCATCGGGCTCTTGCCGCTGTCGACCGCGATCTTCGGCGTGCTGCGCGGCGGCGAACGGCCGCAGCCGATGTTCTGGCTGTTCGCTGTCCTGGGCAGTGCCACGGTGGCGGGCTTTGCCCTCTCCAACGACGGTACCGCATCGCTCACCGGCGATCTGCTGATGGTGGCGGCGATCGTGCTGTGCGGGCTCGGCTATGCCGAAGGCGCCGCGCTGTCGCGCCGCCTCGGCGGCTGGCAGGTGATCTCCTGGGCGCTGCTGCTGGCGTTGCCGCTGATGGTGCCGATCATGATCCTGACCTGGCCGTCGAGCTGGAGCGGCGTCGGTGTGCCCGCCTGGATCGGGCTCGCCTATGTCTCGATCTTCAGCATGTTCGTCGGTTTCATCTTCTGGTATCGCGGGCTCGCGATCGGCGGCATTGCCCGCGTCGGCCAGTTGCAGCAGCTCCAGCCGTTCTTCGGCCTTGCGCTTGCCGGTCTGCTTCTGCACGAACCGGTCGCCTGGAGCATGATCGTGGCGACCGCGCTGGTGGTCGCCTGCGTCTTCTTCGCGCGGCGGTTTGCCTGAGGCCGGATTGATGCGGCCTTAGTTCTTACCCGGTTGCGGCTTTTCAAGCCCCGGCAGCTGCGCGATTCCCTCGGCGAGAAAATCGATCAGCAGCCGTACCCGCGCAATGCTGGACCGCTCCGGGACGATCAGCATGTTGAGCGGAACGGAAGGCGGCGCGTAGTCTTGAAGCACGCGCTCAAGCTGGCCGGAGGCAAGAAGGTCGTCGACGAGCCAAAGATGGGCCGGCGCAATGCCTCGCCCGGCCGCGAGCGCCTCGCGTGCGGCAAGCCCGTGATCCACCCGCAGCCGCCCTGCGAACGGGACCACATGGCGGCCGCCGCGGCGCCCGTGCAGCACGAGCATGTCGCTGCCGGCGATGTTCGACATCCTGACACCCTCGTGGCTGGCGAGATCCTGCGGCCGCGTGGGCCTGCCGCGCGAAGCCAGATAGTCCGGTGCGGCCACAAGCACCCGCCGCGACTGACCCAGCAGCCTAAGCTTCATCGAGCTGTCGGTTAGCGGCCCCAGACGCAGCGCGATATCGACACCTTCCCGCACCAGGTCGATCCGCTCGTCGGTCAGGCTGAGATCCACCGCCACGTCCGGATAGCGGTCCTGGAACGCGAAAACCAAACGGCTGACATGGAGCACGCCGAAGGCCGCGGTGCAGGAGACGCGCACCGTTCCGGCAGGCGCGCCGCGCGTGCTGCGCGCCTCGTCGCCCGCCAGTTCGACCAGGCGGAGGATCTGCACACAGTCGGCGTAGTAGCGGCGCCCCTCCTCCGTCATCGTCACGCTGCGTGTGGTCCGCGTGAGCAGCGGCACGCCGACGGCCTGCTCCAGTTCCCGAAGATGCCGCGTCACTGTCGACTGGCCGAGACCAAGCTCGCGCGCGACCGCGGACAGGCTTCCGCGCTCGGCAACCCGCACAAAGCTGCGCATGCGTTCGAGCGTCACGTCCGATCTATCCATATTTCGGCATGATCCTATCCATTGGCGACGACTACCAAATTGCAGCCGTGCACGCTACCTGGTGATTCGAAATCATCAACCAAGGAGCTGATCATGAAAGTGTTGATCGTCTTCGCTCATCCCGAGCCGCGCTCCCTCAATGGCTCGCTCCGCGACGTCGCTGTCAGAGAACTCGAGG
Source organism: Bradyrhizobium sp. 76 (assembly GCF_023073025.1). Classification (NCBI taxonomy): domain Bacteria; kingdom Pseudomonadati; phylum Pseudomonadota; class Alphaproteobacteria; order Hyphomicrobiales; family Nitrobacteraceae; genus Bradyrhizobium; species Bradyrhizobium sp. 76. The sequence goes on from NZ_JADPIS010000064.1 coordinate 111,046, forward strand.
CTGAGGGACACGAGGTGCGGGTGTCAGACCTTTACGCGCAGGGCTGGACATCCGATGTCGGCCGCGCCGACTTTCCGCTGCTGCCGCCGGACGCGCGGCTGGCGCCGGCCGCCGCCTCCAAGCAGGCGTTCGAGTCGGGCACACTCACTGCGGACGTCAAGGCCGAGATCGAGAAGCTGCTGTGGGCGGACGTCCTGATCCTGCAATTTCCGCTGTGGTGGTTCAGCATGCCGGCCATCCTCAAGGGCTGGGTCGACCGCGTGTTCGCCTACGGTTTCGCGTATGGCGTCGGCGAGCACAGCGACAAGCGGTGGGGCGACCGTTACGGCGAAGGCAGGCTGGCGGGCAAACGCGCGATGCTGATCGTGACCGCCGGCGGCTGGCAGGAGCATTATTTGGCGCGCGGAATCAACGGGCCGATCGACGACCTGCTGTTCCCGATCAATCACGGCATCCTCTATTATCCGGGATATGACGTGCTTCCCCCGTTCGTTGCCTACAAGGCCGACAAACTGGACGAAGCTGGTTTCCAGTCGACTGCCGAACGATTGCGCGAGAGGATGCGAACGCTTGCGACGGCATCGCCGATTCCTTACCGGCGCCAGAATGGCGGCGATTATCTGATTCCGAGCATGCAGCTCCGCGCGGGACTCGAGCATCCCGGCGCCACCGGATTCGCGCTTCACGCCGCGCAGGTCGAGGCACGCAGTCCGAATGGTGCGGCGAGCTCCATGCGATCGACGGCGGATGGTTGCGCGACAACAGCGTAACCGCCGCCTGCGCACGGAATCACCCCATCACCGTCCGCGTCAGCGTACTCCGCGCAAACTTCTTCAGCGGCATCGGCTTGCCGAACAGAAAACCCTGCACGAGGTCGAAGCCGAGCTCGTTCGCGGTGACCAGGTCGGCCCGGCTCTCGACGCCCTCGGCGACGGCGCGCACGCCATAGCCATGCGAAAGCTCGACGATGTGACGGCACACCGTGCGCTTGAGGCGATCAGTGCCGCTGCCGGTGACGAAGTGCCGGTCGGCCTTCAGCTTGATGAAGGGAATTTTGTCCTTATCCATCAGCGACGGCCAGTTGGCGCCGAGATTGTCGATCGACAGGCCGATATTGTGCAGACGCAGTTCGCGGGCGACCTCGACCATGAGATCGAGGTCGCGGATCGCCTCCTCGCTGTCGATCTCGATCGTCAGCCCGCCGAACGCCGGATGCGTCGGCATGCGGCGGCAGAGATCGCGCACGGCCTGCGGCTCCTTCAGATATGACGCCGGCAGATTGATCGCGAGATCGACCGGGCTCTGCTGCTCCAGCAGATAGTGCCAGTCCTGCATGGCGCGTTCGATCACGAATTCGGAGAGGTCGCGCATATTCGGGTCGTGCTCTTCGGGGATGAAATAGGCGGGCGGCACCACGCCCCAGGTCGGATGCCGCATCCGCACCAGCGCCTCGGCGCTATTGCGGATCAGCGTGCGCGCGTCGATCTTGGGCTGGTACCAGAGCTCGAGCCAGCCGGCGTGCAGGGCCTCGCCGACATGCACGGCCGGGCTCGGCGCCGGCTCCTCGGGCAACAGCATCGCGACGCGGTCGCGCAGCGTCTCCGCGGCAAACGGCGTGGTCAGCGGCGGCAGCATCTTGAGGCCGTATTCCTCGCCGACCTGCTGCACGGCCCTGACGATGATCGACTCGCGGGCGCCCACAGTCAGAACCCTGCCGTCGAAGGCCTCGCGCACCAGCGTCTCCAGAAATTTGCCGGGCTCGATGCCGTCGGCGGCGATGCCGAGCAGGATCAGGTCGGGCAATTCGCTCGTCAGCACGCTCTGCAGCTCCTCGGCGCTGGCGCATTCGGTGGTGACGAAGCCGAGATCCTCCAGCACTTCCGCGAGAAACGCGCGAAGATGGCGCTTGCCGTCGGCGACGCATGCGCGCGGCTTCACCTTTCGCCGTCCGAAGGTCTTCGGCCTTCGTTCGGCGAGTTCTACAATTTCGTCGTTCATCGCAAGCACTCCCGTTCCGTGCCGGTGTGTTAGCGACGTGAGCAGTTTCAAATATGGAAGGCTTCAGTCGATTGTCGAATTATCTGGGTAACGTTAAAGCACCCATCATGTCTAAAATTGTCTGGGTCTCGTTCGAGAAGTTTTTACGTCTGCCCGCGCATCGGGCGCAGGGTTGCGACAATCACGAGAGATTTCGCGACGTGCAGTAAGGCTGCATGCGCGCGCACTGTCCTGCAATTGGACCGAGCCGCGCGCGCCTCGCCCAATTGAATAATGGAGCGCCTCAATTGCGCGTCATGCGCGCATTTTTCCCGGTTCGCTCGTGACGGTTCTGCGACAATGCGTCGGTGCGCGCTGGCGCCAATGTGAAGCACATCACAAGCGGATTGCTGCACGTGCGCTATTGCTCTGGGCAGCCGGTGGTGGGCTGTCGAGGATCGCAGCAATGACGTCGCGGCGAATAATGTATTGGTGGTTCAGGTTCGTGCTGTCAGGACGATTTCTCGATCGCTTCCTGTGCCTGCCGCGCGCGCACTGAGCATGATCCGGAAAAGTGTGCAGCGGTTTTCCGACAAGATCATGCTCAACTGACAAGCTAAAGCGCGCCAGGCGCGCTTTAGTCGCGGGATCAGGTTTGGCCGATCAGCTTGCGCAACGCGGCCGCGCCGTCCTCGATCACATCGCGTCCCTTCCAGGCCAGATAGGACAGCTTTCCGCCGAGCGTGTCGTGGCTGCGTAGCCGGCGCGAGCCGAGAATGTGGCCGACATTGGAGGGGAAGCGGCTCACCTCGGCGGACACCAGCGCCGCGATCGCGTCCATCAATTGCTGGAGCCGAATGCCCCATTCGCAATGTTCGATGCCGTCGATCCGCACCTTGAGCGCATATTCGGTGTCGTAGATCTCGGCGAGCAGGTCGCGCGCAATCAGCACCCGGTTGTGCCGGAGCGCGATGCGCAAGGCGAGGCGCCTGTCGTCGAGCTGGTCGAGCACCATGTGAACGACGCAGGCATAGGGCGTGGCTGCGACATCGGCGGCGCTTTTGCTCGCGGCGGCCTTGGTGGCAAGGCGCACCAATTGCCAGAACGTCTTCAGCCGCTTGGCCACCAGCGTGAGCGCGAACGGCAGCGCCTCGGGATGGGCCTTCTTGAAGGCGTCCAATCGTGCGGTGATCTGATCAACGGTGCCGTCGTCGAATTTCGCGATCTTCTCGGGCAGCTTTTCGCTGAACTTCGGCAGCGCGGCGCCAGCGCGCAGCACATGTTGCATCTTCTTCACGTCGTCGAAGGCGGTGCGCGATGCCGTATATTGCGCGAGCTTGCCGCGCGCGAACTCGGTGCTCTCCGCTGATGCGAGGGTGCTCTCGAGAACCTTGACGACCTTGGTCTGGAAGGTCGATGCGATCTTCAGCACTTCCTTCTGGTTGTTGGCGGCGACCTGGTCGCTGATCGCCTTGATGTAGTCGCGCGCCATGGTCGGCAGCAGGTCGCGGCAGATCCACTCCCAGATCGGGGTGAGTGTGTTGCGCGAGATCCGCCCCACATTGGCATGCTGGGGCGCGCCGTCGATCAGAAGCAGCTCGAGCGGCGCAAAGAAATGGCGCGAGGGACTGGTGGCGCGCGCCTGGTTCGATCCGTCCTTGCGAAACTCGGCGCGCAACCGGGACTGGAGGTCGGACGAGCCCGGCATGTCGATGCCGCAAAGCTCAAGCCGTTCGAGTTCGCTGAGCAGGCAGCTGCGCGACAGGGGCGTCAGCTTCTGCAAGAAGTTCGATAGCTGGTCGATCTCGTTCATGGCACGCAATCTTCCGCAACGATTCCAGCAGGCCTATCGGCTGCATGCATGGAGGCATTTGCGCGCTCTCAATTGCGACATAGAGAAGCAAGCCGCCGTTAATATATCGGTAAAATCCGGCGCCGGAGGTATTCGGCGCCGATCGGATCGTTAAGAAGGCTTCGGGTCATCAGCCCATCATTGGGGCAGTTTCGGCAACCTGAGACTGTTGAGGGGCGTTGCCACTCAGGCATAAAGTGTGCCTGTGCCGGCGTTTCAGCACAAAACTGCCAAATTCACCGTAGTCTTACGGAGCAAAAAGTTAACTACAGATCGCGTGGGGTTCCGCTAAACGAGTGACATGGGGTCACAGAATGACACGGCCACTGATTCGCGGCCGTCGGAATGGTACGAAAGCAGCGCCGCTCCAACTGAAGAGCTCGATGTCGTCCGCCTGAACGCCGCCCGCGCCAAGGCCGCCGACGAAATGGCCGCCGCCATCGCTCGCGAGCTCAACGGTCCCCTCACGGCGCTCCTGCTCTACATGGGCGAGATCAAGCATCACAGCGATCAGCTCGCGCCGGTGACGGGTGATCGTGCCTATTTGCAGCGGGTCGTGGAGAATGCGCTGGTGCAGACCGAGCGGGTTTGTGGCCTCGTCAAACAGCTTGCCGGTTCTCACACGGGTGGCCTGCCGATCGCGTCCAGGGCCGAGGACGCCGAATCGAAGCTCGCGCGCGCACCACAGCCGCAGCGCCTGCCGAGCGCCGAAATGCTCGGCCTGTCAGGCCAGAAGCGGCTGACCAAGCGCGAGCGCGAGGTGCTGAGGCTGATCAGCGAGGGATATTCGAACAAGCAGGGTGCGCTTCGGATGCAGATCAGCCCGCGCACCTTCGAGAGCCATCGCGCCGAGGCGATGCGCAAGCTCGGTGCGCGCAACACGGCGGACCTCGTCCGTGCGGCGCTGCTGCATTCGATCGACTGAAGGCTCTTGCCTCGGCCAGCCCGCCAGCGGCGAGGGCCACGCGTGAGAGATTTCTCGAGAAAAACCCGCGGCTCCGATCGTGCTCAGAAATAATCTTCGGCGAAGGGACGCGTGCGCGACGAGGGCCGCAGCGGCTTGAGCTCTTCCTTCGGCGCGTTGGGAATGATCGTGATGGTCCAGCGGGGCGGCATGCTCGATTCCTGCTCCAGCACCGAGCGCACGAAGCCGGTCACCGTCTCCTCGCCAGCGGCCACCGTTGCCATCCGGCCGTTGAACTGTGCGATGCGGAAGCGACGAACTTCTTTCTGGTCCGCGGTCTCGTAGGTGAACATGGAAACCCTCCTGGTTTCCGGCGACTATCGCTGCCTATGATTAGCCATCTGTGAAAATCCCAAGCCGTAGAAGTACGGCGGGCATGCACGCGTGAGTGGTTACGGCGTTTTCGAGCGAGCGCGTCAGCCCTCCGGCTCCTGCGCGCGCCCGGCGGCATAGGCCGCGTCCATCAGATCCAGCAGGTCGCGAAATCCGGCGTCGCCAAGGCTCTCCGCGGTCTTCTCCAGCCGCAGCGCCAGCGCCGCGAGCCGGACATAGCCGAACGTCCCGGCCGCGCTCTTCAGCGAATGCGCTTCGCGCGCGATCCTGCCGTGATGTTGCGCGAGCGCGAGCGAACGAAACAATTTTAGGCGCGCGCAGGTGTCGCTCCAGAACACGTCGCGCACTTCGCAAGCACCGGCCTCGCCGATCTCGCGCACCAGCGCCTGATATGCGCCCGGCTCGCGCGCGGGCTCGGCATCAAGCGCTGTCTGCGCAGGCGCCACGGTGACTTCGAACATGGTTTGGTCTGCCTTGATCACGGTTCGTTTGCCGCCGGCCCGCACAGGCGCGCGCGGCACGTTGCGTGTCTACGGCATCCGGATTTCAGTTCCGGTAGCAGGACAATCCGCGTTTGCGGGCCGGAATTAGCGGACGGTTTACCACGCCGCAGCACCAGTCAGCGCGGGCCGAGCAGCCGGTCATACTGCGCCTTCACGGTGGCGTAGCATTCGCACGCCGTCTGGCGCAGGCCGTCCAGGTTGAGGATCTGGATGTGTCCGCGGCTGTAGTGAATGAAATTCGCCTGCTGCAAGGTATTGGCGACCAGCGACACGCTGTTCCGCCGAGCGCCGATCATCTGCGCCATCGCCTCCTGCGTCAGCAGCAGCCGGTAGTCGCCGGAGAGGTCGTGGGTGTGCAACAGGCAGCGCGACAGCCGCGCCTCTACCGGATGGGCGGCGTTGCACCCCGCGGTCTGCTGCACCTGCGCGTAGACCGCCAGCCCGTGACGCGTGAGCAGCGTCCGCAGAGTGCCGCTCTGGTCGGCCGCGACGCGCAGCCGATCGAGATCCATCATCGAGGCGGAGCCGGGAACCAGCACGATGGCCGTGTTCAGCGCGCAGGCATCGCCCATGGTCGAGAGCGTTCCGAGCAGGCTGTCGCGGCCGATCATGGCGACTTGCACGTGCTCGCCCCTGGCGAGCTCCACCACCAGCGAGATGACGCCGCGATGGGGAAAGTAGGCGCGCTTGAGCGTTTCGCCGGTCTCGACCAGCACCGCCTCATGCGGCAGGTCGCCCGTACGCAGGTGCGGACGGATCAATTCGTAATCGTCTGCCGACAGCGCGGACAGGAAACCGTTGGAGGAACGCACCATCGTTTCCAAAGTAGCCTCCCGTCTTCCGGACCAGCGGGCCGCAGCACACGAAACTGCTTGCCGCCCGGCCAAGTTCCATCATGTTCCCGTCGGGATATGTTGGCAATTGGGACAAGTTGTCCGATCGGTGATCGCCGCCGCGACGCCGCCCTCCCCAAAGACAGATTCCCTGACCATTCCCCGGTACCGATCCGGGAACCCAGCAGATCCAGATTGTCGGCTGGCGCATCGGGTTTGGAGGATGGTCGCGGTCATGGTTGATCCGACGCATTTCGAAGTGATCCGCGCCGCGTCCGATTCGTCATTCAGTTGCGCGACAACAAAGTGTATTATAATGGTTGTGTTGCTCCGCGTATACCTGTTGGGGGCAGACGGCCGGTGCATTTGCGGCGGAAATGAGAATGGCACGCTGATTCGCTCATAAGTCTGCGCGCCAGCCTGCAAGGGTTGCGCAGGTAAAAGCGGCAAGGGGCCTTCATGAGCCGGAAGCATTGCATCCGCACTGCCATCGGACGCCGGGCGATCCGTGCACCCTCATTAGTCGGACGAGTGGCTACCGTCCTCAAACATTGCTTTGAATCTTGGCGCCGCCTGGCCGCAGATTTCGCGTCCATTGTCTTCCCCGCTCCGCCAAGCAGGTTCTCAACAGTCCATTTCTCGAGCAAAGGAGCATGGTGTGCGCCACGGTTCAATTATTGAATCGCCAAATCGGGAAGCTCAAACGGGGACAGAAGGTCTGCGCCATATTCTCGTCGTCGACGACGACCCGATGGTCTGCATGGCCATCGAGGTCTATCTCCAGCGCAACGATTTTCGGGTGACGATCGCCGAAGGAGGGGAAGCCGGACTTCGCGCGCTGGAACACGAGCAGTTCGATCTGATGATCATCGATATCTTCATGCCGCACATGCGCGGGTTCGAATCGGTCAGGATCTTTCACGAGCGGGCGCCGGCCGTTCCGCTGATTGCGATGTCCGGCTACGCGTTCGCAAATCTGAATTCGCCAGCTCCCGATTTCCTCCGGATGGCGCTGGAGCTCGGTGCGGCGCGGTGTCTGCGCAAGCCGTTCACGCCGCACGCGCTGCTCGCCGCCATCACCGATTGCCTGGCGGAGCACCGTCCTCATGGCGACCTCGCCTCGGCCGCGCGCCTGGGTTAGCGCCAACACCGGCCGCAGTGGACGCGGGTAACGGTTCGTTTACCGCAAATGCGAGTCTTGCGTATCCCGGCAAAGCACCAAGCGAACGTGGCGGGACCGCTCCGGATTGCAGGCGGCTCGATACAATTCCGCGAAGACCGCGCATATCGTCCTTCACGAGCTGGGCTTTCCCGCGCGCCTGGTCCCGCTGTTATCGGCACGTTCACCTCACGCGTCTCGCCGTTGCGGCGTGGTGACGGTTTGCCGAAAAACGCTGTCGTATGCGGTCGAACGGCAAACTTGTCTTCAATATCCGTATTAGCACGGAGGATGAAATTAACGGGACCGTGAAAGGGGATGTCTAACGATCCAAGGCGGGGACTTCCGTTCATGCCAAGCGTGGCTCGGGCGTCTAGTCCAGATCCAGGTCAGTAAGGCGTAGCTCATGGATGATCTGTTGCGGGAGTTTTTGACGGAAACCAGCGAGAGCCTGGACACCGTGGACAATCAGCTGGTGAAGTTCGAGCAGGAGCCGAACAACG
>NZ_JADPIS010000072.1:0-1479 GCF_023073025.1 Bradyrhizobium sp. 76
CAATATTGGCTCTGACTCACTTTTGATGAAGTTCAGGCGCCGGCTCGCGTTGGTTTCACAAGGGAATCAACATGATGCAGCGAGCCCTGCGACCGTCGGCCCTGATCCCTCCTGGGTTTGACGTGGAGAGCGCCGTCTGTGATGGCGCCACGACCGTGATCACCGTCCGTCCCAGGAGCGACAAGAGTCTGTGTCCCGGATGCGGAGCCAGTTCCGGGCGAATTCATAGCCGATATCAACGATGTCTTACCGATCTGCCGCTGGCGGGGCGGCCGGTTCGCCTGGTGGTCGTGGCGCGTCGCTTCCGCTGCTTCACCGTTATGTGCAGTCGACGTATTTCCACCGAGCGGTTCGATGACGGGGCTCTGGCGCCGTGGGCGCGGCGAACGGCGCGGCTCGATCTTCTGGTCCATCACCTTGGGCTTGCCGTTGGTGGCCGCCCGGCTGCAAGTTTTGCCCGTCGACTTAACGATACATTTACTTCGGATCGTGCGAAGGCGCGGTTGCCAGCCCTTTGCTGTGCCGAGCGTGATCGGTATCGACGACTGGGCCTGGCGGCGCAATCAGCGGTACGGAACAATCATCTGCGACCCCGAGCGGCGACGACCAATCACTCTCTGCCCGACAGAGAGCCCGCTACGGCACAGGCTTGGCTGGCGGGGCAGCCGCAAATTGCTGTGGTCGCGCGCGATCGCGGCGGTGGTGTACGCCCTTGCTGTAGCCAAGGCGCTCCCGCAGGCCACCCAGGTTGCTGACCGCTGGCATTTGATGGAGAACGCCAGCCACGCCTTCCTCGATGCGGTCGGCAAATCCATGCACCAGGTTCGTGTGGCGGTCGGCGCCGCCACAATTAATCCTGCCTTGCTCACTTCCGCCGAGCGCATCCAGTACGAAGGCTATCTACGGCGTGAGGACACCAACGCGGCAATCTTCAGACAGGCTGAGACGGGTGTCTCCATAAAGGAGATCGTGCGACTTACGGGACATAGCCGGGGCCTCGTTCGCAAAGTTCTGCGAGGTCAGCGAACGGATGTGTTCAGGGTGCGCGAGAGCTCACTCGAGCACCATCTGCCATGGCTCGACGCCCAGTGGGCTTCAGGCCATTATAACGGAGCCGACCTGTGGCGTCGCCTTAAGGTGCTAGGCTTTAGGGGCTCTGAGCGAGTTGTTAGAGAGTGGACGACACGCCGTCGGCGCGCCGAAACGCCCGATGTTCAAAGTATACAGCGCGTGCCGTCTGCCAGAACCATCGCCCGCCTGATGACCAATGGCCGCGATGCGCTATCAAAGTCTGAGACCGTTACCATCGCGGCGATCGAGAAGGGCGTTCCTCTGCTGGTGGAAGCTCGCGAAATCATCATCGCTTTCCACGCCATGATCCGCAAGAAGACTCACGTGGATCTTGATCCATGGCTGGAACGAGCATGCGCAAGTCTCGTCGCATCCTTCGCCAACGGCATCACCAAAGACAAGGCCGCC
>NZ_JADPIS010000026.1:0-1471 GCF_023073025.1 Bradyrhizobium sp. 76
CTAGGAGCCTGTCCAAGTAGTCGCTGGTCAAGCTGGGGCGAGTCTGATTCTTTGCGGGGCTATGAGCAAGGATTTTCGACTCTGGAAGATTGACGAGGCGCAGCTTCTGCCGCCGCGCGTGCAGGACTACCTGCCCAAGGATCACCTATCTCGGCTGGTGGTAGCGCTGGTGCGGGAGGAGCTTGATCTTTCGGCGATTTCCGGCAGCTACCGCAGCGCGCTTGGCCAGCCGCCGTTCGACCCGCGGCTGATGACGGCGATGCTTCTGCATGGCTATGCGAGCGGCATCTACTCGTCGCGGCGGATCGCCAGGGCGGCGGTGGAGCGCGCCGACTTCATGATGATCGTGGCCGGCGACCCGCCGGACTTCCGCACGATCTCGGAGTTCCGCAGGCGTCACCTCAAGGCTCTGGCCGGCCTGTTCGTGCAGGTGCTGAAGCTGGCCGAGAAAGCCGGTTTGGTGAAGCTCGGGCACGTTGCACTCGACGGCACCAAGATCAAGGCGAATGCGTCGAAACACAAAGCGATGAGCTACGAGCGCATGAAGAAGCGGGAAGCGGAGCTTCAAGCCGAGGTGGTCGCTGGCTGAAAGCCGCCGAGGCCGCCGATGCGGAGGAAGACAAGCTCTACGGCGACAAGCGTGGCGACGAGATGCCCGACTGGGTGGCCGACAAGCAGAAGCGGGTTGCGAAGATCCGTGCCGCCAAGGCGGAGTTGGAGGCGGAAGCCAAAGCCGCCGCCGCAGAAGAGATGCGACGCCGCGAAGAGGCGGAAGAGCAACGCAAGAAAGAAGGCCGCAAGAAGACCGGCAAGCCACCGGCGCCGCCGAAACAGGAGCCGGACGGCAAGGCGCAGCGCAACTTCACCGATCCGGAGAGCCGCATCCTGAAGACCAAGGATGGTTACATCCAGGGCTATAACGCGCAGGCCGCAGTCGACGCGACGGCGCAGATCATCGTCGCTCACACGCTCGACAACAACGGCAGCGACCAGGCGCAGTTCGCTCCCTTGCTCGACGGCATCAAGGCCAATCTCAAGCGCAATCCGGACGAAGTCTCGGCCGATGCAGGCTACTGCTCGGCCGCCAATCTTCGCACGCTGAGCCGGCGGCGGATCAAAGGCTACATCGCGACCGGACGACAGAAGCACGGAACCACGTCCCCCACCACCAAGCGGCCGGCCAAGCCCGCCTCGCTGCTCGCCCGGATGAGCGCCAAGCTCAGGCGCGCCGGCCATCGCAGCCGTTACCGGTTGCGCAAGCAGGTGGTCGAGCCGGTGTTCGGGCAGATCAAGGAGGCGAGGGGCTTCCGCCAGTTCCTGCTGCGGGGAATCGAGAAAGTGAAGGCCGAATGGGCGATGATCTGCACCGTCCACAACCTCCGAAAGCTCGCGCTGGCTGCCGGATGAGCGCCGTCATGTTATCGTCTTATCGTCGCGGCCACACCGCGACTAAACAGACAGGCTCCTAGCT
>NZ_JADPIS010000132.1:0-1425 GCF_023073025.1 Bradyrhizobium sp. 76
ATTTTCGGGAGATTCGTTTTTCGGCATGGAGAGCTGGGATGGGTCACCCAAGATCGGACGGGAGTGAATCGCGGTTTGCGGCCTATGTCGAGGGGCTTGTGAACGTGATCGGCCATGCAGACCGGGCGAAGCCGTTACGGGATTACTGCGTTGGTCTGATGATGCCATGCGAACGCAAGAGCGTGGAACCGATGGCGGCAATCACCGCGCCTGAACGGACAGCGGCGCAGCATCAATCGCTGCTGCATTTTGTCGGTGAAGGGCGCTGGTCGGACGAGAAGGTCTTGACCAAGGTGCGCGAGATGGTGCTGCCGCGGATCGAGCGTCATGGACCGATCGAGGCCTGGATTATCGACGACACAGGTTTTCCCAAGCAGGGCCGGCATTCAGTAGGAGTGGCACGACAGTATTGCGGCCAACTTGGCAAGCAGGACAATTGTCAGGTCGCGGTGTCGCTGTCGATTGCCAATCACCACGCCAGCCTGCCGGTCGCTTATCGCCTGTACCTACCGCAGGAATGGCAAGATCGCGCACGCCGGCGAAAGGCCGGCATTCCTGAGGACATTTGTCTTCAAGACCAAGCCGCAGATCGCGTTCGATCAGATTCGTAAGGCCTGCGAGGCCGGCCTGCCGCGCGGCGTCGTGCTGATGGATGCCGGTTACGGTGCCAACACCGAACTGCGCACGGATATCGCAACGCTGGGGTTGAGCTATGTCGCTGGCATTCTACCGAACACCACGGTGTGGGCGCCGGGCATGGTGCCGCTGCGCGCCAAAAGATGGTCGGGCCAGGGAAGGCCGCCGAAGTTGATACGGCGTGATCGCCATCATCAGCCAATCTCGGTCAAGAAACTCGCGCTCGGCTTGCCGGCAAAGGCATGGCGCACGATCGCGTGGCGCGAAGGTTCGGCCGAGCAGCTCACCTCGCGCTTTGCTCGGGTGCGCGTGCGGGTTGCCCATCGCGATTACAACCTCACCAAGAGCCGCCCGGAAGAATGGCTGTTGATCGAGTGGCCGAAGAACGAGGCCGAGCCGACAAAATATTGGCTCTCGAGCGTTCCCGAAAAGATCGCCTTCCATCGGTTGGTCGACCTGACAAAACTGCGCTGGCGCATTGAGCGCGACTATCAGGAACTCAAGCAGGAGGTCGGGCTCGGCCACTTCGAAGGGCGCGGTTGGCGCGGCTTCCACCACCATGCCACACTATGCATAGCGGCTTACGGATTCCTCATCTCCGAAAGGGAGACGATTCCCCCCTCAGCGCCTCGTTCAGCCGGGCTGTTCCAAACGCCTGCCCTTCCCGAACGTTATAAACCCAGAGGCTCCGCCGCTGCGCACCGAACGGCACATTCCAAACTCGATTGCGACGATGCGTCGACGGCTCGTTCTCGCCCTCGTCAGAAGTCTGTCGCGATGTCCATGTTG
>NZ_JADPIS010000043.1:0-1367 GCF_023073025.1 Bradyrhizobium sp. 76
CGGATTGGCCGGGCAGAGCCTGCTGTGGGGCCTGTGGGAACAGCGCGGCGTCGGCATGACGGCGCATCTGGGCCGTGCCGAACTAATGCGGATGCGGCGTCAAGGCGTGCAAGCGCTATCGCTGGAGCTTGGACTCAAACTGCTGGATGCAGCGCAGGCACTGCCCGAGGCGATGCTGATCCCGATCCATCTGGATCTTGGCGTGGTACAGCGCCAGTTCGGTGAGGATGTGCCGGCGCTCTACCGTGGGCTTATGCGCAGCGGCTTGCGGCGGGCCTCGACGTCGAGCGGCGATACGAACGCACTGCGGGTTCGGCTGTCCGGGCTTGGCAGCGATGCGGAGCGGTTACAGGCGCTGGTGGAACTGGCGCAGGAGGAGATCGCGGCGGTGCTGGCGCTGCCCGGGGCCGCGTCCGTGCCTGCGGATCAACCGCTCAAGGATCTCGGGCTGGACTCGCTGATGGCGGCCGAGATTCGCACCCGCCTGTCGAAGCGGGTCGGGACCAAGCTGCCGACGACGCTGGCGTTCGATTATCCAACCGTGCGGGCGATGGCGCGGCTCCTGCTCGAGAAGCTCGAGCTCGGTCGAGCTTCTGTCCGTCTGGAGCAGCGGCTAGCGATCACCGCATCCACGGCCACATCGGAAGCCATCGCGATTGTGGGGATGAGTTGCCGCACACCTGGAGGTCCGGCGAGTCCCGAGAGCTACTGGTCGCTGCTGGAGCGCGGTGGTGACGGCATTGGCCCGCTGCCGGGTCGTTGGAGCCGGGATCTGTTGCGGCGATTGGAAGGGGTGACGGGATGGCTGACGCAGGAAGGCGGCTTTGTCGACGCCGTCGAGGATTTCGACGCGGGCTTCTTCGGCATCTCGCCGCGTGAGGCGGTGGAGATGGATCCGCAGCAGCGTCTGGTCCTGGAAGCGGCGTGGGAGGCGCTGGAGCGTGCGGGCCTGCGACCGGAGGGGCTGCGAGAGAGCCGGACCGGCGTCTATCTCGGCTCGATGGGTAGCGACTACGGCATGCACCGCTCGCTCGAGGAGACGACGATGTGGACGACGACAGGCAAGCTGTCGAGCGTGCTGGCGGGCCGTATCTCCTACGTGCTGGGCCTCGAGGGCCCGGCGATGACGATCGATACGGCTTGCTCGTCGTCGCTGTCCGCCATGCATCTGGCGTGCACGGCGCTGCGGCAGGACGAGTGCGATCTGGCGCTGGCGGGCGGTGTGCACGTGATGTGTACCCCAATAGCTTTGGTGAGCATGGGCGCGGGCGCTGTCGCCCCCGACGGCCGCAGCAAGAGCTTTTCGGACGGCGCGGACGGTGCTGGCTGGAGCGAGGGCTGCGGCGTGCTGGTGCTGAAGCGCCACT
>NZ_JADPIS010000143.1:0-1313 GCF_023073025.1 Bradyrhizobium sp. 76
AATGGGATGACCCGCCCCGTCCTCTCAGTCAGACTGAGTTGGCTTTTGAAAGGAGGAAGCAATGAGGACACGGAACAAGCCCAGGCCGGCAACGGTGTTTGGGATCGACATTGGCAAGAACCTTTTCCACGTCGTTGGGCTCGACGCCGCCGGAATGCCGATCCAGAAGGCGACCTTTCGGCGCGATACGCTCTTGCAGTTCTTCGAACGTGCAGGACCGGCTTTGGTGGGGATGGAGGCCTGCTCCGGCTCGCAATGGTTGGCCCGCAAGATCGCCGCCATGGGGCACACCGTTCGCATTATCCCAGCTCAATTCGTGAAGCCATATGTGAAGTCCAACAAAAATGACATCATCGATGCCGCGGCGATCGCCGAAGCCGTGACCAACGATGCGCTTCGTCGAGCTAAGGTCGCCTGAGCACATTGACCTGCAAGCGCTGCATCGTGTTCGCGATCGGATGATGTCGCAACGGACGTGCCTCATCAATCAGATGCGCGCTTTTTGCCTGGAATATGGGATCGCTATTCACCAGGGCGCCGGCAAGTTCAAGGCTGATCTGCCGAGGGTTTTGGCCGATCAGTCGAATGATCTAACCTCGGCGATGCGTCGCATTCTTGCATCTACATTTGACGAGCTGCGGCAGCTGGAGCTGCGGATTGCCGAGGTCAACCGCGAGATTGAGGCAATTGCCTCTCAAAGCGATACCGCACGTCGATTGATGACCATCCCGGGCATTGGTCCGCTGGCCGCGACGGCGCTTTTGGCAGCAGCTGGATCTGCCCGCCAGTTCAAAAAGGCCCGCGATATGGCAGCTTGGCTAGGTCTTGTCCCGAGAGAATATTCTACGGGAGGCAGAACGAAGCTGCTGGGGATAAGCAAGCGCGGCAATCGATATCTGCGCCGGATGATCATCCATGGCGCCCGTTCCTGCGTGACTCATCTTGATCGCTCGCGATACCGCCTTGGCGCGTGGCTTGATGGACTTCAGGCACGCATGCACACTAACAAGGTCACCGTCGCCTTGGCGGCCAAGATTGCGCGGATCGCATGGGTGGTGATGACCAAGCCCGGCGCAAGCTACGAACGGCGGGATCCGGCCTTTAGCTGATCCCGTTTGTTCCAGACTGCGAGGTTCGTGAAGGTGATGACGAAACAGTCGATCGGCGCGCCGTAAACCCTGTGCAAAAAAGCGGGCTTCGAGCCCGAACCATTTATCTGGGAACGGCACGCGCGGATCTCATCATGGCCTGGCCGCAACAGCGGCCCACTTGCAAGAGGCCGGATACATTTGTGCAGACTGCATCGTCCTCAT
>NZ_JADPIS010000029.1:0-1279 GCF_023073025.1 Bradyrhizobium sp. 76
GGACCGCGGCTGCATGACTGGTGTTATCTCGAATTGGCCGACCTCGAGGCCGAGCAGTTCAACAGCGCAAATGATGGTTTATGGACGCGCGGTCTACTGATCCGTCGTCGCATCGCCGATGATGACCTCGCCTTTCTTCACCACCTGGTGCCCAGCGGGAACATCAATTGAAACGTTGGTCGCGGTCGAAGGCCATCGATGGGCGATCGAGGACAGCTTTGAAACCGCGAAAAACGAGTTCGGGCTGGATCACAACGAGAGCAGATCCTGGCATGGCTGGCACCGTCATGTGTCCTTGGTGATGCTCGCCTTCGCCATGATGGCCGCGATCCGACATCGCGCTAATCCGCCACCGCCCAAAAAAACGAAACCTCGCCCCCCGGCAAAAGCCAAAGCATAACCACACCGCCACTGATCCGTTGGTCAATCCAGGAAATCCGCCGCGTTGCCATCAGACTTGCTCGAAAGCGTATTCAACCCGCACGCATCATCGCATGGTCTTTCTGGCGCAGAGCTCATCAGGCTGCCGCTCAACGCGCTCATGTCAAATCAAAAAGATAACTGTAATGCTAGTAGTTGACACCGGGCAAGGTATGTCCGTGCCGACGCCGCTTGAGCAAAGGCTGCGTGAACTTCCCTCTGAGACGTCGAACACCAGCACGACAGCGATCGATTAACTTAGCGGTCTGCAGAGCTAAGAACAGTTCGTTCACTCGGATGATTTTGATTCTAGGAGCCAACCGCTCCCAGGAAGGTGGCGTGTCTTTGCTGGTCCAGCACCAGACGCCTGCTGCCCACGTGAGCGTTATAGGAAGAAGCCGCGAAGCCAGTTACCCAGGAATCATCCCGCCAGCCGCCAGAGCGGCCGCCCTGAGACTGCGTTCGGTCATCAGAGCGTCAGCTGCGACCAGGGCTTCAGAAGCGCGTCGTCACTATCCAGGATGTGAATGCATTCCATCCAAAAGCTCAACTTTACCAATCTGGTGCTGCCGGGTAGGAGAAACGCCGGCCATTAAGCAACATAAGCAGGTTTCCCGTCAGGCAACCTTGCGACGAGTACATCATCATGCACGCCGCGATCCGATTGTTGTAGGCTCCGTTCTGGAGCCACCGCACCAGCTCAATATTGGCGCAAGGAACGCCCGCAAGATCGAAATGCGTGTGGATGATCATGCCCTCCCTGCGGCGCGGCAATCAGGATGGAAGTGCAGCGTCAATCAGGATGAGAGAGCTTCGCCGGGCTCGTGACGCAGGGAGGGCGTAGCCCGACCGGAGTTAC
>NZ_JADPIS010000134.1:0-1278 GCF_023073025.1 Bradyrhizobium sp. 76
AGAGCCGGCTTCGCAAATTTGAACAGGTCGCTAAGTGGAGTTTCTGCCTGAAGGCGGCGATAATCGCCGTGAACAGGAGAGACGATGAGCAGACGACCACGCCGGAACCACACACCGGGCTTCAAGGCGAAGGTGGCACTGGCAGCCCTCAAGGGTGATCGGACGATCGCCCAGTTGGCCGAGCATTTCGACGTCCACCCCAATCAGATCACGGCCTGGAAGTCACAGCTTGAGGGCAGCGCTTCGGAGGTTTTCGGACCGGGAGGCGGAGCGCCGGATATCCCGGCGATCGATGTGAAGTCGCTGCACGCCAAAATCGGAGAGCTGACGCTGGAGAACGATTTTTTAGAAGGAGCGCTCACCAAGGCGGGATTGCTGAGCGCAAAGCGATGATCGACCGCGAGCACGATCTGTCGATCACCAGGCAAGCGGAAGTTTTGCAGATCAGCCGCGGCAGCATTTATTACCTGCCGCGGCCGGTGCCGGACACCGATCTCGCGATCATGCGGCGTCTCGACCGGCTGCATCTGGAGTATCCCTTCGCCGGTTCGCGTATGTTGCGCGGCCTGCTGGCTGCCGAGGGGTGCAAGATCGGCCGCCGGCATGTCAAGACGCTGATGAAGCGGATGAGGATAGAGGCGCTCTATCGCCGTCCGCGCACCACCAAGCCGGAGACCGGCCACAAGATCTATCCATACCTGCTGCGTGGCATGGAGATCACGAGGCCTAACCAGGTCTGGGCCATGGACATCACCTATATCCCCATGGAGCGCGGGTTCGTTTACCTCGCTGTGGTGCTGGATTGGGCGACCCGTCGGGTCTTGTCCTGGCGGTTGTCGATCACGATGGAAGCAGCCTTCTGCGTCGAGACGCTGGAGGATGCCATGGCCCGTCACGGCAAGCCGGAAATCTTCAATACCGATCAAGGCTCGCAGTTCACCGGGGCGGCCTTCACCGGCGTTCTCGCCGACAATGGCATCGCCATCAGCATGGACGGCAAGGGCGCCTGGCGGGACAACGTCTTCATCGAGCGGTTATGGCGCAGCGTAAAATACGAGGAGGTCTACCTGCGAGCTTACGAAACTGTCAGCGAGGCCCGCGCCTCGATCGGCCGATACCTCGATTTCTACAATGGCCGCCGACCGCACCAAAGCCTTGACGACGCCACACCGGATCAAGCCTACTTCAACCAGCCGCCATTCCGCTTGGCGGCCTAACCCCGGCAGACGCTCCACTTATCGAGGCGGAGATTCTGTTCAGACAACCGGGACCAGCTCT
>NZ_JADPIS010000091.1:0-96287 GCF_023073025.1 Bradyrhizobium sp. 76
TGGTCGTCTGCTCATCGTCTCTCCTGTTCACGGCGATTATCGCCGCCTTCAGGCAGAAACTCCACTTAGCGACCTGTTCAAATTTGCGAAGCCGGCTCTCTTGCCCTAGTTCTCACGCGAGCAGCACAACACGCAGATAGCCCAATGTCAATCTTGCAGCACAGCAATACCGAATTGGGCTAGTTAATGGCGCGTCGAGATCGCGAGAATTCGTGGTGAAGATAAGGAGCGTCGGCAAAGTCGCGGTAAACGCTGCATAATCGCGCGCAAGATGCTCTATTTTCCGAGCCAGAGTGCACTAGCTCAATGCGCGGCTGGTTACATTGCGGGCCGGAAATGCCGACCGCCTCGACGAAAAATGGCCCTGAACTCCGGATCTGCAGGAGCGATCAGCGCCCGCCTCTCTCAACATCCGGCGCAACTGACAACACCAAGAATTCAAGTGCTCGAAAAGGAAAGGCAACGAACAGCGGCGCTACGATGGGCTGAGTCGGAACACCCGGTCCCCGTCCATGGGTCTCTCGCGTACGAGGAGGTGATCGCGTTCGCGGACATGTCGCTGTACTCCCATCCTAACCACCTTGACGGAGCATACTGGAAGGCAAACGGCTGGGCCGCCGTCATCCAAGGTGTCGGTAATGCTGCAGTAGATTGCCGCGCGGCCTTGTCATACGGCGAAGGAGGTTTGCGCTTTGCGCGTTTTTGCGAGGTGCGACGAAGGTGCGCATCACTAACAGTGCGCACGAGTCAGTCGCCGTGGCGCCGCACATCGCCCATTTTAGGAACCCAGCCACTGGGCACGGTTACATCGCGACCCTGATACTGCGAACGGCTCCCTTACTCCCAAGCCGAGAGGGGAGCGTGGCCAGGTATTGGCATTTCGATTGGTGAAGACCGCCGCCTTATGCCTCGTTCTGGCGGAGCCGTTCCGCACCAACGACGGAAGGCAAAGGCCCTTGCGTCGAATATCTCATTCTCCCCGATATCTGGGCGGGCGCTTTTCAAAGAAGGCATCCATCCCCTCTTGCTGGTCCGAAGTCGCGAAGGCCACCCGAATTGCCTGTCGTTCGAATTCCACACCGGCATCCAGAGGCGTCTGATATGCGGCGAGCACGGCTGATTTGGCGAGTTCTACGGAGCGCGGCGGCTTCTGCGCAATGAGGCCTGCGATCTCGAGCGCTCGCGCGCTCGCCGTGCCGGTGGGGACGATGTCCGCGATGAGCCCGGCACGCAGCGCGGCCTGAGCAGAAATTGGCTGACCGCCCAGAACCATCAACATTGCCAATGATTTTCCTGCTACGCGGGTCAATCGTTGAGTGCCGCCGTCGCCAGGGATCACGCCTATATTGATTTCTGGCTGCCCAAACTGTGCATTCTCGCCCGCCACCACGATGTCGGCGAGCATGGCCAGTTCGTTCCCGCCGCCGAAACATACACCTTCAACGGCTGCAATGATGGGCTTCACGCAGGTCGTAATATCTCTCCAATTATTCCGCCTGATAGGGTTGTTGATGGCTTCGAACCCGCGCTGCTGCATTTCCTTGATGTCCGCGCCCGCACAAAAGAAGGCGTCACCTCCTGTGAGCACGATGCAACGTACATCCTCGTCGGAAACGGCAGTGCGGCAGGCTTGGGCAATATGTGCGATGAGTTCATTGCTCAGAGCGTTTCGTTTCGCATGTCTATTCATGCTCAACAGCCGAACATGTGGGGACGGCGTGGACGCGATGACGAGGTCTGATGTGGTCAAAGGATGATCCGTGAAGGTTTGGCTTGGAATTTATGGCGCTTCTTCGCGCTAGCCGCGAACGAAGGTCACGGCGGCTAGCCGAACGCCCTTCTATTGCGGGCCTCGGCAATGGCCTCGACTGAGAATCCGAATGAGGACAACACCTCGTCGGTGGCAGCACCGATCGGTGCTGGGTGGATCCGGATGCCTGGCGGGGTACGCGACAGGCTAATCGGAAGACCGGCCAACGGAACGGTTCCGCGCCCGGGTACATCTACTTGCCACATGATGCCATTGTGCGCAGTTTGGGCCTGACTGACGGCGTCCGCGATCTCATTGACGGCCGTGCAAAGGAGATCCACCTCAGACAGTCGCTGCACGACCGCCTCGGTCGTGAGTGAGGCTATCGCCTCCGCGCAATATTCCTGAACGGTCGAAAGGTTCGCAACCTGACCTTCGCGGGTTGACAGCTCAGGTCGCGTGCTGATGTCGGGCAGACCGAGCGCTTGGCACATCAGCCCAAGCGGATTGTCACGGAACAGCATAACCACCGAGACCCAGCCGTCTTTAGTTTTGAAGAAGATCGACTGACTGATCCAGTTCGTCTTCGTTCCGTAAATGCTCTCGCTCGCAATTTCACAGAGTTGCATGGCGAGTGCAACATCGTACAGACAGGTCGAGACGACTTGGCCGAGCCCAGAGGTTTGACGTTCAATAAGGGCGGCGAGAACACCTTGTACAAGCGACATTGCAGCGCCGTAGTCAACGATAGGCGAATTGGTCAAGTGAGGCGGTTGATGCTCTTCAAGCCCGCCGCGAGCAAGCCCGCTGAAAGCCTGCGCCAACATATCCTGGCCGGGCCGGCTCGCCAGAGGCCCGCTTTCACCGAAGCCGAACCCAGCGGCATAGACCAACCGAGGATTGCGCGCGCTCAGTTCGGGGAATCCGAGGCCTAGTCGCTCCATCACGCCCGGTCGGAAGTTATGCATGAGCACGTCGGCCTTATCGACCAGCTGAAGCAGGATTTCCTTGGCGACTGGATTCTTGAGATCCAAGGCGAGTGTACGCTTATTGCGTCCCATGGCTGCATAGTAGGAGCTCATTCCCCCAACCCGAGTCGCCTCGAAATCGAGCCCACGGGTGATGTCGCCCTGGGGTCTTTCGACCTTGATGACGTCCGCGCCGAGATCGCCCAAGACTTGGCCGGCAAGAGGGACCTGCATCACCATTCCCACTTCCAGCACGACAATTCCGTTGAGGGCGCCGGCTTTGGGGGCGAGCGTGTTGTCTGCGGGTTCAGCGATCACTTGGCGACCTCTCTAATGGATCTGATTTTGGTTGGCCACGAGCCGACACACGAAAGCTACAGCACAACCCTAAACAGGTCAAATCATATGCTAGCCCAATGTTTCATTGATATACCCCAATATATGTGGAATTGGATTGCGGCGCGGTCGAGCACTGTCCCCCGGGAATTCCGGTACCAACGCCGCTGACGCGTAGAGCGATGATGAATTCGCCATCGCGCCCGCATGGCATTTTTCGACAAACCTAATTTGGATGGACATCGATGACTTTGAATTACATCGCCGGGGAATGGCTTGCTGCGTCAAACGCAGTGCCGAACGTGAACCCTTCGAACACGTCCGACGTGGTCGGGGAATTTGCGCAAGCTTCGGCAGCCGATGTGGAGCGAGCGATTGACGCGGCATTCGACGCTTTGCGAGCCTGGTCCCATTCAACCATCCAGACCCGGCACGATTGCCTCAATGCGATCGCCGCCGAGATCCTTTCACGGAAGGAGGAACTTGGGCGGCTTCTCTCCCGCGAAGAGGGTAAGACCCTTCCAGAGGGGATTGGCGAGGTCACGCGTGCAGGACAGATCTTCCACTTCTTCGCGGGTGAATGTCTGCGTCTCCCAGGCGAGAAGCTGCCGTCCGTTCGCGCTGGGGTGGACGTCGAGATTACGCGAGAACCCGTGGGCGTTGTGGGGCTCATCACGCCCTGGAATTTTCCCGTCGCGATCCCTGCCTGGAAGATTGCTCCTGCTCTCGCGTGCGGGAACACGGTCGTATTCAAGCCAGCAGAGCTGGTGCCAGGATCGGCGCACGCGTTAACGGAGATCATCTCGCGCGCAGGTATTCCGCCAGGTGTGTTCAACCTCGTCATGGGCCGCGGCTCCGTCGTTGGTGAGGCCATGCTGAAGAATATCAAAATTGCCGCGATTTCATTCACCGGCTCGACCTCCACGGGGGAACACATCGCGCAGAGTTGTACGACGGCTCATCCGATGAAAAAGGTTCAGCTTGAGATGGGCGGGAAAAATCCGATGGTCGTTCTGGACGACGCCGACCTCAACGTCGCCATCGAATGTGCAGTGAACAGCGCCTTCTTCTCGACGGGCCAGCGTTGCACTGCCTCCTCCCGCTTTATCGTGACAGATGGCGTCCACGACGATTTCGTTGCGGCAATGGCAGAACGTATGAAATCCCTCGTAGTGGACGACGCCTGCAGAGCCGGAACCCACATTGGCCCGGTGGTCGATCAGCGTCAGCTCGATCAAGATCTCAGCTATATTCGTCTAGGCCAGGATGAAGGCGCCAAGCTCGTGGCTGGCGGCGAACTGCTTAGTCGAGATATGCCGGGCTTCTATTTATTTCCTGCCCTCTTCGCGGAAGTCGACAATCGAATGCGGATCGCACGAGAGGAAATATTCGGACCCGTTGCAACGGTGATCCGTGCTCGTAACTATGAGAATGCCCTGGAGATCGCAAACGATACCTCGTTCGGACTGTCGGCTGGGATCTGCACTTCGAGTCTGAAGTACGCGAGTCACTTCAAACGCAATGCTCAAGCGGGGATGATCATGGTCAACCTGCCAACCGCGGGGGTGGACTACCACGTTCCGTTCGGCGGCCGTAAGGGCTCGTCCTACGGACCGCGCGAACAGGGCAGATATGCCGCCGAGTTCTACACGACAGTCAAGACGTCCTATTCCTTCGGCGGCAACATCTGACCAGGTGCCACTCCCGGAAGACACAGCACAACCAGAATGCGCTTGGCGCATTCTGGTTTCAGATGATGGACATGTCAGCTTCGTTGGTGGGCTCTAACGATCCGGCCAATTGCCGCAAGGCCCACTCGAGATCCTCGATACGATCTGGCACGCCGATCGAGATTCGCAATCCCGAGATCAGCGACGGATCGACAAGCAGAGCGGAAGACGGCGTGGTGATCACTCCGCGTTGCAATGCTCGGGCGGCAACATGCTCGACGGCGCCACTCGGCAAATCCAGCCAGACGTGAAAGCTCGGTGGATGGTTGGGCCTAACATGCGGCCGTAGGATCTGTGAAGCGAGTTTGACGCGGTTCTTTGCTTCTTGTGCCAACGACTGACGCACCTTGGCGGCAAGGCCGTTCTCGATCCACTCGGAGGCGATCATGGAGGAGATGGGAGACGCCATCCAAACGGTCGCCCGCATGGCCTGATGGATACGGGGTATATACTGTTCGGGCACGACGAGCATGCCCAGGCGTAGGCCGGGCGCCAGACATTTCGACAGCGTATTGACGTAGAACGTCCGCTCCGGAGCCAGCGAGGCGAGAGGAATGCTGGCCTGGTCCAAGAAGCCGTAGGCATCGTCCTCGATGATTAGGATGTCGTGCTTGCGTGCAATTCGCACAATCTCCTGGCGGCGAGCGGCTCCCATGATTGTGGCCGTGGAACTCTGGACCGTGGGCATCGTGAACAGCACTCGCGCATTGCCCGAAGCCGCCGCTCTGTCGAACGCTTCCGGAACGAGGCCTTCGCTATCCATTGGAAGCCCGACCAGCTCAAGCTTGGCGAAATGAGCGTACGATTTCATGCCGTGGTAAGTGGCGGCCTCGACGAATACCTTGTCACCCGGCTGACAAATGGCGCTCAGTGTCAACGAGAACCCGTGTTGCGCCCCATTCGTGACGACGAGATTGTCAGGTCCGGTATCGAAGCCGGTATCGCGCAACAGCCTGGCGAACTGGCTACGATGATCCATCACCCCGGACTGAGAGAGGTAGCCGACATAATCGGAGATGTCACTGGGGAACGTCCACCTGCTATCTGCGAGCACTTTCGGCAACCGCGAGGGGCCTGGTATGTTCAAGCTCAGGTCGATCACCCGCCCGCGAGACTGGACGCTCTGGCGCTGTTCTGCAACAAACGTCCCTCGGCCAACGTGGCCAACGAGCAGGCTTCTGCGTTGCCCCTCTGCGTAGGCCTTGATCACCGTGCCGACGCTGAGACCGAGGCGCTCCGCCAAGTCACGCTGAGTCGGGAGTTTCGCCCCGACAGCAAGCGACCCGGACGAAACGTCCTTCTCAATAGCCTCGAGTAAACGGAGAAAAGCGGGTGCCTTGCCGGGGCGCAGTTCGGGATACCATTTTTGCATTTCAACCGCTTATCTTAGAGGACCTTGACCTTCAACTCCCGAGGCCGAGCTCGCAATCATGAATTTGGGCGAGAAGCCGCTGATTTTCAACGGATTTCCGGCGTGTCGAAAGACGGCGGAGCGCTCCGGATACAGGAGAGGTCAGTGACCGCCGCCTCGCCGCCCGGTCACTTGCTCCATGAAGGACCCAAGCGTCACTTAGGTAGACCTGCCTCGATTTTGAAACCTAAAGTACCTTGACCGAAAGGAGCTCCGTCTTTTCGTCCGCGATAAGTGGGTTGCGCAATGGTCGGCCAAACGCTTTCGATTCCACCTCGAAAACGTCACCGCTGCGCGGCCTGACCCCGGCGGCGAAGCTCAAAACGCTCGCGCCGAAGAAATGCACGTGAACATCACCCGGCCGACGGAAACCGCGATACTTGAAGTGGTGATGTTCAAGGTTGCGGATGGTATGTGACATGTTGTCTTCGCCGGAAATGAATTTGTCAGACCAGATCGTTGAACCGGCCCGCGATACGCGCACGGTACCCGTTACGTCACTCGGGAGCTCGCCGAGCAAGGCTTCGGGACCGTAAGAGCACTCGCGCAATTTTGAATGGGCGAGATAGAGATAGTTCTGCTGCTCCATCACGTGATCCGAGTACTCGTTGCCGAGGCTGAAGCCCACACGCAGGACCTCCCCTTGGTCGCCGATGACGTAGAGGCCCACGACCTCTGCTTCATCGCCGCCATCTTCGGCCCACGCCGGCAAACTAAGCGGATGCTCGGGAGGCACCGCCCACGAACCATCCCCCTTGTATGCCCACTCGGGCTGCACCCCGATGCTTCCATGATCCGGCTTGCCACCTTCAAGACCGAGTTTGAACATGCGCATCGAGTCGGAGAGATCATCTGCTGCTAATTTTGCGTGCATGGCATCTCGAGATTCGGCGCTTCCGAGATGCGTTAGGCCCGTCACGGAAATGGTGCAGCGGGACGGCTCCGCATGATCGAGCGGCAGAAGCAACCTCTTCTCGGCAACAATTTCGTCATAATCGACTTCTCCCTCACCCCCCCGTGCCGAAATAAGTTGTTCCAAGGACGCATCCGAGCGCGCGGCTTCCAGCGCAAGCTCGCGGACGCTCGTCGCATCTTTTACGACCACCGGCTGGGCACCATCATTGAGAATGGCGCCCACCTGCCGACGGCCTTCCGGCGTCACAAATTGAACTAGTCGCATCTCGCGTTCCTTACACCTCAGAGGGCTGCAGGCGACCGCTGAGCATCAGCAGCGCCTCAAACAAATAATAGCTACCGAAGATAAGCTCGGCATTTTTGACGTAGTCCTCGGGCCGAGAATCTTCCCGTTTGTTGAAGCAGCCCTCGACCAACATGCCGACGGGTCTGTTGTCATCGTCTCCCAACGGGGTGAGATAGCCATCGACGAGAGCGGCGGCCGTCTTTTCCGCAGCATCTTTGTATTTTTGACGCTTGCCTTCACAGGGCGCGACCGAACTCAGCTTGAACAGAGTAGACGCCATGAAGGCGCTCGCGGCTGTGTCTCGTTCAGTATTCGGGGCCGCAGGATCGTTGAAGTCCCAGTAAGAAATGCCATCGGCTGGCACGTGATCAATCCACCAATCCGCACCCTTGACTGCGGCAGCAAGGAAGCGCTCGTCGATGCCTCCCGAGAGGCAACTGATGGTCGCACCCAGCACGCCCCATGCCTGCGCCCTCGCCCAAACGCTGCTTTCGCTGTATCCCTTGTGCGTATAGCGTTGAAGCACTTCGCCACTCTGCACGTCTAGGGAAGAGGATTGAACGAAGGCACCATCTTCTCGTTGATGGATTGAGAGAACCCGGGCTGTATGTTTGGCGGCGACGTCCAGCATTTGGCTGTCGTTCGACTCCCTTGCAGCCCAAAAGAGCAGCAGAGATACGACCAGGCTATCGATGCTGCTTGCGGTCGCTCCAACATGTGATCCTTCTTCGGCATTCGCTCCGAGCGGCACCAAACCCAGCTTGGGGTCGAATCGATGTTTGATGTCTCTTGCCGCCGCGAGACCCAACTCTCGCGCTGACTTGCTTCCTCCGAGCAGCGCCCCCAGGCCCGCACCGTAGTAGAACGTCGCAGCCTTGAAGGCTGTGTCGGCATTTACGCGGGATACGAGACGCTTACAGACTTCGTCAGCCAAATGCTTGCAGCGCTCGCCCTCCTCGTCTCGCGACGCAAGCCACAACATTCCGAGCCAGTAGCCGCCGGTCCAATCACCATGAGCTGTCGTTCTCCAGATTCCGGTATTTGGATCAGCCCAATGCGGGAAACCATCGCCCACCTGCTGCGCTGTCGAACGAATGCGATCTTTGATGCGCTCGATCGCTTCATCCCAGTTCCTAGTCATCTCACGTCCTTGTTGCCGTTATCGGGCGCCTCTGTGGCCACTCCATACACATGGCAAGGTTTGCATGATTATTGAGATATATCAATTGCGGATTGGTTCAGCTCTCTTGGTTGACATCGGGGCATTGCCCTCTTATCGTCGCCCGACTAGCCCGCACTGGCTTGCCAAATTGCTCGTCGGGTCACGATTGGTGCGACGGTCTCGATCGCTGTCCTAAACAGCGCTCACATGGCCACTCGCGACTGGCTATCGGTCCGAGTCGCAACGGGCATCGGCCTCGAATACTGCGAACGTTCCCCTGCAGGAGCCGCGCGAATTCGTCCTCACAAGGCTAACGCAACGCCCAACAAGTTTCGGCTACGATCTGGCCGGACGCTTCGCGGTCGGAATGTACGAAGATCGGGCGGCGCCACCCGGCAAGAGCTCTACAATTGGTACAACCCTCTGTCGTGCCTAAGAGGAGGCCGGACATGCCGAAGATCACCCTTCCGAGACTGACGCGCGTGGAGGCTGAGCAGATATCAACGAGCATTGGAACGAAGACCTGCAGGTGCGTCGAGCCTGCGAGCGCCTCGGCCGACATGAGAGACCAGCTTCAGTAGATCGTTCGAGACGAACATTCCGCAGGTCATAGCCAAGATGAACAAGTTCTATCTTGAGCACCAAGAAAGTCTGCGTGCTTCTCCATCGCCGTCCTAGTTGTGTCCGGGATCGAGGACTTCGACTAGGAGGAGATCGCCGCGCCGTACAGACTTATCGGGTGTCGCACGCAGAATGCCGACCTGCTTTTACCTGCAATCTGATTAGTATGTCCGCGGAAGGACCGGATGGAGCCACACTCCTGCGAGTGCTTCGAAGATGGTCCCCCGCAGTTCAAAAAAGCACGCCTGCTCGGAAAGCTTCTGACGGAATGGGTGGCATCGCATGCCCTCACTGGCCCGGAACCTGAAAAAGAGGCCGCTGCTGGACTTCTCCAACAGCGGCTTAAGTCGAGGGAGGAAGCAGACAAGCCCGGTCTGCCAGCGGATCCGGCGTGCGCTCACATGTAGACCGGGTTCAAATCACGTGTAAGATCGGCGAATGATACGATGAGTAAAATCGGGTATAATGCGTTGAAAGTGACAGGCGTCGGGAAACTTGCCAGTCTTCTGCCCGTCGGCCGTAAAGGGGCGTCGTTGGAAATCTACGCACCATCTTTGCGCAGCCTTCCGAAGGGCTCCATACTCGTGATGGCTACCTTGCCCATTATCGATTGGAATGACTGTCTGCTGCGCGGCTTGCAAAACGTTTCCGAGATAACGCGCGCCCACACGTACGCGGCCATCATGATGATCGATCCGTTCGCGTGTTGGGAGGACGTTGCCGAAGCGTTGAAAAAAGCTGGGGTCAGCGGAGTAGTAAATTTCCCACCAGCGTCCATGATTGAGCGATCTGCGGCTGGCGAACCGGTCGATTCCGGCCAGGAGCTCGAACTTCGGCGCATGGAATGGTTTGCTAGCCTGGGGTTTAAGATCTTGTTCGCCGCTGCCGATGATGCTGCAATGATATCGGCAGAGAGACGACTTGGTCCGCATCTCCATGGCATTGTCTACTTGCCGGAAACGGCTCTCGCGCTGAGGATTTGCGACGAGATGGAATTGGCCAGGCTTGACCAACAGGGGTCGTCGACCCCAAAGTTCGCGCTCTTGGACGTGACAGCTTCAAGGCGGCCGTTGGGCAAAAACAAGAGGGCAACTGCTACTCCAAGATCCTCAGCCCCTTGATCTTGTTGTACAGAGTTTTTCTTGAGAGCCCCAGATACCGGGCAGTCTTCCCTCGATGCAGCTTGTTTCGTTTCAAGCCCTCGATGATCCACTCGCGTTCGGAGAACGCGCTTGTCGGCTTCAGAGGTGATGACGCCGTCAAGAGTGGCCTCAGGACATCAGCCGTAATGTGCGTTTGTTGCAACGTCACCAGCTGATTCACGATCTGGCGTAATTCTCTCAAATTGCCCGGCCAGTTGTGGCCTGCGAGCGCCAAGAACGCAGAATTTTCTATACCGAGCGTCTGGGCATTCGAATCTCCTTTAGCCTCCACCGTGAAATGCTGAACAAGTTGCGGAAGGTCCTCGAGACGATCGGGCAGCGGGGGTAACCCAATATCCAGCCCGGCAAATAGCGCAACAAGCCGAGGGCATAGTACAGCGTTAAGAGCCCCCCCGCGAGCAACGGTTGCAGTTGCAATGATCCGTGCAGAGGAACGTGCCAGTGCTACGCTATTCAGCGGCGTGAAACTGCCGGTTTCCAGATAGTCGGCAAGACGCTCTTGCCCGTCCCGCGACAATTGATCGACATGCATGAGCAGGATCGTAGAATCCGTTGCGGTTTCCAGGAGCGACACTTGGCGTCGCCTGGTCTCAGTCTGCCCGGCGCCGAACAGGACGCCGACCGTATCGATGGCTGGGCCGGGCCGACATTGAAACAGCGCAGGCTTGGTCAGTTTCTTGTCGCTGAAGGCGTGGACCAGACTGGCTATTCGTCGCTTTCCTGACCCCGCCTCGCCCCACACCAGCACAGGACTGGGATGGCCTGCCAAGCGCCTTGCGGTCTCGAGCACGCGCTTCATGATTGAGGATTGCGCGATCACACCGTGCCTGAATCCGCTCAGTTGGAGCTGACGCTCGAGAAGATCGACCTTCTCCCGCAACAAGTGAATGGTCTTGAAGCCTGAAGTCACCTCAAGGACCGACATTTCCAACGGGACGCGGTCGAGCGACGAGCCGCCGATGAAGCCCTGAACACCTGTTTCGCGGCAGATATCGAGGAGTTCGTCAGGCTTCGTAATTGGCCCGCCCCCCATCAGGCAGATCGTGTTCCTGTCGATGGATTGAGCGACGCGAGCAACAGCGCTTGTGCGCGCGGCGAGCTCGGACAGGCTGATCGTGGGGTCGCATCCGCTTTCGATCGGCCGGTTGAGATTGAAATTGATGCAGATGGCCTCGACGCCGGCTTCGACCATGCGCCTTGCCTCGGGCTGGGTGCGCGTATAGCCGATTGCCATCAGGCCGTGTTGTGCAGCTTTGACCAGGAGTTCGATTTCCCGCTCGTAGCCAAGGCCGGACTTTTCCAGCAGAGATCTTCTGTAGTCATCGATGTGGATCACGGAAGGAAAGTTGGTGACTCCGGAAAAGCCCCAGCTGATGATGCGCTCGAGAAAGCGGTCGATGTCGAGCTTTGGATCGAAGGTACAGGCCCCGAAAAAGACTGGCAATTTCGTTGAAGGCAGGATCTCGGTCCGACCGAAGCCAGCCACGAATTCGTTGCTGTTGCGGATCGGAAGAATTGAGGCAGGTGAAGAGCCACCCATTGCGCGAAACCGGCCAGCATTGAGCGCAAGCACGAAATCCGCGCCCGCCCGCTCGGCAGCTCTGGCGGCCATGCCTGATCCGATCCCCGCCCCGAGTACAAAAGAACGAGAGTTCCGGAAGAACCGCCTGATCCCGCCGCCCTTGACCTGGTCCACCCGCGTGTGCATGCCGTCCCGCCTCCTGCAGGGCAGGTCGGAAGGCTAGCTCCAATTTGCCGGCGCATGCAACCGTCGCAGCGCATTTCCGTTCATCATGAAGAGGTGGCAGTCCGCCGGCGAAGCCGCAAGACGAACCTTGCCCGACCTACTGGGCGCCGCCGCGTTCGGTGCCTTGGCAACCATCGATTCTCTGCCAGCATTGCCGTAGATGTAGGTGACGCTGCCAAGATGCTCGACGAAATCGACGTCGATCTCGATCCCAATATCGGTCTTCTCGGCCGCGGATGGAGAGAAATCATCGGGGCGAATTCCGACCGTGATCGGCTTGCCGACAAGCGACTGGTTCGGCTGGACGGGGACGAGGATTGTCGCGCCTGCATCGAGCTTGACGCCCATGCCCGTCGCGTGCGCTGATTCGATGTGGCCGCTGAGAAAGTTCATCTTAGGCGAGCCGATGAACCCGGCGACAAAGCGAGATGCCGGATTGTGATAGAGGTCGTGCGGACTGCCCACTTGCTCGATGTTGCCGTCCTTGAGTACGACGATCTTGTCGGCCATTGTCATTGCCTCGACCTGATCGTGGGTCACGTAGATCATGGTGTTGCCAAGCTGCTTGTGTAACTTGGCAATCTGCACCCGCATCTGCACCCGCAACTCAGTATCGAGATTCGACAGCGGCTCGTCGAACAGGAACACTTTGGGTTCGCGTACAATGGCACGCCCAATAGCCACGCGTTGCCTTTGTCCGCCTGACAGTTGCCGAGGCTTGCGTCCCAGCAGATGATCGATCTGCAAGAGTGATGCAGTCTCGGTGACCCTGGCCTCAATCCCGGCCTTCGGAACTTTGGCCATACGCAGGGGGAAGGCAAGGTTCTCGCGCACGGTCATGTGCGGATAGAGTGCGTAGCTCTGAAACACCATGCCGATGTTTCGGTCGGCGGCATCAACGTCATTGACGACTTCATTGTCGATCAAGAGCCGCCCGCCGCTGATACGCTCGAGCCCTCCGATCATTCGGAGCAGCGTCGACTTGCCTGAACCCGATGGTCCAACGAACACGACGAATTCGCCATGTTCAATGATCAGGTCGACATTCCGCAGGATTTGGATCGTCCCATAGGCCTTATTGATACCTTCCAGGCGAACGTCGGCCATCACGCTCTCCTCGGTCGCTGGCTTCCAATGGTGGCTCGGGCTATCCCAACCTCAGACAGGCTGGACACGATGAAATCGGGCGATACCAGTGAGGGATCATCTCGGGGCGGCACGCCGGTCGTGACCAGCACGGTCGGAAGCCCTGCTCTCTTGCCAGCCTGAATATCAGTTTGAATCTGGTCTCCGATCATCAAGGTGGCGCTGCGTACCGTGCCCAGGCGGGAAAGTGCAGTCTCGATCATATGCGGCTCCGGCTTACCAACAATCAAAGGCTGCACTTTCGTGGCAGCAGCCACGGCCGCGATCGTAGCTCCTGCCCCGGGCTCGAATCCACCTGCCGTCGGCAACAGGAGGTCGGGGTTGGTGCCAATAAAGGCTGCTCCATTTAGGATCGCGTCGACCGCAATCCGCAGCTTCTCATGCGTAATTTGTCGATCGAGCCCCATGACCACGGCGTCGGGCTTTCGATCCGTCACCTCGAGCCCCGCGTCTGTCATGGCTTTCGTAAGGGATGGCGCGCCGATGACGAATATACGCCCAAACTTCGGGTATGTAGCGCGGATGAGCTCGGCGGCGGTGATGGCGCTGGTGACCACGTCCTTCGGCGCAATAACAAGCCCAAGGCCTTCCAGTTTGCTGACGACATCTGCTGGCGTGTGCGTCGAGTTGTTCGTCACGAAGCAGATGGGCAATCCGGCTGCCTGCCACCGTCCAAATGCCTCCACGGAATCGACGATAGCCGCGTTGCCGCGGTAGACGACGCCGTCGAGATCCGAAATGATACCGTCCACTTGCGGCCAAATGGGGGGAGAAGCGACACTAGCCATTCATCAGCATCCCGCCATTCACGTGTACGATCTGCCCGGTCATGTAGGAAGCTGCAGGACTTGCAAGAAAAACAGCAAGACCTGCGATATCCTCCGGCACGCCGACCCGTCCGAGCGGGATACGGCCCCCGTGACGTGCCTCGGTTTCCTCGCGCGGGCGCCCATGCATCGGTGTATCGATGATCCCGGGCGCAATGGCATTCACATTGATCTTGTGTGGGGCACATTCATAGGCGAGCAGCTTGGTGAGGTCGTGAACAATTGCTTTCGACAAACAATAGTCGGCGCCGCCCGCCTGGTAGTTAAAGACTGCACCTTGGGACGATAGCGAGGATCCGATATTGACGATCCGGCCCCCTTTGTCCTTCATGAAGCGCTCGATCGCGAGCTTTGAGCAGCGCAGGACCGCGACCGAGTTGATCTGGATGGTCCGCTCGATTTTGTCCGCATCGCCATTCAGGAGCGGTTGGGCAGATTTGACGCCCGCATTGTTAACCAGCACATCGAGCCGGCCAAAGTGCTTGGCGACCGCGTCCAGAACCCTGTTAACATCGTCCTCGCTTGCGACATCCATCGCCATCGGTAGTACGCCGTTGCCATGGGGCAGGCTTGCCAGAGTGCTCCTGAGAGTTTCCAGGTTGGCATCGGTGGCAAGGACATTCGCTCCACCAGATCGAAACGCATTCACGATGGCAGACCCGATGCCGCCCCCGGCACCGGTCACGAGCACCGTTCTGTTTGAAACTGAGAACTGTTCGGTCATTCCAACTCCAGGATCGTTTGGGATTTCAGAAACTCGTCAACGGTCTCGGCGCTCGGCATGGAGCTTTGCGCGCCGCGTCTAGTCACACAGAGCGCGGCTACCGCCAGCGCTTTCCTAACTGCTTCTCTCAAGGGCAGCCGTTCGGCCAGTGATGCGGCGAATGCTCCGTTGAAGGCATCGCCTGCGGCGGTAGTATCGACCGCTCTCACGGGAAAGGCTCGCAGGGCAAAAGAGCGGGTCTTATCAGCATAATAGGCGCCCTGTGCCCCGAGGGTGATCAGCGCGGCACCTGGCCCGAGATCAAGAAGCTTGGACGCAGCGTGGGCGGCACCTTCAAAGTCGTCGACCTCGATACCTGTCAGCTCAAAAGCCTCTGTCTGGTTCGGTGTGACGAAATCAACACAGCTCCACGCTGTCGACGGAAGCCCGGACCTCACTGGCGCCGGATTGAAGATCAGCTCGAAGCCCTTGTCCCGCTTCAGCTCGAAGAGCCTGTTGAGCGCTCCGACCGGCATACCCATTTCGGCGACCACGATCGCATTGTGCTGAATGAATTCCGCGGCGTTCTCAATCATCTGCGGCGTGACGTTTAGGTTGGCGCCGGGATCTATGACAATCATGTTAGTGCCGTCGTCACCGACCATGACCAGAGCGGAGCCGGAGACTTCGCCCGGCGCGATTTTGATCGCGTCGGCGCAAACGCCGGCCTCTGTCAGGGACTGCAGGAGCCAATGACCCGCATCATCATCGCCAAGGCGCGTGTAAAAGTGCGGTCTCAAACCAAGCCGAGCCGCGGCCACAGCCTGATTGGCGCCTTTCCCTCCAGGGTGACGGGTCAGCGTTCCCATCAGGCTTTCACCTGGCGTTGGCAGCCGCTCGACATTGAAGCAGAGATCGAGGTTTGTCGTTCCGAAGAACATCAACGGCCTGGCACTCATTTTACAGCACCAAAGGTAAGGCCACGCTCCAGGTGGCGCTGGCCGATGACGATCAGGATCACGGGAATGATCATCGTCACGACCAATCCTGCCGCCATGACGGGATAGAATTGCACGCCCGGGTTTAGCAGCTTGAGCAGAGCGACGGTTACCGGCGCCTTGGTCGAAGAGAGGATCAGGCCGAGGGCAAAATTGTGCCACGCGAGCAGGAAGATGAGCAGAGAGGCCCCTATCAGACCGGGTTTCAAAAGCGGCAGCACGATGTGCAACACGACCCTGACCGGCTTGGCGCCATCCATGGCAGCCGCCTCTTCGATGTCCTTTGGGATATCTTCGATATAGGAGCGGCTCAGCCAAACGATCATCGGCAGTGTGACGACCTGGTAGACCCAGATCATGCCGATATAGGTGTCATACAGGCCAATCGTCTGGAAAACGCTGAACAGGGGGATGACGACCAGTAGGACCGGGGCAAAGCGGAAGCCCAGAATGAAGAAGGCAATGTCTTCTTTGAGGGGAATGTCCCGCCTTGCCAGCACGTAGCCGGCAGGGACCCCCACGAGCAGGGACACGAAGACAGAGCCAAGCGCTATGACGACGCTGTTCGTGATCGGGGTCAGGAAATCGATCTTGATAGTGCCGTAGCTGGTTGCTCCGGCTTGGGCGACGTCAAACAAGACGCGAAAGTTTTCCAATGTCGTCGAGAACAAGAAGGTCGGCGGCCAGGTCATGACCTCTGCCTGCTGCTTGAGCGACATCATCACGATCCAGACAAGCGGGAAGGCCAGGATCAATGCGCAAATGCCGACGAGCAGGTTCAGGATCAAATTGACGGAGGCGGCGCGTTTCAGTCGCATACGTTGGCCCTCAGCTGACGCGCTGCCGCACGACGCGCCACAGCTTGACCATGGCGAACGTTCCCACCAGCACGATGATCCAGTTGACGACCATGAGGGCTGCACCACGCCCGAAGGCGAGATTCTGGAATGCGATAATGTAGGCGCGCACGGAAAGAACGGAGGTGCTATCTCCAGGCCCGCCTTGCGTAGTGCCAAAAATGATGTCGAACTGATTGAGCGATTCGATCAGTCGAAACACCGCGGCGATCAGAATGTAGGGAGCGATCAGCGGCAACTCGATATGCACAAAGGTTGCCCACCCCTTTGCGCCATTGACACGCGCGGCCTCCCTCACTTCTTCATTGATACCCTGAAGGCCTGCGAAAATGATCAGCGCAAAGAATGGCGTGTAGGTCCAGACGTCAATCAGGACGAGCGAGAACATTGCGGTGTTGGGATCTGAAATCCATGCAAAACGGGCGATTCCTGCAAGCGAGAGCAGATAGTTAAGGATCCCGCTTTGCGGGTCCATCATCGTCGTCCACATGAGCGCTACGCTCATCGGAGGCAGCACGAGGGGCAAGAGGATGACCGGCCGCATCAGCCGTGCAACGATGACTTCGGTCGCGAACAATTTTGCAAGTGCAAGACCGAAGGCAGCCTCCGCAACCACCGCCGATCCGGCGTAGACAAGAGTTGCCCGAATGCTGTTCCAGAAATCATCCGACTTGATCAGCGCTGCATAGTTGTTGAGGCCGACGAAGTGGACCAGCGGTCGACCGAACTTGAGATCCGTCAGCGACTGAAAGACGCCATAGAAGAACAGAAAAAGAAAGCCGAGCAATATGGTGATCGCTGGCCCTATCGCGGCGATGCTCCACCAGTCAAGATGCGACTCCTCGGCGCGCGCGGCCGCCTTATCGTTTGACGCAACAAGTGGGCTGGCTGAAGACTGCAGCGTCACGAGCCCGTCGGATCCTCGAAGGTCCATCTCAGTCTATCTCTAAAATGCATGGGGCGGCGATGAGCTCGCCGCCCCATTTGTTTCACATTGACGAACGGATTTCCGAGGCAAGGGCGGCCAGCGTCGCCTTCACGTCGGCTCCGTTGACCATTTTCTGCATGGCTACGGCCCATGCGTTCATTGCTTCGGCAAAGCCGACGCGGGCTGTGAAGGCGAGTTGCGCCCGTTCCTGCACGGTTTTAAACGTGTCTACGAAATTGTTGAACTCTGGCTTTGCCGCATAGTCGAGCCAGGCCTTGTCGCTCCAGGTCGAGGCGCGCGGAGAGTTGACGAGCTTGCCGGCGATGGCGCCGTTCAGCTCGACTTGCTTCGATGTTGCCCATTGGATGAACAGCCAGGCGGCTCCTTTTTTCTGGGACGCAGCGTTCATCGCAAGCGACCAGATCCAGATATTCGACTCGAAGTTCTTGCTAGTCGGTGCGTGCAATGGGGGTGCGAACGCGATTTTGCCGGACGCGGGCTTGCCAGCCACGTCGTTCCAAAACCCGAACATATTAGAATCAATCGCCATCGCGGTGCGCCCTGAATTGATGCCATCAACGACCTGGTACCAGTTGTCATTGGCAAAGGACGGCGCCGCGCATTTCTTGATCATGTCCACATAGTCTTTGTGGAAGGCGATCGACTCGGGCGAATCCAGCCCTGTCTCCAACTTGCCGTCCTGGACGACGAAATCATGCACGCCATAGGACCTGGCAATCGAGATGGCAGCTGTGTGGATGCTGCTCCAAAAGCGCACGCCGCGCACGCCCAAAGGGGTGATGGCGGGATCCGCAGCCTTCAGCTTTTCGCAGGCGGCGGACATCTCTGGCGGAGTCGTTGGGACCCCGATGCCGTATTTGGCAAGTATGTCCTTACGGTAGAACAGCTGGATGTTCTCAAAGCCATGCGGGATCGCCCACACCTGCCCGCTTCCCGGCTCGATTTGGCCTTCCTTGACTTTCCAGGTCAGCGCATCCCGCAATGCAGGGAAGAAATCCTTGTAGTCGTAGCCCGCGGCCGTGAGCTTAGCGTCGTTCAGATACTGATCGAGCGGCTCGAGCAACTGGCCCGGTGCGAGATCCCAGGCCGGTTGAATGCCCGTGCCCACCACGTCCCAGCTGCGGGATTTTGTACTGAGCTGGATGGTCAGCTTATTCCAATAGGCATCGTCGGGATACAGTTCGGGCGTCACCTTGATGCCGGTGAGCTTCTCGAATTCCGGCAACTGGGCCGCGACCGCGTCGGCATACGGATGAATGTCGTAGGCCCAGACGATCGACGTACCTTCGAACTGGCGCCAGTTGATGTCGTCCGCCTTAGCTTGGGAAAACGCCATGGCCGTTCCGGCCAAAAGCGTGGAGCAGATGAGAGCTTTTTTTGCAAAACTAGCCGTATGGCCGCGCAAAGCGGCGAGCGTCCTTGGCATGATTCCCTCCGATGGGGTCTTTGGCCCGCAAACCACGCGCCCCCTCCTCTTCAAGCGGCCGCGGCGTTACCGAGGCTAATCTTCGCGCATCCAACGAAAGCGGCCTTTGAGGCTCGGATTGGGTAAGGTTGGGTAAGTCAAAAAGTCGGGCGATTGGGAAAGTATCAATTGGAAGAAGCGGAGTTTGGAATGGGCCCCGGTTGACGACAACAGCCTGGCGACCGCTGTGATGGCTGCGTTTATATCCCAGTTCGAGACGAACAGCACTAAGGCGCACAGGGCGAGCATGGCGATCGATGCTCCGTTGCCGTATACGATATGCGGCTTCTGGAGCGCGATCCAAGCGGCGATATGATGGGCGTTAGTGCAGCCAAGAGTAAGCGCTCAGCCGGGGCCCTATTGAGCCTGGCTTGACGCCTTGCGGAAGCGCCACGGCATGAGGTCGCCGATTCTGCTATGGGGATGGCCGTCGAGGATCGCCTCGAGTGTTTCGGCGATGTAGGCGGCCGGATTGACGTCGTTGAGCTTGCAGGTGGCGACGATCGACGCGAGCAAGGCCCAGTTTTCTGCCCCGATTTCATGACCGGCGAAGAGAGCGTTTTTTCTGGTCAAGCAGACTGGCCGGATGGCGTTCTCGACCGGGTTGGTGTCGAGCTCGAGACGCCCGTCTTCGAGGAAGCGGGTCAGCCCCTGCCAATGATTGAGCGCATAGCGGATATCCTCGGCGAGGGTCGAACCGCTGGAGATCATCGACAGCTGTTTTTCGAACCACGACTTCAACGCGGCTACCATTGGCAGCGAGTGCTCCTTGCGCGCGGCCAACCGTATGTCCGGCGATGAGCCGCGCACCATGGCTTCGATGGCGTAAAGCTGCGCGATGTGCCGAACAGCGGCCTCGGCGATTGGTGACTTGCTGTTGCGCACCAATTTGACGAAGCGCCGGCGCAAATGGCTCCAGCAATGCACGAGCGTCCATGGCCCTTGCGGTCGAACGACTTCGTTCAGCCGGTCATACCCGTCATAGGCATCGCATTGCAGGTAGCGTCCGCCAAAACCGTCGAGGAACTGCTCAGCAAAGGCACCGCTGCGACCGGGGGCATATCGGAACAGCACGATTGGCGGACTTGCCCCGCTGTGGCCGCGGTCGTCTGAGGCGATCGCCCAGAAGTAGCCTTTCTTCGTTTGGCCGCGCCCGGGATCGAGTACCGGCGCCTTGGTCTCATCCATGAACAGCCGATCCGCCATGGCCAGGTGGTGGCGCATGTGGTCGGCGATGGGCTGAAGATGGAAGCAGGCGCGGCCAGACCAGTTGCCCAGTGTCGCCCGATCAAGCCGGATTCCCTGGCGCGCATAGATCTCGGCCTGACGGTAAAATGGCGTATGGTCGCCAAATTTGGAGACGATCACGTGCGCGATGGCCGCTTCGGTCGGCAGCCCGCCGGGCACGACGTGCTCCGGTGCGTGCGCCTGCACGACGGGGCCCGAGCAGCGGCGACAGATATATTTCGGGCGGCGCGTGACCAGCACGCGCCATTGCGCCGGGATCACGTCAAGACGCTGGCTGACGTCCTCGCCTATCTTCGTCATGGCGCCGCAACCGCACGGGCAAAGCGTGCTCACAGGCTCGATAATCCGCTCCACCCGCGGCAAATGGACAGGCAAGCAGCCGCGATTGCGATGAGAACCATGATCTGGCGCGTTCCGTGATCGGCCCTGGATCGCCGCCTCGGCTCTCTCCTGCGCGGCATCCAGGATGCCTTGCGCGATCTCCACGTCTTCGAGCGGCAAATGATACTGATCTGGTCGCAGCTTCTCGGATTTCGCGCCGAACCTGTCGCGTCGCAATTCGCCGAGAATGATCTCCAGGCGGCGTCGGGCTTCTTCCGACGCCGCCAGCGCCCCCTGATGCTCGCTCAAGGCCGCCTGCGTTTGCGTCAAAAGCGCCTTCAGGCGTTCGTTTTCGTCGCGTAGCGCCGCGATGCTCATGCGCTATTTCGAGCACATCGCCGCCGCGTGTGCCACGATCAAAATAGCTGCCGAGTCATTCTGCCGCAGTTATCCCGCCGCCTGAGGGCGCCGTGCTTCTTCCGGGCGGACCAATCTCCAATCCAGCCCTTCGAACAAGGCAGCGAACATCGCGGGCGACATTCGCATCACGCCGTCTGCGATCGTTGGCCAAACAAACTTGCAACCTTCGAGGCGCTTGTGCACCAACACCAGGCCCGTTCGATCCCAGACCAAAATCTTGATCCGGTCCGCTCGTTTCGATCGGAACACGAAGGCTGCGCCGCTGAACGGATCAAGACGGAGCACCTCCTGCACCTTTGCCGCAAGCCCATCGTGGCCACAGCGGAAGTCGATCGGCCGCATTGCAACGTAAATCTTCAGATCAGCACCGGCCCCAATCATCGTGACGCTCGCACCGCACGGATCACCCGGGAGAGCTGCTCACCATCAATGTCCGTATCCGTCCGCAGCACGACATCACCGATCGCGATCTCAAGCTTGATCGCCGGAGTCTGACGCTCCTCCAACGCATGTTCCACGACCAGCGGCGCGAATGTCGGCGGGGACGCCTCGCACGGCGGCAACATGCCTCGTTGTCGAAACCGCCGTCGCCAATCGTAGATCTGCCAGCGCGTCGCTCCGTGCTTGCGCGCCACCTCGGACACCTGGGCACCGGGCAACAGACTCTCGGCGACGATCCGAGCTCTCTCAGCTTCCGAACGCACGCGGCGCCCCGACGGTCCTTCAAGAACTTCCAGCCGCCTCACCAACCGCGCCGATGGGCCGTCCAAATGGACGTCCTTTTTGCTGTCCAATCCCATCCCAAACCTCCGTCCAAGCCGGAGGCTTCTTCGCATAGTTATCCATATCCCGAAGCATGGGTTCCGGCTAAGCGCTTACAGCCAAGAGGTATGGGCGTAGCAATATTCGCGTTGAAGCGGTCGCCGCCCTGCACTGCAATCGTGTCAGGAGAAAGCGCTCAAATGAGTCTGCACCTACTCCATCCCGTCACAGGTGGAGAAGTCGTGAGATGCCCGGACGGATCGTCGTGCATGGCAATCAGCAAGCAACATAGACTCTAGAGAAGCTTGTGCGGCTTGGACCGCCCGCATACTCGCCTTCAATGAGCCGGCTCAACCATATCAGGAGGGGTCTCGTCTATTGGTTGAGACGGATCCTCCGATCCGTTTGCGGGCAAGAGGTATCAGCAGCCCCGATGGGATTGGCGGGACATCGGTCTCGGCGGGCAGTCTATTGGTCCCCAATCCACGCTAAACCTAACCGAAAGTACTGGCGCATTCATGCGACCTCTCCGCTGACGAGGATCGAGGAGCGATCGGTTGCGACAGGTCGGACGAGGCGAGGTACCGCAGCAATCAGACGTTTGGTATAGTCCGCCCGTGGATTGAGGAAAACCTCATCCGTATCGCCACTCTCGACGACGCGTCCATGCCGCATGACCATGACCCGGTCGCTGAGATGGCGAATCACGCCGAGATCGTGCGAGATGAAGAGATAGCTCATACCGAGCTGCGCCTTGAGATCCCCGAGCAGATCGAGCACCTGCGCCTGGATCGAGACATCCAGAGCGGAAACCGGTTCATCGCAGACGATCACGGCTGGCTTTGGCGCGATCGCACGCGCGATCGCGACGCGTTGGCGCTGGCCGCCCGAGAGCTCCAGCGGCCGGCGATCCAGGAATGCTGGCGATAGGCCCACCGACTCGAGCAGCTCAATAATGCGCAGGCGACGCTCCGACCCGGTGTCCACATCAAGGAGGCTGTCAGATATGATGCGGCCGACGGTCCAGCGTGGATCAAAGGAGCTGAGCGGATCTTGATAGATCACGGAGATCGAGCGGCGTCGCGCCCTACGCTTGCGTTCGGCGATTTCGCTCCACGCCTCTCCCTGGAACAGAACGGCTCCCTCGTCGGGAGTATCCAGAGCCATCGCCAGGCGGGCTGTGGTGGATTTACCTGATCCTGATTCCCCCACAAGGCCCAGCGTTTCGCCTGACCGAAGCTCGAAGGACACACCGTCAACCACCGTCCGCGCGACGCCATCAGGGCCGTTGAATCGCTTCACAAGATTGGTCGCACTGAGGATGATTGCAGTGGCTTTGGGCGAGGGTTGTTGTTGCAGCGGGCTCAGAGACTTGGGTAGCCGTGCAATCGCCGTGGACGACAAACGGGAGCCGCGGGGACGTCCCGAGGGTACCGCGTTCAGGAGCTGCGAGGTGTAATCGTGTTGCGGGTCGCCGAAGATCTGCGCAGCTGGTCCACGCTCGACGACCTCGCCTTCGCGCATGACCAGAACATCATCCGCCATGCGCGAGACCACCGCCAGGTCATGGCTGATCAGGATCAGAGCCTTGCCCCGTGCCTTGGTTTCCTCGAGCAGCGCCAGCACCTGTGCCTGCACGGTCACGTCGAGCGCGGTGGTTGGCTCATCGGCGATCAAGAGGTCTGGATCGAGTGCGAGCGCCGACGCAATGAGGGCTCGCTGGCGTTGGCCACCGGACAATTGATGCGGCAGCTGCCGGGCTTTGATCTCAGGCTCAGGAACCCCAACGAGTTCGAGCAGCTCAACCACGCGGCGTTTGAGTTCCTCACGGGAGTGGACAGCACGATGGAGAAGGAGGCCCTCGCCGATTTCTCTGCCGACCTGACGGAGTGGATCGAGCGAGAGAAGGGCGTCCTGCAGCACGAAGCCGATCTTCTTGCCCCGGATGAGCCGCCATGAACGTTCATTGAAGTCAGTCAGGTCTGTCCCTGTGAAGTTCATCTCGTGCGCATGAACATGTGCCCCATGGCCCGCAAGCCCGACGAGAGCGCGCGCGGTTACGCTCTTGCCCGAGCCGGATTCGCCGACGATCGCG
The DNA here is from genome assembly GCF_023073025.1 of Bradyrhizobium sp. 76. Lineage (NCBI taxonomy): Bacteria > Pseudomonadati > Pseudomonadota > Alphaproteobacteria > Hyphomicrobiales > Nitrobacteraceae > Bradyrhizobium > Bradyrhizobium sp. 76. Next base: position 23,881 of record NZ_JADPIS010000091.1, read on the forward strand.
AGGCAACGCCCCGATCGAAGCGAGAACGACACGCCACGCACGGCCGTGCCGTTTGGATTGTCGCGTCCGAATGACACGCGCAGCGAATCTACGTTGAGAAGACTTGGCTGAGGAGGCTGGGGAGGAAGAACATGCAACATGTCAGCCCTTTCCTTCGAGGCGGTTCTGCAGATAACGTCCGATCACCGTCACGCTGAGAGCAAAGATCACCACTGCCAGACCCGGCATGATCTCGAGCCACCACGCATAGATCACGTAGTTGCGGCCAGCATTCAGGAGCGCCCCCCATTCAGGGGCTGGAGGGGGAACACCGAGTCCCAGAAACGCAACGCCCGATGCCCAGATGATGGCCTGGCCGACGCCAAGCGTGATCATCGCGGTCAACGGGTTCATGGCATTCGGGAGGATGTGCCTTCGCACGATACGCCAATACGGGTGTCCAAGCGCCTTGGCTGCCTCCACATATCCTGCGCCCTTAACAGACAGGACCTGCCCCCTGATCATCCGGGCATAACCCGGGGCCGTTCCGATCCCGACCGCGATGACCAACGTCAGCACAGTCGTGCCGAAAACGGCCACGAACAGAAGCGCAAGGAAAAGCACCGGTAGCGCGAAAAGTGCGTCGAGCAAACGGCTGAGAACATTATCGATGGCTCCGCCGCAAAGACCGGCGGCGAACCCCAGAACGAGTGCAATTGACACGCTCAACGCGGTCGCGCCAAGACCGATGGTCAGGGACTGCCCTGCCCCTTCAACAATGCGGGAGTATAAATCGCGACCGGACTGATCAGTCCCCAGCCAGTGGCTGGGCGACGGGGCCTGTAGTGAGGACGTCAGGTCAATCGCCAGCGGATCATGGGTCTGTAGCAGCCAGGGCGCGGCCGCCGCTGTTAAGAAGAACGTAACGATGGTTATGGCCAAGCAAACCCGCAAAGGAATTGCCTGTGCCGTTGAAAGTGCTTCCTTCCAATAGTGAGATTTGAGGAGGTCTGGTAGCGCGGCAGAGCAGGTCATGCCAATTTGATCCTTGGGTCAACGATATTGTAGGCGAAATCGACGGTCACGCTGACAATGACAAACAGGCCAGCGGAGACCAGAATGACGCCGGAGACGACGGGAACGTCGCGCGTGGATGTAGCGGCGACCAGGACGCCGCCAAGTCCCTGTCGGGCAAAGACGGCCTCAATTAAAACGGCACCGGACAGAAGCTTACCGAACGCCCAGCCTGACAAGGTGATTGCTGGCAAAGCTGCATGGCGCAGGACATGACGAAACCGCACGCCGAGATCGCCCATGCCTCGCGTTCGCGCCGAAGTTACAAAGGGCAACTCGAGCAAACGTGTGAATTCACTCGTAACGACTTGCCCGAAGAGCCCAGACAGTTCCAACGCCAGCGCCAGGGTTGGAAGAATGAGGCCGATCGCCGAATTGCCTCCCACCACAGGAAAGATGCGAAGCTGTACGGCAAAGACGACGAGCAGGATGGTAGCTAGCCAGTAAGGCGGCACGGTCGCCAACAGAACCTGCATCCCGCTCAGCAGCTTCGCCCAGAAATTATCTCTCCCGGCTGCAAAAACTGTGGTCAGAATAGTGATCACCCACGCGGTTACGAGTGCGGCGACCGCAAGGAGGACGGTTGGCCCAATCTGTTCGGCAATGATGGCTGCCACTGGCCGATGCTGGTGGTAGGATTGGCCAAGGTCCCCCTGCAAAATCCCGGAGATGTATTTCGCGTATTGCAAGAAAATCGGCTGGTCGAAGCCATATTTTGCGTTGATTGCCGCAAGCTCTTGTCGAGGGGCCGCCCCTACATTGCCGCTGACGACGTTGAGGATGATTTGGGCGCGGTCACCTGGCAGCAGACATTGGACAAGGAAGGTGAATGTTGCCGCAGCCCATACGGTCGCTGCGGCGGACAGGATGCGATGTGCGAACCACACGGCCTGTCTGCGGGCTGCGACTTTCACGGGGCGGATTTCTTGTCGAAATAGCTATCATAGAAGACCGGCTCGCCGACGGAGCCGCGGTCGAGCCAAATGTCCTTTAGATGTGCTTGCACAGCTAGAGTGACGTCAAGGACTGCGAACCCCACGACAGGAGCGTCAGCGACGATCTTGCGCTCTGCTTCCTGATAGAGCGCGGTTCGCTCAGCATTGTCGAAGTGTTTTTCGGCCTTCTGAATAATGTCCCACAGTGCCCGGTCCTGGTAGCGGGAGGGATTGAAGCGATTGAGCTCACCATTAAGGTCAGGCTTCCAGGAGATGCGGAAGATTTCAGCGCCGGGAGCAACCCAGTAGAGAAGGACGACCTCGTAATCGTTCGGACCGAGATTTTTCCCGGCGAAGAAATCGGCCTGGTTCGTTGGCTGAAGCCGCACGTCGAAGCCGGCAGCCTTTGCTTGCTGTTGGATCACCTGCACGGCCTGCTCACCGTCGGGCTTCAAGAACGAACTCGAATAGGAGATGCGTACGACGAGCGGCTTGCCATGCTTGAGGCGAACGCCCCTGCTGTCACGCTCGCTCCAACCTGCCTGATCCAGGAGCTGATTGGCTTTGCCGACGTCATACCTGTATGACGGGGCAAGCTCGCTGATATATTCGGGCGAGCTTTGGCTTAGCGCGCCGTTGCCTTCAAACGGCAAGGAGCCCAGGAACGAGGACTCGACCGCGGCTTTTCGGTCGGCGGCATAGGCAAACGCCTGGCGAACGAGCAGATCGTCAAAAGGCGAGCGAGCCGTATACAACGCCAAGCGCAGGGGCGTGCCACCCGTAATGTGCCGCAAGACAGTGAAGCGCGAGTTGGCATCTTTCCAAGCGACGGCTGGAACGTCGTAAGCTGCATCAGATTCCCCGGTTAGCAGAGAGCCATACCGAACGGTCTGATCGGGGAAGAACTTCCACTGGATCCCGTCAACGTAAGCCGGTCCCTGGTGCTTGGCTGTTGCCGGCGCGGAGTTGTAGTCGGGATTGCGGCGGAATATAACCTCTTTTCCCCGATTCCACTTCTGGACGATGAATGGACCCGATCCGACCGGGTTCTCGCAGTTCACCGCAAGTCCACGCTTGAGCGCCGTTGGCGACAGAATGCCCTGGGACGACTGGGCCAGAACATTGAGCAACGGCTGGAACGGCGCCTTTAGCGTTAGTCGAAGTGTCGCGGGCGCGATTGCCGCTGCCGATTCAAAGTTGTCGCTGAGGTAAGGAGCGGCCGTCGGATTGCGGAGGTCCGGATTGGTGCTGAGCCAGCCATTGATGTTGTCGGCAACTGCCTGTGCATCGAGCGGTGTCCCGTCGGTGAATTTCACGTTCGGCTTGATCTGAAACGTGTACACTTTCTTGTCGTCGGAGATGGTCCATGATGTGGCCAGCCATGGCACAATCTCCCCGTCCTTGGTCCGGGCGACTAGATTGTCGCTATATTGCCGCTGTAGATACCATTGCTGGACCCATCCTCCGAACAAGCAAGGCGGCTCCTGAAAGTGGCCATATCGAATAATGCCACCGCGCCTCGTACTATCGCTCGAACCGTCCTGAGCAAAAGTGCTGGGCGCATAGGCGATCTGCGACAGCGTGGAGAGCGCGATTGCAATGGCTGCTGCCTTTTGCTTTCTGTAAGCGTGTGGCTGGCCCGCGAGAAACGCAGATGATTGTGTGTTGGACAGAGACATATCGAACTCCAAGCTATTGATAGTGAAACCGCGAGGCAGACGGGCGATCAGGCCGTCGCCCGCTCTTGCGACGGAACGCCCCCTGGGAGCGCAAGGCCAAAACGGTCACGCAAGGTTTCTTCCCGATACTCGGTGCGAAACAGTCCGCGGCGCTGCAGTGTTGGAACGACATGATCGATGAAGGCGGGCGCACCATCCTCCAACACATCTGGGATGATGTTGAAGCCGTCAACTGCGCCGGCGCGGTACCATGCCTCGATCGAATCGGCGATCTGTTCCGGTGCGCCCGCGATCACGCGATGGCCGAAACCTTGAACGCTGCCTATGATCTCCCTAACTGTCCGGCCTTGGCGTGCCAAGCTTTCGATGGTGCGGTGATGACCCACCGAAAATGGGACATCGTTTGGATCGGGCAGCAGTTCCTCGGGAATGGGTTTGTCAAGGCTGAGCTTTTCGGGCGCCACATTGATGCCTCGCGCCAAAGCGACAAGCGCGCCGGGCAGATCGAGTAATTCGTCGATCGCTCTCTTGCGGCGATACGCCTCCTCTTCCGTGCCGCCAACGAAGGTGACCAGGCCCGGCAGTATGATCGGCGCCGTCCGCCGGCCGAGTTGATGCGACAGCGCACGCAGGCGTCCGGCCTCGCGCAGCGCTGTCTCCAGGTCGCCCGCAGCAGCGAACACCAGATCGGCGCTGCGCGCAGCGAGCCGCAATCCGTCGTCCGAGCCTCCCGCTTGAACGATGATCGGGTGCACTTGTGGCGAACCGGGGTGCGTGAGCGGACCGCGGACGCTAAAGATATTGGTGTTGGGGTCGAGCAGTCGAAACTGGGGATCGGCGTAGATTCCAGAGGTCTGATCCCCGACGATTGTTCCATCTCCCCAGCTCAGCCATAGCCCTCGGACGGTTTCGACGAAGTCTTCGGCGCGCTTGTAGCGCTCCTCGCGACCGAGCTCGCGTCCACCGAAATTGCCGACCGTCGCGGGGCTGGAGGTCGTGACAGCATTCCAGGCGACGCGGCCGCCGCTAATGACATCAAGTGATTGGAAACGACGCGCCAGGTTGTACGGCTCATTGTACGTCGTCGATGCGGTTGCAATCAGTCCGATGTGCTTCGTCTCACGTGCGATTACGGTGAGAACAAGCGTAGGTTCAAGCCCGTTGAGTGGCGGTCGGCGGGTAATATCCCAAGATATTGCCGGGGTATCTGCAAGAAACACCGCGTCGAGCAAGCCGCGCTCCGCCACCTTCGCTGCACGAAGGTAATGCTCGATGTCAAAGAAAGCGCTCGGATTGGTGCTCGGCCAACGCCATGCTGCGGCGTGTCCGCCCGCGCCGTGAAGATTAAGCCCAAGATGAAGCGTTCGGATTGCAGAAGACATGAATTCTCCAGGCGCGGGATGGCATGCGCAGTTCAAGGGGTGTGTTGGCTCGGCTACGCTATCTGGCTGCTTCTTCCGCTCTCTCGCAGAGAACGAGCGGCATCCGAGGACGTGGCGAGGCCGCCGGTCGAGATTAGCGGATCAGGTGAAGCAACTCGCGCGCTCAAAGAGCCCGAACACTTGCCCAAGCGCGAGCCAGCTGGACCTCTGACGAATTCGATCGAGCGACGGGTGGCCGGGGGACATCGCGTATTGTACTTGCCCGAACCTCTGCTGGTGAGCCTTACAATGCGTGCAACTCGCGCGATGACCAAAGCTGCTGTCATGACAACTCCACGGCCGACACCGGCGGCCTTCGATCGCGAGAGAATCAAGCGACGGGACATCAAACGCAATAGTTGCGTATTTCAATCTGCTACCGCGGGCTGGCATACTCTTCTACGACAGCCTCGTTGTCTTCGAGCTTGCAGGATTTGTGCGCGTGCAGCCTGCTTGTCCCAGTTTCGGAGCGCGATCCCAAAGTCACGCCGAGGCGAGTGATTGCAAATCTGGTATGTCTCTTGGAGCACCGTCGTTCGGGGCGCGCGCACGGTGTCGGCGATGGGGATCCTCGCGTGTCCCTCGATAGGGTAGAAGAATTCTCGGGCCGATCGGCAAGGGACATAGCCCCGCGGCTTGCCGGGCACCCTTGTTGCGCGGGCAGCGCTCTCCGCCCGAGCATCGCCAGCATGAGCTTTAGTGGCCTCGCGTGCCTCTGTGGTGTGACTGTCAAAGCGCGTCACTCGAAACGTGATCGACTTGGGCGCGCGAGATCAAGCGTCTTGAGCAATTGTCTTGCCTCCTGACCAAGCCTGCGCTCGCATGTCTCCCGAAACCGGCGCGATCAATAGGGAGCTGAGATAGGGCGCTCCGCCAACCCAGCAGCGACGCCGCTGCGCGCTGGTCGATAGCTCGTTCGCCGCGGCGCTTTGCTCGTCAATCGCCGCGGGCTGCCGACGTCACATAGTTGCCGACGTTGCTCACGACCTTCTTGATCGAGGCAGGATGCTGACGACTTCGCCGGAGATGCCGTCGGCTCAGCCACCTGGGTTGCGCTGCGCTTCTGGGACACCGACCTGACTGGTCCACCGCTGCTGTTCATTCGTAAGCAGCTCTTGACGTGTAATGGAATTTAGAGCCCGCTTGAAGCGAACCTGTCGCGTGCATCCTGAATAGAATGCGACAGATCCCGCGACAGCTCGATGATCGGTCCAGCTGCGGACGCACCATCAAGGTCGCGCATAATGGCCCCGATGCAGCAATTGGCTGCTTCCAGCACCGCTAATGAGACCGACATTTCTGCGGGGTGCGAACCCGAGCAAAATCGAATTGCGCCAGAGCGGCACCTAATCCGCGAAGGTGTTCAGCGGCGGAATTGTACGCCTGCCAACCTGGTTTCGGGAAAGCAAGGAGGGTCATTGCAACGGTCTCTGCTGCGCGACTGAATGAAGGGATCGTAGAAGCGATAGTCTGTAACCAATTGAGGCTACGGTTCTTGTCGAATGTCTAGAGCCCGCCGCGGCATTGAAGTGAGATCGTATTGACCTTATGCGGCTCAAGAACGTAGCCCCGCTTGTGCGGGCAAAAAATCCGCGACCAGAGCGTTAGAGAAATCTTGTTGGCCTTCTGGGGGAGGAAATCCGCAGCCAAGCGGCAATTCCGGCCCCGAATCGCTTATGTCAGTCGAACGGGACAACGCGTTTCCGTTCATGGGCGAGGCAGGCGTCTCGGCTCGGTGCGGGCGGGCAGGGTCGGTTCCCTGCATCAACACTGCGGGAAACTTGCTCCAGGCCTAGTGTAACTCGCCGGTAACGAACTGGGCTCGTCCCATGCCGAATGACCAATCTTCGTCCGCATTGATCACGAAGCTTATCATGAGGTCAGTTGGCGCTACTCCACAGGACGACGACAGCCTCTCGGCCAGGACGCGATAAAACTCCAATTTGGACGCCTTGTCGCGCGGTCGGCTCGTCAACTGCAACATGACCAATTTATCGGTCCGATTGATATCAAGACCTGTGTCAAGCGCGACAATGCTGGACTTGGGGTGCTGATGCACCACCTGATAGCGGTCGCGGGGCGGCACGTGGAGCGTTTCGACCAGAACTTCGTGAGTGACATCCAAAAGCCGTTGGATCTCCGCATCACTTCGTCCCTCGATCAAATCGAACCGTAAAAATGGCATGGCGATGCTCCTCACTGCCGGCTCAACTAACAAAGCTGCGGCGGGCAACCAAGGTGGACCGAGCAATGAAAAGCTGCAATACTCGGTGTATGTTTTCTCTGCCGAAATCGACATCATCATTCAAGATGACGGTCATCTATCTTTAAGATGGACGACGGAGCACTCCAACTCACGCGGCCCGAACACTTGCCAGGAAGCGATCGACATCCGCTTTCAGCAAAGTGGACTGGTGGTTCAGCCCACCTGCAGCCGCAAGCACACCAGCCGCAGCCACCCCGGTTTGGGCAGACGCCTCGCTCACCCCGACGATGTTGCGCGATACGTCTTCGGTGCCTTGCGCGACCTGCTGGATGCTGCGTGCGATTTCGCGCGTCGCGACACCCTGTTGCTCCACGGCGGATGCAATCGCAATTGCGATCTCGTTGATCGAGGATATCGTGCCGCTCACGCCCTCGATTGCTTGGACAGCCTCGCTCATGGCGCCCTGCATGCCGTTGACTTGGGTCGAGATCTCCTCCGTTGCACGTGCGGTCTGCCCTGCGAGCGACTTCACCTCGCTTGCCACGACGGCAAACCCCCTTCCCGCCTCGCCGGCACGGGCGGCCTCAATGGTTGCATTTAGCGCCAGCAGGTTCGTCTGGCTTGCGATCGCAGTTATTAACTGAACCACGTCTCCGATCTTTGATGTCGCGGCTACAAGACCTTGAATTGTGATATTAGTCCGTTGCGCCTCTTCAACGGCGCCTCCGGCGACCTTGGTCGAACGCGCCACCTGATTGCCTATCTCGGCGATCGAGGCCGAGAGCTGCTCAGTGGCCGACGCGACCGACTGCACGCTTGAGCTGGCCTCTTCTGCAGCAGTCGCAACCACTCCGGACTGGCGGCTGGCAGATCTCGCCGTCTCCGACATGCCTTGGGACGTCGTCCTCATAGCGGAAGCCGAGTGAGAGAGGGCATCGAGTGACGTGCTTACACCTTGCGCGAACTCGTCGGCCAGCTTGCCCAGGAGGCCCCGTTTTTCCGTCTCGGCCATCAATTTCATCTCGTCCTGTTCCTGGCGAAGGCGAGCGGTCTCTATCATGGCGTCCTGAAACACTTTGACGGTCGTCGCCATCTCTCCCACTTCATCCGCACGCGAGAGCGCAGGAATCGCCGATCTTGTATCGCCACTGGCGAGCTTTCGCATCGCCCCCGTGAGACTGGCGATCGGCCGCGTGATACTGCGGCTGAGAAGAATTGACGTGGCCACGACAAGAGCAAGGGCTATAAGGATGAGAAGGCCAATGCGCTTTGCTTCTGCCACGAATATCGCGTCTACGTCGTCCAGATAGATGCCGCCCGCGACTGCCCAGTCATAGGGCTTGAATCCAACAACATAGGCGATCTTGGGAAGTGGGTCGCCGACGCCGGCACGGGGAAAGCTAGACGCGACAAAGCCGGATCCGCCGGACTTCACAAGGTCGACTTGCAGCCGGGAGAAAAAGACACCGTTGGCATCCGCGGTGTCCTTCATGCTCTTGTTCTGAAACTTGGGATTGGGATGCGCGACCAGTACGGAATCCATGTCGAGGGCATAGAAATAGTCGTCCTTGCCGAAACGCAATGATTGAAGCAGTTGCTTGCTCCGTTCCAAGGCCTGCGCATCGGAGAGCCCTGCCGCTCGGGATCCCTGGTAGTCCAATTCAAGCACCTGCTTCGCCAGGAGGACGAGCTGCTGAAGCTTGTCTTTTCGGTCCTCGAGCAGGCTGCTCTTGAGGGCCGACAAGCCGACCCCGGCCACGGATGCAACACCTAGAACAGAGAGAACCACCATCAACATCAGCCTGGAAGAAATCTTGAACTTGGCAAGCATGAAAAATCCTCAACACGCTGAGTCCGACCATCACTACGCCTCATCTATCGCACATTGATAAAAATTGCCTTTAGCCCACAGGGCCACCTTGATATCAGGGCCAGTCGAACAAGGGCGCTGGGATGCGAGTTTATGCAAGCCTCGTTGCGATCACTGCGGTTCGCGGCGAACCATTACCAGTTGAGATGACGGTCATCTCTTCTCTAAATGACGACGCGCGCCGCATGGTTCCCCAATGCGTCTTTCACGCGGCCCACATTGGTCGTTAGGATGATTGTGACGACATTCAAAATGTTGCTGCTGCTGGCTTCAAGAGTGGACTGGAATGGATCTCTCCGATCTCAAAGTGTTCGAGACGGTTCTGCGTCTTGGAAGTATCAGCCGTGCGGCAACGCAGCTGTGTACTGCTCAATCCAAAGTCACAACTCGTATCCGAGTGCTTGAGGGCAAGCTTGGCATTTCACTCTTCGAGCGTCACGCACGGGGCGTAACGCCAACCCCGGCAGCCCACAGGGTCCTCCCCTATGTCGCGAGGCTTTCAAAACTTGCCGCGGATGCCCGAGCTGCGGCACGGGATGATGGTGTGCCGAGGGGCACTCTGCTGATCGGAAGCCTCGAGACGACCACCGCGTTGCGATTGTCTCCGCTTCTGCCAAGGTTTGCCAACGCCTGTCCCCACGTCCAGCTCACGATCACGACCGGAAACACCACACGCTTGTTGAATGACGTCCTCGAGTATCGTCTCGACGGCGCGTTTGTCGCGGGCCCGGTCGATCACCCGGACCTGCATCAACGGCCTTTCTTCCACGAGGAGCTCGTGCTGGTAACGGCCCCTTCGGTCCGGACAAAGGACCTGGCTGCCATCGGGCCCTTGAAGATGATCGTCTTTCAGACCGGCTGCTCTTATCGCACCCGTCTGGAGACGATGCTGATGGAAATGGGGATCACTCTGTCCGAGCCGCAAGAGCTTGGTTCTCTCGACGCCATCATCAGTTGCGTCTCCGCCGGCCTTGGTGTCACCTTGATGCCGAGAGGTGTCATTGCAGCTGCCGCCCGGGACGGCAGGGTCGCTGCGCATGCGTTGCCGCCTTCCCGGACGGCCGTTGAGACGGTGTTCGTCTGGCGAAAGGATGTCTATGTATCGAGCGCAATGACAGCCCTGTTCGATCTGATCGAATACTGGCCGTAACTCGAGCCGTCCAGCCTAGGACCGCCGCTCGCCTTCGAAGTAGTTCAATAGGCCCGTGCCTGGTGCGCAGTTGACATACTCGAAAAGCTGGTTGTTCTCCGGCAGCACGAAGACTTCATGCCAGGTTCTGAGCTGGTTCTTCGCGCCGAACTTGCGGTAACGGGCCATTGCGGCGCGGAAGATCGCCCCGTGCGACGGATGATGCTCAGCCCAGTTCTCCATGTGGCCGAGCGAGAGAAAATATCCGAGCGCATGAGTCTCGAGCTCGGGTGCCCCGCCGACATCGCATGTTTGCTGAAACCGCAGCGAGCAGCAACCCGTTGCCTCAGGACTTTCGCGCAAGAAGTCCATTCCGCGTTCGAGGGGAGCTCGCAGGTCGCGCATGTAATCTTCGGTTTGGTCGGCATCGCAGCGCCCCCAAAAGGCCGCCGATCGAATGACGGTGAGGTTCCGGGGCGTAGCGATCCGCCACCGATTGGACCTGGTCTCGCGCGGCATCGCCGATGGGAGCTCAGGCAGCGCCGACGGCAAGGGATCGACCGCGGCGAGTGGGATCCGGTCGCGCATCGCGCCGTAGTAGCCGCAATACGGTGTCGGGTAGAGCGCCACTTCGTTAGAGCGACTCATTCCGGCTGGATAATCGTTCCAATACAGCGTCTCAAGGCGTTCAATCGGAACGGTCAAGCTCTCACGGAAGTAGCCCGTTGCCTCCGAACACCTCGCCGAATCGTTCCACCAATTTGCCACGCGACTATCTTCGAGCCAATCATCACGACGGGTCCGGTCAACCCAATAGCTCGCAACCACATGCGTATAGAGGCCGTTGTGATCGACGAACCACGCATGATCGTGCACGTGCGGGCCGTTCGGCAGGCTGACGGCTTCGGACATCCACCGTATGAAGCCGGACTTGTAGACGGCTTCCGCGTTCGGTCCCTGGATGCCGTGAAATGCAACACACAAGGCGTCGCATTTGCGTGGGAAACCGACGGACCAACGCTGGACCACCGGCTCGAAACCTTTCGGCTTACGCAGCGGATTGATCCGCTCCAACACCTGAAAATTCATAGCGAGCTCCGTTCCCTAGTGGATTCCAAAATATGCCTTGTGAAGCTCGGAGTTCTCTTTCAAGAGTTCAGCGCTTCCTTTGGCGACAACGAGTCCTTGTGCCAGCACGTAGCCGTAATCGGCCACGTCGAGCGTTTGACGCACGTTCTGCTCGATCAGCAGAACCGAAAGTCCGGCTGTCTTCAGTTGTCGGACTATTCCGAAAACCTCCGAGACAAATAACGGCGACAGTCCGAGCGAGGGCTCGTCGAAGATCACGAGTTCCGGATCGGCCATCAGCCCTCGCGCGATGGAGAGCATCGACCGCTCACCGCCGGACAGTGTTCCCGCGAGCTGGCTTCGCCGCTCCTTCAGACGCGGGAACACCTCGAACATCTCCTCCATCCGGGCCGCAACACGCCTGTCGTCACGCATGATCAATCCGCCCACCTTGAGGTTATCAAGGACGCTCATGCGCGGCATCACGCGATTGCCTTCCGGGACCGTCGCGATCCCGAGGGCCGCGATCTTGTGGGTAGGCATGTTTGTAGTCGCTACGTGCCCAAAGCGAACCTCGCCTTTCCGGATCCGGGTCAACCCGAGGATGGCCCGGATCAACGTGCTTTTGCCGGCGCCGTTGGCGCCAAGGATCGCCGTTACCGTACCGGGCCTGACCTCGATGGTCACGTTCTTCAGGACGTCAGCACGATCGTAGCCGGCGTTGATCGCATTGGCCGACAATGTCCGCGCCGCGGTTCGTCGCACGCTGATCATTGCCCTATTCCGAGATAAGCCGCCTGCACTTCGGCGTCGGCTATCAACCCATCAAAACTGCCTTCGAAGACTTTTCGGCCGAAATTGAGCACGATGCAGCGATCGGAGACACGCCGGATAACGTCCATTTCGTGCTCCACCAGGACCACGGCGAGGTCCGGCATCTCGGACCTGAATGCGAGGAGATCGTCCATGAGTTCGCGCGTCTCATCCGGGGTCATACCGGCGGAGGGCTCATCCAGCAACAGCAGGCGCGGCCTGCCGATCAGCGCCCGGCAGATCTCGATCCGCCGACGATCGATCATCGGGAAAGAGCTCACAGGCTGGAACAGCCGGTCGGCAATCGCGGCGTTGAAGCGGGACGCAATCTCCCGTGCGCGATTGACCGTCTCCCGCAGCTCTCTGCCCCACCGAGCGCGCCGAAACAGATTTGTAAGGAGACCGAGATCGCAATGGCAGAGGGCTCCGACCGCAATATTGTCGAACACGCTCTGATCGAGCATCAGCCTCGATCGCTGAAAGGTTCGCGCGACACCGGCACGACCGATCATCTGGGGCGCACAGCCAAAGAGGTCGCGGCCATCGAGCCGGATCGTTCCCGCGTTCGGGTCGCAAAGTCCCGTGATGACGTTGAAGAATGTCGTCTTCCCCGATCCGTTGGGCCCGACCAGCCCGATCGTCTCGCCGCGGCGGATTTCGACGTCGAAACGGTCGAGCGCGACCAGCCCGCCGAATGTCTTGGTGAGACCGGCACAATGCAGCAGAGTGCTACTCATTTTGGCGCTCCGTCGATGAAGCGGGACAGGTCCCTCACCGGACGAGGCAGGATGCCGCCCGGGCGGAACAGCAAGATGACGAGCACGAGCAAGGCGAACAGCAACAGGCGGAATTCCTGGATCGACTGCAGTTTCTCCGGCACTTCCAGGATGATCAGGGCGGCTACGACGGAGCCCCACAAATTGCCGATTCCGCCCAGCACCACGATTGAGAGCATCAGCAGGGAGTCCCCGAGGCCCGCGCCGTTGGGTGTCACGAACCCGTTCATCATCCCGTACAGCGCTCCAGCCATGCCGATGATGGCGTTGCCGAGCACAAAGCCGACGACCTTCCACAGCCGGATCGACAGGCCGAACACCGCCGCGGCGGTCTCATCGCTGCGGACTACGTCCAGGGCGATGCCGACCCACGAGTTTTCCAGGCGACGGACGAGGATGAATACGAGGCCGAACATGCAGACCGAGAGCGTTGCATAGGGCAGATAGAACGACACGCTCCATGGACCAATCTGTTTGAGCCGGGCGAAATCGAGCCCCATGATCGAGAAGCTTCCGATCTTCAGCCCCTGGGGCCCGCCGAGGACGTCGTTGACTTCGAGCCAGGTCCGCAGCAGCACGCCGAATGCGATCGTCACGAGCGCGGCATAGTGCCCGCGCGTTCGCAGCACCGGCAGCAACAGCACGAGGCCCATTGCACCCGTCACAATCGCGCCGATCAACGGCGCAAATGTGCGCGGAACGGTGGTGTATGCAGTCACTAGGGCGGCCGTATATGATCCCACGACGAAGAAGGCCGCGCCTGCGAAGTTGGCGATGCCGGCGAATGCGAGCTGCAAGTTGAGAGCGATGCAGGCAGTGGAGAAGAGTGCTACCGTTGACAACATGAGAAGCGCGTAGTGATCGGCGTGAAACAGGACAATCAGGATCAACGCACACAGCAATGCCATGCCATTGGCAACGCCTCGGTAGTCGCCGCAGGTGGCGGCAATCTCCCGGCCGATCTGCGTTCGATCCGACACTCCAAACGCCAGAACGAAGGCTGCGAGCAAGGCGAGAACGACGGGCTGGGATTCGGCGTGCATCATCACGCCGCCGCCGGAAAACAGGAGCGCCACCACGGCTGCGACGAGAGCGCGCGGATGACGACGAATCCGTGGGACGGAGAGCGAGGGAGCCGGGCTTGAAAGGCTGCTCATGTCACACCCGTTCGCTGCGCTGTTCTGCAATGATTCCTGTCGGGAACAACGCAATCAGGATGATGATGACGGCAAAGGCCACCACATCGCGATAAGCGCTCGAGATCGGCATCGCCACCACAACCAGCGTCTGCACGCCGGCGAATAGAAATCCCCCGATGATCGGCCCGATCAGGCTTCCAAGACCGCCCACCACAGCCGAGGCGAATCCGATAATGCCGAGCAGAACGCCCATGTTGAAGCTGATCTCGCGGTAATACAGCCCGAGCATGCAGCCGGCAAAGGCGGCGAGCCCCGATCCCAATGCGAAGGTCCCCAGCACCACGCGCCGCTGGTCGATGCCTGCAAGGCGTGCAACCTCGTCATCCTGGGCCACGGCGCGGATCGAGAGCCCGAACCGGGTGCGGGTCACGAACAGATGCGTTCCTACCACCAACAGCAGTCCGGCACATACGATGATCACACTATCGATACCCACACTGAAGGAACCGGCATTGATCATGCCGCTCGGCAACAGAGCCGGAAAGGGCTTCGGGTTGCCGCCGTTGGGCACGCCAAGCCGGATGGCCTCGCGTAGCACGGTGCCGGCCATTAAGGTCGCGAGCAGCACATTGATGCTGGGGGCGCCGCGCAAGGGGATCACAAGAATCCTCCCGATCACGATGCCCGCGAGCGCCCCGGCGCCGACCGCAGCCGCCAAACCGGTGAGCAAGGCCAGCGCAGGGGGCAGCGCAAAGAGAGCTCCCGAAACGCCGGCGGCTCCCAAGGCTGAAAAACTTCCGAGCGTCACGACGTCACCATGCGAGAACTTGATGACGTCGAGCACCCCAAAGAACAGCGAAAATCCAACGGCGATCATTGAGTAGATCACCCCCAGCATGAGGCCGTTGAACAGCTGCTGCGCTACGATCCCGATGTCCATCAATGTCTCCGCACGCTAGGGCGACGCATGACGTCTGGTCAATTGAGGCGGAGTTTTCGTTTGCTGGCGGCATATTCGCTATCCGGCCAATAGACCCATTTACCATCCTGGGCGACATAGACGTTGGCCCTCAGAATGTTCTGCCTGTGGTCGTCGAAATTGATCTCGCCGACCAGCGACTTGTATGCCTTGGTCGTATTGAGCAGGTCCTTGACCTTGGCGCGGTCGGGGCCAACCTTCTCGATCGCATCCATGATCAGAGTGGCGGCGGAGTAGGCGAAGGGGCCATAGGCGTCCGGGTCTTCGCGAAAGCCCGCCTTGGCGTATGCTTCGAGAAACGCTTGACCCTGCTCATATTTGGTGATGGGAGCACCGTTGTGGAAGGAAATCGTTCCTTCCGCCGCGGCACCTGCGCCTTCCAGGAAGCCTGCGTTCATGATGCCAGAGACGCCCGCAAGCTGAGCGGTGACACCGACCCGATCCATTTGAGCCCGCAATCGGACGCCGAGCGGCGTCAGGCCGCCCACCATGATCAGATCTGGCTTCAGCTCCTTGATCTTGGTGAGCTCAGCCGTGAAGTCCTGCTGATCCGGGCTGACCGGAAAAGTCGCGACGATCTCGCCGCCGGCCAATTTGAGATATTCGCTGAAATATTTGTTCTGTCCCTTGCCGTAGTCGGTGGTGTCGTGAACGACAACGTATTTCAGGAAACCCTGCTTGGTGAGGAACTCCGCTGCGAGCTTGCCTTCATTGATCATCGTCCCGTTGACGCGATGAATTTCGTGGTAGTCGTTGCCATAGGTGATCTCGGGCAGGATGGCGCCCCACACCACGACCGGCAATCCGAACCGGGCATAGGTATCAACCGTCGCGATGCCTACGGCAGAGCAATAGTGGGTCACACCGGCGATGATGCTACGATCCGATGCGGCCTTGGTTGCGACCTGGATGCCGATATTCGGCTTGCATTCGTCGTCCAAGGTGACGAGCTCGAAAATGTACTTTGCCGATGGGTCGGCGTTTCTCAATTGCACGGCCAACTGCGTGGAATTGCGGCCCCCGATACCGGGAGCTGAATTCCCGCCCGACAATGGTCCAATAAACGCAAGCTTTACGGTCTCCTTGGCCAAGACCGGAACTGTTCCGGTCGCCACCGCGACCAGCGCGCCGCATGTCAGCAGCAACAATTTGTTTATCAGCTTCATTGGCAATGCCCTCCCCTGCTCGGAAAAACTGTATCCATCCCGCACGAGCGAGACAGTGCGAATTTTCGCAAATGGGCGTGCGCAACGGAGCACGAGCAGGTGGACCGGCGATGATCGCCTACAATCGAGACAGATTGCTGCTGCTTTGGGCAACGGGTTGCCTTCGACGAGGCGGATGCGGACGCAAAAAAAACACCCCGTTGCAATCGGCAACGGGGTGACTGGGCCGCAGGACATCTGCGACAAGTCGAGGGAGGTAGTCTTCGCAATCACGACAGCCAGGGGCTCATCGCAGACGTCGAATTACTCCTTCATACCATCGCCACGGCAAATTCCCGCGGGGTGTTCGTGCAAAGGGTCTTGCACGAACACCTTGATGGCAATTGGCGGCTCATGCGATCTGGCGGCTGGCTGCCGGTGTGCTGCCGAATTCACTGGAAAGGTCGACTGCGATAGTCCTAGGCAGGCAGAGGACATTAACCGCCGCGGTCATCAGTGCGATCGCGATGGGATAGATCAGGCCGGCGTAGATGTTGCCGGTGTAGCTGACGAGCGAGAGGCTGATCAGCGGAACGAAGCCGCCGAATATCCCGGTGCCGATGTGATAGGGAAGCGATAGCGAAGTATATCGCAGCCGCGCCGGAAAGAGCTCGACGAGAAATGCGGCATTCGGCCCGTAGACCAGCGCTACGAAGATGAGTTGCGCCAGGATTAGCGCGGTGACAACCACGTAATTGTGCGCAGCCGTGGCGCTTGCAATCCCCATGTAGATGGGAACGTAGAGCGCGGCGGCGAGCAGCAGGCCGGTGACGATCAGCGGGCGGCGTCCGATGCGGTCTGACAGGGCCCCGCTCACGACGATCAGGGGCGTGCCAAGGGCTAGAGCAACGGCGACGCAGACATTCGCCGTCAGGAAGTCGACCTTGAGAACGCTCTGCAGGAAATACAGCGCATAGAATTGCCCGGTGTACCACACGCATCCCAGACCCGCCGTCGCGCCGAAGAGAGCATAGAGCGCATAACCCAACCCTTGTCTCGTGCCAAAACTTTCGCGAACCGGCGCGCGCGAGACCTTGCCGGCCTGGCGCATCTGCTCGAAAACCGGCGACTCGCTCAGCTTCAGACGAAGATAGACCGAAAACACGACGAGAAGTGCAGACAGCAAGAACGGGATACGCCAGCCCCAAGCACGGAAACCTTCCTCCCAGAGCGATAGCCGACACGCCAGCACGACCAGAATTGCAACGAAGAAGCCCAAGGTGGCTGTGGTCTGGATAAAACTGGTGAAGAAGCCTCGACGGTTTACCGGTGCATGCTCAGCCACATAGATGGCAGCGCCACCGTACTCGCCGCCGATGGCCAAGCCCTGTACCAAACGGAGCAAGACCAACGCGACAGGTGCAGCAAAGCCGATAGTTTCATATGTCGGCAAAAGGCCGACCGCGGTGGTCGAAATCCCCATTAAGATAAGTGTCAGCAGAAACGTGTGCTTGCGTCCCAATCGGTCGCCAAGACTGCCGAACAGGATGGCACCGAACGGCCGGATGACGAATCCGGTCGCAAAGGTCGCAACACTGATCAAGACGGCGGCGGTGGGATCATTGGCGGGGTAAAAAAGGGTCGAAAAGAACACGGCAAGGCTTCCATAGAGATAGAAGTCATACCATTCGATAACCGTGCCTGCACTTGAGGCAAGCACCACCGTCCAGATGCTCAGGTTCGGGGCGTCCGCTTTAGGTTCGCTCATCATATCTCTCCATCGGCCTTGTTGGGCACGTGTTTTCCCGGGCGCGCGCGCCGCAGCGCACGCCCCTTCTCCACCCGGCAATATGTAGAAAGTTGCGGACCCGTTAGGCCGCGATAGAATTTCGCGTCGGCGCATAGCGCGCAAGACATGCGCTTGCTTCTGCCGAAATTCGCTTCACCAGCTCACCGGCGGTTGGAATGTCGTTGATGAGACCGATTGCTTCTCCGACCGTGACATTGGCCGTATCGTAGTCGCCGGAGACCCACGCCTTCTCGACGCGCTGCAGCTCGGCTTCTTGCAGTGTGCGCAGCTCGTCTTCCCGGCCATGCCACCTTTCGATGAAGCCGTTCTTCATCAGGCGTCCAGTGTACTCCGAGGGCCAAGCCTTTTTGCGGACAACGTCGTAGACACGTGTCCGGATCGTTTCATCGCCGGTGGCTGCCAGCACCTTTTCCTTGGCGTTGCGATGAATGACCGACTCTTGCGTGGCCCAAAACCGCGATCCGATCAAAGCACCGTCGGCACCTAGCATTAGCGCGGCGGCGAGACCGCGCCCGTCAGCAATGCCTCCGGCGGCAAGAAGGAGAACGCGCGGCGCTCGTTGCGCGATCATATCGGCGACTGCAGGAACGAACGGCATCGTCGAGCGCGCCGTGAGTCCGTGGCCGCCGGCCTCCGTACCCTGTGCGATGATAACGTCCGCGCCGACGTCGATCGCCCGCTGGGCATGCTCGAGCGTATGCACCTGACAGATCAGGGGGATGCCGGCCTGCTTCACTTTCGGGGCATATGGCGCAGGATCCGAGAACGACAGCATGATCGCTTTCTTGTGCCGCTCCAGAGCGAGATCGAGCAGACCCGGATCGTTCGCCAGCGCCCAGGTGATGAATCCACAGCCGACGTCCGGGCGGCTCACCTTTGCGGACTGTTCTTCGAACCAGGCGCGGTTGGCATAGCCGCCGCCAAGAAGGCCGAGAGCACCTGCCGCGGAAACCGCGGAGGCCAGCTCGCCGCCGGAGGCCGGATCCATCGGCGCCAGCACGATCGGGTGCTCGAGCCCAAAAAATTCGGTCAGTCTCGTATTGATAGCCATGTCTCTTCCTCTCCTAGGCTTATGCCCGTCTCGGATGCTGGGAAGCTAGATTGGCTGTTGACAACATAAAAGTGATTATTATTGATCAGAGTCATCATTCCGGGAGATGACCACATGGACAGCACGGATCTGAATTTCTTTTCCGCGGTCGCCACGGCCGGCGGAATCGGCCGCGCCGCCCACAATCTCCACACCGTGCAATCGAACGTGACCCAGCGAATTCGAGCGCTGGAGAACCAGCTCGGTGTCCGACTTTTTGATCGGTCCAAGAAAGGCGTTACGCTCACCTCCATGGGCAACAGGCTGCTTCCTTACGCCAAGCGCATCAGCGATCTGTTGGCCGAGGCGCATTGCGCAGTGAAGGACGAGGCGTGGCCGGGCGGCGAGCTGCGCATTGGATCAATGGAGACGACGGCGGCGTTGCGCCTACCACCGTTGCTCACCCATTACGGCATCGCTTATCCCGATGTTGACGTCCAAATCGAGACAGGCCCGACCGCAGCGCTGGTCGACTGCGTATTGTCTCGGAAGCTTGACGGAGCTTTTGTCTCTGCACCGGTCACGCACGGTGAACTGACCTGCACACCGATCGTGGAGGAGGAGCTGGTGCTGATCACGCCGCCGATGGTGACGTCCCCCCAACACCTCGGCAAATTCTTGGCTTCGGGAAGCGGCCGGAAGGTGATCGTGTTTCGTGCCGGTTGCTCCTATCGACAGCGTCTGTCCGAATATCTTGCGCATCGTGGTTTCGTCGACCTGCGCTGGATGGAAATGGGAACGCTCGACGGAATCATCGGTTGTGTGGCGGCTTCGGTCGGGCTGTCATTGGTGCCGCGCGTCGTCGCCGATTCTGCCGAACGACAGGGCTTGATCCGCCTGCATTCGCTGCCGAACGGGACCGGCAGGGCCACCACGGTGTTCGTTCACCGCAAGGACGCATTCGTGTCCTCCGCTCTGCGGGCGTTCATGGAATGCGCCGGATCGGGAACGAACCAAACAGCTCCGCCCGAGCAACCGGCAGTGGCGCTCAAGCAGCCTCGAAAGACGGCCTCGCCGCCTTGACTGATGCCACGATAAAGCGATGCACTTCTGCAACCCGCCGCGTTTCGTGCGTATCGGGATGCGACGTCAACCAGTAATTCCGCACGAAACGAATGTCGGGAAGCAGACGCTGCAATTCGGGATAGCGCTGGGCCACGTAATCATGAAGGATTCCGACGCCGTGTCCACCACGAACGGCCTCCATCTGCGCAACGACGCTACCGCATTCATAGCGTCGCGACATGAGCCGGCCGAGCACTGAGGCATAGTCCAATGCCCTGCTGTAGACGAAATCCTCGACCTGGGTGACGAACAGGCGGCCGGCAAGATCGGCCTGCGTCTTGATGGGACCCTCGCGCGCGAGATAAGTATCAGCAGCATAGACACTGAGCGTGTAGTCGGTGAGTTTGGACAGGATCAGCTTACCCTGCTTGGGCCGGTCCAGCGTGATCGCAACGTCGGCCTCGCGCCTTGACAGGGAGAATGTGCGCGGAAGCGGCACGAGTTGAATGACAAGGCCCGGGTGCTTCGCGGCCAGCGCGCCCAGCCGATCGGCGAGGAAGTAGTTGCCAAGCCCGTCCGGTGCCCCTACGCGCACGGTTCCGGTGAGGGCCTCGGCGGCGCCTCCAATGCTCGATCCCACTTTGAGGAATTCGCTCTCTGCGCGCTCGGCAGCGGCGACAAGCGCCTCGCCCGCCGCCGTCAGCGTGCAGCCTGTAGTGTGTCGTTCGAGCAGTTTGGCATTCAAGCTACTCTCCAGCGCGGTCAGTTGCCGGGCGACCGTTGCATGGTTCAGCCGTAGGCTTTTCGAGGCCTTCAGAATCTGGCCGGCACGCGCCACTTCTAGGAATATCCGAACGCGCTCCCAATCCATTGACTACACTTTCTGCACAACGGAGCCGCGAATTCGGCCGTTGATGCCGCATTTTTATGCGCTGCATATCTGGCTCGATCAAGCATCATGTTAGGGAGAGCAGCCAATGTCCGTGACTATTCTGAACTTCATCAATGGCGAGCTGGTGCCGAGCCGCGGCCCTCGCACCGCGCCGGTTTACAATCCCGCGACCGGCGAGCAATCGGCAACGCTCGGACTTGCCACGACGCAAGACGTGCGGTCGGCCGCTGCAGCCGCCCGCAAGGCCTTCCCGGGCTGGGCGAACACACCGCCACTGCGCCGTGCTCGTATTCTCAACCGTTTCCTGCGGATCATGGAGGATCGAATCGATGAACTTGCCCAAGTGATCACCGCCGAACACGGCAAGGTGCTTTCGGACGCGAAGGGCGAGATCCAACGCGGCATGGAGGTGGTGGAGTTCGCGACCGGCGCGCCGCAACTGCTCAAGGGAGAGATCACCGAGAATGTCGGGACCCGTGTCGACAGCCACTCGCTGCGTCAACCGCTCGGGGTGGTCGCTGGCATCACGCCATTCAATTTCCCGGCAATGGTCCCGATGTGGATGTTCCCGGTTGCGCTGGCCTGCGGCAATACGTTTATCCTCAAGCCGTCGGAGCGCGATCCCTCGGCCTCGCTCGTGCTTGCGCAGTGGCTGAAGGAGGCCGGGCTGCCCGACGGCGTGTTCAACGTCGTGCATGGCGACAAGGAAGCGGTGGATGCCATCCTAACGGATCCCGATATCGTGGCGGTCAGCTTCGTCGGCTCGACGCCGATTGCGCGATACATCTATGAGACGGCGACCAGCCACGGCAAGCGCTGCCAGGCGCTGGGCGGCGCCAAGAACCACATGATCGTGATGCCTGACGCCGACATGGACCAGGCCGTCGACGCTCTCATGGGCGCGGCTTATGGCTCCGCCGGCGAGCGCTGCATGGCGATCTCGGTAGCCGTTCCGATCGGAGACATCACCGCCGATCGTCTGATCGAAAAGCTGGCGCCCAAGGTCCGCGCGCTTAACATTGGTCCCGGTACCGACCCCGAGGCCGAGATGGGCCCGCTGGTGACGAAGCAGCACCTCGACAAAGTCCGAGGCTATATTGACGCCGGCGTTGACGAAGGCGCGAAGCTGATTGTGGATGGGCGCGATTTCCATCGCCAGGGCTACGAGAAGGGCTACTTCATCGGCGGCAGCCTGTTTGATCGCGCGACCACGGACATGAAGATCTATCGCGAAGAGATATTCGGACCGGTGCTCGTGGTGGCCCGGGCCAAGTCTTATGACGACGCGGCCGACATGATTAACCAGCACGAGTTCGGCAACGGCACCGCAATCTTTACCAGGGATGGCGATGCGGCGCGTGAGTTTGCGCATCAGATCCAGGTCGGCATGGTGGGCATCAACGTACCGATCCCGGTGCCGATGGCATTCCATTCGTTCGGTGGATGGAAAGCCTCTCTGTTCGGCGACCATCACATGCATGGCCCCGAGGGCGTTCGCTTTTATACAAGCTGAAAACGATCACGACCCGTTGGCCGACCGGCATCCGGGCCGGCGCCGAGTTCGTGATGCCGACGATGTCCTGATCTTCTCCGAATGGAAGGCCGTGGCAGCTCCACGGCCTTCTCAACCCGGCCCTCAAATGGTGAACTCTGGCAGTCGCCCCAGAGAGGTGAATTCGGCCGATCAATCCGTGAATATCGCCCTAGAATCGTCCGACCAGACTCGAAATTTGCCGCCTCGATCTCCATCGGCGGCCCCTGTTGTCATGCTCGTTCACTCAACTGCATTGGGCTATTGGCAACGCTCACCCGTCGACCAGAAATTAGATCACCCAAGTGCGGTGCCGCTTTTCGGCTTCGATCAAAAAAGAAATTTTGGGCTCGCACGCGCCAATTTTGCCGTGAACAAATTTCAGACAAAAGTTGAGCTTGTCCAAGAGCTCTTCCGCAGCCGCTACTACATCTGACATGCCCGCTAGGGATCGATGATGGTAAACTGCATTTCGGGCCTCACGCACTTTCTCAAATTTCGCACTGAAGTCGGCCGCGCTGAGCGGATCGAATTTAGGCGAGAATATTGACCAGTGATCTTCAATCAGCTGCCTGATGTGATTTAGGTGGCAATCATGCATGAACTCATAACCGTTCTTCATTGCGTCTACAGGGCCGTGAGGGAACTTCTTGCC
Organism: Bradyrhizobium sp. 76; assembly: GCF_023073025.1. Taxonomy (NCBI): domain Bacteria; kingdom Pseudomonadati; phylum Pseudomonadota; class Alphaproteobacteria; order Hyphomicrobiales; family Nitrobacteraceae; genus Bradyrhizobium; species Bradyrhizobium sp. 76. Next base: position 47,077 of record NZ_JADPIS010000091.1, read on the forward strand.
CTCCATATCTAAAATCACGGCCCCAATTCTGAAGGCTGCGTGCCTCGCAAGGGGAACGGCTCCAATATGGGTGATATTCTTTGCTTTCCCGCCCCGCGTCAGTTCCTCGTAAATGGCTCTCCACCAGCGCGCATGTTTGTAATGTTGCTCTAAAGTCACCGCGACGGTCGAGCGCAGGGCATTCTCGAAAGAGTGAAAGACGGGAAAAAGCTGAGCATGCTCAGCGACTTTGCGGTTGTAAACTGAGAAAATCGCGGGGCGCCAATCGTTGGGGCGATATCGGAGGATTGTGCCTTTGGTTCCCTCCTTGACTTCGATCAGGGAGGCCTCAAGTAAGTAAGGACTTACGAGGGTCAGATCCGATTGAAAGTCCTCAACTTGGCTAGGTGTTGGGGAAAATGGCAAATAGTTGGTAAAGAACTTGGTTAAAAATTCGTAAGAGATATCCGGCATTTAGGTTATGACCGACTGTTTTTTAAGGAACTTGACAGGGATACGTGAGTTAGCGATAACCCTGACCACTCCGGGAGTGATGGCGCGTCGCGACATTTGCCTTTGAGCCGCTACCTGAGTCTAAACATCTTTGAAAGAGGCTCCCGAAAGGGGGCCTCTTTCGCCGTTTAGGCCCTGTAATCCCCAAAATTCACAGAGACCTTCGACGCGCGGACGATCTGTCATATGCTTAGCGTCAAGCAATCTATAGGTTGTAGAGCAACTGCCAAGGGTTCAAAAAAGGCGAAAAGCGGCCAGCGCCGCCATCATGATTGCCAGGATCCCCACAGGCGAGATTGAGGGACGGCAAGAACGCTGCCGCCGTGGCGCATGGGCGGCAGAAAGCGTGCTGACCAGCATGACCCCCAAGCGGCACAAAGAGATTGCTCAGCAAGCTGCTGAGAGAGCGCTGGGGCAAGAAAGCTAAGTAGGTTTCTTCCTATCCCAAATCGAGACAATTTCTGCCGACCTCTCGTTCTGCGCACTGTCCTGCGCTTTTAGTCGCGGGAATGCCTTTATCTCCGCCTTCTGACCCGACAGATAACCAGCTGGCAGCGAACTAAGTTGCTCGATTTCACGCTCAGGCAGCGACAGATCAGTAACGATCTGCTCTTTCGTGCGAACGCCTTCATCTATCAGCGTCTCGAATCCGCGCCGCAATACTCGCGGCTCCTCAGATTTTAGAACAGCGTCCAAAGGCTCTTCGCCGCGCCATCCACGCCGATTGTAATTTATCCATAGTCTCTTGGCTTGATCCTGGTTGATAATGCCAATGTGCTCGCAACGCACGATCATCATGGCAATTGACACCTTCCACCGTTCCTTGCGTGCCATCATGCCGTCGAGGGTCGCGGCCCAAAGCTCGTCAGAAAAACTCTTTGCCGGTAGCAAGAAAGCTGCCGCAAAACGGTGAGCCTGTGTCTCCAGTATTTTCCAGTCAGCTGTATTTTTTACTCGCCTGCGATCGACCTTCCGGTGAAGCAGCAAATGAGCGAGTTCGTGCGCAGCATCAAAACGAGATCGGACGGCACTCGCTTTATCCTTTCCAAGCACTACGAATGGTGTTCGATATGACGTCGACCACTGCGAAAAAGCGTCCAAAGAATCGGCAGCTACATTTATGCGGGCGGTAACTACGCCGCTATTCTCCAATTCCAACAATAGATCTGGAATGGGTCCTGATCCAAAGTTCCACCATTCGCGACACTCATTGGCGATGTGCTCAATCTGCGCCGACGTCAGCGTCCTAAAATCGTCGGGAGCATGGATAGGCGGAAGAACAAGATTTGGAAAATCCAAAAATTGCTTTTGGTATGCGGTAATTTCCTTCAGCCACCTAAGCCGTGGATGACATCGTTCCCGCGCGATTTGCGTGGCGCTTGCATTCGAGCGCCAAAACGTCGGATCATCTTCGTCGACGACTGACCGATTGAGAAAGAAACTCCTCGGGAATCCCAACTTGTCGCACAATCTATCCATGACGTCGGCGCGCGGGGACTGCGGACCATTTTCGTATTGAGAGATCGCGGCAGAGGAAACGTTGATCATTTCAGCAAGCGCTACCTTTGTCAGGCCAAAAGCCTGACGTGCCTCGGTAAGACGTTCGCCAACAAATCCGGAAGTACCAATTGTCATGTCTCTTCCTGATCGCCCTTCTTTTTCCCAGGACGTTTGATGAGGGGCTGGGCAATGTCGCGCTGCGGCGCTTCAATTCCCATTTCGCCGTGTTCGAACCGCGCAATGATCTCAAGTACAGGAAAATTCAAGCCCCAAGCACGATACGATTCGTCTGCGACAGCGAAGTTCAAGAATCCGAGTCTTTGGCTATCTTCGTCAAACTTCTTGCCAGTTGGCCCGTGGATGACGATGCCGCTCAATTGGGCAACCGTGAAAATCTTCGGATCGACGTCGCCTAAGTCGAGCTGAGGCGCATTGAGAAACGTGTTCACGGCTGAGAGCGTTTCGCGAAATTTAGCCGGACGGGCAAAATCAGACGGTGTTTGCACATACGATTGAACCATGGTGACGTCGCCACCGCGGACCAACGTATAGTTCCAGCTGTTAATACTGATCTTCTGTCCCGTTGAAATCAGGCCGGTCTCGCTGGCCGTGCGCTGAAGGGCGGTTTCAGCGACGTAAAAGCGCTGATCCAGCAACATTGCAGCGCGCTGATCTTCGAGAATTCGGGGGTCGTTGATGACCGATTGAAAAGAGTCGTCGTAAGCCCACTCGAACGCGTTTTGAAGCCGCTTCCAAAAGGTCAGCTTCGTGTCCCTCAGGAGTGTCCGCCAGAAGGCGCCCAAAATCTCATCGTCGGTCACAGCGCGATCCTTGAATCGATGGTCGATTTAAGTATGATGCACATTTGGTGCTTCAAAGTAAAGTGTTGTGTTGATCTTTCCTAGCCGGTAAGCCAAGGTCGCGCCTGAGGCCGCTGGCGATGTCTGGACGTGGATGGCGGAGGCAAGCTGATCGTCTCATGGCATGGTGGCGACCCCAGCCAGCATACCGGCATCGCGCGTTCGTGGTGACTTGAAGGCCGCCTTGCCAACCGTGTCCAGCTCACCACGGACGGCCACAAGGCCTACTTGCAGGTCGTCGCAGCTGTCGCGCTCTGGCGGTCTACAACTTCTGCCGTGTCCACAAAACGCTCGGCGGCCACCCCGGCAATGGCTGCGGGCTTGATCGACCCGGTTATGAAGATGACGGACGTGGTTGCGCTGATCGATGCGGCCAATCCGGTCCGGTTGTTCGCGGACCCTACAAGAAGCGCGAAGCCGACGAGAGTTCAAACTGAGACACTACCGAATATCCGACCACCTCTCCGATAAGAGGGATCGCCGCAGCCCGCACTCTCCGGCCGGCTTCGACATGAAGCCGCCAGGCGCGCTCGGCGCCCTTAAAGCGCTGAGTTGATCGATCATTCCAGAGCAACTCGATCGTGCCTTGCAGTACTAGGACATCGCCGACGACAAAGTCGACAAAAAGCAGTCCCGCCCTGGGATTGGACACAAAATTGCCAAGCGTGTTGAAAAAGGAATTACCCGCAAAGTCCGGAACGGTGATCTGGTTGCCAGCCACGTCAATGAAGCCTGGCTTGCCGCCGCGGTGAGAAATATCGCAATCGAACGATGATCCATCATCTGAAGCCGCACATGAGGCGACGAAGAAGGTCGCCGACTGGCGGATCAGCTCTCGTGCCGCATCGTCCAAGACGTCGAAGGCCTCCACCTCGCTGGGACCGAGTTGCTCCGGTGCCGCGGATGGTGCCGAGCTGATATGGCGCGTGTGGATGTATTGAGGGCAATTGCCAAAGCTCTGCACGACCGCCACCTCGAAACTTGTCTGGTCGAGGGTGATCAGCGTTCCGTTCATGCGGTTTCGCCGGCGATTGGTCAGGTCTATGCCCAGCACGCCCAAGCTGGCGCCCACGGAAAGATTCGTTCCGAGCAAGTCGAAGGTCTTCGGTAACGCTTCGATGCGCAGCCGTCCTGGATCCGGTGAAGAGACGAATCCGCGCGGGCCAAACAGGACCGAAGGGATCGGCCAGCCCGCCCGGTCCGACGAGCCGACAAGGAGGTATTCGAGTCCTGCGAAGAATTCACGGTGCTGATCTGGCATCCACGTGCGGATGGAGGTTTTCCCGCGCTCGCTCACTCTGTCCGCCACGCCGACGCGTCGCTGCACGTCGATCTCGCCCTGGTGAAAAGGAGACGAGCTCCGTTCGGAAAGGCTGGTCATGACCGCACCTCGAAGAAGATTTGCCGATCAGCTCGCAGGCGCGCTTGGCATCCGCTGAAAATTCGGAAGTGCTTCCAGCCGCCCCAGCCAGGCGACAATGTTCGGGTAGGAGGACAGTTCAATGCCTCCCTCCGGAGCGGCCCGTGTGTAGCTGTAGCAAGCGAGATCAGCCACGGTCGGATGGGTTGCCGCGAGAAATTCGTGCTTCGCAAGATGACCATCCATCACGCTGAACAGAGTGCTGGCGACCCCGGCCGCTTGCCGGCCATCGACGGGCAAGTTGAACACCTTGCCCAGCCGAGCTGTTGCTGGTCCATATGCCAGCTGTCCCGCTGCCACGGACAGCCAACGTTGCACGGCAGCCGCACTGACGGGATCTTCCGGAAGCCAAGTCTCGGTAGTGTCGTAGCGCTTGGCCAGATAGATCAGGATTGCATTGGAATCGGCAACGACGGTGCCGTCATCATCGACGACAGGTATCTGCCCGAACGGGTTCATTGCGAGATAGGCCGGCGTCTTCCGCTCGGCAGGGGGCGTTGGGATCAACTCGTAAGGAAGCGAGAGAAGCCCGAGCATGAGCTCGACCCGGTGGCTGTGTCCCGACAATTTACCGCCATAGAGCTTGATCGTAGCTGACATTCCCAACTCGCTTTCGCTATTCAAACGATGTCTCGGTACTTATCATTTCCCATTCGGACGATAATCGAATGTTCCTTCAATTTACCATTGCGGTTTTTGCAACGATCCAGACGAGCAGAATGACTGGCCGCCTTTTTTCCCTCTGAACTCGCGCAACACGTTCTTCTGAACCTCTCCGATCGTATTCCGGGCAGCTCGCTCACGCAGAAATCGTTGTTCGGCAGATTGTAGGGAACCAGCCGTCCTTCAGCACCGCCACGCCATCCCTTTAACCTGCAGCGCCTCCTGCCGTCGGGACGGCGGCAGCGACAACTCGCTCGCCGAAATCAGGATGTGGCAGTCCGACGACGGCGCTTTCGAGCACATCTGGAATGCGGTCGATCTCGAGTTCGAACTCCTTCGGATGAACGTTGTAACCGCTCGAAATGATCACATCCTTCGCGCGCCGACCTTCAAAGGGAGCCGACGGCGGAACGCACGAGTTCTGTCGGTCACCGCTCCAACAGCTCGCTGAGAACGCGCTTCATCTCGGCCCCCCTTGATGGATCACTCAGTCCGCAACTGCCCGCTCAAGCTCGGCCACTCTGGGTCTGACCGTCTCCTGCTGCGAGGACTGGACCGGCCGTTCGTCCCCCTCGCCTGTCTCCATGTCGATAAAAACGGCCGGCTCGCGCTGCGAACGGTCAATCGTCAGCGAAAACACATCGAAACGATTATAGTAGCCTACGACATCGTGAAATTGCTTCGGTTCGACGCATTGCGCGACGTCAATATCGGCATATGCGATGCCTTCGCTGTCTGAGAGGACGTCGCTGATAATCTGCCCTGTTGGATCGAGGATCATCGATACAGCATGCGGTGTGCCCTCGATCAGATCCAGCATGGCGGGGTTAGCCTGTCCGAGCGCGTCCTTCATACCTACGTCCATGCACGCGGACGAAACGATGTTGAAGCATTTGGCTTCAAACGAATGAGCTCCCGCCCGGATCTCGATGGCCCTGCGTAGGTCATAGCCCCCCTTCTCCTTGGAGGGACGCGTCGGCCAGATCGGCGGGTAGGTCGAAATATGAACTTGCTCGCCCTGCGCCATCAATGAATAGCGGGCAAGTGGATTCGTATTCTCACCACAAATCAGCATGCCAATGCGGCCGATGGAGGTCTGCGCGACGCGCAACCCACGCGCATCTCCGGCAGCCCAGATCAGCTTCTCGTAAAAGGTCGGAACGAGCTTGCGATGATGATTCAGGATCGATCCATCTTGACCGATCAAAAGATTGGAGTTCCAGATACAGCCAAGGCTGGCAAGCGTCCCTTCCGTAAAACCGATAGAGACCACGACGTTGTGGCGCTTGGCCGCCATCCTGACCTTTGTCAATTCCGCGCTGTCGAGCCGCAATGCCTGGGCCGACAACGCTCTGAAGAAATCATGAGACATGATCGGCGCCTGCAGCGCCGCCCACACGGGAAAGCCGGGAATGAACGATTCCGGGAAAGCAACCAGCGAGGCACCGTTGCGTGCCGCCTCGGCAACGAGGTCGCAGGCCTTGTCTGCACTTTTGGCCGCGTCGAGGAAAACTGAAGATGTGTGGCACGCGGCAGCTTTGAAGCGCGGCAAATTCGACGTCATTTGAGACGATCCTCTCGGTTTCTGGCACCACAGGTTAGTCTTTCGCCGGCGGGTGGCGAATGCGGAAAATCTGCACGAGCGGTTGCGCGTCTTCAGACGACCAGGACCGGCACGCGATAGATCGCGTTGCGTCGGCCGCCGGCCGGCTGATTCTCGCCCGATCGCGAGATCGCCCGAGACAGGAGACCGCAGCATCCCTCTTTTACTATCCAATCACAGGTGAACTTGGTCCAGGATCGTCCTGACACCTTCTCCAAGCGGCATCCCTGCCAGCTCCGCCCTTCATCGGCGCTCAGTTCGACCGCCGCAATTCCGTCGTCACCCCAGGCCCATCCCCAGACCTGCAAAACCTCGTCACGCCTGAGCTGACGATTCGGCTTTGGCGCCACGATGACCGATTGAGGAGCGATCGCCCACACCGGCTGGGTCGAGCCGTCCGGCGCGAGGTCGTTGTACCATGTGGTGGTGAAGACGCCCGGAGCCCGCTCCGAGCGCAATTCGAGCTTGCGGAGCCATTTGACGCTGTTCGTGCCGTAGAAGCCCGGGACCACCAACCGCAACGGATACCCGTGCTCAGGAAGCAGCGGCGCTCCGTTCATCTCGTAGGCGAGCAAGACGTCGTCGGATATCCGGGAGAGCGGCAGATCCTTGATGTAATGTCCGCACGCGATGCCTCCGAAGTCGCCGGAGTCCGCCCCCTGTGACCAAACGAAATTTGCGCTCCTCGCCACGCCCGCTGATCCTAGCACATGATCCAGACGAACGCCCGCCCAGCGCACGTTGCAGACCCGCTGCGTGGGCTTGTCGGGCGCCAGCGGGCTGCCTGCACATTGATGCACCGAGACCACCTCGGTCTTTGGAAGCGACTTGAGCTGACCGACGGAGAAGCTCGCGGGCGTCTCGACCAGGCCGGCGATTTCCAGCGTCCAATCATCCCCATGAGTGACATCGAGAACACCGAGATGGCACAACACGATGCAGCCTTCGACTGGCGTGATGCGGTCGGTCAGCAGATGCGGTTCAGAGGGAATTCGGCCGAAGAAGCCGCGTACCTTGTACGTAAAGTCGTCAGCCATCGCAGCGCTCCCTCGCGCCGGCATTCTAGTACATCACGGGAGGACGTCGACCGTAAGAAACTCCGCAGATACACTTGCGCGTATTCGATCACCCGAATTCGTTCAGATACGCTCTGTCCGCCTTGAAGATCTCATGAAGGAACCGCAGCAGCGTACGCACCCTACCCATATATTCGATATCCTCATGGACGGAAATGTAGAGCGACCGCGTGACCACCACATCTTTCATGAGCCATACAAGGCGAGGATCCTTTTTTGCCGAGAAGAAGGGCAGAAGGCCGATGCCACGCCCGACAGCGATCGCATTCTGCTGGGCTGCCATGCTGGTCGATCGAAAGACGACGCTCTCCGGCACCAGGACGTCGTGCAGCCACTGCACCGGCTGGATAGCCACGAGATCGTCGACATAATCAATGAAATCGTGACGCTTCAATTCTTCCATGGTGCCCGGCGTCCCCCGTTCCACGATGTACCTGGACGACGCGAACAGCCCAAGCTTGAACTCGCCAGCTTTTTTGACCGAAAGTTTGGGGCCCACGAGGGGAACGAAGCTGATGCACACATCCGCCTCGCGTTTGGTCAGATTGATCAGATGCCTTTCGGTCACAAGCTCCACGACAACGCCCGGGTGCTTCTCATTGAATTGGACCAACTTCTCGGCAAGGTAGAAGGCGGCAATACCCTCCATGCTCGTCAGCCGGACGCGACCAGTGGGCTCGGCGGGCGTGGCGCGGAAATCTTCCGATATCACCAGGGCCGCGCCCTCAATTTTCTCGGCCTCTTGGTAGAGCTTGTGCCCGTCCTCCGTCAGCACGAACCCGTTCGGCTTGCGGTCGAAAATCTTGATACCAAGATCTCGCTCAAGCTCTGAAATGCGCCGGCTGACCGTCGTGTGGTCGACTTTGAGGCGCCGCGCGGCCGGCATCAACCGCCCCTGCCGGGCGAGTTCAAGGAAGAATTTCAGGTCGTTCCAGTCGAACATTCGCTCCTGCGTGCCAATCCGGAAGAGGCCAACGACGAAAATCCGACGGTGGGTGACCGCCTCGCCCGCCCGATCAAACAATCTTCTACGGCGGCTTTCAAGGTGCCTGAAGGCGATTTCCGTGCCTTCGGTGCCTGAAGCCACGGGGCGCAGCCCGCTCTCGCGCTCCAGCCGCAACGATCTCGGCCGTTATAGCTCTACCATTCCCTGAGGCACGCATTCTCGTCGATACAGATACTCGAGAATTTCCTTTCTATACTGCAGACTCCCGGCGTGGGTCGCCAGTTTGAGCCGGTCCCGCGGTCGCAAAGTATCAATCTCCCAAATCCGGCCGATTCGCGCAGCCGGTCCGTTCGAGAGCGCGACAATTCGATCGCTCAGGAAGATCGCTTCGTCTATGTCGTGCGTGACCATTACAACCGTGGTCGGGGTCTTTTCCACGATGCGAACCAGTTCGTCCTGAAGGCTCGACTTGGTCAGCGCATCGAGCGCGCCGAACGGCTCGTCCAACAGCAGCACCTTAGGCTCGACCGCAAAAGCGCGAGCGATGCCCACCCGCTGCTTCATTCCACCTGACACCTCGAATGGGTATTTGTTGATGGCGTGCTCCAGGTGAACAAGCTTCAGCGCCTGCTCTGAGCGATCCTTCAATTCGGATGCCGCGGCACCCTTGAAGGCCTGTTTGACCGCAAGGCGAACATTTTCGTAGCAAGTCATCCAGGGCAATAGAGCATGGCTCTGGAAGACCATTGCGCGCTCCGGCCCCGGGCCAGAAATCGTCGTCCCGGCGCAGCGTATTGCACCCTTTGTAGGCGCCAGAAGGCCAGCAACAATGTTTAGCAACGTGCTCTTGCCGCAGCCTGAATGGCCGATCAAGCAGACAAACTCGCTGTCTTCGATAGCGAGCGAGATTCTATCCAGCGCAAGAAGCCCCTTGCCAGAACGGTCAACAAACGACATTGACACATCGTTGATCTCGAGATCCGCCATCGTCCTATTCCCGGAAGCTGAGGCTTTCGCCTATTCGCTTGAGCAAAATATCTAGCGCCAATCCAATGCCGCCGACCAGGACGATGGCGACGATCATGCTCGCGATCTGGAGATTATTCCATTCGTTCCAGATGAAGTACCCGATGCCGCTCTGTGCGCCGACCATCTCGGCAGCCACGATGACGAACCAGGCGATACCGATCGAGATCCTCATTCCCGACAGGATCATAGGCACACTGGCGGGAAAGACGACGCGCGTGACATGCTCTAATCGTGGAAGACCGAATACGCGCGAGACGTTCAGCCATTCAGCCCGCACGGAAGCTGTCCCGGTTGCCGTGCTGATCAACATCGGCCAGACTGCACAGATGAAGATGATGAAGATCGTCGAGACGGTGCTGTCGCGGAACGTATAGAGCGCCAGCGGCATCCACGCGAGTGGCGATACCGGCCGCAGGATCTGAATGAAAGGATCCAACGCGCGATGGCAAGCAGGCCATAGACCGAGCAAGAAGCCTAGGGGCACCGCGACGAGTAAGGCCAGCGTGAAGCCCAGTGCTACGCGGCCCATGGAATAGGCCAGATGCCATGCGATGCCCAGATTGTTGGGATTGTCGTGATCGAAGGCGTGTGTGATCAGATCCCGGCCGCGGAGCGCGACGATCCACGGTGAGGGGATCGCACCGGCCTGCTGACCCGGCGCGCTCTGGCCGGCAAGGCGGGCATATTCGGCGTCGGCAGCGCTAACACCTCCCGACGAACCGGCGGTGAACCAGCCCCAGACGCTTACAAATATGATGAAGATCGCGACCGAGGATACCCAGGGCTGCTGCAGCCGGCGTGACACCTCCATCAGCCCCCCTTCCGGACCGAAGCCAGGTAGTCCTGTGGCTTATTGGAATCGAATTCGTTCCCGAGAATCCTTTCGGTGCCGAAGCCGACCGCTGGCGGCGTCACGCCCTGCTCGCGCATGATCCGAGCGGCATCGGTCGCCAGCATCACCTTTTCGGCGAGCACCTTATAGTCGACATCCTCCTTTAGCATGTTCCAGCGCCGGAGCTGGGTCATCAGCCAAACTGCTGCCGAATATTGCGGAAACGGCTGATAATCAACCCGCCGCGGATCTTTCCGGATGGTGCCAAGGCCGTCGGCATACGTGCCGCTCAAAACCTGATCGAGGACAATTTCGGGAGCATTGAGATATTGCGGCTCTGACAGCACCTTCGCCATGCCGACCCGGTTCTCCGGCTTCGAGACATGAAGACTGGACGCGATGATGGCGCGGTAGAACGCCATGAATGTGTTGGGATTTTGCTGGATCCAGCTTTCCGCGGCGGTGACAGAGCAACAAGGATGTCCATCCCAGATATCCTTCGAGATCAGATGAATGAAGCCAGCGCCTTCGTAGACCGCGCGCTGACCGCCCGGCTCTCCGCCGAAAAACCCATCGATGCTTCCGACGCGAAGGCTCGCCACGTATTCGGTCGGAGGTACGATGCGGTATTTGACATCTTGGTCCGGATCGAGCCCGGCGGCAGCCAAATAGTTGCGCAGCTGCAGGGTCTGGTGACTTTGCTCGAACGGGACCGCGAATGTGAAGCCCTTCCAGTTCTTGGGATCCCGATTGTCCTTGTGCTTGTTGGCCAGGACGAGGGAGTTGCCGTTCTGGTTCAAGATGGTCAGCACCTTGATCGACTGGACGTTCCCGCCGAGGCCGGCTGTCATCGTCAGGGGGACCGGCATCACCTGCTGCGAGACGTCCAGCTCGCCGTTGAGCATCTTGTCGCGGATCAGCGCGATACCAGCGATCTTCTGCAGACTGACATCCAGACCTTCCTTGCGGTAGCTGCCGAGCCTTTCGCCGTAGATCAGCGGAACGGCGCAGGTGATCGGGAGGAAGCCAACAGCCAGCTTGGTTTTCTCGAGAGGCCTTCGCTCCTGGGCAATTGCCTTCAAGGTGTCGATTGGCAGGATGCTGGAGAGAGCGCCGATGATCACGCCAGCGCCAACGGTGCGAAGCAGTTCCCGCCGCAAAACCGGCTGCGGGAAAAGGCCATGCAGAAGTGCCTGCTGGACGCTTTCGGACACGGCCTCTTCGACAGTCGGCTGCGCGGGAGCATGCGCTCCGCAACTGCACAGGCTGCCGATGAAACGATGGTGATGTGAGGCGTCGCGCATTTCTGTCCCCCTGGTCAAAATGTCCGGCTCAAAATCGTAACATTGACGCTCGAAGGGCCAACGGCGAAATTGTGCAGGAGCATCTGCAGTTCCGCGCATGCCATTCGGAATTCCCAGCTCTGGTTCACTCCGCCGATTGCGGCATCGTCCTTGAGCGCCCGAACAGGATGCGATGCTGCATCTCGTCGAAGCGGCCATCCGCGTTCGTTTCCCGCGTTAACAACGACACCGCGATCGCCACGGCAAACGACAGCGGCATGCTGATGATGGCCGGGTTACGCAGCGAGACGAACCACCAGGCGCCGCTCACCTGGGCCAGCGGCTTACCGAGCACGTCGACCTGGATGGTCGGTGACAGCGCAATGAGCACCAGCGAGCTTAGCGTGCCGATCATGATGCTAGCGACGGCCGCTGGCGTCGTGAAGCGACGCCAGATGATGGCGAGGACCAGTGATGGAAAATTGGCGGCACAGGCGATGGAGAAGGCGAGCCCGGCCATGAAGGCCACGTTCTGGCCTTCGAAGGTGATGCCGAGCACGATTGCCAGCACCGAGATGGCAACGGTGGCGATCCGCGCCACTTTGAGCTGCTCAGCCTCCGATGCCGTACCGTGGCGAACGACGTTGGTCCAGACATCATGGCACAACGTAGCCACACCGGAAAGCGTCAGGCCTGCCACCACCGCCAGCATGGTGGCAAACGTAACTGCGCAGATGAAACCGAAGAAGGCGTCGCCGCCGACTGTGAGGGCGAGCAGAGGTGCAGCCATGTTGCCGCCACCGCCGGCTTTCATCACCGCCTCCGGGCCGACCAGCACCATGGCCCCAAAGCCGATGATGAACACCATCAGGTGGAAGAAGCCGATCAGCCCGGTGGCATAAAGTATCGATAGTCGCGCGGCCTTGGAGTCCCGAACCGTGTATACCCGCATCAGGACGTGCGGCATCGCCGCGGTGCCGAACATCAGCCCGAGGCCGAGTGAGATCGCGTCCCATTGCCCCGAAACCACCTTCGAACCTGGCTGCAGCACTCTTGTGCCGTACTTCTCCGCCGCTGCGGCGAACAGCTTGAGCGGGTTCATTTCGAAATGCATCAGGACCAGGACTGCCAGGATCACTCCGCCGGCGAGCAGCAGCGCCGCCTTCACCACCTGCACCCAGGTGGTGGCGAGCATGCCGCCGAACAGCACATAGATGAGCATGGCAGCACCGACCAAAGCCACCGACCAAGTGTAGGGCAGGCCGAACAGCAACTTGATCAACGATCCGGTCGCGACCATCTGGGCGATCAGGTAGAACAGGATCACCGCCAGCGTACCGACCGCCGCGGCGAGCCGCACCGGCTTTTGGCTGAGCCGATAGGCGACCACGTCCGCGAACGTGAATTTCCCGACATTGCGCAGTGGCTCGACAATCAGAAAGAGGATGATCGGCCAGCCGACCAGCCATCCAATCGAGTAGACCATGCCATCGAAGCCATTCGAGGTGACAATGCCGGCAATGCCGAGCAGCGCGGCCGCGCTGAGGAAGTCGCCAGCGAGCGCCCAGCCATTCTGCCATGCAGTGATCTCGCCGCCCGCGGCAAAGAAGTGCTCCGTGGTACGGGTGCGCCGCGCCGCCCAGTAAGTAATCAGGAGCGTCAGGACCATAAATGCGAAGAAGAAGCCGATCGAGAGCGAGTTGTTGGCCATCGCGAGGTCCTATCGTTCGAGGTCACGAAGGCTGGCATCAAATACCCGGTTCGCCCACAGCACATAGATGAGGCAGAGCAGGAACGATGAAACGATGACGAGAGGGCCGAGCACGATGCAAAGCGAGAGCCCGGGCGCAAGCACAGTGCCCAAAAGCGGCTTGTCGAATGCGAACAATGCCATGAAGCCGAAATAGATCGTGATCATCGTCGCACAAAGCAGCAGCGCGATCCGAAGGCGCCTGCTCGCAAGCGTGACAGAACGAGGCGCGACGCCGGAATTGACGGAAGTCTGCGCGTCCATCCACCCTCCCAGAAGGTCTTGATATCCACTACCGGCCAGCTTCCGCCGAGCCGCAAGCGTCGGGAACCACGAAACTTTGCAATGTACTGTGCAGATTTGCGGCCTCGTCGAAGGCGATGCTGTGTCGTCTCGACGGTCGCGGCGACAACAACCATGCCGGCAATGACGGCGCGCCTGCGACGGCATTGATCCTTGCATGCAAGGATTACGTTGGCGGCGCGGGCTTGGGCAGGCGTGAGGGCGGCACCACGATGGGTGGCGTGAGTCCGAGCTGCGGACATGCAGTCAAACCGGAAACCTCGCAGAATAGCGGGCGCGACCTCCATCGGTACCGGAAGTACAAGAGGAGTTCTATCGGGGTTCTCGCCCAGCGCGTCACACTGCCGATCTACTCGACTTTCCAGGCCCTGCACCGCGTCCGCGGTCGATTTGTCGGTCAGCGCACCCGTCCATCAAACAGACCCGTGCGTTCCTCCTGGAGCGAGGCATGGTGTGCGGCAAAGCCTACATTCCCTGTTCGAGTTGCCCGGTATCTTGGCAATTAGCGCCAATGTTTTTTCGCCTTGCATGTTGCGCATCATCGAGGGTTTAGCGGAAGACTCGCGTCGACTGGATGGGCGCATCGAGGGACTATCGAGCGGGATCGAAACGCTGGCCAGTCAAGACCGGGCCTGCCAGCGAGCCGAGCTAAGCGGACCCCACCAGCATGACGAACACGCTTGCTTATCCCGATGTCATCGGCGACGGCCTCTCTCTTGCGGTCAGGGTCGGAGCCGGGATTGACAAGGATGTGGCCTCTGCGGGCTTCTGGACGCCCGGGTCAATCTTCAAGAGCGGCAGCGCCTCGCAGGTCGTGCCGTACGGTTGGCTGGACCGCGGTCGTGCCGGGGCATCGCAGCGCGTCCGAATGCCAAGAGAATTCGTCGTCTTCAGCGGAAAATCACGATCGGAACGTCATGAAAATGATGGCGAATTTGAAAACCAGAACGTCGGCAGATCACCGGCGCCATGACGGTTCCATCCCGGAGCGACCTGGTCCGCTACTGTAATGGCGGCCGGGTTCTCCGTCCAAAGTGAACCATTTTCATGATTATTCCGTTGAGAGACTATTTTTCACGTGGTATGATGGAATTTCGAAATCCAAGCCCTCAGTGACCAAAATTCGAGGACGGGAAATGTTTTTCAGAGGAATGTAAGTGAGCGCAGAATTTTCAGGATCGGTGAATGTTTTTCACGATAGGCGATTGCCTGAGCCCGCTGTCCCCGCGGGTTATGCCGCGCTCATCGACACTTACAAGCTGGCCGTGCCGGTCCCCCGCACCCTTTCGGCCATCGGAGCCCGGCACCGCATCATTGAACAGGATGGTTGGCGGATCTACACGCCTCGCCATGCTCCCCAGGCCTCGCTTGAGGGACACCTGACTTTTGCCCTCAAGAACGAAGGAGTCGATCTTTCCGTCCTGAAGCGACTTTTCCGCGTCGTCAATGAGGGTGATATCGCGGAGCTTGTCCGGCAGAAGCCGACCGGAATTTACACACGCCGCATCTGGTTTCTGTACGAGTGGTTGCTTGGCCGCGAGCTGAATCTGTCGCTTACAGACAAGGTCTCATATGTAGACGCCATCGATACCGACCTCCAGTTCGGAGGGATTGGCACGAATTCCGCCCGGCATCGCGTTCGCAACAATCTTCCCGGCACCCCGGAATTTTGTCCGCTCGTTTTCAAGACGGCCGCGCTGAACCAATTTCTCGCGCAGAACTGGAAGGAGCGCGCGCGCGCTGTCGTCAGCGAAGTCCCGAAGGATTTGCTCGCGCGGACCGCCGCCTTTCTGCTGCTGAAAGATTCAAAGTCCAGTTACATCATCGAAGGCGAAAGGCCGCCTCAGGGTCGCATTCAAAGATGGGGACGCGCCATCGGCGAGGCTGGACGCGCGCCGCTCGATGAGCAGGAGTTTTTGCGCCTGCAAGGCATCGTCATTGGAGACGAGCGTTTCGTGAAGCTCGGGGTCCGGCAGGAAGGCGGCTTCGTCGGAGAGCATGACCGCGATACACAGCGCCCTATCCCGGACCATATCAGCGCGAGGCATGAAGACATCGCCTCTCTTATGGCAGGATTGATCGCATTCGACCTCGCCGCCGAGAACGAGCTCGATCCCATTATCGCGGCGGCGGTGCTCGCCTTCGGCTTTGTTTATATCCATCCATTCGAGGACGGCAACGGACGCATCCATCGATATCTGATGCATCATGTCCTCGCGCGGCGCGGATTTAATCCGGCCGGGGTCCATTTTCCAGTGTCGTCGGCGATTCTAGACCGGATCGCCGAGTACAAAAGCGTGCTGGAAAGCTATTCCAGCAGGCTACTTCCGTGCGTACAATGGGAAGCGACCCCAAAGAATAATGTGAAGGTTTTGAACGACACCGGGGATTTTTACCGCTTCTTCGACGCGACCCCGCATGCGGAATTTCTGTACGAATGTGTACGCCAGACGATTGAGCTGGACCTTCCGAATGAGACGAGCTTCCTGCGCAACTTCGATATGTTCCGATCCGGAGTCGAAAACATCATCGACATGCCCGAGCGAACGCTCAACAACCTGTTTGGCTTTCTGCGACAGAATCAAGGAAGACTTTCAAAGCGGGCACGAGAGAACGAATTCGCCGAGCTCACTCAAGATGAAGTTGTGAAACTTGAGCAATTGTACGCGGACTCATTCGGTCAAAGCGGAGCCTTAAGTGACTAACGGCGCGTCTTGCGCAGAGACAGGAAGCCCATTCTTTCCAGCGGTGGTGCGGGTCGTGTCCACGGTTGTGGTGTAGCTCGGTAGCGCAAAGCCACCCTGTCGTGCGCCTCTAATAGCGCCGTAGCAGGCGGGCGCCATTGCGCTGGCCACCGGAAATTCTCCGGTAGGATCGGGTTGCGACACGCCAACGCAACAACGAAACCAGAGGAACCACCGAATGATCGACGACATGATGCGAGCAGGCGCGACATTGCCGGGGCGCGGCCGATTTGGACCACGAGCAGGCGCTATGGCCTCGATTGGGCTTTGGCTGTGTCGGTTGCATTCGGACGGCTGCTTCGCCACTCAAAACGAGCAAGAAACAACAGCAATTGGCGTCTCCCGGCGACGGCCTATGCGGAAGCCCGATTGACCGACCCGCGTACCCGCTTCAAACCGTGACGTGGCGAGAAAGCTCGGGCGAGACTCACGAAATCCTCGGCCGGCATAGGCCGTCCGAACAAATAGCCCTGGTAACTGAGCTGTCCATGTCGCGCCAGGAACGCATATTGCTCCTCCGTTTCGACGCCTTCGGCAATGACTGAAAGGCCGAGGCTTCTGCTAAGCGCTATGATCATCTGGGCTATCGCGGCGTCGTTAGAGTCAACCAGAACGTCCTTGACGAAGCTGCGATCGATCTTGAGCTGGTCAAGCGGCAAACGCTTCAGATACGAAAGCGCTGAATAGCCGGTTCCGAAATCATCGAGGCTGAAACCGATGCCAATCGCTTTCAATTTGCCCATCTTGGCGATCACATCGTCGACGTTGCTGACTAATGTGCTTTCAGTGAGTTCGATTTTGAGGCGATGGGGATTGGCGCCGGTTTGCTCAATGATCGCGCGGACCTCTTCGACAAAATTCTTCTGACGCATCTGCAGGGCGCTGACATTGATCGCGATGGTCAGGCGTTCGGTCGCCGGATCGCTTGACCAGCGAGCCAGCTGACGGCACGCGGTCTTCAACATCAAGGCGCCGAGCGGAAGGATGAGGCCGGTGCTTTCTGCGACCGGGATGAATTCGCTAGGAGAAATCATCCCTTTATGCGCATGCGGCCAGCGCGCCAGCGCTTCTGCCCCCAGCAGCCTTCCTTCGTGATCGACCTGCGGCTGGTAATGCAGCAAAAGCCGTTCCTTCTTAAGGTCTTCTCGTAGATCGGTCTCGAGGGCAGCGCGGGCTGTAATCATGGTCTGCATGGCCGGGTCGAAAAACCGCAGGCCATTTCGCCCCGCCGTTTTCGCATCGTACATTGCCAGATCGGCTCTCTTGAGCAACTCGTCAACGTTGCACTCATCAGTCGAAAACAAGGTCACGCCAACACTTGCGGTACAGGGATATTCATACGCATCGAGCTGGAAGACCTCGGTGAAGGCTGCGAGTATCTTTTCGCCTATCGCTTCCGCCTGTAAGGCTGCGACCTTTGCTTTCTGTGTACCCAGATTGGCGAGAAGAACGACAAATTCGTCGCCGCCAAAGCGGGCAACTGTGTCATCCGCCCTCACACAATGGGAGAGGCGCTGAGCCGCACATTTCAGCAGCATATCGCCCATGTGGTGACCCAGCGAGTCGTTCAGTGTCTTGAAATTGTCCAGATCAATGAACAGCAAAGCGCCGTAGGATTTGCTGCGGATATTCGCATTGACGGCCTGGCGCACGCGGTCGATTAGCAGGACGCGGTTCGGCAGACCTGTTAGCTGGTCAAAGAAAGCGAGTTCTTGGATCTTTTCCTCAGCGTGCTTCAGTTTAGAAATGTCATAATACGAGCCGATGTAGTTGGTGACCTCGCCCGCCTCGTTTTTCACAGCAGATATAGTCAGCCAGCGCGCACAGTTTTCGCCGCTCCTGGTCCTGAGACTCATATCACCTTGCCAGCCGCCAGTTGCTTGAACGGAACCCCACATACTGCGGTAGAATTCACCATCACGCCGATGAGACCGGAACAGTCGCGGGGTTTGTCCCACCAATTCTTCGATCGTATAGCCGGTTAAGCCCACGAAGGCGCGGTTGGCACTCAAGATTACGCCTTTGGTATCGGTGACGATCATGCCTTCCTGAGCATTGAAAGCAGCCGCGGCTATGCGCAATTCAGAGTTTGACTTGTCCAGAGCCTCTCTCTGTCGCTGCAGGTCGGCCTCAATGGCTTCGCGCCGCCTGATCTCTTGAGAGAGAGCGAGATTGTTTTCGGCCAACTCCGCTCGATGTCGATTGGACTCCACGAACTTGACTTGTAACCGCGCCGCATTTTGACGCATTCGCTCGAAGCCGATCGCCAGCATAAATAGCACGATGGCGAAGAGGCCAAGATAAAAAACGGAAACGGGTGAAAGCGTACGGCCGTATAGTTCATCCTCGCTGGCCAGCCGCAGGACGGAAAGTCGAGTGCCGGTAACTGGCGAGCGAAGTGCGAGATATCCTTTCAGTTCGGAAGCGCTGAGATTTGACAGCGGTTGTATGCGGCCAGACGAAATCTTGGCTAGCGAGGGGCCTTCGGTGACAACGGCCGAGTGCTCTCGCTCGATCGGGAGCAGCACCTGCCCATCGTCTCCCAGGAGGAATTCGCGCGGCTGGCCGAGGTCGTTGGTAGACACCAATGAGGAAAGTAGATTGAGACTGCTCACGGTCTCGACCGTTCCCCTTATCTTGCCCTTCTGGAGTATCGGTACGCTGACCACAATCAGGCGGCGCTTGTCGTCAATCTGAATATGGGGCTCGGCCAGGGCGTTACGGCCCGGCGAAGCTGTCGTCGCGCTGGACGAGCCGACATCAACTTGCGCCACGCCGTTGCGATCGAAGAAAGCCAGCCGCAAATAGGCGGCTTGGCCCTGATATTTCTCCTCAACCATCGTCGCCTGAAAGCGGCGCTCGATTGCAGCCAAATTGGCGAAGAGGCCGTATTTGACGGACATTCCGAGATCGAGATTGCTGAAATAGTTGGAAATGTCCTCGCTGGCTGCAAGCCGTGCCGCGGCTTGCCGCCGTTCAGCTAAGAAATCGCTGACCTCCGCGGCGCGCGCTTCACCGAGCGACACCAGACGCGCATCGGCGTTTTGCCGCAACTCCACTTGCGACGTATAGAGATTGCCAATCAGATAAAACATCGACAGCAGAAACGCCGCTGCTGCTATCAAGAGCCAGCGTGGCGCTAACGATCGACTGAATCTAATCAGCGAAGATATCATTAATTCGTTTTCGCGAAATATTCCGGGAAAAATCGACGGATGCCTGGATAATATTTGTCCACCAGCCGGTCATAGAAGCCGGAGGCCTTGATCTCGCTCAAATACGCGTTGAATTCATTGCGCAAAGCTGGCGCGTCCTTCGGAAAGGCGGTTGCCAACGTTTGCTGCTCGGAGATCGGCCCCAGAATCTTGATTTTGCCCGCCCATTTGCGCAAATCCAGAATGGCATCCGGTACGTCGAGCAGTGTCAACTCGGCTTCTTTGTTGAGCATGGCCGGGACCATCTCGTTCAGGTTGGCGCTCTTGTTGTAAGCCTTTAAATCGATACCGACGTTGACCAAACCGTAATTGGATGGATCCAAGCAGGTGCGCTCCATCACGAGTACGCTCTTGGATCCGATCGCTTTCCGGGTGTTGACGATGTCTGCCGCAAGATCGGCGCCGTCCTGGATCGGCTGCAGATCAGACTCGGCTGGTGCCACCAAGAGAACCTGCGAAGGAAGGGTCGGCTCGGAATATAGAAGAATGGCCTCACGCCAGGGCAGCACGGTGAAGCCGCTCGATATCACATCGCCTTTGATGGGATAGTCACCGGCCAGCGTCACTTCGCCATTTTTGCGCACCACATCCTTGCCGAGCAGGTCGCGGATGACCGAATAAAAGTCTGAGTAGACAAGCTTGTAGGAGACGCCAATTCTTTTGGCGAAGCCCTGCATCAGCTCGACCTCCAAACCATCCCCCGCGCCGGTCACAAAGTTGGCGTAGCGGATGCCAAGATGGCGGATTTCGCCTCGCTGCTTGATCTCTGCAAGATCAGCTGCCCAGCC
This sequence comes from Bradyrhizobium sp. 76, assembly GCF_023073025.1. NCBI lineage: Bacteria > Pseudomonadati > Pseudomonadota > Alphaproteobacteria > Hyphomicrobiales > Nitrobacteraceae > Bradyrhizobium > Bradyrhizobium sp. 76. Next base: position 67,581 of record NZ_JADPIS010000091.1, read on the forward strand.
TGAAGTCGCGAATAGGAAGACCAAGGCGCCGCTCAGCGAGCCGCGGACAAAGCGTTTCAGGGACATGGAGGCGCTCTTTACCTTTGTGCCAGGAGAGGCGCCTGCAATCTATAGCTGTGAGTTTAAGAAAGGATGGCGAAATACAACAAAGTAGATTTCAGTTTTCGGAAAAACCAGTTTGTCGGTAAAGGATTGATTACAGACCAGGTGCTGAGTGCAACGGAAGATTGTTCGATCCGGGCGTGCCTTTCAGTTTCTTGAGGTCGTTCAGCACCGAGCGCCACGGACCCATCGCGCTCAACAGCGTGCTTAAGCATAATATGGTCAAGTATCCGGAAAACTGCTGCCAATGCGGCGTTTCGCCGGACAATAAGTGATGCCCTTGCTGCCCTATTTGCGCATAGAACAGGACCAGCGGCGCGCCGCCCAACATGCTGGTCGTCAGGTACTGAAGAGGGGTGACGTCAAGCATCGCGGCAATGAAATTCACCAGTGGTGCGGGCACCAGCGGCGAGAGGCGTAGTCCGAGCAAGGTCAACCAGAGTCTCACAGCCGATTGCTGACATAATGAAGCGCTGGGACGTTGAATGTGCTTTCGATAGAAGAGAAACGCGCTCAAACCGCCAAAGGCACTGCCGAGCAGCACGGTGGCGCCTCCCTCCAACCCATCCATGTAAAAACCGGCGGCCAGGCAAATCATTGGCATGGAGGGAAAGGACAGAAATGCAAGGACAGTGGATGTGACCAGAAACGCCACAGCGGTGCCGAGTGGATGCGCTTGGGCCATTGTTTCGAGCCCCGGAAACACCTGCCAAAAGGCCTCTCTCGAAATAGGTGATGCAAAATATGCCAGCGTCAGAAACATGACGATTGCCATATAGACGATCAATGGCTGGTAACCACGCATCGGCTATCCCAAGCTGGATAGAAGAGGCGGCATGTAATCAAAGCTGTTGTAAGTATTCCAGAAAAGAACCTTCTTGTTCTTGAGCGCCCCCGCTTTAGACATGGTGAGCAACGAGCGCCATGCTTTCAAAGTGAAGACTGGATCAAGGATGAGTCCGGCTTCCTCCAACTCGTTCGCCCACGCAACGTCGGCGGCTTCGACCAAGCCGTAGCCGGGCTGCCAGCTGGTGGAATCCGGCACGAATATCTCGTCTTGCATCAGGCGAAGTACATCAGGGGAGATGCCTGGAAAGCGGATTTGCTGCAGCCACTCAACCGTGCTGCGAGCGAGTTTGGCAACATTCCCCTCCACAAATGGCAAGGAGGGTTGCCGGTTGACAACCCATCGCGTCAGATATGATTTGTCCTGATCGGCCACTCCCACGACCTTGGTCTTCCATCCCATCAAATGGACGCCCAGGAGAAGGCCCAAGACCGTCGAGCCGCTGCCCATGGCGACAAAAATCACGTCGGGCGGTGCACTCCACGCCTGAGCGGCGCTAAGGAACTGCGCCAACTCGGCAATCGCATTCATATGTCCCAACACACTCAGATCGTTCGAACCGCCTGGGGGAACGAGCGAATCCGTATCCGGATGTAGCCAATTTCTCGCATATTCCTGGGAAGCTTGGCCCACCAATTCAATGTTGTTCTTGGCTATGGCAACGTGTTCAACCAGGCCTCGCAAAATCCCCAGCCGCGCCATGTCCGTGGTAGCTCCCGGCACCTCGAAAAGCACCAAGTCGAGGGCACAATTCAGCGGCTGTCCGTCACCAGTCAAATCGGCCAGACGATTGGCTAGGGCAAACTGCAGAGCATGATTGCTAGAGACCGCGCCAACCGTCCCTAAACGCTTGGAGCCGGACCACTTCAGATTCGGGAGCAGGAATTCGTACTTCCGCGCCTTGTTGCCAAAGACGGGATAACGCGCACTGCTCTCATTCATCACCAAAAGATCAGAGCAGTCTATTTGTCGCGTCACAGACGACGGCAACTGCAATAGCTGGTTGTTTCCCCTCAAGAAAATGGGTGTCCATGGAATGGCGGCGCGGCCGTCAGCCTGCCTCAGGAAAACCGAGTTACCGGGTTCGCCCCGGCGAACGTAATCGGCAAATGACTTATCGCCGGAGAGCGTGTTGCAGATGAAAGGACCGCCTGCGGCATCGGGATCCAGCAGGGAGGGAAAGAATCTGCCGAGGGCCAAGGATTGCGATTTCAACGCTGCGGTCGAGGGAGCCAAGCCGGCAAGATCAGCGGCTTGCGGGAGCGGCGACAACGGGAGGGGGCGACGTTGATGGGTGGCGACCGCGCTCAACGCGGCACCTCCGCTCAGCGCGGCACCGCCTAGGAGGGCCGCTTGCATGAAGTTCCGGCGAGAGAGGTTCATTGCCTGGATGCTACTCGGTGTAGCTTCAGGTTAACGCTTTTTTAACCCTATTCCAATCCGCATGCGCGCTCACGGGCGAAATACTGAAAGGTTTGCTTAACGCAGACGCGTTGAAGGCGTGCTCAGTATCAAATCTAGCTCAAACCAGCTTGGCAGTACGGCGATTAGCCCCGCCGTATTGTTGTTTTGGCGCAAGGGCTTCGCCCATCGGACCGCATCAAGAGATATACTCCGGGTCGGCCGGAAAGTGGATCAGAAGGGCCCTTTTTTGCTAGTGCGCGCGCACTTCCCGTCTGCGCCCCCATTGTATCCGGCGTTGGCGCCACTCGGCTGTTGCGCAATCTCCGCACGTCGTTGGTGTAGGCGCCGAAGCACGGCACGATCAGCTGGCGTCTTGGCCAGCACCGCGCCCGAACAATTGCGAACGAGAGTGGCTGACTCATAGTCGCGGTGAGAAACACCAGACCCAAGCGCTTTTCCGATCCGGAAGGCGTGTCCGGCCCGCGGCAAGCCAATGCCCGCGTGCCGGACGACTCCAACGAGGGGCGGTTGTGCTACGCTTGTACCGCTTGGAAGACGAGCCGCTGCCGAGCCGCCCGCCCGCAGTTGGGCCGACAGTCCGCTGAAGCCGACACGGTGACCGCGTCGACGTCGGATTGGCTCAGACACTCGAAATGAATCAGGCTCGCGGCCTGCGCCCCAGCGGAGCGCCTTTTGTGCGGATCAGTCGCTCTTCAAGCATATCCAGCCGATCCTGCCCCCAGAACCGTTCGCCTTTGAAGACATAGAACGGCGATCCAAAGACACCAGCTTCCAATGCGCGAGAGGTATTGGATACGTATTCCAGGCGGGCAGCACCTGCCGCCCCCTCCAACAGCGTCAAACCGTCATAACCGGCGCGATCCGCAGTTCTCAGCAGCGTGTCGCGGTCGGCGAGGTTCTCGTCCTCGACCCAAATCGCGCGCATCATTGCGTTCGCGAGACTGTCGACATTCAAGCCTTGGTTTTGCGCCGCAATTACCATGCAGGACGCAAGATCCACGTCGACAGGAAAATAGGAAGGCTCGATGTTGACGATCATCCCGAGCCGCTCGCTCCAACGCTTAAGCTCCTCGATTCGATAGTCGCGTCGCTGCCATGAACGCTTTTCAAGAACGATGCCGCCGCTTGCTGCATAGACATCCTGCATGCGCATTGGGATATAGTTGACACGAACTCCGTGACGCGCGGTTATCTGTGACAATCTGACCTGCCCTAAATAGGCCCAGTCCGACATCAGCCAGACATAGTAGTCGATGAATGGCGCATCTTGATCAAGCATAGCATCAGGCCTTCGGAAGGTGGTGGGCGTGGATTAGTCTCGGCTAATGACGATAAGGACGGTTGCGCGGGCGCCAACCCGCCGCACGTGGTGAACGAGGTGCCCCGGAAACTGCAGGAAATCTCCGGGGCCCATGACGACACTGCGGTCCGCGAACTTCACTTCGACGCGCCCCGTAATGACGTAGAGCGACTCCTCGCCGGAATGTTCTGCGTAGGTTGCCTCACTGAAGTGGGCCGGCGGCGTCATTAAGAAAGCTTCCGCCCGTCGGCCCGGCCCCGCTGGCGATAGGGATACAAAAGAGTATCCATGGACCGGATCCTCCTCCGGCTGCCGGTTCGCGGTACGAACCAGATGGATGTCCGAGTCCGCGACCTGTTCACCAAATAGCAGCGCCACGGGAATGTCCAAAGCACGAGAGAGCTTCATCACGGTTGCGATCGACGGTGCCTTGGCGTCTTTCTCGATCCGGGACAGGAAGCTTTTGTTCAGTCCCGTCGCGAGAGCCAGCTCGTCGAGTGTCATGTTCTTGTTGCGGCGCCAGGCACGCAAACGAGCGCCGATCCGTCCCGCCGGCAGCTGCTCTGAAACACTCGCTTCGAATTTGGTCGTCCGAATTGTCTTCTTGCTCATCATTCTTCATCACCGGACTGGCAGACCAGATTTCCACGATTTTTTGTCTCCCCAAGCATCGTGGCGACTGAATGTGCTTTGTCAATGAACGAAGAGGTCCAGCGCGGAGGGGTAGGCCTCGCGCGCTCGTCATGAGCACACCTCGCCTTAGTCCGTTACAGCCGCGCCCTTTTCAATAGTGACGGACTGATATATGGGTCCCGGCGGGCAACATGTTGTCCGATAGACTACGCGTGGAGAAAATTGTCAAGGCAGCCGGGGCCACTCAACTTCAACGGAGAAGAGATGACTGTCTATGAGAATGCATCAACGACAACCGCCGCAAAGCCGACCTCGAAGGGATGGGTTGTGGCCGCGACAGTGGTCGGAACAACCATCGAATGGTACGACTTTTTCATCTTCGGGACGGCCTCCGCCCTGGTCTTTAGCAAGCTGTTCTTTCCCAGCATTGATCCCGTCAGCGGCACGCTGGCTTCTTTCGCGACCTTTGCCGTTGGGCTCTTTGCGCGACCGCTAGGCGGACTCGTTTTCGGACATTTCGGAGACAGGATCGGCCGAAAGAGTATGCTTCTCCTCAGCCTCTTCCTGATGGGCATCCCGACTGTTTTGATTGGCCTGCTCCCCACCTACTCTCAGATCGGTATCTGGGCGGCCGTGCTGCTCGTCCTTCTTCGAATCTGCCAGGGAATTGCCGTGGGCGGCGAATGGGGCGGCGCGGTACTGATGGCCGTCGAGCATGCCGATGGCAACAAGCGGTCGCTATTCGGCAGCTTGCCGCAGGCAGGCACTCCAGCCGGATTAATCCTGGCGACCTTGGTATTCGCCCATATGAGCTCCTTCTCCGAGAACGATTTTCTGGCTTGGGGATGGCGAGTGCCCTTCCTCGCGAGCATCGTCCTCATCCTGCTGGGAAGTTTTGTCCGATCGAAGGTTCCCGAGAGCCCGGTATTCTTGCAAGCCAAGAATGAAGGACAGACCGTCGCTATGCCGAGCGCTGAAGTCGTGAGCACGCATCTCCGCCCTCTTCTCCTGGCCGTGGGAGCGAAGCTGGCAGAGGTCACATTGTTCTATCTCGTCACGATCTTCATCCTTCAATATTCGACCGTCACCCTCGGTCTCTCGAGGGCTGAGGTATTGAATAGCATTCTCATTGCGGCAACCGTCGGACTGTTCGCAATTCCAATATATGGACATTTCGGCGACAAGATCGGCGCCCGCACGATTTACGGCGTCGGAGGCATTCTGCTCGCGCTGTTTGCCATTCCGTTATTTCTGATGGTCAACACCAAGGACCCCCTATTGATCCGCCTCGCTATCGTCGTCTCCCTAGGCCTTATCTATCCAACAATGTTCGGACTTCAGCCCGCGCTGTATTCGGCTCAATTCCCGCCCGGGGTTCGCTACAGTGGCATGTCGCTCGGCGTTCAGATCGCGGCTGCAATTGGCGGAGGCCTTGCCCCTATCATCGCAACCACGCTGCTGACCACGACGGGCAGCACGTTGGCCATCGGCTTCTATTTGGGAGGGCTGGCCCTGTTGGCTGCCGCTTGCGCCTTTTCGATGAAACCATCGAAATAGACGATACCAAAACACCGGAGCCTTCTCGCGAAATGCTGGCGCGTTGTCCTGCGCGCCAGCATTGCTGCACGCTCGTGCAATCCGGCTCGAGTGCGGCCTCTTTGTGCCGCACGATCGGCCAGCGATCCGCCGCCGTTGCGATCGCCCTGCGGCCTCTACTCGATCTCAACGGTCGCATCAACGACCGACGCTCCAGATCTCGGTGCGGCTCGCAGGGGAAAGGATTGGCTGGACATAGACGCCTTCGGGCCGAGGTCGGCAGCTTGATCAGGGTCCCACTGCCCAGCGTCGTGGAATGGCGGGATGGTGATCGCCGGCGAAGGCGCGATCGTCTTCGGCTACGTGAATGCCCTGCCGATTTTCCACATGGCCGACATCGCGCTGATGATATCAGGATAGCGGCGCGAGGCCACCGCGCCCAGCATAGCGGACCCGAGAAGCACAGGTTGAGGTTGTCGTTGCCGCGACTTCTCCAGTCGCATCGGCCAGAAGCTGAAGCGCCAACTCACTCTGGCCCGCACCGCCGCTGACGATAATCGTGTCGATTGGCCCGCCCTTCTCGTGCAGCGATCGCACAATTTGTCGGGTCCCGTAGCCAAGCCCGCACATCCTGGCGAGATACAAGGTGACTAGGCTGTCGAGCTCGTTTTCCCTCCCAAGGCGGCGATCAATCCTCGGGCGTCGGTATCCGCAAACGGCGATCGGCCCCGCGGCACGGCCGATGGCGGCAACACTTGGTTCGTATCACGGCATGCTTAGCATATGGCGTGTGCAGTAGCTGTTCCTGTTCAACGCCGCCTCGCAGATCGGAGCTAGGCGGGTAAAGCAAATCCGCACTTATCTCGCTTCGGAGAGCCGCATGCTAGACAGGTGAATGTAGCTCACCCATGCTTGCAAAGTTCTCATTTGTCGAAGAGTTCTGCGACAACGCAGACTAGCCCAAAAATCAGAGCTTGGTAGCGTTTTTGGGGGAGGATGCATGCTTCAAGGAAGCCAAATCGCGTTCATTCGGGAAGCCCAGTCTGGCTGATCCAGACCTGGCCGAAAGACGCCTGAGTGGCAATTCTCGCCATAGATGAATCGATTTACCCGCGACGTCGGAGTCCGTCCGTGCTTGCGCCGCGGGGCCATAGCCGCACCTGCTGATCAGCTAAAACTCACGTGAGAAGCGCTCCAAAGCAGCCCGGCGGTCTGCGGAGGCCCAGAAGAGGAGGAAGAAGGGGATGAAGTTTAGGACATTTCTCGGCGCCGCCGCTGTCCTAGCGCTCGCTGGTGCCTCGGCGCCAGCCGCCGATAAGGATGCCGCCGACATCGCGGTCGAAGCCGCAAAGAAGTATGCGGGAACGACGATCAGCATCGTCTGGGAGGCCGGTCTTCAATCGTTAGACCCGCTGAACTATTCAGGCCCGAAATGGGAGAAGCTCACCGGGATCAAGGTCAAGGTGGTCGAAGTGCCCACCGACCAGATGTTCACCAAGATCATGCAGGATTTCAGATCGGGCGCCGGCGCCTATGACGCGCTGAACGTCATTCCGTCCTGGATGCCTGACCTTGCGCGCGCTGGCGCGCTCGAGGCTCTCGACAAGTATGTCGACAAGTTCGGCTATCGCGACGAGTTGCAGGACATCGCGACCGCGTATCGCGACAACCAGATGCAGTATGACGGGAAGATTTACGGCTTTCCGGACGACGGCGACGTGATGCTGCTTTACTACCGCAAAGACATCTTCGAGGATCCGAAGATGAAGGAAGAGTTCAAGGCCAAGTTCGGCTACGAACTCGCGCCGCCAAAGGACTGGAAGCAGTTCGACGAGATCGGCCAGTTCATCACCGACAAGATGGCGCCCAAGGTATACGGTGCCGGCTTCTTCCGCACAGCGCCCTATCCGCAATACATGTTTCAGGAACGCTTCCGCATGGAAGGCGGCAAGTTCTTCAATGCCGACACCTTGAAGGCGACGGTGAATAGTGACATCGGCCTCAAGGTGTTCAAACAAATGCTGGCGGAAAACAAGTTCATGCCGCCGGGCGTTGAGCAGTGGAATTTCGTCGACAATCTCGCCGCGTTCCTCCAGGGCACCACCGCGATGACGATCTCCTGGCCGCCCTATGGACGGTGGGCCGCTGGCTACGGTTCGGGCGAGGAAGCGTTGAAATGGGTGCCCAAATCGCAAGTCGCTGGCAAGGTCGGCTACGCACTCACGCCTCTCGGCCGTCCGGAGCTCGGCGTCGGTTTCGACTTGTCGGTGTCGGCGACCAGCAAGAACAAGGAGGCCGCCTATCTCTTCATTCAATGGCTGAACAGCAAGAAGACCAGCCTCGAGCGCGTCCAGCTCCCCTATACGCTGCGCGATCCGTTCCGGCTGTCGCACTACGCGAGCGAAAAATACCGTGCGCTCTGGCCCGACGCTCCCGCCTATCTCGATACGATCAAGACTTCCGGCGAGAAGGGCCTGCTTGATCTCTCCCTGCTGCAACAGGACAAGTACGACGAAGCAGTGACCAAGGCGATCTCCAGCCTCTGGGCGGGCGAAGATCCGAAGGCTATCCTCGATCGCCTGGCGCAACAATTCGACGCCATCACCGAGAAGGTCGGCAACGACAATCAAAAAGCGGTCTACAAGGTCTGGGCGGCAAAGCCCGGCGCTTATCCCCAATAGCTGCCTTGGACACCGCACGGGAGGCCTAGCCCTCCCGTGCTGTGCTGTTTCCTGGACTGATGATGACGCTTTCCGCAAGTCTCAAGGGTGCCGAACAACGTCGGCCTAGCCGCCTCGGGCGCATGCTCGAGGACCGCCTGCCCTATCTCATCGTCGCGCCGGCCATTCTGATCCTTCTCCTGGTCGGCTTGTTTCCCCTGATCTATTCGCTGATCGTAAGCTTTCAGCGCATCACGATGACCGAGAACGACACGTCCTTAGTTGGCCTCTTGAACTATGCGGAGCTGTTCAGGGATGCTCGCCTCTGGGCCTCGCTCGGCCACACTGCCATCATCACCGCGATCGCCCTGCCCCTCGAGCTGCTGATCGGCTTCCTGATGGCGCAGCTTTTCATCGATCGCATGCCCGGACGCCAGCTCTTCGTCGCACTGCTGGTGCTTCCGACGGTGATCTCTCCGATCGTCGCGGGAGCGACCTGGCGGTTGATGTTCGACGTTCGCTTCGGTCCAGTCGGTCAGATCCTGAGCTTCATTGCGGGCGAGCCGGTGCGAATCCTTTGGACGGTCAATCCTGCCTACGTCTATCCGGCGATCATCGTCTGCGAAGTCTGGCAATGGTCGCCGTTCATGTTCCTGCTGCTGCTCGCAGCCTTGTCGAACGTCGACCAATCGCAGCTCGAAGCTGCGGAACTCGACGGCGCATCATACTTTCGCGTGCTTCGCGCAATCGTTCTGCCGGCGATCGCGCCCGTTGTCGCCGTGGCCTGCCTGATCCGGGGCCTGGACCTCGTCCGCATCTTCGACATCATCTGGGCTCTTACCGAAGGCGGCCCGGGCTCGATGACCGAGACCATCTCGCTCTACACCTATGTGCAGGGCTTCTCGCAATTCGAGACGAGCTATACGGCCGCGATCTCGTTCCTGGTGATTGCGCTGCTGACGCTCGTCACCACCCTGTTCCTCAAGCGCATGGTGCTTGCGCGATGAGGATCGCCAAGCTTCCAGCGAGAAAAGCCCGCATCCTGGCGCTTCGCTATGTCGGCGCCAGCGTCGTAACCCTGCTGTTTCTGTTTCCGGTCTACTGGCTGTTCATGATTTCGTTCAAGACGCCGGACGAGATCTATCATGTGCCGCCCTTGTGGATTCCCGGTCAGATCCAGTTCTCGAACTATTACGTGCTGTTCAAGGACGGGGACGTCCTTGCCATTCTGAACAGTCTGATCGTCGCCGGCGTCAGCTCCGGCATTGCGATCGTTCTTGGGACGCTCTGCGCCTACAGCCTAGCCCGGTTCGGCACCGGCGGCGAGAACCTCGCAATGTGGATCATCTCCCAGCGCATGATCCCACCAATTGCGGTCGTCTTTCCGATTTTCCTGATCTACGTCTATTTTGGTCTCGTCGACGGCTATTTCGGGCTGATCCTGCTCTACACGGCGTTCAATCTCCCCTACGTGATCTGGATGATGCGCGGCTACATCGTCGACGTTCCGCTGGAGCTCGAAGAAAGCGCGCTCGTGGACGGCCTGAATCGATGGGAAGTGATCTGGAAAGTTGTCTTTCCGATGGTCCGTCCGGGGCTCATGGCGACGTCGGTCTTCACCTTCGTCTTCGCCTGGAATGACTTCCTCTTCGCGCTGGTGCTCACGCGTACCGAGGTCATCACCTTTCCCGTCATGCTGACGCACTACTTCGGCGGACAATCGAATTTCTGGGCAAAGATCGCGGCAATGTCGGTCCTTGGTACGTTGCCGATCTTCGTCGCGGTCTCGGTGATGCAGCGCTATCTCGTGCGCGGCATCTCTCTGGGCGCAGTCAAAGGTTAAGGAGAGCGAAGTGGCTGACGTCAAGCTGTCCGGGGTGCACAAATATTACGGCAACGTGCACGCGGTTCGGGGTGTGGATCTTACCATCACCGACGGCGAATTCGCAGTGCTTGTAGGGCCGTCCGGCTGCGGCAAGAGCACGCTCTTACGAACGATAGCCGGTCTTGAAGACCCGGATGACGGGACGATCACCATCGGCGGCGCAGTGGTCAACGATCTGCGCCCGCGCGAGCGCAACATCGCGATGGTGTTTCAAAATTACGCGCTCTACCCCTATTTGACCGTCAACGAGAACATCGCCTTCGGTCTGCGCGCCCGCAAGACTCCAGAGATGGAGATCAGGAAGCGGGTCAGCGAAGCCGCCGAAATGCTGGGCATCGGCAATCTTCTTCAGCGCTATCCTCGGCAGCTCTCCGGCGGACAGCGTCAGCGGGTCGCCATCGGCCGGGCCATCGTCCGCAAGGCGGACCTGTTCCTGTTCGACGAGCCGCTCTCAAATCTCGACGCCCAATTGCGCGATGAGATGCGGACCGAGATCAAGCGCCTGCACCACGAAATCACGACGACGATGATCTACGTCACCCACGATCAGGTCGAGGCGATGACGCTGGCCGACCGCATCGTGCTGCTCCGTGATGGAAAAATCGAGCAGCAAGGGGCTCCGCTTGAACTGTTCGAGCAGCCCCGTACGGGTTTTGTGGCCGGCTTCCTCGGATCTCCGTCGATCAACCTCATCCCGGCGACCCTCAAGACCAACGGCGGCGTTGGTGCAGTTGTGTTTCGGCCTGGTGATTCGCTGACACTTCCGCCCGCAAAGGCCACATTAGTCACCCGCGAGGATGGACGGGAGGTTCTCGTCGGCATTCGTCCCCAGCACCTCATCCGGGCTGGCGGCGGACCTTTGCGCGACGGAGTGGTCTCTTATTCAGCCGTCGCCGATCTCATTCAGCCGACTGGGACCCGTACATTCGCCACCATCAAGATCGGCGGAGTGGATGCGGTTGCCGAGCTGCAAGCTCATGACGTCAGCAGCCATGGCGAGCGGATCGACCTCGCCATCGACCTCAATCGTGTGGTGCTGATCGATCCGGCCAGCGGCCTGGTCATCGCCTAGCGAGCGCCAACAATCTGGAAAACGGGAGGAAACAATGGTGTCGAGACTCTTTGCCACCGGGATCGGAGCGCCCGAGGGCCCGGTGTGCCTGCCGGACGGATCAATGTACGTCACGGAGATGTCCGCGTCGACCCTTTGCATTACGCGGCTTGACTCTCGCGGCAATCGCAGGGTGATCCGGACCACGGGCGGTCGTCCAAACGGACTGACGACCGATGGCCACGACCGGATCTGGATCGCAGAAGCCGGTCTTCGGGCGCTGATTTGCATCGACGAAAGCGGAAACGAGATCCGGCGCATGCAGGGCGAAGGTGCGGACCGCTTTCTGTTCCCGAACGATCTCTGCTTCGGTCCGAATGGACTGCTCTACATGACCGACTCCGGCATGGCTGCTGAGGGTTTCATCAACGGGCAAGCCTTCGTCGACGACTATATGAATCTTGATTGGGACGGCCGTGTGTATGAGATCGATCCAGCGGCGATGAAAGTCCTGCGCGTGCTCGATCGCAAGATCCGGTTCACCAACGGCATTGCCTTCGGTCCCGACAATCAGCTCTATGCCAACGCGTCCTTCACCGGCGAGATCTACCGATACGACGTGCTCGGCGAAGCCTCGCCGAAACGTGCGGTCTTCGGCAACGTCCTGCAGCCTGATTCCAATCCTGACTTCAAAGGGCCGGACGGTATGGCCTTCGGGACGAATGGCCGCCTCTATTGCACGGTCTACAACCAGAAGAACGTCACGGTGCTGGACCGACGGGGCGAAGTCGTCGACCGGCTGATCCTGGATGGGCCGCAGCCGACGAATTGTGCCTTTACACTCGAGGGCAAGAAGCTGCGTGTCACTGAAGTCGGCAAGGGCCAGGTCGAGGAGATCGATATGCCCTGCGAAGGCCTGCCGCTGAATCTGCCGAAATTCGCCTGACGAGGCGCCTCACGGTTTTGTCCCGCGAGGCATTCCGCCGAGGCTCAAAGGAAGCCGATCGATAGCCAGGGCACGGCTGCGACGATCAGGTTGCCGATCAAGAGCGCGATCATGTAGCCCACGATCGGCTTCATTCCCTCGTCCGGGTTGATCCGGCTGATCGCGCAGGCCGCGTAGTAACCGACGCCGAAGGGTGGCGCGAACAGCCCGATTCCCATCGCGAGAACGATCACCATCGCGTAGTGGACGTCGTGTACCCCCACCTGCCGCGCGATGGGGAACAGGAGCGGGCCGAACAAAACGATGGCCGGGATCCCTTCCAGCACGCTGCCCAGGATCACGAAGGTCACGATCGTTACCGCGAGGAAGACAGGGACGCCGCCGGGAAGGCTGGTCATGAACTTTGCAAGAGAGGCAGAAAATCCCGACTGGGTCAGCGCCCAGGCCATGCCCGTCGCCGCGCCGATGATGAGCAGGATCGCCCCCGACAGCGAGGCCGTCTCGACCAGCATCGGATAGATGCGGCGCCAGTCGAACTGCCGGTAGATGAAGAGACCCGCGCAGGCCGAATAGAGGATCCCGATGGTCGAGACCTCCGTTGCCGTCGCAATGCCTTCAACGACGGCAGTCCGGATCACGAATGGCAGTGCGATGGCGGAAATTGCAATCACGAAAGCCCGGCCAATCTGCCGCCCTGTGGCTCGTTTGACGTGAGACAGATCCTCGCGGCGGTATCGCCACCTAACGACGGCGGCGAGCATGACCGCGAGCACCACGCCGGGGAGCAATCCTCCGGTGAACAGTGCCGAGATCGACACGCCCGTCACCGAGCCGATCGTGATCAGAACCAGTGACGGCGGAATCGTTTCGGTCTGCGCCCCCGTCGCGGCCAGGAGCGCAACGAGATCGCCGGGCTTGGCCCCACGCTGCCGCATCTCGGGAAACAGCACCGGAGCCACCGCAGCCATGTCCGCCGCCTTGGAACCGGAGATGCCGGAGACCAGATACATCGCCCCGACGAGCACGTAGTGCAGCCCGCCGCGGACGTGACCGAGAAGGCTCGCCAGGAAGCTGACCATGGCGCGCGCCATACCCGTCATCTCGATCAGAAGGCCGAGAAAGACGAAGAGAGGCACGGCAAGCAGGATCAGGTGGCTCATGCCCTCATCCATCCGTCCGATCATCACCACGTCGGGCGTGCTGGTTGTCAGGGCGAGATAGCCGACCGTGGCGAGGCCAAATGCGAACGCGATCGGCACGGCCGCAAAAACCATCGCGCCGACCACGAAAACGAAGAAGATCAGAAGATTCAGATTGCCGAGCGGCTTCAACACCGGCGCGAGCAGAACGAATAGCGCGATGATGCCTGCGACGATCGCCAGAGAAGTCAGCAAGCTGCGCAGGTTCGCGATGCGGATGAGCCGGAGGACGGCTGCGACCAGCATCAGCCCGATCCCGATCGGCAGCGCTGCGGCACGCCAGGTGTTGACGATCTCGAGCGCCGGGGTCGTGACGAAGGCCTCGTCGGCGGCGAATTCATAGGCCGGCCAAACGACGAGCACGAGAAATGCCAGCGACGTCGCAGCCGCTATGACATCCAGGAACGCGCGAACTTCCGTCCCGAGAATCCCGACGATTGCGGTCATCCGCATATGCTCGCCGCGCTGGAACGCAATCACTGATCCAAACATGGCGAGCCAGAGGAAGAGGATGCCGGCAAGCTCATCCGACCAGACGATCGGCGAATGGAACACGTATCTGGCTACGATGCCAGCGGACAGCACCGCGATCTCGGCCAGCACGAGTAACGCCGCGGGTACTGCGGCGACGTGGCCGAGCACCGTATTCGCTTTCACTGTCCAACTGCTCGAGCCTGCTTGAGACGCGCCGGCCGCCATACCGGCATCTGCGTGCGGCGTATGGCTCACGCTGGTCATGATAGCTGACCCGCGGCTTTTTCGAGCTGGGACCACGCCTCCTCGCCAAACTTGCTCTTCCAGTCGGCGTAGAAGCTGGTCTTGGTCAACGCCTGGCGGAAGGCGGCACGATCGACGTCGATGAACTTGAGACCCTTGGCCGAGAGATCGGTTCGCAGCGATTGGCTGAGCTTTGCGATATCGGCGCGCTGATCGACGGCAGAGCGGTCGAGCTCGCGCGTCACGATCTCCTGCACGTCCTTCGGCAGGCGCTCGACGGCGCGCTTGTTGCCGAGGATCCAGTAGCCGTCCCAGACGTGCCCGGTCAGGCTGCACGTGCTCTGCACTTCATAAAGACGCGCGGTCGCGATAATCGGCAGCGGATTCTCCTGGCCGTCGACGACCTTGGTCTGCAACGCGGAATAGACCTCGTTGAAGTTGATCGGCGTCGGCCGGGCTCCGAGCGCCTTGAACAGTGAGGTCAGCAGCGGCGCGGGCGGAACACGGATCTGGAAATTCTTCAGATCATCCGGCGTTCGCACCTCGCGGCCGGACGAGGTCACCTGACGAAAACCGTTGTCCCAGGCCTTCGACACCGCCATGATCGGCGTCTTGGCAATCTGCGCCCGGATAAAGGCGCCGAGGTCGCCGTCCATCGCCTTCCATACGCTGTCATAGTCGGCGAACGCGAAGCCGGTGTTCACGATGCCCGCGCTGGGCACCAGCGTGGCAAGGATCGAGGACGATTGATTGAACAACTCGACGCCGCCGCTGCGAACCTGGGTCAGGAGCTCGGTGTCGGAGCCGAGCTGATTGGCCGGGAACAGCCTGATCTCCAGCCGGCCGCTTGTGGCTTCGCGGATACGGTCGATCGCCTACTGCGCCCGAATATTCACCGGATGGGTTGGATCCTGTCCGGTCGCGAACTTGTAGACGAACTCGGCGGCAGACGCCGGACGGGTCAGAATCCCGCAGAGTGGTACGGCCGTGGCCGCCATCAACAGCGAACGGCGGCTGATGCTTCCGGGCTTCGATACTGTCATGTTTTCCTCCTGGTCCATCATTGACGTTGCTGCCCGCTGCATCAGCGCACGCTGGCGTGCAGCCTTCCGGGCTCTTCGTTCACCGACTCTCGACCGCCGGCATTTGGTGCAAGAGCCATCGCTCGCCGCCGCAACATGCGACGGGCATAGCTCTTCACTCGGGCTTGGCTGGGTTGGCGCTTAGCGCCGGTGCACTAAAGCCACTGTTTGATCTGCCGTGCGACCTCTGCGGTGGAAATCCCGTAGCGGTCGTGCAGTGTCGGAAGCGCGCCGGCGTCAAGAAATTCGTCTGGCAATGCGATCTGGCGGAAAGGCGGATGGACGCCTGAACGCATCAGAAGTGCGGCAACCGCCTCGCCAAGACCGCCAATCGTTGTGTGGTTCTCGGCAACGACGACAAGGCGGCCCGGCTTGCCGGCTTCACGCAAGATCGTGTCGGCATCCAGCGGCTTGATGGTTGGAACATGCAGCACCGCGATATCGACACTGTCGCCCCTCAAGGTTTGCGCGGCTTCGAGCGCACGCATGGTCATGATGCCGGATGAGATGACCAGGGCGTCCTTCCCGTCGCGGATCAGCTTGGCCTTGCCGAGCTCGAACTTGTAATCATATTCGTCCAGCACGACCGGCACCTGGCCGCGCAGCAGGCGCATGTAGACCGGTCGCTGATGCGCCGCGATGGCAGGCACCAGCTGCTCGATTTCGTGGGCATCGCAGGGATCGATGACCGTCATGTTCGGCATGGCGCGAAACAGCGCGAGGTCCTCCGCGGCCTGATGACTCGGGCCGTAGCCCGAGGTCAGGCCCGGCAATGCGCAGACGATCTTCACGTTGCGGTCTTCCTCCGCAATGGTCTGATGTATGAAGTCGTAAGCCCGCCGCGATGCGAACACCGCGTAGGTTGTCGCGAATGGCATGAAGCCTTCTGCGGCAAGGCCGGATGCTGCGCCGAACAGGAGCTGCTCGGCCATGCCCATCTGATAATAGCGGTCCGGGAACTCCTTTGCGAAGATGTGCATATCGGTGTATTTGCCGAGATCGGCCGTCATGCCGACCACCTCGGGGCGGTGGCGCGCGAGTTCGACGAGCGCGTGTCCAAAGGGCGCTGGCTTCGTCTTCTGCCCCTCGGCCGCGATCGATGCAATCATGGCCGAGGTGGTCAGGCGCGGCTTGCCCGGCTGCGGTGCTGATCTGACGGTCTTCATGCCTGCCTCCCGGCTTCCAGCGCGGCAAGCGCGAGCTGCCATTCGTGCGGCTCGACGCGGATGAAATGGCTCTTCTCGCGCTGCTCGAGGAAGGGAACACCCTTCCCCATCAGCGTGTCAGCGACGATCATCCGCGGCTTGAGTTCGGGATGGGATTTGGCCGCGTCGAAGGCGGCAACCACGGCATTGAGATCGTTGCCGTTGACGCGCTGCACGAACCAGCCGAACGCCTGAAGCTTGTCGACCAGCGGCTCGAACGCCATGACCTGCGTGGAAGGACCGTCCGCCTGCTGATTGTTGACGTCGACGATGCCGATCACATTGTCGAGCTTGTAGTGGCCTGCCGACTGGATGGCCTCCCAGACCGAGCCTTCATCAAGCTCGCCGTCCGAGAACAAGGTGTACACCCGCGCCTCGGATTTCTTGCGCCTGAGCCCAAGGCCGATGCCGACAGCAATGCTGAGTCCAAGTCCGAGCGAGCCGCCCGACATTTCCATTCCCGGCGTGTAAGACGCCATGCCCGACATCGGCAGGCGGCTCTCGTCGCTGCCATAAGTTTCGAGTTCTTCCTCGGGGACAATCCCCGCCTCGATCAAAGCCGCGTAGAGCGCGATGGCGTAGTGCCCGTTTGAGAGAAGGAAGCGGTCGCGTCCTTCCCAGGACGGATCTTCCGGCCGATAGCGCATCGCATGAAAATAGGCGACGGCGAGAACGTCAGAGATGTCGAGCGCCTGTGCAATATAGCCCTGGCCCTGGACTTCACCCATGCGCAGCGCATTGCGGCGAATGTTGTAGGCGCGGTCGGCCAGCTTGGGGGTGTTCGCAAGCGTGTTGGTCGTGGTTTCCATCGATCTGACCTCGTCTTGCCGGCTCAGTGGATCAGCATGCCGCCGTTGACGTCGATTGCGGCGCCGGTCACGTAAGCGGAAAGATCCGAGGCCAGGAAGGTGTAGATGCCGGCAACGTCTTCCGCCGTGCCGAGACGGTTGAGCGGAATGCCTTCCAGGATCTTCACCCTCATCTCGTCGGTCAGCTTGCCCGCGGTGATATCGGTGCCGATCAGACCGGGCGTGACGCAGTTGACGCGAATGCCATCCGGGCCAAACTCACGGGCCATCGCCTTGGCAAGACCAAGCACACCGGCTTTCGCCGCGGAGTAGTGCGGGCCGCCAAAAATTCCACCGCCGCGCTGGGCCGAGACCGACGACATGCATGCAATCGATCCGGATTTCCGGGCGCGCATATGCGGGATCACGGCCTGGGAGAGGAACAAAATACCCTTGAGATTGACGTCCTGAATGCGATCCCAATCGGCGGGCGAAATGTCCAGGAACTTGACGGGTTGGGTGATGCCGGCATTGTTGATCAGGACATCGATGGCGCCGAAGGCTTCGATCACGCGGGCGACCGCCTGCTCGCAGGATGATTTATCTGCGACGTCGCACCGTAGCCCAATGTGCGACTTTCCAAGCGAGGTCGCAGCCTCCGCGGCAGCGTCAGCGTCAATGTCCAGAATGGCGACCCGAGCGCCCTCGCCGGCGAACCGCCGGGCGGTGGCAAGCCCGATCCCGCGCGGCGAGGCCGCGCCCGAAATGATGGCCGTCTTACCGCTGAGCAGCATCAGTTCCTCCCACGAATTTATTCTTCCTTGGCAAGGCCAGGAATGACCCGCGGAGGATCAACGGACAAGCGCGCAGTTGTCACGGACCGATGAATCTGGTTCACTTATGGGATGCTGTCGAATATCCCCATATCGGCAATTCGCGCCTTCGAAGCAGCCGCCCGCACTGGATCGTTTCGCGATGCGGCGAATGAGCTTCACCTGACGCCAAGCGCCGTCAGTCACGCGATCCGCAAGCTGGAAGGCACGCTTCGAACCGTTCTGTTCGAGCGCAGTTCGCGGTCTGTGCGGCTCACGCCGGCCGGCGAGAATCTGATGCGCCACACGGGAGCAGCGTTCGACCAGCTCCGTCGCGGCCTCGAGGAAGTCGCCGCGCGCGGGCCACAATTGGTGCGCGTCCATTCCGCGCCCAGCTTTGCCGCGCAATGGCTGGCGCCACGGCTTGCGCAGTTTCTCGCCGCCTACCCGAAGCTCGAAGTTCGACTGGCTGCAAACACCGACTACGCACGCTTCAGCAATGATGATTTCGATATCGACATCGTCTACGGTCCGCCGCGCGCGGAAGGTGTCGAAATTGTTCCTCTGCCGGAGGAGACGGTCACGCCGCTCTGCTCGCCTTCGCTCGCAAAATCGATACGAAAGGCTGCCGATCTGCTCGATCAGACGCTCATCCGCTCCGACGTCAAGCGGGTGCAGTGGCACCAATGGTTCACCGCAAATGGCTTGGAAGCACCTGCGCTTCACGGCATGAGATTCGACCGGAGCTTTCTTGCGATTGCTACGGCTGTCGAGGGGTTGGGCGTAGCGCTGGAATCGACCCTCCTGGCCGAGCGCGAACTGGCGAGCGGACGATTGGTCGCTCCGCTGGCAGGACGCGCTAACGATATCCGCTACGTTGGTCACCGCCTGATCTACCCGCGCGCCAGCCGACAGAGATCGGCGGTACGAGCCTTCGCAGATTGGTTCATGGCGCAACTCGGTGGCGAAGGCGCGGTACCACCGAGCTAACGTGATCGCAGAGAATCGGCGCCGAACTCGATCCGAACTGTTTACGTTTATACGTTTTATAGCGATCGACGAGTACCGAAGCGCTCCCGACCTTTAAGAAGCCCGCGATGCATCGGAGTCGATTGGCCTGCCGATCGCCACGTGCGCGAGGGCAGCTACTTCTTCGACAAGGCCCACGGATTTATGCAGGTCGTCGACGGCGAGCCCGTCGTGGTGAAAGCGCGCAACGGCCGCAGCGCCGAGGGCATCCCGGAAAAGCATGTGCGCATCATCCGGAAGCCGATCCCGGTCCGCGACGCCCTGCGCGAGGTGTTGAAGGCGCAGGAGCTCGACCACCGTAGAAGAACGCCCAGGTCAGGCTGCGCATCGCCTAGTCGAACTTCGCCCGCGACTTCGGCCCGATCAACTTCACCACCGTCTCCATGGTGGAGGATGAAGAGATCGTCGAGGTGCGCGAGACGCACCGCCGGCCGAACATCCAGCCCTTCCTCGACGACCTGGACTGCTGGCTCGTCGCCTCGATCGAGGACTACGACCTCGAGACGAACACCGCGAAGGCCGGGCCGATCGGTGATCGCGCCGGCGGCGGCCCGGAAATCACCAGCGCGGCAGACGCGCTCGCGGTCGTCCTCAACGAGCGCGGCTGCATCGACATCGACCACATCGCCGAGCTTCTGCACGGGACTGCGACAACGTCGTCGCTGAACTCGCCAGCGCCGTTTTCCGCGACCCCGCGAACGGCTCGTGGCAGACGGCGGACTCCTACCGGCAGGATGTTAGCTGCCTGCTCCAGCGCGTTTTCTTCAAGCGATGGCGTGCTCGCTTGCAGTTCCCCCTCGTCACAGTCCGCCGATCCTAGGAGTGCTCAAACCAGCAATGCTACGGACTACAAACTGAACGTCCGCTTCCGAGCCATCTAGCATGACCAATTCGCACCGGCGAAACGCCAATCCAGTTCGGGAAAGTAGCAAGAAAAAATGTCGTGATTTGAGCACGTCTGGAGACCCGTCAACGCGTAGGCGGGCGCCAGTTTCGGAAATCTCAACGAGAACGCAATCGCGCCACCATTTTCCATTTACACCCAAAAGGGTGACCCAATGCTCTCGTTCGAAACGCACGCGCTTTGTTTGTCGCTTGCTCCAAAGCATCAAAGATCACACCGCTCAGCGGCGCCTTCAAATCATTTCGTCAGAAAAGAAGCCGAAGAGCTGTTTGCGAGCGACATCAAGCCGGCCACGCTGGCAAGTCGGCAGTCGAAAGAGAATTATTGCCTTTGACCTCAGAGGCAAAGCGAGGTCTTAAATTACTTAAGCTTCATAATAACGCGAAGAGGCTCGAACATAGGAGTATAGTCCCGCGGCAGTTAGCGCTAGGAGCGCGCCGGAAGCACAATGGTTTGCGCATGAGCGCCCCTGGTTGGGGTCCTGGATAGCAACAGACCTTTCCTGCGCCCGCGCCGTCAGTTCTTATCCTGATTTTGCACAGATTTCCGGCTGTTGCGCCTCGAAAATGCATTTTTTGAGCACCACACAAGGCTACTCGGCCGTGTTGCGGCACGAATAATCGTTATTGCTTTCGGCTCAGCAAACGGGACCTGAAGAGCGGCGCGATATTATGCGCGCGACGCGCGTCGTTTGGCCCGGGTGTGAGGGGTTTCACAATTGCGATATGGATTCTGAAGTAATTCTTGGTCATGACTCGGTCTCTGATTTTCCTCGTGGTTTTTGCAATCATCCTGGCAGCGCGCGGGCAGCAGCAAGAGCAATTCGTGTTGCGCCCGACTGCGGCCATGCCGCCGGTCAACGTACCTTGAGCGCAAGTGCACGGAACGTGTCGGCGCGATGATGATCATTTGGGGCACTTATTTGGTCAATCAGATCCGGCGGGCCATCCGCCGGCGGAGATCGTGAGAGTCCAGCATCCTTGCGCCGACCTCGTTAGCCATCAGTGAGTCTGGAGGACCGGCGCCGCCCCAGTCGTTCGGGCTCACGCCGGCGTAGTTCGACAGGAAGAGATCCTGCCGGCACTGGCGATGGCAGCTCAGGAGCTCTCGTGTCCTCTGGTTGGAGTTGGTGCGTACTAGGGCGCGGCTCCATCAGCTCGAGCACCGCTCGTCCCTTGTCCGTGATGCGCCACCCTCCATTCAAGCGCTCGACGAGTTGCTGCGTAAAAAGGTCGAGCTCTGGCACACGGGTGCCCATTCGTTTGGTGCGTGCCGCCCAATCCGGACCGCTCGTGGCCAAAATGGCCATGTCTCGCTTGAGGTCCGGCATGGATGCGAAGCCGTTCGGGTAGCTCAAAAGGATCTTCAACAC
This sequence comes from Bradyrhizobium sp. 76, assembly GCF_023073025.1. NCBI lineage: Bacteria > Pseudomonadati > Pseudomonadota > Alphaproteobacteria > Hyphomicrobiales > Nitrobacteraceae > Bradyrhizobium > Bradyrhizobium sp. 76. The sequence continues at coordinate 89,074 of NZ_JADPIS010000091.1, forward strand.
CGTGACCTGGAAATTCACATGAGCACTATCGGTCTTGTCCGTATCTAGCGCCCACATGGTTGGCGCGGAGCGAAGAGCTTGCATTGCGACCTGCCGAAGGCGCTCCGCTGTGATCTCACCTTTGTTGGCGGCCTCCAAGATCTTGGAAGCGACATGGGCCCGAGTGCCGGTTTCGCTGCGAGGCAGACTGTCGCAAACCTCCTCAAGAACAGCACGCAAAAGCGCAGTGGTCGTTGCGTCCAACACTTGGCGACTCCGCAAGGCGCAAAGAATGGTAGCAGAGAAAGCACGGTGAACCCCTCAAAGAGACTACTAGCTGATTCCAAAGTCGAGTATGAACTTCACCACAGTCGTCGTTGCTTGTTGATTGTCCAAGACGTTGCCGCCATGCCGTCGAAGCAGGACAGTTGTGCTGGTCTGGCTCCGCCACGCCAGCGCTGGAGGAACCGCCTCCGTGATGGTATTCAGCGCTGGAGCGGCTCTTTTTGACGATTTTCGCCGCGATGTACGTGCGATGTCTCGCCACTTGCCAGAGCGTCTATTTTCCACCACACGGCGAATCCATCTCCGGGGCAGCCGCAGGGGCGTTCCGGACAGACAGACCATCGGTGTTTATGTCCGATCGTTTTTCCTTCTTTGAGATTTCCTTAACGCCGTGGGCGAAGCTGGTCATGGTCCGTCAGCACGAGCGAGGGCACCGCCGGTTATCCCACGGAAAGGCCAATGCCGAAATGCATCTTCTGCGATAACGAGCTCACGCCGGAACCAAGCCCGAGCACGTGCTTCTCAGCGCACTCGGCGGGCGGATGACCGCCATGGCCGAGCGCTACGTTAATCAGGCCCGCGAACGCGAGTTCGCCAGGATTGTCCGGGACGCTTGTCACAACGCGGCATCACGGGAGATGTCGATCCCATTCCCGTCGACAGGCTCGAAGAGATCGCAAGCGAAGTCGCTGCAAGAGCCTCGGCGCACTCAATCGGTCTCCCGTACGAGGATACGCTCAACCGGGAGCGCCTACGCGAACTGCTTCGCGTAGCGCACGGCGAGTCTGAGTAGGTAGCCAACCTCAATCTTCCTTCGCTCGCCTGCCCAGCGCATTAAGTCTCGGCGGTTGCTGGTAACGATCCCTCGCGCGGGTGAGGCTTACGGGCAGACGGGTCCCTGTCGCGAAAGCCAAGGTTAACGAGCTCACGCGCGGTAAGAAGAACGAGCGACGGGATAAAGTCCATGCGCCATGTCCGGGAAGGAATCGATGGCTCGCGGCCCAAGATCAAGTTCGGTGCCCATGCCGCTTGAAAAACGCTTCGCGCTGAAGCACTACCCATGCGTCGCGAACGTGCCCTCAAGGAGCCGCGGGGTTATTACCTGCAACAACTGGAACAGTCGGCTGCGGCGCATATTTCGCGGCGAAGTCCGAGCAGAGCCTGTTTCGATATTCGGCAGGCAAGGACGCGAGCACCGATGCGGCAGCCGCCGCCCTTGCGTCTCCCTTCGATTTCACGGTCAGGTAGGCGATCAACCGATGAAGGGTGAGAAAGATGGAGAAAAAATTCCGCGTATTGACGTAGAAGCAATGATTGCCTTCCAGGCTGCCCTCCCGGTCCTGCCGATGCCGCTGAACGATTGCTGTTCCCGCATCAAAGTCGGTGACAGCAAAATTGCCATCACCGAGCGGCGTGAATAAGGGAGGATTGCTGAGAAACTTGCTCAGGTCGAGCTCCTGTCCGCGCACAGCCCCGATCAGCGACATTCGATCCGCCATGGAGATGTTGCGGCGAACTTGAAATCCTTTCTGCAATTCAATGGCGCACACGACGTAGCGCGGAAGGCGAGTAGATTCCATTGCCTTTCCTTGAGCGGCCGGCGTGCACAGATCCTGCTTGACGAGCTGAGCCAGATGGGCAAGCGCGCCGGACACCCCGACCGCCTTCCCCTTCAGGAGCAGAGGAGCAGGATCTTTCTGACGGAGCTTGATTCCAATATCCAGCAGGTCGTCAAACTCATCGCCTGCAGGAAGGTCCATCTCGAGCAGGGACGACCACCCGAACGGCCAAAGCCAGATCGTCGACCGCACTTTCCGGTTCGTGTTCCACACGGCTCCATTTAGCGTTAAATCGAGATTCTTGGGCCTGCAGCGTACCGGCCACACAAAATCGCTGGCTTCTCCAAACGGAGTTATACTTCCTGGTACATTGCTAGCGACCGTCTGATAGCGCGGCCAAAGGTGATTCCGTCGCAGATCGAGTTCATTATTCAGAGGAAGCAGGACCAGGTTCGCAAGTTCGATCTTGGTGCCGCGGGTGCGCATCTGGCGGAAATCAGAAGCGGACCAAAGGAAATGGACCCTTGGATCGAAATCGGCCCCAACGAACGGCTGCGACCAGAGATGAACGTCAAAAACACAATAAACCACGCGCGCCATTTCAAATTCCTCGCAAGCGCCGCATCGGGGGTGACCACCTTCTATTGACCGTTTACCGTTTGTCTTCTCGCCCTTGGCGCGATATTCTCACAACGCTGTACAGCTGGGCTACGTGCCCAAAGATGCCGCCACTGCTTGCCACACAAGGCGAGCAAGGCGGCAACTATCTCCTGGGGCCGGCCGCAAGGCCGGTCCCAGCCGCATCATTTGGTCACGATGACAGGTTTGCTCTCTTTAAGCTCATCTCGCATGACCGCCAAACGCACGGCCTTCTCATCGAAGTACTTACCAATCGTATTCGTTGCTTTGAGACCGCCAGCGTCGTCCGGTTCCTTGACCGGATCATCCATTTCCGGCTGAATCTTCCACCAGGCAGCTTTTCTCATGAGTTTGACGAACTTGTTCTTTCTGACCAATTCCTCCGCTTTCGATCGCTTCGTCTCGTCGGATATCTTGAGCTTAAACCATCCGAGCAAAATCTTGCCGCCGTCGTACGTGGGCACTGCAAGCGAACCGAAAAACTGCTTATCGCCCTGGATCATCATGACGGGCTCGAAGTTGCCCCCGGCAGCGCGCAAAGCTTTCCGGAGCATTCTGCCGGGACTGTCAGTTTCCTGGACAACGCGGGCTTTGCGCCATTGACTGGCTATAAATGACAAACCTTGCAAAACGACGGCTGCAATGAAAGCAAGCGCGATCGCAGCGCCACAGAGCGCGAGAAACGCAATCGCACTTACACTTGATCCGATCCCTGCGAAACGCAGCTGCAAGGAAGGAAATCCAAGCGCCGCCAGAAGGAACAAGAGAACCGAGATAAAAATGCTGAGTGTGACGGACTCCGTCGCACCGAGTTCTACTTTCCATTTGGGAGCGAATAATCGCAAAATCATCAAGAAAAGCGTGCCGGGAATGATGTACGACGCAAGACGCAGCGAAACACCGCCAACGCTTTCCGTTCCGAATAGGCCGATGCTCAACTTCTTTTCCGCAACAAGCGCGCCGGCAGTCGTTTTGTTGTCCTTCACGTTCTGAAGTGAATAGCTGAGACCGAACCCCAGATTCTCGTCACGCTCTTCGATGCTGGAATCTGCCTTCAGGCACAATTTGTTCCGCACCAGCGTCGAACCGGGCTCAACGCTGCCGAGAACTATAGTGTCTTTTGTGGAGCACACGCCGCTTGTGTCGAGGGTGCCGACTTTCAAGAAGGTCGGCCCAAACAAGCTGAGACCCGCATCGATTATCCTGGCCTCGGTCGCATTCTCGATCCACACGTTGAAGCTCATCGTCTGGCCGGCGAGAATTTCATTGCGCTCTAGAATAACCGTCAACGCCGGCTTGCCGGGAGCATCGGCCGAGGCCGCAACGCCAGGAAGCACACAGGTCACCAGCTGAAGGACGATGGTCCAAAAGAAGCCACCCGGCCTACGATTTAAAAAAGAGCGCACGTGCCGCTCCCATTGAATTTCACGGTGCAGGCCCCGCGGCGCGTCACCGCATCAAATTGCGTTCTACTAAAGCTTGCAGTAAGCTAGACTTGCTCGGAGGGTAAGGCAAGCTCGTGCGGCAGCCTAGCCCAGCACCGCAAAATTGGCGCGAAAACGATCGAGCCCTTTTATGGCAACGACGCACCGCAGCCCGGTTCGCTTTTGAACGCGCTTGCCTGGTGTGGCCCCCCGGATACAACTCGACATTTTTCGTCAAGGCTCCTGCTACTCAGACTTGCCAAGACGGCATTACGGCCCGATCGTATCGGTTGCGACGAAAATCTATTGCGAGGAAAAACTTTTATCGGGAGACGGATATGGCCCCTCATCCTCCACCCTGCGCCGCCAATGAAGTCTTGTGGGGAAACCTGTGCTACCCCCGCATCGATGCGATCCGTATCGAGAGGGTCGGCGCCGACTACAAGTTCATCCTTGAGGAAGTGCCCGGCGAGCTGCTTCCCGGTTTAGCGGACAAAGCCGGCGATCAGGCCAATTTGCACGTCAAGAAGGCGGGCCCCGGTTTTGAGGTAACGATCACCTCGGTCCCGCACGGGGATGCGACCGATCTACTCAAGCAGCTGCGGCCTGATGAGCCGAACCTCAAGCTGCCAGACTGAGGCATGCCATAATGCTAAGTTTGTCCTTGAGGGTGTGCACGGCAGCGCTGCTCCTGACGATCCCCCTCGCCGGCTGCGGCCTTGTCCCGCCTACGCTCACAGAAGCGTGGGAGGCGCAAGATGTCGGCCCCGACATGGTGCTTAAGATAAAGCGCAATATTCTGTGCGAAACCATCAAGGGGATACGCAGGGTCAATCAAACTCCAACCGGATTCGGACCGCCGATACCGCCAGACTATGGCATTCAGTTGCAGTTGACCCTTAGCGTTGTGGAAAGCTCGGGCTTCACGCCGAACCTGACTTATAATCGTACGCTTACGAACGGATCGGAATCGGGCCTCTCGATCGGTAGGAGCTGGAGCGTAGGCCTTTCGGGAGAGCTTTCATCGACTGCAACACGAACGGATACAGCCTACTCCTACTGGAGTGTCGGCAGCATTGCGGGCCCCGGCAAGAACAAAGACATGTGCGACGAGCAGGCGTGGCCTATCGAACGAGACGCCAGCTCACTTCTCGTGAAGTCGGATTTGGGTATAGCGCGTTTTTTGGAGGACCACGTAAAGGCTGCCGATCTGCTCCATTCATCAAAGCCGCAGGGTGCGAAGAAGCCTGAAAAGATCGACGTTTACAGTTACGATCTGAAGTTCGTGGTTGTCTCCAGCGGCGGCGTAACCCCTCAATTCAAGCTTATTCCGCTGTCCGGCGGCGGAACGCCGATCCTGAACCTGAATCGCTCCCGCACACATGAGCTGCTGCTTACCTTCGGGCCAACGGGTCCCAATGGCTTCGCCCCGTCCCAAATCTCGTTTTACCAGCACATCAATACCCAACTGGGATCGACCCTCGCGCGCAGGCCTGGGCCCTAGAAGCGCCAGTTTATTAGCCGCAGTTGACTGCAGCAGCATCGCCGCGGGGAGCAAAGCGGACATCGCTTATACTTCCGCTCATGCCCGTTTTGACCGAGTAGCGCGGCGCTAGCGGCAAATGTCCGCGGGTACAGCCCTCCCGGTGCACGCGCTCCTCGAAGCGACTTCCGGTCGTCGCTTCACTCCGCACCGTTCAGGTCGGGCGCAAAAACATCGTGCGGAAGCGAGAAGTGCTCCACCCTCTTCGCCGGCTTGTTATTTAACAACAACCGAACGACGTCGGGGCGGGAGTAATGCCCCGCAGGGTCAGCCGCGTTCTTCGCTATGCCGATCGCGGCAAGATCGATAGTGGCATAGACGATCCCTACGCTGGTTTCAGGCAACTTCTCCGCGAGCGGACTGCCGTCAGGACCGTAGATTACGGCATGTCCGCCGCCCTCATGCACCAGGTTGCGCTTGTCCTCTGTATCGCACATCTCCTCGACCATCTCCCGGGAGATAACGGCGCAAGGCGCCAGCACGAAACAGGATCCTTTCGACCGCATAAATCTTGCTGACGGCATTGTTGGTCTCCCAGCCAAGCGCGTACGCAAAGGGCTCGTACATGGAGAGCGTTCGATGGACGCGCGGACCTGCGGCATGTAGCGTGGGACCGGCGGCCTGTTCTCCTTGCCCTTGCACTGCAGAAGCTCGTTGCCGTCCGCCTTCACGTCAAAGTGACATGCGCTTTGTTCTTTGCGTCGCGCAGCGAGTAGATGATCCGGCTACGGTCTTTGACGGCCGCGTCATACGCGCCCTGCCCGACGCAATGACCCATCATCGCGCTTTCGCGATCGAGCGCCGCCGGCGTCAAAAGACGCACGATCCGGCTGCCGTCGGCGAACGTCATCACCGATTCTTCGCCCTCGCCGTCGATATGGGGCGCGGCCGCCGCATTGAAAGCGAACCGCCGCATCGCCTTGTCGGCTTCAGCGATCGCCTGCGCGAGCGAGCCGATCTTAAGGAGCTTCAGCGGACGGCCTTGCTCGTCGCAGCGCTGCAGCCATTCTTCGTTGTTCACCCGCGCAGCTTCGATCCAGTCGGCAACGTGGCGCACACGCGCCTCGAGCGCGGCATTCGGCACGAAGCGATGAAACCTAACGCCGGACGCGAACTTCTCGCGCAGCCAGCCCGGTGCGTCAGGATCTTATTTTTCGAGAGGCTGAAGACCGTCCGGCCCATTGCGCAACGCGCGTTCCAGACAAATAGCCAGCAGTCGCGCTGTGGCCTGGTTCTGAGAACATCCGGCGAGGAAGGTATTGATTTCACCACTGTCGACTACGTTGTATTCCAAAAACGGCGTGGGGCAAAGCCCGGTAAAGGTTTAACAACGACACGGTTATACCACGCGCGCTTTCCTGTTTTCCAGCAAATCCGTTAAATCATTGAATCGTTGGAAAATTGTTCTGCACAGCGAGATAGATATTAGTGCGTGCTCATAAGGATTCGGCGGCCTGGTGATCGAAAGACAACGGTCCGGCTTTAACGCCGGCGAAGGTGGCGCTTGGCGCCGTCAAGGGCGACCGGACGATCGCTCAACTGGCCGAGCAGTTCGACGTCCACCCCAATCAGATCACGGCCTGGAAGGCCCAATTGGAAGGCGGCGCGTGCGGAGGTTTTTGACCTGGCAGTGCTGCGCCCGCCGCGCCTGCGATCGACGTAAAGTCGCTGCACGCCAAGATCGGAGAGCTGACGCTGGAGAACGATTCCTAAGAAACGGCAGCACCAGCTTTCGGCTCCACGGGCTGGAGAACAAACCCGAATGCCTTGGCACGCCGATGCAGA
>NZ_JADPIS010000023.1:0-1238 GCF_023073025.1 Bradyrhizobium sp. 76
GTCGCGGTCGAAGGCCATCGATGGGCGATCGAGGACAGCTTTGAAACCGCGAAAAACGAGTTCGGGCTGGATCACAACGAGAGCAGATCCTGGCATGGCTGGCACCGTCATGTGTCCTTGGTGATGCTCGCCTTCGCCATGATGGCCGCGATCCGACATCGCGCTAATCCGCCACCGCCCAAAAAAACGAAACCTCGCCACCCGGCAAAAGCCAAAGCATAACCACGCCGCCGCTGATCCGTTGGTCAATCCAGGAAATCCGCCGCATTGCCATCAGACTTGCTCGAAAGCGTATTCAACCCGCACGCATCATCGCATGGTCTTTCTGGCGCAGAGCTCATCAGGCTGCCGCTCAACGCGCTCATGTCAAATCAAAAAGACAAACTGTAATGCTAGGGTCTGTACCTAATTAGCGATCTCTGATTCCATGGCGCCGAGTTGATTCGGGCCCGGGGACTTCGATGCGCAAAGGACTGTTCTGGCTCAACGACAAGCAGTGGGCTCGGATAGGGCCGCATCTGCCAACGAACCAGACCGGCCCGGCGCGCCAAGACGATCGACGCATTATCAGCGGTATCATTTCACATGCTTCAGTGCGGCGCACGCTGGCGCGATTGCCCGCCCGATTATGGTCCTTACACGACGATCTACAATCGCTTCAATCGCTGGGCTAAGCGCGGACATTGGCAGGCGATCTTTGAAGCGCTCGCCCGCTGCGGCAAGGACGGCGTGACTTTGTCCATCGACTCCACCTCGATCAAGGCGCATCGCTCGGCGAGCGGCGGAAAAGGGGGGAGCATGAACAGGCGATCGGCCGCTCGCGCGGTGGGCGGACCACGAAAATCCACGCGCTGAGCGACCCTGATTGCAAACCTTGTGCATTTCATCTCACTCCGGGACAAGCCGCAGACATTGCCGCAGGGCCGGCCCTTTTGAAGCTCGCGCCGCCCATGTCTTCCCTCATTGGGGACAAAGGCTACGATGGCGACGGCTTTCGCGCCGAAATCGTCAATCGCGGCGCGAAACCCGTCATTCCAAACAAATCCAACCGGGTAACCCTCCACAGCTTCAGCAAGCGCCTCTATAAAGGGCGCAATGTTATCGAGCGCTGTTTCTGCCGGCTCAAGGATTTCAGGCGTGTTGCTACTCGCTACGACAAACTTGCCAGAAACTTCTTGGCCGCCGTCCACCTCGCCGCTCTCGTCGCTTATTGGATCAATTGAGTCTGAACCCTAGCA
>NZ_JADPIS010000113.1:0-1221 GCF_023073025.1 Bradyrhizobium sp. 76
CGAGCTTGACCGGCTGGCGGAAGATCTGGCCCTGCTCGACCGCGAGATCGCGCAGGACGCCATCGACGATTCCGCGGTCAACAGATTGATGACGATCACCGGCGTCAACTTGGCGGTCGCTGCCGGCATCATGGCGGCGATCGGCGACATCAGCCGGTTCAACAGCCCGCAGAAGCTGGTGAGCTATTTTGGGCTGAACCCGCGGGTACGGCAGTCCGGACTGGGCGCCGCCCATCACGGCCGCATCAGCAAGATCGGCCGCAGTCACGCGCGCGCCATGCTGGTCGAGGCGGCCTGGGCAGCGGCCAAGGCGCCAGGTCCGCTGCATGCGTTTTTCGTGCGCATCCGCGCCCGGCGCGGCCATCAGATCGCCGCGGTGGCCGTGGCCCGGAAGCTCACCGTGCTTTGCTGGCATTTGTTGACGAAGGGCGAGGATTACCTGTGGGCGCGCCCGGCACTGGTCGCCATTAAGACCCGCGCGATGCAGCTTCAAGCCGGACATCCGCAACAGAAAGGCAGCCGGCGTGGGCCAGCGTATGCCTACAACATCAAGGCATTGCGCGACCGCGAGATGTTGATTGCCGCACAGGCGGAGCAAAGCTACGAGCGCTTGGTGACGCAATGGAAACCACGGCGGCCAAAAACCGGCGCGCGGGCGCCTCAACTCGGCAAGACAAAATAGGGCAGCCTGGTGGCGCTTGCAGCCGATGCGCCACGCTTCGCCACGAGGTCGCCCGCCCACCAAGGATAATCCCGCCTGATGGCAAGTGCCAGCCAGGAATGCAGTCCCGTTCCACGCCAGCATGCCGCCGTGCTCGGGCCGGTCAAGGCCAAGCCTTGCGGTGGCCGCAAACGCGGCCAGCCTTGACCGCCCCTGCGCGCGGCGGCTGCGAGATCGATGGCCGGGACGGAAGAATGGCCCGCGGCGCAGCCGAACAAAAGAATGGACGTACGCGATTTCTGCAATCGTCATCTCGGTCATGAAAAAAATCGCTTGTCCATCTCATCCGTCGTCCGCAAGTGTTTCCAGTGCTCGGCCGGGAAGTCGTAGAACGCCAGTAGCGTGTCTCGATCCTTGCTCAGGCAATCGGCGGCCTTCTCGTACTTCAGCGCGTAGCTCTCGATTGCGCATTCCAGGGATGGTGATCAGGTGTTCCAGGCGATGGTGATCACGGATTCCAGTGATCGCGATCAGGTGCGGAGGCGAACACGGCTGACGAT
>NZ_JADPIS010000088.1:0-1201 GCF_023073025.1 Bradyrhizobium sp. 76
GTTCACCGCAGAGCCCCGGATCAGCGCTAAAATCTCGTCGCCGTCCCGCTCCGCGTCCGACTGCCGCTTCAGCACCAGCACGCCGCAGCCCTCGCTCCAGCCCGCGCCATTGGCCCCCGCTGCAAACGCCTTGCAGCGGCCGTCGGGCGCCATGCCGTTGTCAGGTCCCAGCGCCACCAGGGTCAACGGCGTCGACATCACGGTCACGCCGCCGGCCAACGCCAGATCGCACTCGCCCTGCCGCAGCGCCGTGCACGCCAGATGCAGCGCTGTCAGCGACGACGAGCACGCCGTATCCACCGTCATCGCCGGACCTTCGAGGCCCAGCACATAGGAGACGCGGCCCGCCAGCACGCTCGACAGCGTGCCCGTCGCCGTCCACATCGTCGTCGCCTCGAGCGAGCGCGTGCCGTAGTCGCCAGCCATCGCGCCGAGATAGACGCCGGTCCGGCTCTCGCTCAGCCCTTCCGGTTGCAGCCCCGCACGCTCCAGCGCCTCCCACACCGCTTCCAGAATCAGCCGCTGCTGCGGGTCCATCTCCATCGCTTCCCGCGGCGCGATGCCGAAGAAGCCCGCGTCGAACTCCGCAACCGCGTCGATAAAGCCACCTTCCTGCGACAGCCCTCCCGTGACCTCTTCCAGCCGCCGCAACAGATCCCGGCTCCAGCGCTCCGGCAGCGGCCCAACGCCGTCGCCACCGCGCTCCAGCAGTGACCAATAGCTCTCCGGACTCGCCGGACCTCCAGGTGTGCGGCAGCTCATCCCGACAATCGCGATCGGCTCCGACGCCGATGCGGTAATCGCCCGCCGTTTCTCCTGTCGAACCGGCGCACGGCCGAGTTCGAGCTTCTCCAGCAGCAGGCGCGCCATGGCGCGTGCGGTCGGGTAGTCGAAGGCGAGAGTCGCCGGCAGCTTGGTGCCGACCCGTCCCGACAGGCGGTTGCGCAGCTCGACCGCCATCAGCGAGTCCAGCCCGAGATCCTTGAGCGGTTGATCCGCCGGCACCGATGAGGCCCCGGGCAGCGCCAGCACCGCGGCGATCTCCTCCTGCGCCAGCTCCACCAGCGCAGCAAGGCGTTCGCCTTCGCCGCCAAGGGCAGCCAGCCGCGACCGCAGACTGTTGGTGTCGCCGCTCGCGGCTGCCGAGGCCCGCCGCAATCCGCTGCGGACGAGGCCGCGGTACAGCGCCGGCACATCGTCA
>NZ_JADPIS010000089.1:0-1198 GCF_023073025.1 Bradyrhizobium sp. 76
CCTGATGACGCAGTTGATCCTCGATCATGCCGCGACGACAGCGACGCCGCGCGCGAAGGAGGTCGATCATGATCTCTGACAAGGTCAGGCCTCATCATCTGGAGCGCAAGGCGATTCTTTACGTGCGTCAATCCTCAGCGCATCAGGTGCTGCACAATCGCGAGAGCAGTGCGTTGCAATACTCCATGCGGGACCGGCTCACGGCGCTCGGGTGGGCAGAGGTTGAAGTGATCGATGATGATCTCGGTCGTTCAGCCGCCGGCGGGGTCCAACGCGCCGGTTTCGAGCGAATGGTAGCGGAGGTTTGCCTCGGTAAGGTTGGGGCGGTTTGCGCCCGCGAGGTCTCGCGCTTCGCTCGCAACAGCCGGGATTGGCAGCAACTCATCGAGATGTGCCGCGTGGTCGATACCGTTCTGGTCGATCAGGAGACCATCTATGCGCCAAGGCACGGCAACGACCGCCTGCTGCTCGGGCTCAAGGGCAGCCTCAACGAGTACGAGCTGGATCTGTTGCGCCAGCGCTCGCTCTCGGCCCGCTACGAGAAGGCGCGCCGCGGCGAGTTGGTTGTGGCGGCGCCCGTCGGCTTCGTGAAGGCCGGCGACCGTTATGAGAAAGATCCGGATCGGCGCGTCCAGGAAGCGATCCAGTTGGTGTTCGACAAGGTCGAGGAACTGGGCAGCGCGCGACAGGCACTCTGCTGGCTCCACGAGTACAATCTCGATCTGCCGGTGAAGCAGACCAACGGCGACACGGCCTGGCGGCGACCGAGCTACTCCGCCATCCACCGGATCATTGAGAACCCGGTCTACGGCGGCGCCTATGCCTATGGTAAGACGGCTGTGGCGGCGGGATACAGCGCCGAGGGCGTGAGCGTGAAGCTCCGCCGCAAGGCGCGGAACCAATGGCTGGCGCTGAAGCCCAACACCCACGACGGGTATGTGAGCTGGGAGAGGTTCGAGGCGATCCGCACCATGGTCAGCAGCAACGTTCCCACCGCTCGGCATCACGGCGCGCCCAAGCATGGTGACGCGCTGCTGGCCGGTCTGATCCGGTGCAAGCGCTGCGGCCGCAAGCTCACACTCCGGTACTCCGGCATGAAGCACCATATCCCGCGCTACAGCTGCAGCCGCGCCTGGATGGACAATGGCGGCCCTCACTGCATCGCCTTCGGCGGATTGCGCGTCGATGATGCAATCGA
>NZ_JADPIS010000003.1:0-1188 GCF_023073025.1 Bradyrhizobium sp. 76
GAGCACCCGTCACGCTGGGCGGCAGTGATGTCGATCGCGGCCAAGATCGGCTGCACGCCGCAGACGCTGCATGACTGGGTCAAGAAGGCCGAGATCGATAGCGGGCAGCGGGCCGGCGTTCCGACCGACACGGCCGAGAGGCTGAAGGCGCTCGAACGAGAGAACCGCGAGCTTCGGCAGGCCAATGAGATCCTGCGCAAGGCAAGCGCCTATTTTGCGATGGCGGAGCTCGACCGCCGGTCCAAGCCATGATCGCCTTTATCGAGGATCATCGTGGGGCGCATGGGGTCGAGCCGATCTGCAAGGTGCTGCCGATCGCCCCCTCGACCTATCACGCCCATGTGGCCAAGCGGCGAGATCCCGCCAGGCTGTCGGCGCGCGCCCGGCAGGATGCTGCGCTGAAGACCGAGGTCCGGCGCGTCTTCTATCAGAACTTCGGCGTGTACGGCGTGCGCAAGGTCTGGCGGCAGCTCAAGCGTGAAGGGTTCGATGTTGCCCGTTGTACCGTGACGCGACTGATGCGGGACATGGGCCTACAAGGGGTCATCCGCGGCAAGCCCGTCAAGACCACGATCAGCGACAAGGCCGCGCCATGCCCGCTGGATCACGTCAACCGCCAGTTCAAGGCGCCGAGGCCGAACGTCCTCTGGCTCTCCGACTTCACCTATGTCGCGACCTGGAGGACCGGCTTCGTCTACGTCGCCTTCGTCATCGACGCCTATGCCCGCAGGATCGTGGGCTGGCGAGCCTCGCGCACGGCGCATGCAGGCTTCGTGCTCGATGCGCTGGAGCAGGCATTGCATGATCGACGGCCGGTCCATCGTGGCGGGCTCGTGCATCATAGCGATAGGGGCAGCCAATACGTATCCATTAAGTACACCGAGCGCCTGGCCGAAGCCGGCGTGGAGCCCTCCGTCGGCAGCGTCGGAGACTCCTATGACAATGCTCTCGCCGAAACGATCAATGGACTTTACAAGGCGGAGGTGATCCATCGGCGCGGACCATGGCGCAGCTTCGAGGCCGTCGAGTTCGCGACGCTGGAATGGGTGGACTGGTTCAACAACCGAAGGCTCCTCAAGCCCATCGGCAACATCCCGCCGGCCGAAGCCGAGCAACGCTACTACGCCATGATGGAACACCCCGCCATGGCGGCATAACTTAAACCAAGTGGCCTCCGGCAAACCCGGG
>NZ_JADPIS010000116.1:0-95502 GCF_023073025.1 Bradyrhizobium sp. 76
TCTGTTCCGACGCCGCGAGACTGGCGGTGCTGATCCATGATCACGACCCCTGTGGGTGCTGAGTTCCTTCAACACAGCTTCGATCCGGACATCGCAGGCAGATGCCTTCTCGCGATAGGCGTCGTAAAGGGCGAGTGCCTGATCGAGCGCAAACAGATGCTCGGCACGGTAGTGTATGAAATCATCGCAGCGGAATGACGCTTTGAACGCTGTCTGCAGCGTGTCCATGGTTAGGGAAGAAAGCCAGGGCAATCGCCCGAGCCAACGCGCCCGCCCAATCTCGCGAATAGCAATCTGCGCCTCAGCATTTTTTCGCCAATGAAGGCAATCCCAAGAATGCAGATCTCGCGCCTTCGCAGTGCCTCTATCGAGAGCAGTGTGTGATTGATTGTGCCAAGCGCTGTGCTCGCACAGAGAACGACTGGTAGCCGCCATCGCTGAAAGACATCAATGTAGAGTGTACTGCCACTCAGCGGCACCATTAGCCCGCCGGCGCCCTCGACCACGAGCGGCCGCTCCGCAGTATCTGGCACATTGAGCGAATCCGCGTCGATGCGAACTCCGTCAAGTTCCGCGGAATGGTTGGGCGAAGCAGGCGTTGTCAGGCGGTAACGCTCCGGTACGATGCGATCGGCCGACAGACCGCCCAGTCGCGCGACGATCTGAGCATCGGTCTCTCCTTCGAGACCGGCCTGAATTGGCTTCCAGTAGTTGGCGCCGAGGAGATTGGCGAGCCCCGCGGAAAACACGGTTTTTCTGATTCCAGTACCCGTACCGGTCACCACGATCTGCTGGCTCATCGAGCGCCTCCTCTCGTCTTCTCAGTGAGCGCATCGAGCAGCGAATGCTGTCATTTTGCTCCACCCTAATCGACGGATAGTATCTAAATTCGCGCTCTTTATTGCCTGAGCTATGAGCCCAATTTACCCAATTGTTGGCCGCTTGTTGCCGAATTGCGGCGCCCGATCAGTCGAATACAAAGCTTTTCATGCGAGACGGATCTCGAGCTTCCTCAAGCAAAGCACGCGAGGCGATCTGAGGTTTGGAACGATCAAAGCTGGGGATCGCCCAGCCGTGCGACGAGCTCGCTGGTCTCTCCTTCGCGGCCAGGCTGAATAGGTTTGCAATTTCGCGCGCATGAGATCGACCGACATTGCGGAAAAAACCGATCTTCGGACTTTGGTATCCGTAACGGTCAACAGATCTGCTGGCTCATTGAGCCTCATTTGTCGTCTCCTCGCTTAGAGCATCAAGCATTGCAAGCACATCCTCCTCGGCGACGTTGAGCGTCAGTGAAATTCATAGACGAGCGTGCCAACCGGCACCGTTGGCGGCCGGATCGACGGATATCAAAGCCTCGAGCCTGCAGTGCAGAGGCAAGCCGCATTGCGCGCGCATGTCGCCAACGATACAGGGCACAATCTGCGAGCCCGAAGGACTTTGCCAGCCACGTTTACGCATCTGCCGATGCGCAAATGTGACGAGCTTGGCCAGATGCTGCTGACGCTCGGACTCCTCCTGCAGGATCGACAGCGCTGCCCGCACGGCGATGACAAGGACGAGGGTGCGGCGGCGAAGATGAAAGGACGACAGCGATTGACCGTTAAACTGCGCAGCACGCCGGATGCAGTGACAAGCGCGCCGGCGGCACCGAGCGCCTTGCCACAGGTGTGAACGACCGGAAGATTTTCGCGCCCCTCACAAGGCGCGGTTAGCTCCCGCCCTTGCTCGCCGTAGACGCCTGTATGCGCCTCATCCACGATCAGGAATGCATCGGGTCGGGCCGCGATTGCGATAAGGTTCTTCGAGCGGCGCGAAATCGCCATCCATGCTATAGAGACTTTCGACCACGATCCAGGCGCGGCCTATTCCGCTGTTGGCCCGCCAGTCGCGCTGTGTTTTCGACCAAGCAAGAATCGTTATGGAGGCTTATTGAAACTCGGACCCGAACCGGCACGCGTGCCTAAATGAAGATTTGCGTGCACCAGGAAATCCAGGATAAGTAAATTGTCCCGCTGGGACAGCGTTGTCATGTGAGCAAAATTTGCGACATAACCGACGCCAAAAGAGTGCCGTTCTTGCTCAAAAAAAACTGACAGCTTCTGCTTGGAGACGTTCGTGCTCCTCGGAATTGCCGCGCAGAAGGCCGACGCGCCGGCTCCGATCGGCGTGCCAGCCTCGAGCGCGGTCAGATTCATACGCGGCGCGCTCGCGAGCGCGGGATCATCGTTCGCGCTCACGCCGCGACCGGTGATTAGCGATGGTCAGCGGCGTACGCGACTTCGGGGCCTTGTGAATGAAATTGTAACGCGCCACGTGGTAGCTTGGATCGAAGCCGTAGAAGTTGAGCCGCATGCGGCGCAGCTCCTCGTTGCGGTACGGCTCGAGCGGCTTCGTCGGCGGCGCGGCGCCTTCGCTTGTCGACGAGGCGCGCGGCATAGTCGGGATCCGATGCAAGCGCGGCGGCGAGCCTCACGAGATCGTCCGTTGCAGCGCCCCTGGCCGTCAGCACGCGATCGACGATGCCGAGGCGACCGGCCTCAGCCACGCCCATCGGCAGCCGGCATTGAGTGATCATGGCCGCATTCGCGGCACCCGCGCGGCGCGGCAGAAGATAAGTCCAGTATTCCCAACCGTAGAGATTGCCCATGTCCTTGTAATGCGGATTGAGCACGATCCGATCGCTGGCCCAGACCTCGTCGGCGGCGAGGCTGAGGAACACACCGCCTGCGCCGGCATTGCCGCGAACGACGGAAACAACCAGCCGATCGGTGGTCTCGATGATGGCCCGCGCAAAATCGTCGATGGCGTTGATGTTGCGCCAGGACTCATCCGCTGCGCTGTCGGCGGGCTCGATCTCGGCAAGATGAATGCCGTTCGACCAATAATCACGGCCGCCGGTCAGCAGCAGCACCTTGGTTGCGCGCGCAAGCGCGGTTCAAGCGTTGAGCAGTGCCTTGCAGTTGTCGGAGCTCATAGCGCCGTTGTAGAAGTGGAATTGCAGCTCGCCAACCTCGCAATACTCGCGATATTCGATCGGACCGTAGCCGCATCCTGGCCTGTGCGGCAGATGCGCGGCTTCCGACGCGAAGATCTTCGCCGCCGCAAGTTTCAAGCTCTTCGGCGCGACACTCCGACGTGGCCGATCCAGACCGCGCCGTCGGCGGTGGCCCAGCGCGCCGTCGCACTGCGCCACCACGGTGCCGGGTACGCTGGAGATGTCATGGGCCTCATGCGCATCGAACAGCCGGACGTGCTGCCAGAACAGACTGTCGGTCAGGCCGGGCATGCCGTCGGCGCTGTCGATATTGCGAAGCACCTCGACGGTTGTGTCGTGTTGCCAGCCGATCGCGCGATCCGCTTGCGGGCAGGGCCCCCGCACGCGAATGCGCGGATCGTCGCTCGCCATTGGCGCGGGCGCCTCGTGCCCGGCCTCGATCGCGGCAATGGCCTCGAGCACCGCCTCCACCGCGTAGGGGGTGACCTCGTTGCGGTAGATGCTGGACTTCGCGGCACGCCGCATCCGGAACGTGCGATGGACCCAGATTGGACCGGCGGTGAATTCGCCATCCGCCTGCAGCACCGTGACACTTCACTCCGCGACGCCCCTCGAGAATGGCCCAGTCGAGAGCCGCAGGACGGCGGTCACCGGGCGGGCCGGGGTGCACGATAAGGCAACGCACGCCACGCCAGACATCGTCCGGGATCGCCCGTTTCAAGAACGGCGCGATAACGAGGTCGGGCCGATACAGCGCAACGCTTTCGCGGGTCACGTCGGGATGGATGTCGAGCTCGACGGAGACCTCATGGCCACGCTCGCAGAGTTCGACATGCAGCCGCTGCGTCAAGTTGTTGAAGGAATGCGACAAAAGCAGAATGCGCATCCTGAGCCTCAACAGATCCGGGGTAATTGTTCGCCCGATAGCCAGTCGACGATCCTTCCGCCGCCAAAGCTCGTCGCCATCTGCACGAAATGGTGGTCGTCTGCCACGGCCTCGCCGATCTCGGCGGCATCACGGCCGAGCGGATGCATCCGCATCGCCGCAAGCACGGCTGCTGCAACCTCGGGCGCCACGATCGCTGCCAGCTTCCCTTTGTTGGCGACGTAGAGCGGATCAAGCCCGAGCAGTTCGCAAGCCGCAGCAACACCGGGCTTCACCGGGATCGCCGCCTCCTGAAGTTGGAAGCCGAGGCCGGACTGCTGGGCGATCTCGTTCAGCGTCGCGGCGAGCCCACCGCGGGTGGGATCGCGCATCAAACGGATGCCCTCGCCGCCGGCCGCCAGCATGCTCGCGACGAAATCATGCAACGAAGCAGAATCCGAGACGATCTCGGTCTCAAAAGCGAGGTTCTGGCGTTTGGACATGATGGCGACGCCGTGATCCCCGAGCGTTCCAGAAATCAGGACACGATCGCCGACGCGGGCATTCCCGGCAGAGAGGTCGAGCCCGGCGGGCACGACACCGATCCCGGCGGTCGAGATGAACAGGCCGTCGGCCTTGCCGCGCTCGACGACCTTCGTGTCACCGGTGATGATGTAGACGCCCGCGGCTCGCGCGGCTTCGCCCATGGAATCCGCAATCATCTTCAGGTCGGAGAAACGAAAACCTTCCTCGATGATAAAGCTCGCCGAGAGATAGAGGGGCCGCGCGCCGGCCATGGCGATGTCGTTGACCGTGCCATGCACGGCGAGCGAGCCGATATTGCCGCCCGGAAAGAACAGCGGCGAGACCACATAGCCGTCGGTCGTCATCACCATGCGCCCGGCGCCGACATCGAACGCAGACTGGTCGTTGCCGCACGCCAGCCATTCATTGCCGAAGGCCTCGTGGAACAGGCCCGAGATCAGTTGCGACATCGCGCGGCCACCGGATCCGTGGGACAGGTCGACGCAGCCGTTCTTTATCTCGAGCTTGCGCTGATGGGCTTTCATGAGGCCCGCCGTTGCTGATGATCGCGGAAGCGGCCGTAGGTCCAGTGTGCCGCACATGCACCCTCGGACGAGACCATGCAGGACCCCATCGGCGCCTCCGGCGTGCACACCGTGCCGAACAGCTTGCAGTCAACCGGCTTCTTCACGCCGCGCAGGATGGCGCCGCATTCACAGGCCGGATTGTCGGCAACCCGAAGCTCGTTCATGTCGAAGCGGACCTCGGCGTCGTATTTGTCGTAGGCCCGCTTCAGCTTGAGCCCGCTATAAGGCACTAGGCCGAGACCGCGCCACTCGAACTGGTCACGCAGCTCGAAGATGTCGGAGACCTCCTCCTTGGCGCGCAGATTGCCGTCACGGGTCACTGCGCGGCTATATTGGTTCTCCACCTCATGTCGGTGCTCGTTGACCTGCCGCACCAGCATCAAGATCGCCTGCATCATGTCAAGCGGCTCGAAGCCCGCGATCACCACCGGCCTGCCGAATTCTTCGGCAAAGAACTCGTAAGGCTCGGTGCCGATGATGGTCGAGACATGGGCCGGCCCGACGAAGCCGTCGATCTCGACGGGGCCGATATTGCGGATATCGGGGCTTTCCAGGATGTTCTGCATCGCCGGCGGCGTCAGCACATGATTGCAGAACACGCTGACGTTCTTGAGCTGCTTCTTCTCGGCGAGCCGGATCATCACGGCGGTCGGCGGCGTCGTGGTCTCGAAGCCGATGGCGAAGAACACGACCGCGCGGCCGGGAATTTCTTCCGCAACACGGATTGCATCAATCGTGGAATAAACCATACGGACGTCGGCGCCGCGCGCCTTGGCCTTCAGCAGCGAGGCACCCTGCGAGCCCGGCACCCGCATCAGGTCGCCGTAGATGCAAAGGATCACGTCCGGCCGTTCGGCGAGCCGGATTGCCATGTCGATGCGTCCCGCTGGCAAGACGCAGACAGGGCAGCCGGGGCCGTGGATCATCCGCACGTTCTTCGGCAGCATGTCCTCCAGCCCGTAGCGGGAGATTGCATGCGTGTGGCCGCCGCAAAATTCCATGAAACGATAGGATTTTTCCGGATCGGCCTCCGAGCGAATCGCCTTCCCCAATCCCACCGCGATCTCCTTGTCGCGAAACTCGTCGGCATATTTCATTGCGCGGCCTCCCGGCTTTCGGCGCCGATTTCACGCAACAGCTCCAGCGTCCGCTGCGCCTCCTGCGCATTGATCTTGGTCAGGGCGTAGCCCACATGGATGATCACGTAGTCGCCGACGGCGAGGTTTTCGATCAGCGCCACCGAGATCTCCTTGCTGACACCATCGATCGAGACGACGGCCATGTCGTCGGGCAGGAGCTTTGTGACCTCAGCAGGTATCGCGAGACACATCAGGCGTTTCCCTCCAGGCCTTGCTGTTCGAGGAGTTGGAGCGCGGCGACCCAGGCCTGCCCGAGGCTGAGGCCGCCATCATTGGACGGCACCTGGCGAGGCAGCAACGGCGAGAGCCCGGCGGCGACGCAGCCGCGCGCGATCTCGTCTGCGAGGATCGCGTTCAGGAAGCAGCCACCGCTCAGGATGACAGTCGTGACGCTGGTCTCCAGTGCCGCGCGCGCGATCCAGTCGATGCAGGCGGCGGCGAAGGTGCCATGGAAGAGCTCGGCCCCAGCGACCGGATCGACCGCAAGGCGCTCGAGCAAGGGGAAAAGAGACAGCACGCCACTCTCGATCGTCCAGCCGTCCTCGGCGACGCGCGGTGTGCGGACACACGCTTCCAGCTTCATTGCGGCTTCGCCCTCGTAACTCTGCACCGGACAGACACCAAGCAGGCCCGCCGCCGCGTCAAACAGCCGGCCGGCGCTGGTCGTCGTCGCCACGCCGGGCTGGTCGAGCATAGCGCAGAGACGCGCAGCCTGCGGCTGCATCGCAAAGCGCTTCGCAATCGTGTCGCCGCGCCGCAAGGCATGCAGCACGCTCGCGGCCATGCGCCACGGCTCGCGCGTCGCGCGATCGCCACCCGGCATCTTCATCGGGGCCAGATGTCCGATTCGCCGGAAGCGTGCACCATCGCACGCGAGCAACTCGCCGCCCCAATTGCCACCGTCGCTGCCATAGCCGAAGCCGTCGAGCACCAGCGCCAACGCCCTCCCCGCGACGCCATGTTCCGCCATCACGGATGCCGCATGGGCATGGTGATGCTGGACCGCGATCAGCCGCCTCCCGCTGGCTTCGGCGAAACGGGTCGAAGCCATGTTCGGATGCAGGTC
This sequence comes from Bradyrhizobium sp. 76, assembly GCF_023073025.1. NCBI lineage: Bacteria > Pseudomonadati > Pseudomonadota > Alphaproteobacteria > Hyphomicrobiales > Nitrobacteraceae > Bradyrhizobium > Bradyrhizobium sp. 76. The sequence goes on from NZ_JADPIS010000116.1 coordinate 7,181, forward strand.
GTGGGCGATGACGACCGGCTCGATGTCCAGCGTCGAGAGCAGGTGATCCACCGTCTCCTCGAAAAAGCGAATGCCTTCCGCGGTGTCGAGATCGCCGATGTGCTGGGAGACGAAGGCTTCGTTGCCGCGGATGACGGTGACCGTCGACTTCAGCGCGCCGCCGACCGCAAGCACCGGCGGGACCGACTTCGCGAGCCTAATCGGCTCTGGAATATAGCCGCGTGCGCGGCGGATGAACTGCGCCCGCCCCGCGACTACCGACACGACAGAGTCGTCCGCGCGGGCGACGATATCGCGGTCATGCGTGACGATCAGGTCGGCGATGCCGGCAAGCCGCCGTTTGGCCTCGTCATTGACGATCACCAGCGGCTCGCCGCCAGGATTGGCGCTGGTTGCCACGATCGCCCAACTTGCGCCGTCCGCTCGCGGATGCCCCGAATTGAGCGCCTTCAGCACCAGATGATGCAGCGGCGCGACGGGCAGCATGACCCCGATCCGCGACAGCTCCGGCGCTATCCCGGGCGCGAGCATATTGCGGGATCTCATCAGCACGATCGGCCGCGGCGAGGATTCCAGCAGCGCGAGCGCGACCGCATCGATTTCAGCGATCTCGCCGACCACATCCGCCGAGCCGACCATGACGGCGAACGGCTTCTGGTTGCGATGCTTCCGGTGCCGCAGACGCCACACGGCCGCATCTTCACGGGCATTGCAGAGCAATTGATATCCGCCGAGCCCCTTGATCGCGACGATCCTCCCGTCGGCGATCGCAGTGGCGATCTGTTTGGTACCATGACTGATCCTTGGCCCACATCGCGGGCAGGCAATTGCTTCGGCGTGGAAGCGACGGCTCGCCGGATCGGCATAGTCTGCTGCGCAGGCCGTGCACATCGCGAAGCGCCTCATCGCGGTGGTACCGCGGTCATAGGGCAGCCGCTCGGCGATGGTGTAGCGCGGGCCGCAATGGGTGCAGTTGACGAAAGGATAGAGATGGAAGCGGCTCGCCGGATCAAACAGCTCGCTCAGACACTGCGGACAGGTGGCGGCATCGGCGGCGATCCGGGTCGAGACCTTGCCCTGCTCACTGGCGCGGATGTGGAACTCGTCGCTTTCGGTGATGCCGACCGGTTGCATGGAGATCTCGTCTATCCGAGCCAGTGGCGGTTTTTCCAGCGGGAGCGCATGGACAAAATCCGCGGCGCGGTCGCCCTCGACCTCGATCACCACGCCATCGGGATCATTGGCAACGAAGCCGCCGAGCCGATAGCGCGCGGCGAGGCCGTAGACGTACGGACGAAAGCCCACGCCCTGCACGGCGCCGCGCACATGCAGGCGCAGCCGCCTTCGGTCTCGCGCCATGGCCTCGCCGCTCATGCTCATCCCGACACCGCCATCTCGGTCGGCTTCATCTGTGCAACTCGCTTGCGAATCCAGGCATAGAATGCCGCAAAACCCTCACCGGTGCACGCCGACACCGTCAAAACCTCGATCTTCGGACTGACCCGGCGCGCATATTCGATCGTCCTTGCAAGATCGAAGTCGAGTACGGGCGCAAGATCGATCTTGTTGATCAGCATCAGAGAGGAGGCGGCGAACATGTCCGGATATTTCAGCGGCTTGTCCTCGCCTTCCGTGGTCGAGAACACCACGATCTTGCAGGCCTCGCCGAGATCGAACGCCGCGGGACAGACGAGATTACCGACGTTCTCGATGAAGAGGATGCCGCCGTTAAGCGAGGGCAAGCGGTCATAGGCTGCGCCGACCATGGCGGCATCGAGATGGCAGCCCTTGCCGGTATTGACCTGGATCGCCGGCACGCCGGTCGAGCGAATCCGTTCGGCATCGTTGGAGGTCTGTTGATCGCCTTCGATCACGCCGATGGGAAAGCTGTCCTTCAGCTCGGACACGGCGCGAACCAGAAGCGAGGTTTTTCCGGCGCCGGGGCTCGAGACCAGGTTGAAGACGAGCAGGTCGTCGGTGCGGAAGCGCGCGCGGTTGTCGGCGGCAAGCCGATTGTTCTTGCCGAGAATGTCACGCTCGACTTGGATGATGCGGTCGCTGCTCATGCCGGCGATCTGCTGGCCAGCCGGGTTGGCGCTGCAATCGACCAGTCCGCCATCGCCGGGCGCGTGATCATGATGATGGTGATGGTCGTCGCTGTGCCCATGATGATGCGAATGATCGTACCCATGGGAACGATCATGGGAATGATCATGGGTGTGTTCTGTGGACGCTTTGGCATCGCGGCAACCACATACCGTGCACATCAGTCGACCTCCAGTTCCCTCACGCGCATGTCTTCGCCGTCGGTCACCTGCAATTGATAGCTGCCGCAGGACGGACACGGCTCATAGCGCTGCTTGATCTCGACGCCTTTGGAGCAGGCCACGCACCAGGCCGCTCCCGGCGTCTCGACGATCTCGAGCCTTGCTCCTTGCGCAATGGTGCGCGCGGCGGCGACCTCGAAGCAGAACTTCATCGCCTCAGGCGCAGCATGGCTGAGCGCGCCGATCTCCAGGCACACGACGTTCACCCTAGCGAAGGCGCGCTTGCGCAACTCCTCCTGGATAATCTCGACGATTCCCTGGCACAGCGCCATCTCATGCATGGCCGATCTCGCGGAAGCTGAGGCTGAAGCCGACGCATGGATCGAACGAGCCGACGAGCGCGCGGACCGCATCCAGCCCCTGCCGGCCCCCGGCGAGAACGGAGCCCTGGAGGCTACGAACCAACGGCCCGCGGGCATGGAAATTCCACTCCGTCGGCGCCAAGAATTCGAAGCGGAGGATGCGGTCTTCATCGTCGAGCTCGACGGCATGATAGAGCCGGCCCCGCGCGCATTCGACGGCACCCGCGCCTCTGCCGGTCCCCAGCCGGTAGCTCTGGAGGACACCGTCCTCGACTGTCCCATCGTCCGCCTCGAGGAAGCCGCAGAGCCGCGCCACTTCCGCGATCCGCGCCTTCAGACGCTCGGCGGGCCCCGCGCCCGGCGGCAGGATCGGCTCGCGCCTAACCCGCCGCGCCCAGACGCCGGTCTCCGGAATCCGGCCATGGAGATCAGGCGCATCGGAGAATATCGCGCCATCGGCGAGCAGCCGCATGACGATTTCGAGATCGTCGGCTGCCGACAGGAATGACTGTTCGATGACCGGCGGCAGCAAGGCATCGCCATCGAAATTCGCAAGATGTACCGCCAGCGCGCTGCCGGCCCCGGGGGTTTGCTCCTCGCTCGCGATCCCGAGCGCGGTGAGCGATGCCCTGATCTTCGCCACCGCCTCGCGGCGCGAGACCGCCTCCCCGCGCTCTGCGATGCTGCCACCCAGAACGGCCGTGGCCTCCATCATGGCACGAACCGCTGCGGCGCCGGCGCCGTCAAGCGTGAGACGGCCAACGAACAGGCCGCGTAACAATTCGGTCAGGCGTTCGGCGACGACAACGACGAGGCGACCGCGCTCGATCTGGAGACCGGCATCCTCGCCCCGCGCCGCCTCGACCGCGGACAGGAAAGCTACCTGATGCGCCATCGAGCACAGGGAGAACAGACGCGGCAGCACCGACGGCAGTGACGAGGCCAGCTTTCCCGCGAACAAGCGCGTCAACGGCGGCCGGCTGCGCGGCCGGATCGCGACGTCGGCGATCGTGCCGCCGGCGAGCCACACCGTGATGTCGATCTCGTTCCGGAAGGCTAGGCTCATCCACACCGCTCCGTCAGAACACCGCGCAGGAAGTTACGCCGGTCGATCGGGCTTGTTGCGGGCTCGCGGCAACGGACCGCCTCCTCGCTGTTGGCCGGCAGCATCAGCTCGGCGAAGGTCGCTTTGGCCGTCGCCCGCGCGGCGACTATGTCCGCAAACTGGAACATCGGCGAGAACAGCGAGCAGCTCGCGATCCGGCCCATTTGTCCGACCTCGCTGACAGTGAATTCGAGATCACCCGCAGGGAAGCGCATTCGCAGGCTCGGGCCCGAAGTATCCCGCGCGATCGCGCTCGCCGGGATCACCACGTTCATGAACCAGGGCGTGACCATGACGCCGATGGTCGTGCCGTTGAACCAGCGGAAACCGACAGCTTCGACGCCGAGCGCGTTGTTGTAGATCGGCAGATCGCGCACCGCGCGCTCGCCGATCTCCCGGTAGCTTCCTGCCAAGAGCTCGCCCCACGCTTCGGCGTTGGCGTCGCGGGCACGAATTTGCGCATCAGCCGTCATGACTCGAGCGCCATGAACTTGGATTTTGGAGAGTCGCAGTTCGGGCAGCGCCAGTCTTTCGGCAACGCCGCGAACGGAGTGCCAGGCGCGATCTGTGCCACCCCGTCGCCATCCGTAGGGTCATAGACCGTCCAGCAGATGCCGCATTCCAGCCGCGTGACATCGGCGACGTCCTGGCGCACCCCAAAATTCTCGAACCCGCTCATTTGAAATAGGCCTCGATGATCTCCTGAAGCCGCTCAGCCGAGTCCTCGAAGTCCTCGTCAGCCGCAATCGCCACCGTGGGCACGCCGCCGACCTCCAGCGTATCGAGGATGACGGTGTCCATGGCGTTGAAGAACTGCACCGACCAGACATTGCGGATGCCCGTGGAGAGCACCCGGCAGGTACCGTAGCCGCGAGAAAGCAGTTGGATCGGCCCGTGCTTGATCGTGTCCTGGAGAAAACTCATGTCGATCGGGCTCATCGGCAGCAGCGTGAAATTGATGATCTGCGAGCGGATGCCCGGCCGCCATGCGAGCGCCCGCTCGCGGATTTCCGCAAGCACCGGCAGCACGTTCATGGCCCCTTCGGGGGCCTGCCCGATCTCAAAATCCGCAGCCGTGAGATCGGCAGCGGCGCGCTTCACGATCTCCGGGATCGGCCCGACCTCGAGATATTCGTGATTGGCGTCGCTCTCGAGCCGCACGCGCCAGATCCCGGCCAGCACAGATTCCCGGATCTGCGCCAACGATCCATCGGGCAGCTCAACCACGGCGGCCACTTCGCCCTCGCCCACCACGTCGGCAATCAGCTTGCGCTCGAGATCGTTGAGATTGCCAAGCCGGAACAGTTGCGTCGGCATGTCGGCCTTCTGGCTCGCGATCGCTGCGGCCACCTTCGACAACAGCTCGATGGCGTTCGGGCACATCCTGGCGAGTTCCGCGCTGTCGAGCGTGGCAAGCTTGGCCAAGGCACCGGCCGCGGTCAGGCTGCCGCCCGTCGCGTTCAGGCTCTCATCGCCGATCGGAAACACGTTGATCGGCTGCTCCGCGCCCTCGGGCGCAGTCCAGAAACCAGCTTTCATAGTTCGACACCTCGGCGGTGCTGTGGAACGATGGTAGTCATGACAACTGCGCTCGTGCCGCGCGGACGGTCGATCAGCTTGGTGATGCGGTCGAGATAGATTGACCAGTCCTGGATCTTCGCGATCAGCCCGAGTGTCTCGCCGTTGGCGACGAAGATCAGCGTCGGCTGCACGCGCACGCCAAAACGGTCACCGAGTTCGCTCTCGGCACGGCGGGCGATCACCGCGGCACGCAACCGACCCTTGAATGCCTCGATCAGCTCCGGCAGCACGACCGCGACATCGATCGCCTCCGGAAAACGCGCGGGGTCTCCCGCGGACAGCAACACGGCGATGGCGCGGGCCTCGTCGGTCGTATTCAGAAAACGATCGACCGTCGTAGCATCCACCTTGGGCAAGCCACGCAGCGCCAGATCCTGCCTTCCCTGCTGTAGTTTCATCAGACCTCCCCTGACAAGCTTATGATTCTGCTGGGAACTGCGATCAGCAAGGTACGTGCCAAGGACGGTTATCACCTTTCCTGATTTATCTAATTGATTTGAATCATAGGGAGATGCATCAATCCCAACGGAAAGCTAATTTCCATATCGGATGAAGATGAACTTAGCAGATAGACATTTATCTTCCAGCGCGGTCGCGGGCTCTCGCGGAGCGGGCTGCCGCCCTAATTAAACCGGAGATGCTCGGGCAGTTGCGGCTCGCGGTCAATGAGGTCGGCGAAGAAGCGATCGCAATCCTCGCCATTGATCGCTGCGCCCAAACCGTCGATCGCGGCACCGATCAGGAGCGCCTCGGCCTGATGCAGAAGCCGAACGGCGGTGTCGATAGAGACCAGCACCTTGGCACCGGCCGGCGGGTTCGAGAGCAGCAGCATCGAAACGCGCCGCTGCTCACCTCGGAACTCGCACAGCGCCGATATCCCGTCAGTCTCAACGATCGTCATCGGCAAGCCGAGGCACATGGTGGATCTCCGACGGTGCAGCCGGTCAGGCAGGCCGCCCCCTCATCTCGTAATGCTGATGATCGATGTCGTTGGCGAGCAGCCGCTCCGATTCTGCCAACGGCGCCGTGCGCGGCATCACCTCGACGCCCCATTCGGCCAGGATCTCGCAACCAAGCTCGAGCGCCGGCGCGATCTGATCGCGCACCGGCTCCGTCAGCGGCCCACCCCAATTCTCGACGTCGAGCGGCTGGCAGCCGATCAATACGAGATGTCGCGGACAACGGCCAAGCAGGTCGGCCGCGCTGATGACCTCCTGGAAGCCGGTCTGGTGCAAGCTCATCTTCTTGGCGCCGGTGAAACGCGGCACCTCGTCGTCGCGAACGAGCTTCAACTGCGCGGGCTCGAGCCCATAGTCGATCGCGTCGAACACGATCAAACGATCCGCATCCTCCAGGTAGTTCACGAGGTAGAGCCCCTGCGTGCCGCCGTCGAGAATGGTGACATTGTCGGGCACGGCGTAGCGGCGGTGGAATTCCTCCACCGCACGCACGCCGAAGCCTTCGTCGGCCCACAGGATGTTGCCGATGCCGAGCACCAGGATGCGGTTTGTTTGCGAAGATGTCGGCATCGGTATCATTCCAGTTTCTCAGTCGCGGAATTGCCGCTCGCCGGAGATCATCGAGGAGATGATGCTCTGGCGCGACATGATGTCCTCGCGGACCGCGGCGTAGATGTGCACCATCACGAACACGACCAGCGCCCACATGCCGAGATGATGCCAGGTGTGAACGTCCTGGCTGTTCGGCCAGATGGCGAACACCCAGCCGAACAGCTTGTGCTGCCAACTGTCGGTGCCCGCACCTTCCGAATAGAGCGCAAAACCGGTAACGATCATGAACGCCACGGACAGCGTGAAGCCCGTGAACATCGCGGTCCGCGCCAGCGGGTTGTGGCCGACATACATCTTCGGCTCGCGCTCCAGGAACGCATACCAGCGGATTTCATGCAGCACTTCCTTCCAGAAGTGCTTGCGATGCACCGGCAGATAGAAAATCTGCCGGGAATGGTGATTTCCGACGAAGCCCCACAAAATGCGGGCAAGGAAGAACACCGCCAGCACCTGCCCCGCCGCGAAATGGGCAAAGCGGATATAGCCCATCACGAAGTTCGCCGAGGCCTCGCCCTCGACCGAGGGCAATGGCGTTCCGATCAGATAACCAGTCACCATCAGCACGATGATCGTGAACGCGTTCACCCAGTGGCAGATCCGCACCGGCACTTCGTAGACATAGACGGCGGGACGGCCGACCGCATGTTCGCCGGCCGCCTCGGCCGCTATCGCGGAGAGGTCCGGCTCGGCTTCCGACGGACGTGCAGCTACATCCATCATGGTGTTTCCCCCTGCTTCACCTGATCTTGACCCTGGCCATTTCCTGGCCGGCCGGACTCATGACATGCGTGGAGCAGGCCAGGCACGGATCGAAGGAATGGATCGTCCGCAGGATCTCCAAAGGCTGCTCGGGATTGACCATCGGGGTGTTCATCAGCGAGGCCTCGAATGCACCGATGTTCCCTTGCGGATCGCGCGGTGAGCCGTTCCAGGTGGTCGGCACCACGCACTGGTAGTTGTCGATCTTCTTTTCCTTGATCTTGATCCAGTGCCCCAGCGCGCCGCGCGGCGCCTCGGTGAAGCCAAAACCCTTGGCCTCCTTCGGCCAGCTCTCCGGCTTCCACTTGTCGACGTTCGCGGTCGAGCTGTCGCCGGCCTTGATGTTGGCGACGAGCTTGTCCTGGAAGTAGCGCATTTGTCGACCGGCCCAGACCGACTCCAGCGCGCGCGCCGCCGTGCGACCGAGCGTCGAGAATAGCGCCGACAGCGGAAGATCCATATCCTTCAGGAACTTGTCGACAGGATCCTTGAACTCGGCCTTGTTCTGCGCATAGCCCACCACCCAACGCGCCAGCGGGCCGACCTCCATGGCGTGACCCCGCCAGCGCGGCGCCTTGATCCATGAATATTTTCCGCCCTCGTCGAGCTGCTCGATCGCGGTCTTGGTGCCTTTCGCATTGGGTCCCAGCACGTAGTTCGGCTCGGTCAGGCCGTCCCAGGGATGCAGTCCCTTGGTTTCGTCGGGATATTTGTACCAGGAGTGAACCACGAACTCCTGGATCTCATCGGGGTTGGCATGATCGACGGGAAGCACCTCCGAAAGATTGCCGTTTATGATGGCGCCCCGCGGCAGCTTCAGGCTTTTGGAGGAGTAGTCGTTGGCGTGTTCCGGCACGTCGCCATAAGAGAGTACGCTCTTGCCGGAAAGACCGCCGCCGTAGAGCCAGTCCTTGTAGAACGAACCGATCGCCGCCACGTCGGCCAGGTAGACCTGCTCGTTGAACTCGATCAGGCGATCGATGATGGACGAGATCAGGTTCAGGCGCTCGATGTTGATGGCACCGACCGCGCCCGTGCCGTCGACGTTGATCGGACAGGGCGCGCCGCCCACGAGCCAGTTCGGATGCGGATTCTTGCCGCCGAAGATGGTTTGGATCTTGACGATCTCCTTCTGGAAATCGAGCGCCTCCAGATAGTGCGCGACCGCCATCAGATTGGCCTCAGGCGGCAGCTTGTACGCCTTGCTGCCCCAATAGCCGTTCTTGAAGGGCCCCAACTGCCCCGACTCGAAGAACTTCTTGAGACGGGTTTGCAGGTCCTTGAAGTAACCCGGCGACGACAGCGGCCAGCTCGAGATCGACTGCGCCAGCGTCGAGGTTGCCCGCGGGTCGGCCGAAAGCGCGGAGACCAAATCGACCCAATCCAGCGCGTGCAGGTGATAGAAGTGAACGACGTGGTCGTGCACCTGCAAGGCAAGCTGCATCAGATTGCGGATCGAATTGGCGTTCTCCGGAATGGTGATCCCGAGCGCGTTCTCGACCGCGCGCACCGAGGTCAGCGCGTGCGTGCCGGTGCAGACGCCGCAGATCCGTTCCGTGAACGCCCAGGCGTCGCGGGGATCGCGGTTCTTCAGGATCACCTCGATCCCGCGCCACATCGTGCCGGTGGAGACTGCGTTTCGGATGACGTTGTCGGCGTCGACATTGACCTCGACCCGCATGTGACCTTCGATACGGGTCACCGGATCGACGACGATGCGCTTGCCGGAATTGTCGAGATTGAAGCCGTTGGGAGTCTGGATACCCATGATTTTCTTACCCTTGGATCTCTTTGGCGGCTTAGCTGGTGCGGTGCGCGTCTTTGCGCTTGCCGGCGAACCGCTTCACCGCGGTCACCGCTGCATGCGCGGCGACTGCCGCACCGACGGCTCCGGCCGCCACCATGCCGATCTGGTCGGCGCTCTTCTCGATGCCGAACTGCTTGATGCTGGTGAGACGGTCGTAGAACGAACCCTTGTCCCAGAATCCGTCTTCCGAGCAGCCGATGCAGCCATGGCCCGACTGGATCGGGAAGGAGACGCCGCCATTCCAGCGCACAGTCGAGCAGGCGTTGTAGGTGGTCGGGCCCTTGCAGCCCATCTTGTAGAGACAATAGCCCTTGCGCGCCGCCTCGTCGTCCCACTCCTCGACGAACTGGCCGGCGTCGAAATGCGACCGCCGGTAGCACTTGTCGTGGATGCGCTGCGAGTAAAACATCTTCGGCCGGCCCTGACGGTCGAGCTCGGGCAATCTGCCGAAAGTGGTGATGAAGGTGACGGTGCCAGTCATCACTTCGGCGATCGGGGGGCATCCCGGCACCTTGATAATCGGCTTGTTGGGGATGACCTTGTCGATGGGCGTCGCCTGCGTCGGATTGGGCTTGGCCGCCTGCACGCAGCCCCACGAGGCGCAAGCGCCCCAGGCGATGATCGCCATCGCATCCTCCGCCATCATCTTCAGCTTCTCGACGAACGGCTTGCCGCCGTCGATGCAGAACATGCCGCCTTCGTTCAGCGGCGGATTGCCTTCCACTGCGAGAATATATTGCCCTTTGTGCTTGGCGCGGGTCTCTTGGAGGATCGCCTCCGCCTGGTGGCCTGCGGCCGCCATGATGGTGTCGTCATAGTCGAGCGAGATCATCGAGAGCACGGCATCCTTCACCAGCGGGTGCGCGGAACGAATGAAGCTCTCCGAACAGCAGGTGCATTCGAGGCCGTGCATCCAGATCACCGGCACGCGCGGCTTGGTCTCGAGCGCGTTCGCGATGCGGCTCGCCGCCAGCGGCCCGAGGCCGAGACTCGTCGCAGTCAGGCTGGAAAATTTGTGAAAGCTCCGACGGGTGATACCTTGTCGCCTGATCACGCTGTAAAACGTTTCCGTCGCCGCGCCCATGAATCCTCTCGCCTCAGCTTTGGCTTGTCTATGACGCCAAGGACAGCAAGAAGCAGGCCAAGCACTGGAAGAGTAAGGAAAGTAGAGTAGAGTGATACCAAATTGTCGCAGATTTGAATTGCTCGAATTGCGGTGCGCGCGTGTGCCGCGACCGAGAAAAGCGGAGACAATTCGATTTCAGGCGACAACGAAGTTTCCGCCCCCGCGCGAGAGACCACTCAATGCGCGGTGCACACGATCCAGGGATCGAACGAGCGCACGACATGCTGGATGGCGACCGAGCGTGCGCCGGCGTGGCCGAGATCGGTGCCGATCAGCGCCTGCTCCAGCGGGCCGCCGTCATCGGCCGGCTAGAAGGCCACACTATGCAGCCACTTCCCGGCGAAGATACCCATGGGTTCGAGCAGCCGCGCCCGCGCCGGCAAGACATCGCGTGCCGCAGTGCCGCGCGTCGCTGCGAAACGGTCCCGTGTCTCGTCATGCATGCGCGGCACAGGGCTCGCGGGCGAAATGCGGCATGAAGAAGATGTAGAAGTGTGTGAGATGATCGGCGGCATTCTCCGCCGCATGCGCGAGATTGGTGGCGAGAATCCCGTTCGGCGCGACCTCGGCCGCCATCGCATCGCGAGGAGCGGCAGCCGCGGCGACCGACTGCGAGACCGAGCAGATGCCGCGGATCCGCGGCGCCAGCGCCAGCGCCTCGGGGGCGGACGCCCCTCGATGATGTGCTCGAAGTCGCGATACAGCGGCGCCGTCACCTCCGCGCGCATGCCCCGCCCACTCTCCACATCGAGGCCAACTTCGAGATCGCCCTCGATGCGTTGAGCGACCGATCGTGTTGCGCGTCATGGCATGCGCTTGGCCGTCGGGTGGCCGGGCGGCACGACCACGTGGTCCGCGGTCGACTCAGCCACACCCCTCGCGGCGTCGCCCACTTCGATAGGGCCGCGAGCGCCACGAACCAGGTCTTGGGCATGTCGGTCGGAAGTCCGACGGCAATGCCGGTAAGCTTTGCGGATGTCTCTCTCCACAGTGAAACGCGAAGCGACTTGCTCCTGCGCGAGCTCCCTCGGTACATCTGGCGCGTATGCGCGATGTTGGAAAGACAACCAATCTTACGGATGTGAAAGGTGGTAGTCGGACGGGGGAGCCCGCAACGCGCGAATTGATAAATTTGAACTTGAAGGTCGGGCTTTCTGGCCTCACAGTAGCACGGTTGGCGATAGGCTTTTTGCTGACGTGATGGAGATTCGTTCACGATGTCATGGCGTCCGCGTGACTCAATAGCGGGCACCCACGCCGAAGCCAAACTTATCGCATATAAAATAAGACAGAACTTCCTTCGCTCTGTAAACCGCCACTGCCTCGGCTTCGGAATGTCGTTTTCGCGACACACGAGCGTGCATTGAAACACGGCCGCGTCGGAATCGAACACAACACACATTTTCCGAATACAGAGTGCACATGCAGGGAGGACCAGACCTTGATGATGGAAACGATCGCCTCGATTACGCAGGCGAAGGAGCCTAAGTACTGTTCGCTCGAAACGTCGGCTGGTTCTGCGACGTGATATCCGCGAACAGGAGCAGCATCCCGCAGATGGGCGCTCGCGTCGGGCTGCGTCGCGAGGGCCATCGCCGCAATCCTTCAGTCGAGCTTCGCTGGGATCGCTCCAACCGCGGGCGTATTGTCATCAGCACTAAAGCTGTGATGCCGTGCGACATCCGCGTCGAAGGACTAGCCTTGCATCTCACGTCTCGTCAGGTCGTAGAAACTTACGAGAGACGGCGCTTCACCGCGGATGCCAGACCCACGGTGCTCCTAAATGCCAGGACTGGAGGTAGTGAACTGCAACCAAAGCAAGAGCGAAGACAAAGTGGCGGGCTGGAAAGCCCTCGTTCTCGGCTCCAGACGATGATCCATATTGTGATTGGAACAGATCGCAAGCGCGCAGGCGCTGAGATTTATCAAGCGGGAGAATTACAAGACGTTGCAGACGTTTGACGGAGCGGCATTCGAGCGGGAGCGGGACGCGCTGGCCTCGATTTACGATTGATCAGACATTATATCTTATATTAGCCGGCGTGGCGGCTATCTCTACAATCTCTGGAAGTGCACCAACAATCCGCGGGGCCTCTGGCGACGAACCACTCTGGAAGAATTCGAGCGCCGCGTTGTGGGAAATTCTGCTCGACATCGGCCAGCTCGGTATCAGCGAGGGCGAAGACTGGCTTCTGAATGCGACGGCCTCGCTGCCCGGGGCTCATGGACGCACGAAACTGAGCCTGCCGGCGCGCCAGCGATGCTGTCACCTTGCGTGAGTTCAACATCGACGCGAAAGCGTTCGCTCGCGATAGCTTCGTGTTGCCGGAAGCCAAGCGACGCTGAATGGGTTGATCTCGATACGGTGGTGCTGTCGAGCTCTTTTGGGCGGGACATGGCGACGACATCTGGCTATGCGCGCACGGTGCGGCTGTGGTGGCGCGGCACGGGGGCAGATCAAGCTCCGGTGATCTTTGACATTGCAGCCGATCTCATGGCAGAGCCCATCGCAATGTCGACCATACCGTTGCGCGAGCGCGGATGTGGTTCGTCGATCAGGTCAGCGCGCGTGCGGAGAGCTTTGCTCTACCGAGCTACACCACCACCGGCGACACGACCTTGCGCCATATCGGGGACGCGTGATTTGGTCACGCGAGATCGGGATGTACCCCGCGTTGTCGCGATTGCTTGTATTGCGGTTGTGGCTCACCAAGCGTCCCACGTTGTTGAGGTTAACGCATTTGTCTTCAGCGCATATAGCTCACAGGTTCAGGCAGACGTGACGAGCACCTCATGCAGCTGTGAGTGTGATGGATCCAACAGGCTCGGATTGTGAAGTCCGAGGCAAGGTCCCGACAGGATAGTACAGCAAGATCGCGATACTTGCGGAAAGAGGGCACGTGCTGCTCACAAACTTCTTACGGCTCCCAGAGACTTCCTGCCGATAAAACTCTCAGATCATTGCGCAGATGCGCAATTTAAGGCGTAGGCGGACTCGAGCGCGAAAGGGGCCTCCGCGAAAAGCGCGCGATCGAAGTCGTCGAGGGTGGTGCTCGCAAATACAGCTGATATGATCGACGGAAACAGTTGCTGTGCAACGGTCCAGCAGCAGCCGTCACCTGTAGCGGGCAAGATCAATCCATGAACAGCACCTCCTCTTCACCAGTCAATGCGATCGCAGCCGAGCTTGGCCGCCTCGATCCCGCATACGCGCCGACACCCCTCCTGAACCTTCCGGCGCTTGCGGAGCGGCTCGGAGTGGCGCAGGTGCTAGCGAAAGACGAGGGCCGCCGCATGCTCGGCAGTTTCAAGTCGCTTGGTGGCACCTATGCAGGGCTGCGCGCGCTCGCCCGGGCCTCGCGCATGCAGTTAGCCGACCTTCTCGCGGCCCGACCTAAGGGGCAGCCGACCCTGGTCTGCGCCAGTGACGGCAATCACGGGCTCGCGGTAGCTGCCGCCGCGCGCTTTGCCGGGGCGCCTGCCCGCGTGTTCCTGCACGAGGGCGTGCCGAACGCGCGTGCGCGCCGCATCGAGAATCAGGGTGCCGAGATCGTATGGGTGCCGGGCACCTACGACAATGCAGTTGATGCGGCCGCAGCCGCGGCCTGCCAAGGCGCCGGCATTCTTGTCGCCGACACGACCGACGATCCGAACGACCCCATCGTTTGCGACGTCATGGCGGGATACGGCGTCACGGCGGCGGAAATCCGCGATGAGGTGGATTTCGCCGGCCTTCGGCGTCCGACACACGTCTTTATACAAGCTGGGGTCGGCGGACTCGCCGCTGCCATCGCCGAGGGCCTCTCGGGCTGGCTGGCATCTCCGGGCTGCATCGTGACGGTCGAGCCGGAAACCGCCGCGTGTCTTGCGCCCGCGCTCGCTGCCGGTCGCCCGATTCGGGTGATGGGCGATCTCCGAACATCCGCGGAGATGCTCTCCTGCGGCCAGGCGAGTGCGGCCGCCGTTGCGGTGCTCAGGCGTCACGGCGCTCGAGCCATCACCGTGCCCGAGGCGGAATTAGTGGATGCTGTCCGCGTACTCTCCGCCCATGATGGCCTTGCCACCACGCCGTCCGGTGCAGCGGGCCTGGCGGGTGCCATGGCTGCCCTCGCAGACCCGAGCCATAGAAGGGATCTCGGACTCGACCGGTTGAGCCGCATTCTCGTCCTCCTCACCGAACGCGCCTGGGAGGACCGAACGTGAGCACCGCAATCTTCGCTCCTAGTTCGAATTGCATCCTCATGTCTGGCACGCTCGACGCTCATCATTGGATCATCGGCGGTCCGTCTCCGGCTCGGGGACCAGCGGCGCGCCCCCGACGGAAACGGGCCCTTCTGCTTTAGGCGGGCGAGTGGCTCTTGTAGTCGGCTTTGAAGCGGCCTGGGCTGCTGGCGGACGAATATCCGCAGGAAGAGGCGCAGCAATGTTCTGCAGAGACTCAATTCTTGAGGCCAGGGCTGCGATTTGATCTAACATCCGTTTCAAATCGGCTTGCTGCGCATCGATGTTGCGGTTGAGCGCTGAAAGCTCCTCGCTCACCTCCTGTTGCCCCGACCGAATCTCCGAAAGGGCCGCCTTGTCTTCAGGTGACAACGCCGGCATTGGGACGACTTCACGTGCCACTAACGCCTCGATCATTCGGTCGATATGGGGCCAGTAAAATGGAACCCCAACGCATAGCCCGATGAAGATGGCGACAAATCCAAAAACCCACGGAAGGCGTCTTGATGACTTCTGCAGGACGGGCGGCAACTCCGAACCGTTCGCTTGATCAATCACATCCATCATTCTTTCTCTCGATCTATATTGGCTCTCGTTGCCGCGGTAGTAGCGATGACGGTCAAGAGCGTCCATGCGAAACTAATTGGCCATGCGCACAAAGATATCGGGAAAGATCATGCCGCTTCAGCGTCCAACACGACTCTGCTCGTGCAACGGATCGATGTTTTTTAGCCCCAACAGGCACTCGGCGCATTAACGCTGCACGCGCAACGAAAAAACGCACGAAACGATCGCGTCCATAGCTCTAAGTACACTCGCGATCGCGCGGGCTCCTCCGCACTGGCGGCAATCTGCCGGGAGCCCGGTGTGGGCAGCACGCGGCGGGCACCAAGATGGCTTTGTGCCGCGGCTGACCGCGTCGATGCCGCCAGTCAACGTACGCTAGTCTTATGATCGCGGTCGAGTAGCTCGGCATTTGGCTTTGCCCTCACAGACCCAGGCAGCCGGCTTTCCCGGCTCTTCCCGGGAGTAACCCGCGCCATTCATTGGATAGATAAAAATGACCTGGGCAGGCAATACCGCGCTCGGCCAAATCGGTTCTGTTTTGTGATCAGCCGCTTTTTCACCCTTGTGGATCCCTGGCGCGACGCGCGCCTCTTTCAAAGCACGCGACCCGGGCATCCGGCCAAAGTGGGTCAAGCGCCATCATAGTGATGGCGACGCTCGAATGCTTCGAACCCTCGCTAGCTTGCGTTTGATTCAACCACAATGCCAGCCTCACTCGCGTCTCACGTGATAGCCCCAACATCAACCGCGGTTCGGACGAACGACCGGCATACCTGCTAAATCGCTTCGAAGTACCGCTGGCGTTCACAGTCGGAGACTCGATGTTGAACGGCTTCCCACTCCCATCGCCGGGAACGGGAGAACGCTTCAACAAACCTTTCGCCAAAAACGTCCATCGCCTTTGGAGATTGTTCAAACCGGGATGTGGCCTCAGATAAGTCTTGGGGAAGCCGTTCGAACGGAGGATGTTTTTCCTCGCTTGCATCACCCACAGTTGGAGCTGCCAACCCAGCATTCTCTTCAATCCCCAGAATACCGGAGCCGATAGCACATGCGAGAGCGAGATAGGGGTTCACATCTGCGCCACTCAATCTGTACTCGAGGCGGTGTGCAGACTTGTCTCCCGGAATGACCCGCACCGCACACGAACGATTGTCAACTCCCCAGCTAGGACAGGTTGGAGCCCAGTAGCCTGGCCGCAGCCTCTTATAGCTGTTCACGTTGGGCGCAGCGAGTACACAAAAGTCGTTCATATATTTCAGCTGTCCGGCGAGGAATTGGCTCATAGTTCTTGAGATGTTGCGGCTTGCCTCGCTTTCGTAAAATGCATTTTGACCATTTGACGACATTGAAATGTGAATATGTCCCGACTGTCCCGGCCAATTCTCGGAAACCTTCGCCATAAACGTTGCCATCATACCCCGCTTCTGAGCCCAGGATTTCAACATCGACTTGAATACGACTGCTCGATCCGAAGCCTCCAGGGCATCACAATGACGAAGCGATGCCTCAATCGCCCCAGGGCCGGTTTCAAAGTGGAGCCCGCTGAGCGGCAATCTAGCATTCTCACAAAGCGCCAGAATTTCTTCGAATAGCTCATTACTGGCAAGTGTGCGCGCTACTGAATAGCCAAAAGGGCCCCTCGTCAGGGGGACCCATTGATTATAAGGCTTTTTCTCAATTGTCTCGGCGCTCTCATTAAACAGCATAAACTCGAACTCAAATCCAGCAGCGCAACTGTATCCGTGGTCAGCAGCTCTTCGTAAGACCTTCCGCAAAACACCACGCGGGCAGATGCTCTCATGGCCACCTGCAAACTCTGCGAGGTAAAGATACCGATCATGACGATTAGACACCGGACGCGCTGTGCCTGACAGAACACGCAGGTTGGCGTCTCCGAAGATCGATGGCGCCTCGTGCCCGAAATTCGCAGGTATCACTCGGTCCGAACAATCCCAGCCGAGCACGGCTTCGGAGAACTTGATTGTCCGGCCTTCGTCCGAGATATCGTCAGCAAATACGTGCTTGCCGCGAAGAATGCCGTCAAAGTCGCATACTCCAATCAATGCCTTACGCGCCTCGTCCGCGCCAGCCACCTGTATTTCGCTTGCCATCACTCCTGACCCTGCGCCGTCAATCCGAATACCTCGTCCATACGCATTGCTCGCAGCTTTCGATAATCCTCATAAAGCTCAGTCAAGTTGTTGCTCACGAGATACACAATACCCGGCGTCGAAGCTAAGTCGGTCGTCGGGACCAGATTTTGACCTATCGGAACAAACGCTATCGAATCTGCGAAGCTGGGCAGCTTGCGGATTGCGTCCAGTCCGGGATAACCGCCAACAACACCGTCGATATCGGAGATGAGTGAGACGCACAATGCGTGCGCAAGGCGCGTGTAAGGCCCGCGTCGTCTCATATGAGCAGTAAAACCGATAGGATCTGCGTAGCGCCACGCCGTCAGTGTTATATGATTGTGACCCAAAGCCATGGTCCGGGCTTTTGCCGACATTGTCCCCTGAAGCCTCGCTCCAAGATCCACCAGAACCGGCCCCTTATGATCGATGATAATTTCGGCATGAGCAGGTCCGTTGACCATCTCAAGCGCCCTTAGCGCCGGCACCAAGTAATCGGACAGCTCTTGAACAACTTCTTCGTCACCTCCCAGCAACTGCTCGAGCGCGCAGACCGATGCCGCGCCCTTGATGGCAACGGTGTCATAAGTCCACACCTCCGTGACAAAGATTTCTCCGTCGATCGAGACAGCGTTTACGGTGTATTGTTTGCCGTTTATCTTCTCCTGACCAAGAACAAAACGATTTATCGCTCCGAGGCAATTGGCCTTGCCGACAATAACATGCACAGCTCTGCGAACATCAGCCTCGGTCGCGCAAAAGAACACGTCCTCCGTACCTGCGCTGTTCAAGGGCTTGATCACGATTTCGTCGTAGCGCTGTTGACGCATCCAACTTATGACGTCCTCCGCATCCTCGGAAACAACTTGTCTGATCGATCGCACTCCTGCAGAGCTCAAAGCGTCAGCCAAGCGCGATTTGTCACGTCTTGCAGCGGACAACGCGGTTCCATTTGAAGGTAGTCCGAGCCGCTCGGACAAGGAATCGGCCACTTCAACTCCTGACTCACAACCCGCTATGATGAATTCCAACTCCCTACCTCGGAGAGCCTTCAAATGAAATTCAACGACCTCCTCCTCAGGCATTCGCTCGTCTGGCTGGATGATTTCATCATAGATGTCGACGTTAAAGTGCGATTGGAAGATTGGTGGGATTCGTGCATTCGACATCGCATGCACGGTCCTAATTCCGTAGCGCTTGAACTCTTCCGGCAGATATCGGCCTGTCGAGTATGCGTCGACAATTACACAATTCCGTTCCTTCATGCCGATCTCCGATACTGCAAGTAGACGTTAGCCACGGCGACAGCCGTAATGAGAACGTTTCCAACAAACGTATATAAAGAAGGCACGATACGAGTATCGAAATACTGGAAAAGAAACGTAATGACAGGTGCCGTGGACAAGACCATGTTTGCCGTAAATGGCTCTACGCGGCGAATGCCCTCCTGCACAAGGAGCAAGGGAACAATGATCGTCGAGAGTGCAATCACTATGATCGCAAGCCAATGCTGTGAGATCTCTCGTAAGATGGAGGAAGGATCGCTGAGTGCTAGCAGCAAGAGGATTGCTCCATAGAAGCGATGGGCCAGCACTTGTCGACCAGATAATCCACGGTCGAACAGCAGTTTCACAAGGATACTGGTAAGCGAAAGGGACAGCCCAGCTGCGATCGCCAGGAAGATACCAAAGGATGAGCGAGATCCCCATTCGATCCCAGCGTTGCCGCTTGCCGCGATCCAGACCATGTAAACACCAATGGCCGCAATCAGAACGCTCACGGCGATATCTGACTTCGGAGGACGCCCCTGTCTCCTGATCAGTGCGTTCAACCATGCTGTCGCTGTAGGTCCCAATGCGACCATGAACGTGACGACTATAGCTGGCTCGGCGTACTTCAGTCCAATAAACAAACCGACCCAGCTTATCGCGGTAACGCAATTGAGCGACACAAAAGCTAGCATCGACGACTTCGTGACCTTCGCTCCAATGCCTTCGCGGCGAGCCAAAATGTTGAACGTCATACTTACGATACCAAAGGAGAACAGGAGAGTGACCCACACGTTCGCTTGCTGAAAATATGACGCCGCAAAGACTTCACCTGCCGCGCTAACGACAACGTAGAGGGCAATAAAGAGCACTCCTGCGGCGAATTGTCTGCTCGGCCTGTCGAGAGGCTCTTCTTCTTTCAATCCCAAAGGGCCCCATTTCGATCGAAACTTCACGCTACGCCCCTATCACTTCTTAGGCGATACGTGACACACGCCTCTCCAAATGCATTGAAAAGCTGCTTGCTCAGGGAATCAGTTTCGACGTGCCATTCGGGGTGCCACTGCACGCCGATCTGCAGCGTCGGTGCGCCTATTACGGAAGCCGCTTCGATCAGACCGTCGGACGCCCAGGCCTCCGGTTTCAGCGCAGCCCCAAGCCGTTCTATGCCTTGATTGTGCAAGGAGTTAACGTGCGCTTCGATCGCGCCCGCGATAGCAAGGAGAACGCCGTCAGGACATAATTTCACGCTGTGCGCTATATCGTACTGGCGATCCCTCGGCAGCCCCGCCTTCTCAGCGTGCATCTGTCCGCTTTCCAGCCTCCATTCGGACAACGACGGGTGAAGCGTGCCGCCAAAATAGAGGTTAAGCTCCTGAAGCCCACGGCAGATGCCAAGTATCGGCATCCCAAGGGCAACCGCCTTCTCGATTGCGCCCGCGGACAGCCTGTCACGAGGACGGTCCCTCACGCCAGCTTCAACGTCCGCCTGGCCTGTCAGTTTCGGTCTGCGCGAAGCGGACCAACTGAAGATGGCAGGATCGATATTCGATTCATCACCTGTCAAAATCAGACCGTCGAGCCTGCCCATGATCGACAGATCACTGTCGCCTTCCGCATCGTCAGCATCGATCGTTGGCAATATCACGCAAGCCACGCCCGCATAGCGAACGAGGGCTTGAACATATTTGCGCCGCAACCAGTCGCGGTGTACGCCATCGGCCAAAAGGCGGTTTGAGGTCACGCCCACCACGGCCCGGACCGACTCTGTTAGCCGCGATATCAAGCCAACTGCTCCTTCGCCACGGGACTGGCCAGAGACTGCTCATACAAGCATCGATTTCGCTCCTTCAACTGGGCAATTACGCTGGGTTGACCTTGAGGGCCCTTGACGAAGAGCCCTCCCCAGGTTGCGGCAACACTTGCGTAATGAGGATCCTGCATTCGAATTTTCTGAGCTTTGCGCAGGAGCCAGAAAGGAATGCCGGGCGATAGATGGTGCTCAAGGTGGTATTCATCCAGATTCTGACCGACAATTGCTCGCTCGATAAAATTCCCCTTTCTATTCCGGGTCAGGTAGACATTCGTTGTCTCGGTCTCGCACATAGGTGAGTGCTCGGCGAGCTCGATAAACCAGCCGAGAGCTTGAAACGTGGTGAGATAGGGCACGATCCAAAACAGGACTACGACGTGGAGCAGTCCAAGAAGGTATGACCCACCGAATATGAGCGTCCAAAAGAGATAGAAGCCATACTTGTCGATGAGGATTCCCGACCGGCTCTGGTCCTCGACATCCGTGATCGAAAACCGATTGGTCCAAAGATACTTCAGATACGCGACTGTCGCGCCACCCAGTATCGGCTTCCAGATGATGTTGAAGGCGTACTGCTTAGGCGGCACAACATCGTAAACGCCGCTGGCCAAGAAGAACTTCAAGTCGGGATCCTTCTCCGGATCGCCGAGATTCGGGTGATGCAGGTAGACGTGTGAAATCCGATATGCCCAGTGGCGCTGGAACAAAGGATAGGACGCGAACAAAATGCCCAGCATATAATTCCAGGTCGTGTTGCTCGCGAGGGTGCGGTGAGCCGCATCGTGAGCGATTGTCGTCAATCCACGCTGGTAGGCGCCAATTAACAGAACTGCGAGGGGATATAACCACCATGACACATGAACCGTCGCCAGCACGCAAGCTGCGATCACAGCGTAGTCTTTCGCGATGTAAGCAGCTCCCGTCACGTTGTCAGGCCTCAGCGCGGAGAGCTGCTGGTTGATCTCGCGGCCAAATTGAACCGCCTCAAAACGTGACGACCTCAATTTCCAAGTATCTGCGTGTTTCATGAGAACCCCTTGCTTGATCGGCTTTCAGGTTGTCAGATTGCGGAAAGCGCTTTTTCCAAGTCCTTGATGATGTCGCTAACATCTTCAATGCCGACGCAAAGCCGGATGGAGCCACCAAATATGCCGGCTGCTTCGCGCTTTTCCCGTGGGACGGTGGTGTGGGTCGTAGAGACAGGATGGGTTACCAGCGTGCGGGCGTCCCCCACATTCGACACGTGATACATCAGCTCGACGTTCTGGATGAACTTGCGTCCGGCTTGCTCGTTCTCCACCTCAAACATGATCATCGCCCCGTGCCCATACCCGGTATTAAGTGTCTGATCGATGATTTCTCGGTCAGCTCCCTCAAAGAGGCTCGGGTAGAAGACACGGCACACTTTCGGATGTTCCTTCAGAACGTTGGCTACAATCCTGGCGTTTTCACAGTGCTGCCTCATGCGAAGAGGCAGCGTTTCAAGTCCCTGAATGAGTTGAAAGCTCGCAAAGGGGGCGATGGCCGCGCCAGTATCGCGCAACCACGTCATACGGGCCTTGAGAAGATATTCGCTCTTTCCGAGGTCCTCGAGCTCCGCCAAGGCGTTACGCCAGATGATCCCGCCGTGCGCATCATCCGGACTATTGAACAGTGGGAAGCGAGATCTTCCCTGGTAGTCGAACCCACAGTTGTCGACGATCAGTCCGCCGAGCGTCGTCCCATGACCGCAAATGTATTTCGTGGCAGAGTACGTCGTAATCGCGGCGCCGAGAGCTGACGGCTGGCAAACCAGGGGGGTTGTCGTATTGTCCACAACCAAGGGGACGCCGTGCCTCCTGCCGATCTCCGCCAGCTGCTGGACAGGAAGCGGAATCAGACAGGGATTGGAGATGACCTCCCCGAACAGACATATCGTGCGATCATCAATGGCGCGTTCGAAGGTCTCGGGGTTTCGAGGGTCTGCCGTCCTTACGTTGATACCAAGACGCTTCAACGTGTTGTGGAGCAGATTCCAGGTATTGCCGTATAGATACGGAGAAGCGACGACGTTATCTCCCACCT
Source organism: Bradyrhizobium sp. 76 (assembly GCF_023073025.1). NCBI lineage: Bacteria > Pseudomonadati > Pseudomonadota > Alphaproteobacteria > Hyphomicrobiales > Nitrobacteraceae > Bradyrhizobium > Bradyrhizobium sp. 76. Next base: position 29,827 of record NZ_JADPIS010000116.1, read on the forward strand.
CACCGCTTGATAAGTTTACGATCGCAAGAAACGTCGCCGCTTGACCTGATGCAACGGCCAGCGAGTCGCTTCCCATGTCGACGGCGGCGTACCTTTTTTCCAGCGCCCGGGTCGTCGGATTGATGATGCGAGTGTATGTGAAACCATCAGCCTTCACGTTATAGACGTCAGCAATATGGCTCAAATTACCGTCGAGCTCATAGGCCGTATTCTGGTAGATCGGCACTGCCACAGCTTTCGTCACCGGATCACGACGGTATCCTGCGTGCAGAACAGCAGTTTCGATCGAATATGAATGCCGCGCGATGCTCGCCATTGGGCGCGATATCTCTGTAGGGCTCTCGCGTGTTTCCTGGGCTGACACTGGTCCCACGGTCAGAGTCTCACCGGAGCGGAAGTATGTGCGAAAGGCACAGCCCAACTGCTCAATCCAATTGGATTGAATCTCGCCAATACAGCCGATCCGAAAACTGCGGGTAGGAAGATGCAGTTTAGAGTAGACGTAGAGGTTATGGGCTGCCAGGTGCCGATATAGGCAGTCAAACGCTACCTGGTCGGAGATGTCAGCTGGCGCGGTGAACGCCACGCAAACCGGCGACTGGAGGTTCGCTGGAAGCAGTGGGGACGCCACTCCTTCCAGCTCTTTTATGACGCTGCCTCTTATCTTCTCATACCTGCGGCGCCTGGCATCAATGCCTTCGATGCTCAGGACCTCCAATGCCTTTGTGACTGCCTGCACGATATGCGTTGGTGGGGTCGATCGCCATTCACCAGTGCGCTCAAGCGAGCGCCATTGATCTCTCACGTCGAGCACAAACGATCTTGGCTCTTGAACTGCATTCTCAAGAAGCTCGCGAGAGGCAATAACGAAAGCCAGCCCTGGCGGACCTTCGACGCACTTGTTGCTCGACGTAACCAAGACGTCTGGCCCGCCTCGGCCTAGGTCGATGTCGACGCCGCCGAAAGAACTCATTGCGTCGACGATAGTCTTTACACCACGCTGCCTTGCTCCTTCTATGATCGCTTCGAGCGGATTCACAATCCCGGTCGTAGTCTCGCAGTGGACCAAGCATACGTGCGTGATACCTGGATCTCGGTTCAAACGCTCGATGACTTCCTCGGGGTCCAACGGTTCGGTGGCTCCCTTGATAAGATTCACCGCTTGGACGCCCCACAGCCGCAGAATTTTGAGAATGCGCTCGCCATAAATGCCGTTTATGCAAACAAGCGGCCGGTCGGTCTGGGCGACAAATGAAGAGAGAGCAGCTTCCATTCCAAAGGAGCCGCCACCCTGGATAGGAACGACCGAATAGCCTTCCGCATTGCCCGACACATTGAGCATCAGCTGCCTCATGCGAGCGGTCACTTTCTTGAACTCGCAATCGCGCGATGCGAGGTCGAGTTGCATCTCGGCCTTCACTGCCGACGATAACGACATTGGCCCAGGCGTCAGCAAAGCACGTTGTGTTGTCACACTACCTCCGGTTAGTTGTCTCGTCACACGATCCCCTTATGTAGTGCCCATCGCAGTTCGACAGAGTCACACGATGTGTTTCGCGTGAAGACGACCGAAACCCGAATGAACGAGACCCTTGAGCCTAGTCGCGGATTCCGGAACGATCTGCGTAAAGCCCGCAGATGTCCGGTACCGCACCACGTAGCCGTTCGCAGTTGCCACGAAGCATCAGCTTCCTTCTGGCATTGAGATGCAGGCTTGAGGGCCACCATCTTGCGTCGCTCACAGGCAAGTCAGCCGCTCTACTTACGTGCGAGCGGCGTCTTACGATCCGACGGTGAGCCAAGCGCATCTGTCAGACGCGCGTTGCTATGACCCAGAGACAGGGGAGCTTCACGACAGTCGTCGATGACCGGGCTCGCCTTCCGTGAGCCTAGGATTGGGACATTCGCACTCTATGTTACTCGTTGGGACGGCTTCGGGTGCTGAAGTCTGTCACCGCCCATTTCGACAGGTTACATCTTGACGTAAGGTGCGATTCAAGCCCCTCCGATAACTTATCGTGCGAAACTTTTCGGACGATGCGGCTGTGTCGCATGTAATCCGAGGCGCCACAGTATGTGCACGATGTCCAAGATGAATCCCATCAAGCTCCAAACTTAAAGACGCGCTCGACGCACAAGGCAGGCAAATGACCGCTGGGGCTTCTTGAAGGAGAGCGCTTGTCGTGACCGCAGGTATAAGAGCCGCCCGACTGCGTCGTTAGGGCCCGCAATATCATATCCACTTCACGCCGACTAAATCCGCAGACCAGACGGCTCTGCCACAAGGCCTGGCGGACCTGGGGCGAACTTAGATCACCTGACTAGTTTCGGAGTCCGTATCCCTCCGGCGGCGCCGGCGGCGGCCGTGTTGTGTAGTTTGAGAGGCGGCCGAGTATTTGATCTTAAGTCTAGCTTTGAGGTCACGTAGCGATAGGGCGCCGAACGTCGGTGGCGACGGAGCTGCGACGAGCAGGTTCGCCATTTGCAGGCTGACGAGACGGTCTGCGGCCTCGCGCGCCGGTACGCGGTGGCTTACAGCCTGCTGTTCACCAGGCCGACAAGCGCACCAGGGGCGACCGGGCGGAGATTTTGTGCCAGCTCTTGTTCCTGTCGAGATCACACCTACGCTGGCTCCGGTATTGATCAGCACGCCGCCACCGGCGTCTTCACAGCTCGCCCATCGCTTCAGGATTTAGTTGAACGCGTCGACCAGGCCATGGTCGCGGGACAGTTCGGCGAGCTGTTCGCGCATATAGAGCTGTCGCGATGCGGGCAGAGGTCCTTTCGCGCAAACCGGGACATCGGCGCGCTCGCTGTCTGGAGCACGGGCGATCCGTCCAGCAGCCTTCGCCGCGCAAAGGTGATCTGAAACTGGACCAGGTGCCGAACGATCTGAGCACATTTCTGCGCTAGCTCTCGCAGCCGGCGTTGCCTCGCCTCGAGTTGCTGAGTATCGGATCATCGATCAAGCGGAGCGATACCCCCCAATTCGCGACCTCTGCGTCAGGTTCTAAACGCATCCCAATCTTAGAACGAAGTCAGCCGACGATCCGCACTTGAACCGGCACCAGATCGGCGGGCCTTTACCAGCTCGAATTTAGGGCAGAGGAATTGAACTGTTAGGCTACATCGGGCTGAGAGACAGAGCCGTACGACTCAATCAGAAGAAGGTCGGGTGCTCGGCGGCAAGCGGACAAAGTGATCTGGGGCAGCCCCCACAGAGATCCCGCGCGCCCACCGGATTTTTCCTGCTACAAACACTTGTTCCCCAAAAAATCGGTCCTATTTCAGCTGCGCCTGCATTGGCACTCGCCGGCCACGATTGCTAGCAATCGGGAAATCTTCAACTGAAGTAAATGCTTAGGAGATCTGCATGGAATTCCGTCCGCTTCACGACCGCGTCGTGGTCAAGCGCATTGACGCAGAAGAAAAGACCGCTGGCGGCATCATCATTCCGGACACTGCCAAGGAAAAGCCTTCGCAAGGTGAAGTCATCGCCGTCGGCCCCGGCGGCCGCGACGAGAGCGGCAAGCTGATCCCGATCGACGTCCTGGTCGGCGACCGCGTCCTGTTCGGCAAGTGGTCAGGCACCGAGGTCAAGATCGACGGCCAGGAGCTGTTGATCATGAAAGAGAGCGACATCCTGGGCGTTCTCACCGACGTGTCCGCCAAGAAGAAGGCCGCCTAAACCATCGCTCGCACCGCTCATCCTGAGGAGCGCCTGCTGGGCGTCGCCAAGGGTGAGACCAAGTAAAACATTCAGGAAAACTCACATGTCAGCTAAAGAAGTCAAATTCGGCGTCGATGCACGCGACAAGATGCTGCGCGGCGTCGACATCCTCGCCAACGCGGTGAAGGTCACGCTCGGCCCGAAGGGCCGCAACGTTGTGCTCGACAAGTCGTTCGGCGCACCCCGCATCACCAAGGACGGCGTCACCGTCGCCAAGGAGATCGAGCTCGAGGACAAGTTCGAGAACATGGGCGCGCAGATGGTGCGCGAAGTCGCCTCCAAGTCCGCCGATGCGGCCGGCGACGGCACCACCACCGCAACCGTTCTCGCGGCTGCGATCGTTCGTGAGGGCGCCAAATCGGTTGCCGCCGGCATGAACCCGATGGATCTGAAGCGCGGTATCGACCTCGCGGTCGAAGCCGTCGTTGCGGACCTCGTCAAGAACTCGAAGAAGGTCACCTCGAACGACGAGATCGCCCAGGTCGGCACCATCTCGGCCAACGGTGACGCGGAGATCGGCAAGTTCCTCGCCGACGCCATGAAGAAGGTCGGCAACGAGGGTGTCATCACCGTCGAGGAAGCCAAGTCGCTCGAGACCGAGCTCGACGTCGTCGAGGGCATGCAGTTCGACCGCGGCTACATCTCGCCCTACTTCGTCACCAACGCCGACAAGATGCGCGTTGAGATGGACGACGCCTACATCCTCATCAACGAGAAGAAGCTCTCCTCGCTGAACGAGCTGCTGCCGCTGCTCGAGGCCGTGGTGCAGACCGGCAAGCCGCTGGTCATCGTCGCCGAGGACGTCGAAGGTGAAGCGCTTGCGACGCTGGTCGTGAACCGTCTCCGTGGCGGCCTGAAGGTTGCGGCCGTCAAGGCTCCGGGCTTCGGTGATCGCCGCAAGGCCATGCTGCAGGACATCGCGATCCTGACCGGCGGCCAGGCGATCTCGGAAGATCTCGGCATCAAGCTCGAGAACGTTACGCTCAACATGCTCGGTCGCGCCAAGAAGGTGATGATCGACAAGGAGAACACCACGATCGTCAACGGCGCCGGCAAGAAGGCCGACATCGAGGCGCGCGTGTCCCAGATAAAGGCGCAGATCGAGGAGACCACCTCGGACTACGACCGTGAGAAGCTCCAGGAGCGTCTTGCCAAGCTCGCAGGCGGCGTCGCGGTGATCCGCGTCGGCGGCGCGACCGAGGTCGAGGTGAAGGAGCGCAAGGATCGCGTTGATGACGCGATGCATGCGACCCGCGCGGCTGTGGAAGAAGGCATTGTCCCGGGCGGCGGCGTCGCCCTGCTCCGTGCCTCCGAGCAGCTCAAGGGTCTGCGCACCAAGAACGACGACCAGAAGACCGGCGTCGAGATCGTCCGCAAGGCGCTCTCCGCGCCCGCTCGCCAGATCGCGATCAACGCCGGTGAAGACGGCTCGGTGATCGTCGGCAAGATCCTGGAGAACAAGACGTATGCTTACGGCTTCGACTCGCAGACCGGCGAGTACGGCAACCTGATCTCCAAGGGCATCATCGACCCGACCAAGGTGGTCCGCACCGCGATTCAGAACGCTGCCTCGGTTGCGGCCCTGCTGATCACCACGGAAGCCATGGTCGCCGAGCTGCCCAAGAAGGGCGGCTCCGGTCCGGCGATGCCGCCGGGCGGCGGCATGGGCGGCATGGGCGGCATGGACTTCTGATCCAACTTTCTCAAAAATGCGATCCCCGGCAGAAAAATGCCGGGGTCATTTCTTGCTCGCGTCTTTTTCAGTTCGTTGTTCTGATCTCGCGCTATGCGCTGCGGAAATGACGATCAGCAGTTGCTAGACGTTCCGCTTGGGGTTTTGCGAGTCTGCTGGTAGGCATGTCACCGGCAGGACGAGCGGGTGATCGTCGTTCTGCACAGTCTTTCCCTGCGGCCTCAACGTCGGCGGCCGGTCAAGGCGAACACCTGAGAACGCCGGTCGCGGTAGCCACCCATTGGCGCTACTGACTTAAGTAGCATCGGTTCCGGCGCCTATCCATCGCTGTAAACGGATGCGCGAGCTAGGTGGCCGTCCGTTAAGAAGCCGAATTGAGCGGGGCCCGACAGGGCGCGCGTGCGCCAGAGCTGAATCAGGAACAGGCACAAGAGTTCTCTGAGCCAGGCGAGGATGCGGCGGAAGTTGTGGCCGACGGCTGAGAGGATGACGTTGGCCGCATCGCCGGCGCGGCCTTTGAGGTAGCAGCGGCCGAGGTGGCCATCGGTCTTCAGGTGTCCGATGGCGGAGCGGCGGCGCGGCTCGCGCTTGATGACACCGAAGACGCCGCGCTTCTGGCCAGAGATGAAGATTCGGCGGGGACTTTGTGCGTCGTGGCAGCGGTATCCCTTGTCGACATAGGCCCGCTCGATCGCACAGCCGGTGTGCGCATTCCAGGGATGGTGATCAGGCGTTCCAGACGATGGTGATCACGGATTCCAGATGATGGCGATCACTGGAGACGAACACGACTGACGAGTTTATGTGTGCTGGAAACGGCCTCCTCGTCAAGGCTGGCGGGCTGGTTCGAAGATTGTTCCGGCGGTCCATGGGAGGGCCCCGTGCGCGGCGCGGAGTGCCCCCACGAGCGACGCAGCGACGCGCGCGGGAGGGACCTGTGGGCCGGCGGGACGATCGTGCGCGAGGTGCTCACGGCCTTTTCTTTTCGCCGGCTTGGCGCCGCAGACTGTCGCCCTTGAGTTCGATGCGGTGGGCATTGTGAATGATGCGATCCAAAATCGCATCGCCGAGGGTGGGATCGGCAATGACATCGTGCCATTGCGACACGGGCACCTGACTCGTGATCAACAGCGATCCCTTGTCGTAGCGATCGTCGACGATCTCGAGCAGATCACGGCGCTGATCGGCGGTGAGCGGTTCGGGTCCCCAGTCATCAAGAATGAGGAGATTGACGCGCTCGAGGGCTGCGATCAGGCGCGCCAGACGGCCTTCGCCGCGCGCCTGCGCGAGATCTGCGAACAGGCGGGGTGCCCGTTTGTAGAGGACGGAAAAGCCGTCGCGGCAGGCCTTGTTGCCGAGTGCACAGGCAAGCCAGGACTTGCCGGTGCCGGTTGGGCCGACGATGACCAGGTGGTTGGCATCGCGGATCCATTGGCAGGTGCCGAGGTTCTGGAAGAGCGAACGGTCAAGGCCGCGAGCGGTGCGATAGTCGACGTTCTCGATGGCGGCGGCTTGACGGAGCTTGGCGCTGGTCAAGCGACGCGTGATGCGACGGTTGTCGCGGGCGATGGCCTCGCGATCGACGAGGAGGCCGAGCCAATCGGCATGCGGCATTCCGGCAGCCTCGGGATTATTCTGCAGTTCAGTGAGGCCATCGGCCATGGCGGTGAGGCCGAGGGCGCGCAAGCGATCGACGGTAGGGTGAATGAGCATGCTGATCTCCTGATCAATTGTAGTAACTGCGGCCGCGGATGTTGGCGTGGAAGAGGATGGGTGTCTCGTCGGCGGGCGGAGCGGTCCTGTCGGTGCCGTTCTTGAGGATGGCGGCGACCGATTTGTACGAACGGGCGTTGAGCAGCAGGGCACGGGCGCAGGCGGCGTCGACGCGCTCCTGGCCATAGCGCTTGACTAGCCCGAGAATGCCGATGGCGGAGCGGAAGCCCTGTTCCGGGTGCGGTCGCGACCGCAGGATGACGTCGACCAGGGTGTCGACGTCGGGGCCTACCTTGGCGACTTCGGAACGAATACGCTCATGGGTCCAGTCGCGATAACGACGATGCGAGCTCGGCATATGCTCGGCAATCGTCGTCGGGCGATGCTGCAAGGTGCTGCGTAGATGCGACGCCACCCGCTTGCCGCGCAGGAAAATCTCGACGGTCTTTTGGGTGACGCGGGTCTCGACCTCTTGACGCACGAGGTTGTGAGGGACGCTGTAATAATGCTTGGCGATCTCGATGTGATAATCGAGGTTGACCCGGCAGCGCTTCCACTCGGCATACTGGTACGGTTCATCCGGCAAGGGAGTGAGCGCCGGACGATCGAGTTCTTCGAACAGGTCGCGCCGACTTCGTCCCCAACTCCGGAGAGGTCGGTCGTTCAGCTCGACCAGGAGTGCGTGGATCGCCTCGTTGAGGGCGGCGAGGGAGAAGAATCGGTGGTTGCGCAGACGCGCGAGAATCCATCGTCCGACGATTTGGACCCCGACTTCGACCTTGGCTTTGTCGCGTGGACGATACGGTCGCGCCGGGACGATGACGGTGCGGTAATGGCGGGCGAGATCTGCATACGTCCGGTTGACCATCGGTTCGTGAAAGCAAGCCCGGGTGATGCCGGCCTTGAGATTGTCGCTCACCGTCTGCCGCGCCACGCCGCCGAAATAGGCAAAGGCCCGAGCGTGCGAGGCGATCCAGTCCGGCAAGCTCTGGCTGAAGCTGGCTTCGGCATAGGTGTAGTTCGAGGCGCCGAGCACGGCGACGAAGATCTGCATGCTGCGCACCTCGCCGCTGAGCCCGTCAACCACCTCCATGGTATGGCCGGAATAGTCGACGAACAGCTTCTCGCCGGCGACATGGACCTGGCGCAGGGTCGGCTTGAGGCGGCCGGTCCACTCCTTGTAGCGTTCGCAGAACCACGCATAGCTGAAGCTGTCGGAGTTTGCGTCGCAATACTCCTCCCACAACAGCATCAGCGTGACGTTCGGGCGCCGCAGCTCGCGATGCAGAGCGCCCAGTCTGGATGCGGACGCTCGTCGCTGGGCTGATCAGAAGGCGGCGGAAACAGGCGGTTGTCGAGCTGGACGTCGTCGTCCAGCTCCGGCGGCAGCGGCCAGGTCAGACCGGCGCGGCGGGGTCGGTTGAGGTACTTGCTGACCGTGCCCTGGGCCAAGCCCAGGCTGCGGGCAACGGCGCGTTGCGACACGCCGACGCTGTAGTGCAGGCGTAGAACTTCACGGATGTGGCGCATGGACAGTCTCTCGGTCGGCATCTCGATCCTCTGCGGTTAGGCAAAAGACCAAGCTACCCGGGTTGCAGACTGTCAGCCGCGCGCGCCTCCTGCCCCGATCGCGATCGCTGGAAATAGCGATCACGATCCGCTGGAAACGGTGATCACGATGCTCTGGAATGGGTGATCACGATGGCCTGGAATCCGTGATCACGATCGGCTGGAACACGCAGCCGGTGAGCGTCTCGGTGCGGTCGATGACAGCCCGCAAGGTGTGACCGTCGTACGGGTTATCGGGCAGCGCCCTGGCGTGCAGCATGAACAGGCCACCGGGAGCACGGCGGTTGTTGGTGACGATAGAGGCTTTGACACCGAACTCGTAAGGGCGGCTGCTTTGCCCTTGCCGATGCACTCCACCTCCGGGGCGTGGAAGGGATAGAGCTACCAGCCGCGCTGGCGCTGCTGCTGCGAGCGGATCTGCAAGGCCCGGCCAAGCGGGAGGGCGAAGGCGTTCTCGAGCACGGTCTGACCTTCGAGCTTGCGGCGGGTATCGCGGATGATCCGGCCCAGCCGGCTGCGCAGAATGCGCAACTGCCGCTGATGCCGCTTGAATTGCTTGGCATGGGCGTAGCGCCCCGCCATCATTGCCGCGGTCTTGGCAATGCGAAGATAGGACTGCCGCAGCCTGACCGCGTGCTTCCTCGCCAGTCGGTTGAGCCCCTTGATGGCCGCGTGCAGCAGCTTGGCATCGGTCGGGAAGGTGATGGCCTTCGGCTGCACGGTGGTATCGACCGTGACCCGCTTGAGGTCCTGGCTGCGTAACGCACCGGCCTCGTGCGCCACCCGCAAGCTCTCGGCCAGCAACGGCTCCAGCTGTCGCCCAGCCGCTTGCGCCAATAGCTCAGGTCCGAGCGCTCGTGCGGGAACGCGTGCTGAAAGAACTCTTCGCTGGTGAAGTACTGGAAATACGGGTCGTGGACCCAACGCTCGCACCCCCCCTCATCGGCAGCCCGTAAGTGTGCTTGAGCAGGAGTAGCCCGATCATGAAGCGGGTCGCGATTCCCGGCCGGCCGTTCTCGCTATAGAGCGGCGCGATCTCGCCGTCGATCCACTCCCAATCGACCTTGCCGGCAAGCTGAACCAGCTCGTGCTTCATATTAATGAGTGGTCCAGCCTGGCCCGGAACAGATCGCCCGATCCCGTCGTCCTGTGCTTCTTCGGTCGCATCGCCACCTCCGATGCGACGACGGAATCATGACTGGCCATTCGACGGAATCCTGAAAATGAAATTGCAAGGTCCCGATGCCCCAAGCATCAAAACCCTGCAATCGCAAAGCAGTCCACAAAGACAAATGCGATTCTGGCTCAATCCCTTAGCCGCTCTTCACGGACGAGTAGGTGGTGGTCCCCGGCAAGAGCGATCCTCATCTCTCCTAATTTGGGCCGATCTGTTGCACCGTTCACAATCAGAAGAAGAACATCGCCAACTCAATCGAGACGGAAAATCTTTCGCCCAACCGCTACAATTTCCCGGTCGGTCGGAGGATTACTTGTCTCGACGTGCAGAGTGAGATCCGGCCTGTTCACTCTCAGGAAGTTCATCAGCTCGGTCTTCTCGGTTCCCGGTCCGATGATCAGCAGATCAGTGCAGCTACTCAGGGCCCGACCTACCCTGACGACAAACGTCGGATCATCATTCACGTCGGCAGAGCCAGTATGCGCTTTGCAATCAAGACGCTGGGGCGCCAAATGCGCGCGTACGGCCGTCGCGCTGACGCCCGTTAAACCTATGGAGAATATCTTAGCAATGAGGTGGTCGATCCACACGACCGCGTGCGAATGAATCTGAGTTGTCATGTTGCTCATGAATGGATTCCATTGCATTTCGTAATTCACCTCTCCGTCGGAGCGCAAGCCCGCAGGCAACTTTCCTGCGGCTGACGATCCCAATCATGGCTCAAGTGATCAGCGTAAACCGACTCGCTACGTTGATGTAACCGAGAACAGATCGCGTTAATTGAGCGCTGTGCAGCTGGAAAGTGTCCACAACTTCATGCCGCGCGCCGCCTTCTTGACCATCGAAGGCTTGTGCATTCTCCGCTGCATGTCGCCCACTGCTCCGAGATGGATTTAACGCACCATTACGAATGCTCGAGCGCAACGAAGGAGGGCTCTTGTGGCTATGAGAGTTCTAGATATTCAGGTTTGCGAAGCCGAAGCCACCCCGCCGGACGTGGGGATGGCTGGAGTGAAGCCATAGAGCACAACGACATCCCGCAGTGGTGGGTCATGACATACACGGATGCGGCCTGGTCACTGATCTCTCCGACCAAACGCGCTGATGCTGACAGGCCGCCATTTGCAATGGCGACCTTAGCGAACTCACTCGTCAACCGCACTCAATCCACAAGCCGCCTGGATGCATAGGTGTATTCGAGTGCAGCCGGCACGCGTATCCCGTGAGATTGGCGGCCGCGCTATGTCCGCCATCGATATTCTCATAGCAGTAATAGGGCTGGCCGAGCGCAGCAAGCCTAGCGGCGGCCGTGGGCCGCATGCACGCGGTCGCCCTTGGTGGAAGTGAGAATGAAGGTGTCTGGGTAGGTCTTGCCCGGGACAAGCTTCTGATAGGGTGAGTAGGCCTCGATCCACCCGCGCTGCTCGGGATGGCGGGATCGCCATATTCGCCGATGTAGGAGGAGCCTGCGCCCAACTTGGTGAACCGAAACATGTCGAACAGCGCCACCTGCACGATCGCTGCGTTGAAGCGGTCTCGGCGCTGAGTAGTCGCGGTGCCCACCAGCAGATCTCCCTGGCTGCCGCCGACCACGCCCAATCGACGCGGAGAGGTGACCTTCCGGCGGATTAGGTCCTCCGCAAAGGCGATGAAATCATCCCATGTCCGCTGCTTCGTTGCCGCTTGGGCCGCCTCGTGCCATCGCGGCCCAAACTCGCCGCCGCTCCGCAGGTTCGCGACGACATAAGCATTGCCCTGCTCGGGCCAGGGCCGCCCCATCGCTCCCGCAAAGGAGGGCAGGAGCGAGGCGTGGAATCCGCCATAACCATTGAGAAGAGTTGGGATCTCCGCTCCGAACCTCGCGTTCTTGGGACGCACCAGAAAGTAGGGAATCCGGGTCCCGTCGAGCGAAGTGGCCTCGAACTGCTCCGCGACATGCCTGAACGGGTTGAACTTCGGAGGTGTCGTCCTCAGTATTTCAAGCCCTTCGCTCGCCGCGTCGAAGTACCAAAGGGGCGTCGGCTCCAAATAGTTGGCCCGCCAATTGCCCTGGTCGTACCTTGCTCTGAACATTGTCAGGGCTCGCCATCAACAAGTTCTTGGTGACCGGGAACCCGCTGAGCGCTCGCCGAGGCTCGGGCTGGAAGACGAGCGATGGCATCCCGCGCAGCGGATCTTTGTTCCATTTGCCCAAGCCATACGAGATCATCGAGCCGGCCGCAAAGCGGGTGCTGCCGGACAGTATCCAGTCTTCATCGAGCGTCACGAGCAGGCGGCCGCTGACGATGCCGCTGATGTTTGCTTTCTTTGGCAGGTTTAGCTTGATCGGTGCGTTGGGCCCAAAGAGCACATACTCCTGCTCGACGAAGCTTATGGCGCGCATGGCGCCGGCCGCATGAACTTTGCCTTTATTATCCTGCAGCACGAAGGGCGCCGCCACGGCATCGGTCGGCTCCCCACGGAAGACCTCGCGCGCTCGAACGAGCGGCTGAGCGCGCTTGAGCTCCTTCAAGACGAAAGGGTAGCCAACCTGCGTCAGGGTCCCTTCTCCCCAATCTCGTGCGATGAGCACCGCGTTGCGGTCGACCCAGCTGACGGCCTGCTTTCCCTCCGAAAGAGCGAAACCGGTCGTGACGAAGGCGTTGGTGTCCAGGTCGAACTCTCGTCAAAAACCTCAGGGCAACGTCTCTTGGTTGTTCATTAAGAGCGGCCACCATGGTGGTTCGCTACTCACCGACCTCCGATCGATGCGGCGTGCCAGGGAGAGGTTGGTCTTACCGGCCGGCAACAGCGGTCGTGATCTCCCGAGTCTCTGGTGGTCCGACGCTGACAGGGCGCCAAGGTCGACAAGCGTTCATAATCAAAGGTCTCGAGCATGGCGCGATTTGCCTTTCGACACGCGCTTGATCTCGGCATCGGTGCGTTGGCGCACGGAAGGATTTCGTTCGCGGCGGCTACAGCCGAAGGCCGAGTGTTCGGCACCTGAAATTATCCGGCGGACCGGCAATCTTGCACAGTCTTACTACGAGTTTGTGACGTCAGATTACCTTCGAAGCACTTGAGAACGGCGTCAATAAGGTCAAATCAGCGGCTCGATTTTAAATTTAGCAATCTACGGGTGGGGGCTTGCCCCGTGAAGGCGCTGCGCCGGCGCGCTGCGTAAGCCAGGAGCTTGGACAAATTTGTGCGATCATTTCGTTGAAAGGCCTTGATTCGCACGTAACGTCACATTGTACGATCTTGAAATGAGATCGCGACCTCTGACAAACGAACGTAAGCTACTCCTAGGGTGTGTGGCGATGACATAACGATCTTGTCGTATTTCGAATTTGCGGCGAACGCTCGCCGTAAATGAGCCGGCGGCAACTCTCCCTTGCCGACGGTCGGGCGATGTGTAGCAGCGTCGCTCCTCCCAGACTGACTTCGCCCGGCTTCCAAAATGAGGCCGGGCCTTTTTTTCGTCGGGAAGACCTTAGCGCCTTGTCGACGCGCAAGTTTGCCTGGTTTCCCGACGAGCTGATCGAGCAAGTTGCGAGGCGATTCCGGCAAGACAACACGCGTTAAGACGACATCGGCATGCTTATTGTAAATCGTCAACAAATCGCAGCCTTCGGTTCTAGCATACAAAGCAACGCTTCCGCAGCCACCAACGACTTGAACGGTTCCGGCCTGTTTTTCCTGTAGACAGGCCATACTGTGCCTTTGCGCAGGAACACCACTACCACAACGTAACGACTTAAAGAGGATATCGTGATGCGCACACAACGAACGCATTTGTTTTTGCGTCCCAAAGCCAACTGCTGTGCAGTAGTTCTTATTGTGCAACGGCATCTCTGTCCTCGAGTCGGCGGGTTGCGCAAGATCAGCTGCCGACCGACGCGAAGCATCTTGCATGGAAGACGTATTTCGCCTGCGTAGCACCCACACCCCCGGATCGCACCGCCATCACTGCGTGTCTCAGAGCCAAGCAGGCGAGCTTGAGTCATCAATGTCGCGACCTCCATTGGCGATACCGCCAAAGAAACCACGGGACTCGAAGTCTCGTTTGAGTTGTTTGTTTGGATGCGAATGTACACAATGCCTTTCGATACAGTCCTTATCGCCAACAGAGGCGAGATCGCCGCCCGCATCATCAAGACGTTGCGAAAGCTGGGCCTTCGTTCTGCAGTTGTCTACCACGAGGTCGATGCGCGAAGCCCGGCAGTCTCCATGGCCGACACAGCGATTCTTATCAGCGGTCACACGCCGATCGCGGCCTATCTGGACATCGCACAAATCATCGCCGCCGCTCACAAGGCGGGCGCCGGCGCTGTTCATCCAGGTTATGGATTTCTTTCCGAACAGGCTCAATTCGCCACGGCCGTGATAAAGGCCGGCATTGCGTTCATCGGCCCCGCCCCCGAAACTATTGAACTGATGGGCGATAAGATTCGGGCCCGCAACTTCGTCCAGTCGAACGGCTTTCCAGTGACGCCAGCTGCAATTGAGGAGGACGATCCAGCGACGTTCGTCTCCAGGGCGCGTGCAATTGGAACCCCTTTGCTGGTAAAACCGTCAGGGGGCGCGGGCGGCAAGGGCATGCGGATTGTACGCGACGTTGATGCTCTGGAAGGCGAGATTGAGCAGGCTCGCTCTGAGGGGCAACGGTATTTTGGGGATCACCGGCTTTACGTCGAAAGTTACATTGAGAACCCGCGGCATATCGAAGTGCAGGTACTCGGCGACTCTTTTGGGAACATTGTACATCTGTTTGAGCGGGAGTGCTCGGTGCAACGCCGCTTCCAGAAGATCATCGAGGAAGCGCCCTCGCCAGCCCTGTCGCCAGAACTACGGAAACGCGTCTGCGAGACCGCGGTGGGTATCGCACGCGCCGCGAATTATCAAAACGCAGGAACCGTCGAATTCATTTTCGATGCAGGAGAATTCTACTTTCTCGAGATGAATACGCGCCTACAGGTCGAACATCCCGTGACTGAGATGATCACCGGCATCGATCTTGTCGCCGAACAGGTCTATGCCACCGCGGGCCGAGAACTTGGTTTTGCTCAGTCAGATATCGTTTCGAACGGCCACGCGATCGAACTAAGGCTGTACGCTGAAGCCCCCGAACGAGGCTATGTTCCGACGTCCGGCAAAGTACTTCTTCTCGAGTATCCGAGCGGGGTACGGATTGACAGCGGCATCACGCGGGGTCAGCCAATCACCACTGCGTTTGATCCCATGCTCGCAAAGATCATCGCGCATTCGCCGACGCGCACATTGGCCACCGCCACAGCCAATCACGCGATTCAGGGGGTCATTCTTCTCGGCTGCGAGACAAACGCTAGCTTCCTCGCCCGCATCCTTTCCGACGAGTCGTTTGTCCGCGGACAGTTTCATACAGGATATCTGGAGGAAAACCCGCACATTGCCGCTGGTAACTCTGCTACCGGCCTACCGGCATTCCTCGCATCAGCTGCTCTCCTGACCCGACAAGTCCGCGAATCGGCCGATGCCGTGCCCGCGCTTCACGCTTCGCTGGGCGATTGGAGAAATTGACGTGTATCACTCCGTCGAGGTTGATGGCGTCGACCATCAGTTATGGCTTTCACCCTGCCAATCCGGCTCCTATCATCTTCATTTGCGCGACCAAGTCATTTCCCCGGTCGCGTTCGCTCAATACGGCGAGAATTCAGGTGTCCTGACTGTTGCCGGCGAGACCGAACGGGTCCGCTTCGTCATCGAAGGCGATCTGATTCACGTCCACATCCGTGGCATAATGCGCGTTTTGCGCTACCGCGACCCGTTGCGAACGCTCGCTTGCGTGAACCAAGAGGAAAGTTCGCTCATGACCCGCGCACCGATGCCGGGAGTAGTCGTTACGATCGCGGTTTCGCCTGGTCAACCGGTATCCGCAGGCGCGGCGCTGATGATGATTGAGAGCATGAAGCTGGAGACGATTATTCGCTCGTCACAGGATGGCGTAGTCGATGGAATCCATTTCAAAGAAGGGGAGAGCTTCGAGCGGGATGCTGTGCTGATTACGCTATCGAAAGAAGGGCGCTGAAATGCTACGAATCGCTTCTGGGGCGAATGTCAATTCGCAAGACTTTCGTCAAAACGAGCTCCACAACAGGCGGCTTTCTGACGAGTTGAAGGAGCGGCAACGTGCTGTCCGCTTTCAGCGGCCCGAGCGGGAGCTCGAGCGCCTTCGACGTCAAAATAAGCTGTTTGTACGAGATCGGATCGACGCCTTGCTCGATCCAAAAACTCCGTTCCTCGAGCTTTCAACGCTGGCCGCTAACAAGGCCTATAACGGCGAAGTCCCCGGCGCGGCACAGGTCGTCGGCATCGGGATCGTCGCGGGTCGCGAGGTGATGGTTCATGCAGATGACGCAAGCGTGAAGGGCGGCGCATGGTATCCGTTGTCTGTCAAGAAGATAGTGCGGGCCTTGGACATCGCAATCGAGAATCGTCTGTCAGTGATTCATTTGTGCGACGGCGCCGGAGGATTCCTACCTTTTCAGGCAGAGTTCTTCGCCGATCGCTACTTCGCGGGTCGGATCCTCCGTAACCAATCCATTCTCTCGAAGATGGGAGTACCGCAGGTCGCGATCGCAATGGGTCATTGCACAGCGGGAGCGGCCTACGTCCCGGCGCTTAGCGAATTCAGCATTATGGTCGAGGATACGGGAGCTATATTTCTCGGTGGCCCTCCAGTCGTGAAAGCTGCTACCGGTGAAGACGTATCGGCACAGGAGCTTGGGGGCGCCCACATGCATACGAGCGTGTCGGGCACGAGCGATTATTCCGCGAGCTCCGAGATGCACGCTATTGCGATCGCACGTGATATCGTTGCCCGATTCCATCGGGCCGCGAAGACTCCGATTGATCAAGCCGCCCCGGAGCCCCCTGCCTACGACGCATCGGAACTATACGGCATTATTCCCAAGGACCCTCGAGTGCAGTTCGACATGCGGGAGATCATCGCCCGCATGGTCGATGGCAGCCGATTTCACGAATACCAGCCGCGTTTTGGCACGTCTCTGCTGTGCGGTTTCGCGCGGCTTCATGGATATCAAATAGGGATTCTTGCAAATAATGGCGTGCTGCTCAGCGAAAGTGCGCTAAAGGGCGCTCACTTCATCCAACTATGCGACAAGAACCGGACGCCCCTGCTCTTCCTGCAGAATACAACGGGCTTCATGGTCGGCCGCGAATACGAGCGCCGTGGCATAACCAAGGATGGCGCCAAGCTGATCATGGCCGTCTCGGGAGCGTCGGTCCCAAAATTCACGGTCGTTTGCAACAGCTCGCACGGAGCAGGTACCTACGCTATGGCGGGACGTGCTTTCGATCCTCGGTTCGTCTTCACCTGGCCGCAGTCTCAGATCTCTGCGATGGGCGCCGAGCAAGCGGCAGGTGTGCTGACCCATGTTAAGGCCAGACAACTGGCCCGTGATGGTGGGCGACTCGCAGAGCAGGAGCTAGCAGCCATTCGAGGTCCCCTTCTCGACGAGTATCGGGAACGATCGAGCGCCTACTATGCAACCTCTGAAATCTGGGACGACGGAATTCTTGATCCAGTCGATACCCGAAGTGCACTCGCGATCGCCCTGAGCGCTTCGCTGAATGCTCCCATCGAAGCGCCCCATTATGGCGTATTCCGAATGTAGCCGGCAGGAGTCGAACGTCCGTGTCAGTGGATTCTACTCTCTAACCGGAGTCCAAATCGACGGATCGTCCTGTCCCCGGCATGAGCCAGATTGGTGTCGCCCACATTCCGCGCAGAACTCGAATTCGCGACCTTCGTCAAATAGATCAACCCGGGTGGGGCGTTGAATTCGGTGACCACGTTGTCGATCAGGACGACGGCGTTGCGTCGACGCAGGTGGAGCTGGTCGCATAAGCCTGATTGGCCGCGCATCGAACCTCGCGTGGGGACTACGCAAAGTGCGTAACACTCGAGATGATCTGCTCGTTACACTGCTAGCATTGCGTGGTGTAAATGCGAGGTTCCTGCGTGTCGACGCCATCGACATCTGGAGTTCGCGATCGATGCAAGCGCGGTCTGCCCTGCTGACTCTGATCCACCAACGGACGCGTCAGTCACACTAGATCTAAGGTGCGCCCTACTGATGGATTGTTGGTCCATTCATCGCCAACGATAACAATCCTTAGGAGGAGACAAGCCATCATACCGATCGCGGTCAACGATTCCGCGACGGGCTGGTTGCAGAAGAAGTCATCCCGCCATGCTCGACGATGGAACCACCCACCGTCTTGCCGTCCGATCGTCTGATCTGATCTCGAGCAAAGAACACTTGCTCCTTTGCAGGTGAACGCCATGGATAGCTTGATTCTTACGCAGCGTCAGGTTGTAGGATTGCAGAGCGGACTGACGTTCAAGCTGACACCGCGCATGCCTCGACGACGCATACGCGGTCCGAGCCGGACCGGTTGCCGAGCTGCATGACCCCACCAATGCCCGTTTCGAATGACGCCTCGCTGTTGAACGCAGAAAACGAAAAAGGGTGAGAATGATGTCATGGGCTCGCAAGTATCGATAACGAGTGACTTAGGATCAGTGCAAACATCCACTAAGCAGACGCTTCCGGTAACGAGCGCCGATGATGCCGGCCGAGACGCGCGCAAGTTGCGCAACGCGCTCTAAGGTCAAGTACCTCAAAGAGGAGGAGCACCATTGTGATCGAGACGGTGCGACATAATGCCATATCAGGAGCAGCATGCAGTGTATTTGGTCAGGATCTCGAGCTATGCGCCAGCGCCAGCGGGGAGCATCAACGGCGAGTAGTCGTGTGTGGCATCGACGTCATCCTGCAACCGTCGAGTTCGGCTCGATCCACAAAACCGCGACGTTTTGTCCGATGATATATCAGCAAAGAACAGCGTGGGTATCGACAACATGGAAGATGGGATCATCTAGCGGATTGAGGTCGCGCTCGCACGCGGGACTGGCCAATTGGAACGACTAAGCACGTGGAGAGCAATGAACGCCCTCAAATCGATCATTAGCAAAGTTGCTACAGGTGCCACGCTGACCCGCGAGGAGACCGCAACAGCCTTTGAAATCATGATGTCGGGCCAGGCGACATCCTCCCAGATCGGAGGATTGTTAATGGGGATGCGGGTACGTGGCGAAACCGTGGAAGAAGTCACCGGCGCAGCCTCGGCCATGCGGAGCAAAATGCTCCGGGTCAGTGCGCCCCCCGATCCCGTCGACATCGTTGGTACGGGCGGTGACGCTTCGGGCTCAGTCAACGTGTCCACATGCGCCTCATTCATCGTCGCCGGGGCCGGCGTTCCGGTGGCCAAGCATGGCAACCGCGCCGTGTCCTCACTACCAGGCGCTGCTGACGTCTTGGCCCGGCTCGGCGTGAAGGTCGACCTCCCGCCTGTAGGCGTTGCTCGTTGTGTGCACGAAGCTGGCATCGGCTTCATGCTTGCGCCCATCCGTCATCCGGCTATGCACCACGTTGCCCGGATCCGAGCGGCACTTGGGACCCGCACGATCTTCAATCTAATCGGCCCGCTCGCAAATCCGGCCGGAGTCAAGCGGCAGATTGTCGGAGTGTTTTCGCGTCGATGGGTGCAGCCCTTGGCGCAAGTGTTAAAGAACCTTGGTGCTGAGTCGGTGTGGGTGGTGCATGGCTCAGATGGACTCGATGAGATCACCCTCACCGGGCCGACGTTTGTTGCCGCGCTAGAGAGAGATGCGATCCGTACCTTCGAAGTCACCCCGGAAGAAGCGGGCCTCGCCCGCTGCCACAACGAGGCGCTGAGGGGCGGCAACGCCGATGCCAATGCAATCGCGCTGCAAAGCGTGCTCGACGGCATGTCAAGTCCGTACCGCGATGTTGCTCTTCTCAACGCCGCCGCGGCAATGATCGTGGCCGGCCACGCAACGAGCTTGAAGCACGGCGTCGCCCTTGGGCAAGAATCCCTTAATAGCGGTGCGGCAGCCGCGCGATTGACACACCTGATCGCGATCTCCAATGCTTGAGAACACCAGCATCGAAGCCCTACGAGCGCGAAGGTTGCACGCGCAACGCGCGAGTTCCCTCTGCCACACGTCGAGGCGCTTACCGCGGTTGCCGGGTCACAGACGCAGCAGCCCCGCTTTCGGATCTACGGGAGCGGGATGAGCGAAAGGCCTCAGATCGCGAAAACCAGTGTGAAGCAGCCTGCCGAGACAATCAGAAGGCCACGGCCGAAGCTTAGGTTCTCAATTTTGTGTGCACGCAATGCGTCAAAGGATGAGCAATGACGTTCCCCACGAACGGTAGAAGCGCTCGCATTTAGGGCAAAGGTAGAACACATCGTTCGGAAATTTCGGGAGGTCATCGATACAGACAGCTCCATCCCCCGAAATCTGCGGGGTACGCTGCACACAACACTCGATAAGCATCTTCTCGCTGCAAGAAAAGCAGATTGTCGACGATTCCGGAAACCACTGGGTGCTCTCATGCCGCTACGCGCGGAGAGCTGCCGACGCTCCCAAACCTTGGAGGTGGCGTCATCTTGCGGGCCCGGGGGTGCCGATGGTTCACCCGCACCTATGCCGATGGCGACGACGAGTTCGTGAGCCACGGCTTACGCTTTTTGGCCCAATCCTGCGCGAAGGCCTTGATGCCCGGAGTGCCTCAGGAAGAAGGCTGAAGTGCGCAAGTACTATCTGGATGATATCGCCACAACAAAAACACGGAAAACCGAACGCCGGAGCTGCGCTCTTCGATCATGCCAACCCCTTGCCACCGGGCTCGGCTTCGATTTAGTCGACGTCTTCACCGGCGGCGTTTCCGACGCGATTTGCCGCGTCGCACCGCGAATATCTGCCATCGCCATTTGCCGCCGTACGGCGGCGCGCTCGCGCATTCGTGCGGCTCGTTCTTCAAGGCAGGCGCCGCAGCCGGGGTGCATCTCGTGAATTGCGTTGGCGGGACCAAACGCACGCTATGGCGTGAGGGTCGAGTGCGGAAGACGTGGTACTGTGTATTTCTCGGTCGCGGCGATTAATTAAGCTTGGCATCGCGAGCTCTTCCAGCTTGAATCGCACGTAACGTGAAATTGTACCATCTCAAGGTACACCAGTCTCGGGCTGGTCGAGATAGGATTGCGAATGTTCGAGCATGTCAGAATTGCACCGCACCGCCTTACTTCGATCATCGCGACAGTGCGGCTTGCGGGTGGTTTTGATGGGCATGACAATCTTGGGCCGGCACCATACGCCTTCTCTGATCCACATCGCTGGAGAGCTGGTCAATTCAGAGGACGTCAACGTCACCCTACCGCGCTGTGCGGCTCCCCCCAATTGAAGATTGGAAAGCGAGTTCCTCCGCGGGCCGGGACACCCGTGGAGATCAGTTGAACCAAGGCGTTTTTGGTTCTGTTCGCTCAGCCCGCTTGGATCTCGCACGGCGCCATCATCTCGGCTGCAGGACGGTCGATCCGACCTCGGATGGTTCCAATCGGCCCATATCTGTGGTGAGCCTGTAAGTCGGAAACCTGCAGAAGATAACGTCATGGTGCGCTTATCACTGCGCGCAGATGCACGCCAGCGCTGTTGGACGAACCGGAGCCCGTGACGAAGCGCCTCCGCCTTTACGCTTTAAGAGATTCGAGCCCGGGCTGATGACGTCGTCAAGACCGTATGCTTCCGACTGAGATCGCTTGACTGCTCGCGTGCCTGAAGCCATCCGATGCGTCTGATCGCGATCGAGAGCTTCCGAACGGCTCAGGAGGTCAAGGGTTTAAGCAGTTTTCCAAGTACGTAGCGAACCTGAGCGAAAAGGGGACAAAGGTGGATCTTTGCACACTGATTGAGCGAAACGCGTCGTTTACTCCCGACAAACCCGCGATCCACTTCGACGGGGGCACCCTAAGCTACGCCGCCTTCAGTCAAAGGATCGAGCAAATCGCTCGTGCTCTAAAACATCAGCTCGGCATCGAGAGAGGCGACCGCGTCGCGATCCTTGGGCTCAACCGGCCCGACTACCTGGCCCTGCTGTATGCCTGCGCGCGACTCGGCGCAATGCTCGTCCCATTAAATTGGCGGCTTACGGTCGCGGAACAGTTGTTCATCCTCTCCGACGCCCGTCCCAAAGTGCTAGTTCTAGAACAGGCCTTTGATGCACTGCTACCAGCTCTGGCGGGGCAGTTGCCTGATACCTTTGTTGCCGGGTTGAACTTTTCGCCTCTCGGCGGAAGTAAGTGGGACTGCCTGGTAGACCAGGGTCGAGGCGACGATCGCAATCAGCACACGGACCTATCTTGCCCGCTTCTGATTGTCTATACTTCGGGTACCACAGGGCGGCCGAAAGGCGCTGTGCTGCGTCAACAAGCGTTGCTGTGGAATGGAATTATGAGTCAGCACATGCATAATCTCAGCTCGACCGATCATGTCCTGACAGTCTTGCCGCTGTTTCACGTTGGCGGCCTGAATATCCAGACCACGCCGGCGTTGCATCACGGCGCGACCGTCACCATTCACACGCGATTTACGCCCGAGGCGACGCTTGCTGCGATCGAACGCGACAGACCTACGCTGGCAGCGTTGGTGCCTACCACGATGCAATCCCTAGCCGATCATCCTCAGTGGCGGACGACGGACCTCTCCTCACTGAAGGCAATTTGCACCGGTTCAACGATGGTCCCGCAGCACCTTATCGAACGCTTTGTCGCGCGTGGGGTGCCAGTGCTGCAGGTTTACGGTTCGACCGAGACCTGCCCTATTGCTGTGTATACGAGGCTCGGCGGCGATCTTGCGCGTAAGGGGTCGAGCGGCTTGCCCGGCCTATGTTGCGAAGCGGCTATCCTCGATGATACCGGCAACGAGTTGCAGGCAGGCAGCCCGGGCGAGATCGCCGTACGGGGCCCGAATGTCTTCAGCGGGTATTGGGGCCCTCAACAAGCAACGCGCGAGCCTTTGCGCAACGGTTGGTATCTCACCGGTGACATCGGCCGCCGCGACGCGGATGGATACTTTTGGGTTCATGATCGCAAAAGGAACCTGATCATATCGGGTGGAGAAAATATCTACCCGGCGGAAGTAGAGCGCGCGCTTATGGAGCATCCCGATGTCGCAGACTGCGCCGTTGTCAGTCGACCCGATCCGCGCTGGGATGAGGTGCCGATCGCTTATGTGATCAGGCGGCCGGGGGTTCGGCTTGACGCGGAAGCACTAACGGCGCATGCAGCCTCGCAGCTCGCCCGCTTTAAGGTGCCGCGCGAAATTATTTTCACGGCAGAATTGCCACGAACTGCGCTGGGCAAGATCCAGCATTTCGCGCTGAAGGGGCTTACACGATCAAGCCAGCACAACGACGGCGACTGAAGATTTCGATCGGGTGTGGCATTTCCTTTACCCCGCAGGCGTGGCCGCTGAGGGCCGCGAAACCCCACGGGTCACTGCGTCTATGCGAACACGGCAGCTGCGAGTTGATCATGTCGGCGCCCTTCCATGGAATAACGTTGCCCCGAGGTCGCTGATGCCGCGGATCCTCATTATGAATGCCGGTACCGCGCAAATGTCGGGCTCTGATCTGGCGACATCCAAGTTTCGCTTGCCTCCAATTCGGCCGAGACGTCGTCCATGTCTTCACAGGTGCCACACTCTTCCAGGAAGTTAATGGAGGTGCTGAGCCGGAGCGACGTCGCCAGTTGGGTAGCCATCCTCACTCAGCCGATATTCCGATCGTCTATCCCATCTCGGTTTTTGGCTCCTCGCCGCCGACGCCGCGTCAGTTAGAGCTTTGCCCTTGTTGCTGCCGGCGTATTCTGGGACGTGATCGAACTACCCATGCCGTCTTTGGGAGCGCGATTTGTATCAATCTTCCTATCAACCGATGAGTAGTGCGCCATTCGAGCCCGTCCGGGTTCATAAGGAGAGATCGCTCTTGCGAGCCTGCGTGGACGCTCGCCCTCGACGAGTGCTTGCAGCAATCCCCGTATCAGCGCCATGTTGAATAAAGCTTCTGATATGCCCGGAAAAATGAGCGACCTGTCCCGCGCAAAGCGTCTTGAACCGGACCTGACTTGTTCGGAAGCCCGAAACCGCACAACAAGCGCCGGCCTCATAGTGTTAGCCTCGGACACTGCTGTTGAGGAGCATGCGCCGAGCCAGATGGAATTGCTGGAACGCGACCTCATTTTAATCGGACCGCATCGACCCGGGCCGAGAGTGCGAGATGGTCGTTACCGCTCTCACAGCGCGGAAAGCGATTATGCTCCATCCAAGATGAGGGCGTTGAGGGTCACGGCGGGGTCACCAGCATGCCAACGATCCCATTGGTAAAAAGAAACCGGCTTTGACTCGGTCCAGAACAACTACAGTTTCAAGGCGCTTTATATCTGGATTTTCATTTATCAAGCGTCGGGTGAAATGCTCGTACTCTTCCATATTATTTGCAGTCAACAACAGGATGAAATCAGCTTGGCCCGTGACGTAAAACCCGCTCATCACCTCCGTCATAGTGCGGATCCCCCGCTTAAAACGATCAATGATGTCGGCGCGATCGCGCTCAAAGAAAATGAGGACCAGCATAGTCACGTTTCGGCCGATCGCCCTTGGCGAAATGATTGAGACGTCTGATTCTATCACGCCCTCTTTTCGCAGGCGCTTTAGTCGGCGCTGAACTCCTGATGCAGATAGGCCAACTTTCGCGCCGAGTTCTTCACTGCTTAGGCGATTGTTGCGTTGAACGAGATCAAGAATACGAGCATCGATTTTGTCGATTTCCACGGCTCCATTGCGGACTCTCGAGCGCGACCGCCTCCTCCAAGCATGCGAAGTAGTCCCATTGAGTGTCCCGGCCATCTCTAAACCTCCTCCCTAGCACCTTACGAATGTACGTCTTCAGCCGACAATGCGCGCACTGATGAGTTGAAGGCTCAAACCTTATTGGGGACAGCCAACCACCGGTTCCGGTCTTGTGCGCGCCCGGTCGGCTTGCGTCGCCTCCCCTGATTCCAATAAGCCGCTAAAGCTCTTTTCCTCACGGCGCCGTTTGTGGAGGTTAATTTGTCGGTAGCGCACCTCTCTTGACGCCTGGCAGCTGATTGAACGTAGTTCTTCGGCAGCGGACATGTGGGCGCGTTAGCGTCACCAATGGAGAGCGCCATTGGATTGACGTCGCGGGCGAGCTAGTGAGGGTGAATTTCCTTCAGCTATGTCACGCCGCGCCCGTGGCGGCGCGCAGGCCACACTGGCAGTTCTCGAAATCAATTCACGACAGGCAGGGCGGCTTCCCGCCTGCGTCCCCTAGTGTGATGATCGATCACTGGACGCAATAGATCAGGAAGCAGCGCGCCCGGTATCGTCCCGCTCGCACGAGCATCGAGATCTGGCATCATTGTAATGGCTTCCTCTCCGTCGAAGGGGCGAGGATTGTCCCTCCTCCGGCGTCAGTCAACGTCCGCGGCTTCGCCGCGGCAAACGGCACCTCGATATTGAAATAACTAAAGCGCGGCATCTCCCGGGCAAGGCGCACCAGAAACGACATTGTTAACGTCACGCCACTGAGCAGCGCATTCAGGATCAGGATCGAAATCTTGGCCGCATCTGCGATACGGCCGAAACGATCGAGCATCGAGGGCGCGTCCGCGTTGAGGCTCACGCCGTGGTAGGCCGGCATCAGCATCAGAAGGCTTGCGCCACGCGCGGCCGCATAGCGGGCGCGCTCGATTGCAATTGCGTCCTGAAATGTTTGCATGTGATCATGACCGCCTTGCGACTACCCACATGAGCCAGGCACAAATCAACCAACATATCGCATTCCTGCTCCGATAACAGGAACTGCTCGGAACGATGAGCCAGAATGCAGATCCATCGACGCGCTCGTCGATCATGCATCGCGGCGCTGCCCCTCAATGGCAGGAACTCCGGTTTCCGTGAAAGCCGATGCGACTGGGAAGAGGCGGCTACAGGCGTATTTCCTTGCATTTGGCATGAGCAGGCTTCCAACAAGCAGATGTTCTTGACGGGCAGATGTCTTTGGGCTCGCTCAGGTCATCAAGAACATTGGATGCCTCGAACTGACAATAGGATCCGAGAATGGTCCTCCCAGTGTTCGCCGTCTGATGAAGGGCATGAGCAATCCCACGAGATCATTCCGGCTCTGCGGCAGCCTTTGCCGATGAGATCGGAGCGATCGAACTTTATCCTAGTGGTCATCCGTGGATACCCGGCGTTTTTCGCTCAGCATGGAGATGACTGGAACTGTCCTGCTTCGACCTTATGAGGCGCGACCCTGACCCGACCGTGATTATTCCACATGAGGTCGCATTGGTCGCTGGCCTCGAAATCAGCATCTGGGTAATTTTGGGAAAATATCCCCTGTAAGACACAACCCCGTCTAATTCAGCTGCCAACTCAGACTTGTCGTTTCTCGCGTATCGCGACGTGAACGGAATGATTCACCTAACATATGCTGGGCGGTGTCTTCCGCTTATAGAGCTTTCGAGAAGCAGACGGCGCTAAAGGCTCCGCAGGAAGGAAAACGCTAGCGAGCTTTTGTCTCAATCCCATAGGCTCCTCCCGCGGCCAAAGCATGCTTGTGAGTGAAGCTTTTTCTTGTGCAACTGAGAGAAGGACACGACGCCCTGTTATAGAGATCTTCAAATTGCCGGTCGTCTCAAGGATTCGAGTGCGCTGGCGCCCCCCAGTGTCAGTCCCGTATACATCCTTGTCCACTGGACTCCAGCTGGACACTTTCAGAATGATGCTGAGGCATCGGCGATGGTCAGGCGCATCAGGGACAAGACGGTTAAAACCGCAGTGCGTGGCTGGACAAGCCGGTGCGCGAAACGCCCCTCTTGGTTTCAATCGGACGAGGCCTGTCGATCGGTTATCGGAGGAACGAGACCGCCGGCACGTGGGTGTTTCGCAAAGCCGATGCATCGCGAATGTTCGCCCCCCGACACTCGGACCCAACTGTCGACTACAGCGTGGAGTGCAACCGATCTAAGCGCGTGTCCATTACGGGACCCCGATGCAAAACCCACTGTCGACCTCCAAGGTCGCACCGTTCCGTTGTATCTGAATCATGACCGATCCGGGGAGAACAACACGCAGTAACCGATGCTAAGCCGAACACCGTCGTGCCAGCAACGATTGGCACTATCGAAATAGTCATTGCCGAAAGAATCACAAGAATTGTAACCGGCAGGCCCTCGCCGATGTCTTCGATCTGCGACAGACTGCACGCCCTGGCGCCACCCGCTCGATCGCATCGGCGGGACAGCCTGCGAACACCCCAATATCGTGGCTAGCCACGATATCGATGATCTCTTCGCTCATGCCGGCGTCACAGTTTCTGCTTGAAGGTATCAACTGCGGCCCGGGTCACCCGAAAAACGCCACGACCACGGGACAGTGGGCGATAGGCAGAGCCGGCTCGGGTCTTGAGAACATCAAACCATTGGTCGGGCGTGAGCCTCGCCGGGCGCTCGCTGATCTGGATCACCCTGCCATTCGGGGCGAAGCGGACGTGAATGATGATCTGCGGATTCATATCGTTCCCGCTTTTTGCCAGGTTTAGAGACCGGTGGGTTGCTCGATTGTGGCGTGTTCAGTTTCGGCCCCCTTGGGGTGGACCTCGCGCAGCGACTTAAACTTCGCACCTGCATTGGTGCCGGGGGCCCGTTCGGGTTGGCGGCGATAATCGCCCGTGTGTTAGGCCTCATGCGTTCTTCGGCATTCGTCTTGAGGCACGTTTCGGACCAACATTCGGTGTCGGCAAACTCCCCCGTGCGTCCGCCAGATTGACGGCATGCAGGGTCTGAGAAACGAATAGGAAGAGGCGATTACCTCTTCCCGCTCGATACCGAGCGCCTTCAGGCCAGGCAGGAGCCCAATCGTGCGTTTGGAACCGCAACGCTATGCTTGCGGCCAACATAGATCGCGAAAGCTCGTTCGAGCATCTCAGTCGTCGACCGACTGGAAATTCGCTGCGAACACAATAGCGCCTCGACGGCCGAGAGTCGGCAGCAATGATATCAGGACGCGAGAGTGGAATTGCATTCACCGACTCCGCGTCATCGAGGCGATTCTGTGTGGGTCCAGTGCCGATCACCACTCAACATGCCTTCTAGCCAGCACCAATCCAGTCGCTCGCGCCTGGTCGGCCGTAATCTGCATGCAGTGGTCAGATCCATCGATTAGATGCAGGTCAAACTGCGGAAGACGCCGGAATGGCTGCTGCGTCACATCCGACGCATCACATCGAACCAGGGTGAGCTGCGGAAAGCGGCGCCTTAGGTCAGCAACGGCGCTAGTGTCTGTGTTAGCTGTCTCAAGCAGGCGTTCGATTTCGATCAATTGTTCTGTGGCGAGCGCCATTGTGACTCCTTATGATTGTTGCCAATGAGCATCACTGCCAGAACAGCCGCTCGGGATCCGTGTTCAATTCGTCGATCGCCGACGCAAGCCGGTGGAAAATGCTGTAGAATTTCCAGCTTCCTCGCGCATGATTCTTGAAGAACAGTTTCCAGATCCCGCTCACGGCATCGTAATGAAACAGCGCGACATCGATCTGGCCGCCATCGTTCTCAATATTGCGCGAGCAGCAGGGACTCTCAATGAGATAGCCAGCCTTTACCGGCGTCACACTCGGCGAGTGCTTGCGGGAGATCAAAGCACGTTCGATCCGCTTGCGATCTAGCTCGTTCGGATGCGGGATCAGCCCGACCGGTACCTCTCTCGACACTCTCATTGCGAGAACATCCCCTCAAAGGACTGTGATCTCTTCTTCAAGACAACCAACGACCAGCCGCTCACCAAAATCTACAAGATAAATCGGCACGCTTGCTTCGGTATGCATCGCGACCCGGACGATCTCGCCGATGGCACCGGCGCCGACCAGGATCCCATCAGGCGGCGCGGTGGCAACTGACTCGTCTTGATGAGATTGGCTGCCGTTTTCACGCGCTGGCCCGATCGATATTTTGGAACGCGCGGCTCTGTCATGACACAGCCACTTCCGGCAATGGCAGATCATCTACGCCCTCGTCGACCGATCCGACCTCTTTGCGCCTCACGTCGACGCGGTAGCCACTTTCAAGAAGTTCGACACCGCAGATATAGAATTTCTGCAGGAACGTACCGATGGAAACGACGTAACCCAGGTCGCCCTTCTTGGCCAGAATGTCGCCGATCTCCTTGCCGCAAAGGGTGCCGTCATTGCGGATGGTACTGCTGGCCCTCACCTTTTCGCCAAAGCTGAACGCGGGCCGCCCGCTTAGCTGGACCACATCACTGTCGGAAACGATCATGTTCATGCACCGCCCCCTCGCGAACCTACAGGGCGCACGGAGACGCGAGCAGAGGTGCTCTTCTGCAGCATATTGTCCTTGTCTGCGATGAGACACGCCGACTCGTCATCCGCGATGCGACTCGCCACTTCGTAGCGGGCATGCCGTTCAGCTTCGCGGTTCAGAGCGGTTACCAAATGAGGTGAAGGTCGCTGCGCGTACTCGAGGTGCACGGAGGTATCCGGGTCGTTCACCGTGGCAAGCGGCCCCATACGTCGTGCCACCATGCGGCGAAACTCAATAGCCTCATGATTCATCAGCCAACCAAGCCGGCGCGGCGCGATGCGCTGCGTCCCGACCCAACAGACGCGATAAAATGCAGAGCTTTGCCACCTCCGACGTCTTAGCCCAGCGAGTCTGTAGAAGTGTAAGCGGTAAAGCTCGATCGGAACAGAGGCCAACGTCTCTGCTTCGAGCAGATGTTTTCGGCCACTCCCTCCAGATGATAGAAGAGCCCGGCCTGCCGTTGCTGATCCTCCGCTTCGGGTAGCAGACCTTCGTCGAGCCGCGTGTGTGCGACCAATGCTCCCTTGCTGCCTGATAGTGGAATGACTGGGTCCAGGTTCATGCGCAGCTTTGCTCCTCTGACAGGTGGCCCCTTCGACAGTGCAACGCGATGCACCTGGCTCGGCGAAGAACAGGCTCGTCTGCACAGCGGCGTGGGTCAAATCGATGACAGCGCTGCTTAGTGGGCACTCGACATCGAGGCGCAACTTTGGACCGTTGCGCTCCGTTACTTTCTTACGTGGCCCGTGGCGCCGCCTACGCACCGATGTTGGCGATCGATCCCGAGTAATCCATGGCCATAACAGGAAATTGCAAGTCGACGCCTGCGGCGCCGTCAATGCACACGGCGATACTCGCGACTTTGGAGTGACGGAGCTCGGCATGAAGTTCACGAGCACCCCCCTTTGAGGCAGGCGCGTGGTAAACGCGACACTGATGTATCCATGACGTTGGTGTTTTCAACTGGACAGACAGCGACACACTGCGGCTCGTCAAAGTAGACGATGCGTTCGGTGCATTTCTGGGATTCAATTGCGAAGCTTCCAGCCTTCTCCGACGTTGCAACATTCGGGTATAAGGGTTCACAATCCGAGGAACGCGTCCACTGCGAGGCGACGATCTTGAATGGCATAGATACGACCTCTTACGCGACCGAGATCAGCGGTTCTTGCGGGATCGCGGCGTCGCCGCGCTTGGCCTTTGAGCCCGAATGCTGCGCCGTACTCGGGCACGGAGATCTATGGCATGATAAGTCGTTTTCGGATTGGCCAAGGCATCGCCGGGGCCGACGATACCGAGCACAGTCAGCTGCGGAATTCTGGTGGCTACCGCGAGCAGCTTTCCCGCCGCCTGCTCAGGAGTGAGCTTGTCACGACCAACACCGGGACGCGATTCTTTGGCGCAGTCGTACTTACGATTGCAGTAGTTGCATTGAAAATTGCACGCCGGCGCGACCGCGACATGGATGCGAGCGTCATGATGATGAGCTTCTTCGCTATAGCAGGGATGCGTCCTAACTTTGTCCCAGATTTCGGCCGGCAGATCGCCTGGGACAGCCTGTGACCCATAGCTCCCTTTGCCATTCTTCGAAGAGCTCCGGGAACCCTTATAATCGGCGCATCCCGCCGCTATCCTCAGCATCTTTGACATGTTTTCCGCGTCCGGCAACAGCGTCCATATTCAATTCTCTACCAAGTGTGCCCATGGCGATCAGCCTGAGCGGCCACAGAACGAGAGTTAGCAACTCGCGTGCCATCTCGGATGGCGATGGCATTCCCGCCGTATGAACGAGTTAGCTCGACTTGGTCCGCACAGTTGTGCACGCGTCAGCGACAGTTCACACGTCGGAAATGCGACAGGCGTCGCAATTGTGACGGAGATGGCCGTTGGGTTCTCATTGAGCTCGCGTGAGATCTCCCAACACGCACCGGTCGCTTGCGATGCGACCTCTTCCTACTAGCGGACGGCGGCGAGAAGACCACTTTGCGCCGCTACTTGGCGCTCAACATCTCTATCGCGTGCGGGCCATATCGCGACCAGTGTCAGGTGTTGCTCGACCAGAAAGCAGAGTTCGTTGCGTGAGAGTGCTTGCGGATCGACGATCGCGTGATGGACGTCAGCCGAGCGTTTGGTGATCTGCCGGGCATAAATAGCAAAAGCAGATCAGTGAAGAGACAGCCGAAGAAGAGGGAGGAAGCTGCATCCGTTCCGCCTTTCCTTGATGAGGTCGGGAACTGGTGTCTGGATGCCGATTTCAGTCAGAACCTCAACATAATCCAGCGTCAGTAATTAGAAAGCTCTTGACCGGCAGCACGCTGCCGTGCGTGTTGCGCAGCACAGTAGGCCAATGGGGCCGCCGAGGCATGATCAACCTCTTGGCCTGCCGGATCGTAAATTGGATACCAGCAATCGACGTGGATGCCGGAGCGCGCGATACCTTCACCTCACGCCATCCGTCGCGTGTACCGGAGAGCCGTCCGCATCGCGCCGTCGTACCAAGAGTCGACTATCACAGGCCGTGGTAAGGATGCTAGATGATGATGCAGTGGGGTCGGCTCCACCCGCGCACGAACGCCTGGACCGTCAATGCCGTCACGGTGGAGCGATGTGTGTCGCTCTCGACATCCGAGACGTTGCCTTTGGCCTCGCGCGATAGTGCAACTTTGCTGGAGAAGGCAGAAGGCCTCCTGTGTCACTGGCATATCTGGTCCGATCAACTCGGCGAGGTCAGGTCCGAGATACGGAACAATGCTGAGCTCTCATCCTCACCCCAAGATCAGTAGGAATCGCCTTCGCGTCGACTGCGTTGACAAATTTCAATTCGCGGGAGCGCGTTCATCGGTCCCCCTCTCTTCCCGCGCGTTTTGGCATTCATTGTGATCGGGAGCGGCGTGTCGCTCGCCATCTCAGGCAGATCGAGCATCCAGTTAATGGCCATTCTGATCCCAACCGCCCCGGAGCGTTTCATACTCGGATTCCGCGATCGGCTCTTCGAGATCTTTCTTGCGAAAGGCCCGCATCAAGAGAGCGGCGACTCAAGAGTTTCATGAGGCCAATTTTCTCGACCGCGATGCATACTTGTGTGGTTTAGCATGCTCCCGCGAGTTGGCGCGCAGGTGAGCCACAATGTTTGACAATACGGAGACGACCTGGTCGACCTCTGGAGGGTTGTCTCACGCGGCAGGGACAAGCGCAGCGCGCCGTGCAGGACATGCGATGGCGCGATTGAGCAGGATCCGCAGGCTGATCCGAGCGAAGCGGCAATGCCCGCACGATTTAGATGGTGGAGAATTGCGTCTCTTTCGCCAAGCGATCTCGGAAGATCTCGGCGTTAAACTGAAGAACGTCACGCTCAACGTGCTCGGTCGCACCAAGAAGGGTGATGATCGGCAAGGAGAACACCACCATCGTCAATGGCGCCGGCAAGAAGGCTGACATTGGGGCGCGTGGCCCAGATCAAGGCTCAGACCGAGGAGACCACCTCGGACGAACAGCACGCAAAAGTGCAGTGGTCGTTGCGTCCAACACTTGGCGACTCCGCAAGGAGCAAAGAAGTAGCACGAGGAAGCACGCTGACACTTTAAAATGAACTACTAGCTGATTCCAAGACTATGAACTTCACCACAGTTGCCGTTGTTCTTTGATGCCCGAGACGTCGCGGCCGTGTCCTCCTCATAACGATAGTTGTGATGCTCTCGCTCCGCCACGCTGGTGCCGAGGAACCACCTCCGTGATGGAATCCAGCCCCGGAGGCGCTCTTTCTACGATTTTCATCGCGATGGGTTTGTCCTCGCCGCGCAACATCAATTCATGGTCGTGGCAACGCATCTTCAGCATCAATATCGGGCGCTGAGGCTGATTGAGCTCGCTCACCCGATGCTCAACTGCGCGGACGGCTATTCGTAACTTGCCTTGAACTCCTCAATCTCGCTGAAGCCAAGGCTTCGTCGGGCCGAGACCACTTTCTGGAAGCCCGCTGCGTAGAGATTGATGACAGACCGCAGGGAGGGTTGCAATTTGCCCAGATTCCAAGAAGGTCTGTGACAACGATGTAACATGATCTTTGAATTCGTTGCTGGCATTCGACTCACGTTGCGCCACGCTCCCGTAGAGCATGGCGACAGCGCAGATTGCGCCTGTGACAATGGCGCTTGAAATCCCCGGCGGTGCCAGCTGTTCGCGTAGCCCAACGCGCAATCCGCGACGCGGTGATGATCTCCACGAATTCCGATCGCAACTTTGCGCATTTTGCCCCTCAAATGACTTGTCCGGAGGCGCCCGATGCTGGTTCGCACTGTCGCGACGCGCAGCTATCCTGCTGGATCGCCGCGCTCAACATTTCTCCGCCGCTTGTCACGAGCGCTGACTAATTTAGATTGATTTCCGTAAATCCTGAAACCATCAAAGGGACGGACGCGTACACGAGCGAATGTTCGATGCTCTCAATGAACAGTACGCAAGTTCGAATGTTCTCGCGAGAAGCGCTTGCAGATAGCAAGTGCTGCGAAGTTGGCGAAATCTGCGCACAAAAACTGCAAGATATCGCTACGAACGCCTCCAATCCTCTCAGGTAAATGAGTATCCGATATCCGCTTGCACGATCTAACGACCTTTCGTGCAAGATTGGAGTTCGCGGTGAGTTCATTTACTTGCCGAGCTCCTATTCAGTGCCCTTCGGGGCGTTTCCTCCCTGACTCGGCCGCGCGGTATCTCGCGCGGCCTTTTTTCGCGGTCGACGAAGACCTGATTGCTCGAATTTGAAGACCTCCAGGAGCAAGGCGACGACCCCGACCACCGGCGCACAATCCACGCAAGGCTTGTCCTCCTTCGCTAGCGTCTGAAGGACCTGTCACTTCGGCGGGAGACCAGCTACATTGATGGCGCCTGAGTTGGCTCACATCGCCTTGCGGTAAAAACAATCTGGCGATCAGCATTTGGCTCGCCAAACTGCCGCAGCTCTCAGCCGCGGCTGCACGAGAGCCGTGGAGGCTGCTGAAAGAGCGCTCCCTGCATGGGCTAAACTCACAGCCAAGCAACGTTCCAACACCCTGCGCAAATGGTACGAATTGATCGTCGCAAATCGCGAGAATCTCGCGCTAATCCTGACCTCCAAGCAGGGCAAACCGCTCTCTGAGGCGCTAGGCGAACTCGATATCGGGGCGCCTATGTCGAGTTGTACGCCGAAGAGGCGCGCCGCGTCTATGGCGAAACGATTCTCTCGCCGCGCCCGGATGCAAGGCTGCTTGCGATCACGCCACCGATTGGCGTCTGCGGCGCCACACGCCGTGGAACTTCCCCAACTCGATGATCACCCGCAAGGTCGGGCTGGCGCTCGCCGCAGGTGCACCGTGGTGCTGAAGCCAGGCAATCAGACGCCGCTCTCGGCGGTTGCGCTCGCAGCCCTGGCTGAGAAGGCAGGCGTGCCCAAGAGTGTCTTCAACGTCATCGCCGGAGATTCGGGAGGATCGGCGAGGTTTTGTGCGAGCACGCGGCCGTGCGCTTTGTCGGCCTCACCGGCTCGACGGAGGTCGGCAAGATCCTCTACGGTCGGGCCTGCATCGGCCTGAAGAAGCTCGGCCTCGAGCTGGCGCCGTTCGTGGAGTTCGACGATCCCATATCCGCCATCGAGGGCGCCATCGTCTCCAAATACCGCAACATGGACCAGACCTGCGTCTGCGCCAATCGCCTCTACGCACAGGCAAGCATCTATGAGGAATTCGTGCAGAAGCTCTCGACCAAGGTCGCGGCATAGAGATCGGCGAAGATGCGGTTCGTGCCTGCACACTGTCCATGAGCGGCGCGATCGCGGCGATGGTGCTCAGTCATAATTCGGCCTTGACAGCCGCAGCTCTGTTTTTGCGGGCGCCGTATGGACGTGATGCCGTTCAACATTGACGTGCAGCTTTCGGCCCCGCGCTGGGTTGCGGGCCGATCCGTTGCAGCTTGGCAGGCTGCGTTCTCTGGAGGCCTCGCTCTTGGCAGTTGGGGCTGGGGTCGCCTCACCGATGCCGTCGGTGTGGACATCACGCTGCTCGCCTCTGCCGGATTGATGCTGCTCTTGCCGCTGCTAGGGCGCTGGCTGCGCATGCCGGCCATCACCGATCGCGGGGAGGACGCCGAAATGCTTGCGATCCTAAGGAGCGGCTTCTGCTGACATACCGGAGCGGCCCGCTGGTGGTTGAGCTCGAATATCGTGTGGCTTCGGAAAATGCGAGAGCCTTCCACAACGTTATGCAGAATGTGCAGCGCTATGGGCAACGCAACGGCGCCTATGGCTGGTCGATTGGGCGTGATATCGCCGACCCGAGCTGTGGACCGAGCGCTATCACTGCCCGACATGGCTCGATTATTTGCGCCAACGCAACCGCTGGACGCGCTCGGAGCGCGCATTAGATGCAAGGCCACGGCTTTCCATGTCGGGCCTGAGCCCGTGCGTCTCCGTCGTATGCTGGAGCGCCCGTTTGGATCGGTACGCTGGAAGGATGATGTGCCCGACCGCGCCCCGAGTGAGCTCTAGCTGCGGGTTGGACGTGCGCAAAGGCACTAGCAGTCGTCCCTTCCGTGCCCCGCATTGAAAAAGCCCCGGGCGTGTTGACGCGCTTGCGCTTCGCGAGCCCCTCGCCGTCGCCTTGCCTAGAGGACTTCCACTCCAAGCTGTGGCTGATACTCGGCACAAAAAAAGGGCCACTCTGATGAGTGGCCCAAGTCTGCGAGAGAATGTCCGCAGCAGAGCCTCTGGGATCAGGCCGCAGCCTGTTCGATCGGCGAGAAGGGAAGCCCAAGACTCTCGGCGACAGCCTTATAGGTTAGCCGGCCCCGATAGACATTTAGGCCGGCGCGCAGATGCGGATCTTCGAGCACAGCTGCAAATCCTTTACTTGCGAGAGCCAAACCAAAAGGTAGCGTAGCGTTGTTGAGTGCCTGGCTTGAGGTGAGCGGCACAGCTCCGGGCATGTTTGCAACGCAATAATGGATCACGCCATCCACCTCATAGGTTGGATCGGCATGTGTCGTCGCCCGCGATGTCTCGAAACATCCGCCCTGATCGATCGCCACGTCCACGATCACGGAGCCTTTGCGCATCGAGCTCAACATACCTCGGCTGACCAGTTTCGGCGCGCTCGCGCCAGGAACGAGAACGGCGCCAATGACAACATCTGCCGCAAATACCTCTTCTTCAACGGCCTCGATCGTCGAGAATCTGGTCCGTACTCGCCCTTCGAACTGCTCATCCAGTTCGCGAAGCCTGGGAATCGAACGGTCGAGGATTGTGACCTCAGCGCCTAAGCCTGCCGCCATCCTTGCAGCGTGAGTGCCGACAACGCCCCCGCCGATCACCACGATGCGAGCGGGTGGCACGCCCGGTACCCCGCCAATCAGCAGTCCCCGTCCGCCGGCGTACCTCTTCAGCGCGGCACCCGCGGCCTCGATCGCAAGTCGTCCCGCAACCTCGCTCATAGGGGCAAGCAGTGGAAGGCCGCCGTTCGCGTCAGTCACAGTTTCATAGGCAATTGCGGTGCAGCCAGACTTGATAAGGCCCTTCGCCTGCTCCGGATCCGGAGCCAAATGCAGATAAGTGAAGAGGATCTGGTTTTCTCGCAGCTGCGTCCATTCGGAGGGCTGCGGCTCCTTGACTTTCACGATCATTTCGCTTGACGCGAACACCTCGCGAGCAGAGGCCGCAATCGTTGCTCCAGCCTTTTGGTAAATCTCGTCTGTTGCGCCAATCCCGGCGCCGGCGTTCGTCTCGAGCAATACGCTGTGGCCAGCGGCCACGTATTCGCGGACGGCCCCAGGCGTCAGGCCGACGCGGTACTCGTGCGTCTTGATTTCCTTGGGAACACCGACCTTCATTTGCAATCTCCATGGTGAGCAGCTCGTTGTAATCGGAAGAGCGTCACAAACCTCGGGGCGAGAGGCCAAATAGCGCAGTAATCCGGCGATCTTACATGCCTGCTTGCAGGATTTCGAACGGACAACCGAATACTGCCGAGTTGCAGGATGCTACCACAGGGTGGCGAGACCTGATGCGGCCCCGGCAGCCAAACCAAACAGTCGTGATCAGGATTGATCTACGCCGGATTGGATCGACTTCTTCGTTGTTTTGCCTCATTCGCAACGATGCTCGATTTGCTAAAATGAGTAGCGCTTGCGATGGAGGCCCGTTAGTTCATCAAAGGATGGATCGGGTTTTTCAAAGGTCTGCTGAACGATTGATCGAAAGTACGCATCGAGACGCAGCTTAGCAGAGCATGGCTTGGGTCGCCGCTGCGCTCAAGCTATCGTGCTTCGCATATCTCGCTCTTCCCGCGAGCCAGGCAGTGCTTGCAACCTGATCTCGACATATCCCCCTCCTGGACCGTCATCCATCTGCAGCGCGGCTACGACTCCGTCGATCCGGTGGTACGTCGGGCAATGCGCCAGCCTAAGCCCTTCCGATCGGGGCCCGGATTTGAAGTGCGAAAATCGGCCGAAGCCTGAACGCGCTCTGTTCGAAGAAGCCGACAAATTTGGAATCCGCTGCGGGTTTACATTCGCTATCCTCGATGACAGGTGCGTAATCGCCGCGCTGAGCTTTGCAACTGACGAGCGTCGAGCTGGTTTCGCGCGCGCGCTTCTCGAGCACGCCCAGAGCCTGCGGTTAGTCGCAACCGTTTTCCATGAACATGCAAAACGGTTCTGGACGATTGATCGCATGGTCGGCGGCGTGGTGCTGTCTCCTCGCGAGTACCAGTGTCTCGAATGGTCCGCGCGCGGTAAATCGGCCGGGGAGATCGGGATCATTCTCGGTATCGCAGAGCAAACCGCGGGTTTTCACCTGGACAGCGCCCGTGCGAAGCTCCGTGTCAGCTCCCTGCGTCAAGCGATCGTGCTGTTGACCGAATCAAAATCTCGAAAATGGATCGCCAGCCCTCCATAAACGCCTCTGGAACTGCACAGGATGCGCTCGCCTAGGCCTCTCTGCTTAGTTGCCGAAATCAAGCAGGGAGGCGAGAATGATGCAGCTCATCATGCCGGAGTACTACGGGGAATTCGTCAACGATCGCGCCGAGATGCACCGGCTGCGCTACCGCGCTTTCAAGCAGCGTCTGGATTGGACCGTCGAAGTCAGCGGCGACATGGAAGTGGACGAATTTGACGTCCTTCGACCGGTGCGTCTACTGAACCGCTCGGGAGCCGGACAAATTCAAGGTTGCGTGCGGCTTTTGCCTTCCACCGGGGCAACCATGCTGAGGGACACTTTTCCGATCCTGCTGGACGGGCAGCCGGCACCACGAAGCGACTGGATCTGGAGAGCAGCCGATTCGCGCTCGATGTTCCCGCGGATGCGCCGGCGAGCGGTGGAGTTGCTGCTGCCACTTACGTGCTGTTTGCGGGCATGATTGAATTTGGCCTTTCCATCGAATTGAGTAACTGCCCAGGTGGCCGTTTGTATTCTCTTGACTGACCACATGTGTTTGTGAGTCAAGGTATGGGTGACGCCGCCAAATTCCTCATTGTCTGTGGATGCCCTGCTGGCCCTGATTGGGGAGTTGCAGGAGCGCAACCTGATGTTGGAGCAGCAGAACGCATTGCTGACGGTGCGTGTGGCCGATCTGGAGCGTCGGCTTGGTCTGGATAGCTCCAATAGCAGCAAGCCGCCTTCGAGCGATGGACCGGGCCAGGCTTCTCGCCGGACACAGAGCCTGCGTGAGCGAGGGTTGAAGAAGCCCGGCGGCCAGCCCGGCCATGCAGGCAAACACTTGAAGCGGTCCGAACGGGTCGATCATACGATCATGCATCGCCCTGTCAGATGCGGGCGCTGCCGAATGGCGCTGGAGGGTGAACTGCTGGAACTTGTCGGCAGCCGTCAGGTGTTCGATCTGCCGGCGCCGACGCCGCTGCTCGTCACGGAGCATCAGCTCCATCGTTGCAAATGCAGCGGCTGTGGCGCGGTCACGACAGGATCGTTTCCACCCGAGGTAAGGGCGCCAGCGCAATATGGCGTCCGGTTGGCCGCTGTGGTGACCTATCTGTCGGCGGGACAGTTTCTGCCTGAAGATCGGCTCGGGCAAATCCTCTCCGATCTGTTTGGCGTGACCATCTCGGCCGGCACGATCGGACAAATGATCGCCCGGGCTGCCAGCCGGACGCAGGATTTCGCTGCGGCAGTCTGCGAGCAAATCCGCCGGGCACCGGTCAAGCATTTGGATGAGACCGGGTTCTGGGTGGGCGCCACGCCGCAATGGCTGCATGTCGCGGGCACCGCCGGGATCAATGGGCTGGTGCATTATCGCGTCTCACCCAGGCGCGGCGAGGTGCTGACGCAAGCGGCGCATATCGTTGTGCACGACCATTGGACATCCTATTTTCAGATGTCCGGTGTCACGCATGCGCTGTGCAATGCGCATCACCTGCGCGAGTTGACGGCGCTGGTGGACATCGATGGCGAGGCCTGGGCCCGGCGCATGCGCGGGTTGCTCCGCTGCCTGTGCCACGAGGTCAATCTGGCGTCAGAGCATCCAACCGATCAGACAGGCGCGCTGCGTCCCAACAGAATCCGCGCCGCCGAGCGACTTTATGACCGCATTATCCGCGCCGGTATCGCCTGGCACGAGGCGCTACCCGCGCTGCCTCGCGACATCAAGCGCGGGCGGATCAGACGGCGCACGGGCCATAATCTCCTGTTGCGCCTCAAGTTACATAAAGCGGCGGTGCTGCTGTTTCTGCACAACTCGGCGGTGCCGTTTACCAACAACGAGGCCGAGCGCGATGCTCGGATGATGAAATTGCGGCAGAAGATCTCTGCCGGCTTCCGCACCTCACAAGGCGCAGACAATTTCGCCACGCTTCGCACCCTGATCGGTACCGCTCGAAAGCGCGGATGGAACATGCTCGAAACATTGTCCCGATGCCCCACACAACTCATCCACAAACTCAGCGTCGCCTAACCGAGCAAACGGACCTGGGCAGTTACCGAATTGATCGAAATCGTCACTGTGACCGACGCCCGCATGGGGCGGATTCTTCGCCGGGCCGGATGGCCCCTTCGCAGAGTGGGAAAAGCGCGCCCCCTTGGAAACACCACGGCTGTCGCGGGCTACCTGGAGGTTTCGTCCGATGCGTTGGACCGCATCCGCAAGGCGCAAATCTCGGGACCGGTGCTCTGGGCTCCGGTCATTCAAGTCGCTGCCTAGCTTCTGGGAAGCAAACGTAACGGCTGCAGATCGGTGCGGAGAGCCACTCTGCGCTCTCAAGACTTACCATGCACAAGCCAGGTCCCACACTTCCGTCACTCCAAGCCACCAGAGCGATCGAACTGAAACACCTGAGATCGGCGGTCGCTGCCGCCGATTGCGGTAGCTTTCGTGAGCCGCCGAGTTGCTCGGATCGCAACAATCGAGCCTTAGCCGCAGAATCAGCGAGTTTGAGCACGACTTGGGCGTTCCATTTTTCGAGCGCTTCAGCGGAGGTGTGCGCCCAACGCGGCCCGGCCGCGACGTTCTTCGGTTGGCCAGAACCATCCTGGAGGAATTCGGCGCGCTTATTGCAACGGCCCGATCCGTTCACAACAGCGAAACCGGCCGTCTGAGCGTCGGTTTCTGCACATCACTTTCGGACGGCAATCTGCAAGCCTCCCTACTTGAGTTCAAGCAGCGCTTCCCGCAGAGCACGATCACGGACACGTTTAGCAGCGGCACTTCGTAACGGAGCGCTCGATCTCCTGATCGTCACCGGGCGCTTGCCGTTGTTGGACAATAAAGCCATGGCTCTGTGGAGCGAGGGTGTTCTCGTGGCCTTCTCATGACCATCCCCTCAGTTCGCGCGAAACTGTCTACTGGAACGACCTGTGCGGCGAGACGGTGCTGCTCAGCCACTACGACCTCGGAAACGAGCTCGAAGATCTTCTGCGTTTCCAAGCTCCGAGCTGAGGTCCGCCCAAAAATCTGGCGCCACGACGTCAGTCGCGGCATCATCAAAAGCTTGATCAGCATGAACACAGGAATAAGCCTCGTGTTCGAGGCCGACATAGGCGCAAATTTTGCCGGCCTTGTTTACCGGGAGCTGCGCGATGGCGCGGGTGCGAGCCGATTCGAGCTTTCTGCCTATTGGCGCGCCGACAATGAAACCCGGCGCTGCACGAATTCCTGAAGTTGGTCTCTGAGCGCTACCCATCGCCTTCGAGTGGTCGCTGACGCGCGTGGCGCGCTTTCCGGAAGCTCCTGTCGGCTGCCATGAACCGGGCCAGCATGGGCGCGATAAGCTTAGCTGGATCGCCGATCGGCTGAGCGGTCTCCTGCGCAAGGATCTCGGCATATGCCACGAGATCCCTGTGCACGCTCGCGGGCAGTTCATGCGTAATCTTGATCGGCTTGTCGTCGTGGATTGCGCCGAGCTTTAACTTGGGCATCGTTCTCACCCCCTATACGGTTCGAGCACCAGGTCACGGTTGACGATCACCCGCACCGGAAATCCCGGACGGATCGTCAAAGTTGGCTGAATGTTGAGATTGCGGCGGACTATCTGCTGGCCCGCTTGATTGATCGATTCCCCAGCTCCACGGCGGAGCGCGGCAATGAGATCGCTGTTGGTATTGCCGCTATCCGCCCCGGAATTCACCTCCGTGCCGACGGAAAGCAGCGTCGAAAGAGCGGCGGCCCCCAACAATTCCTTCCAATGATTGTCGACTTCGTCCTCAAGACCAGAGTAACCTGCCGCATCTGCGCCGGGCTGCCGTTCCAAAACAATCGACCTTCCATTCGGCATGATAAGGCGCGTCCACACCAGGAGCACGCGCGACTGTCCAAATGCGACCTGGCTATCGTAGCTCCCGATCAGCCTTGCTCCCTGGGGGATAAGGCGAGCTCGCCCGGTAGGAGAATCGTACACCGCTTCTGTGACTTGGGCTGTGATCTGGCCAGGCAGGTCGGAGCGGATTCCTGTGATCAGCGCGGCCGGAATGACCGTTCCGGCCTGAACGACAAAAGGCGAAGCGGGCCTCACAAGGCGATCGGAGCTTGTCGTCCGACGATCGACCGTTGCACTGACGAACGCAAGCTTTCGGTCTTGGCCATTTTGAGCAAATGCTTCGTCGGATGATGGCGCGGCGGATGAACGAGCTTCGCTCGATGAGGTGGCAGGGACCTGTGGCCGGACATTGGTGCTGGCAAATACCTTGCTGATCCGTGCCGCCTCGCTCTCCTGGCTGAGATGCTGCTGTTCGGCATCGATGCCGAGGGAGCTGGATGTCGAAGACCCCTGTGCTGCGACGATCGGCCGGCCGAGATCGCCCGGCAAGGGCGGCCCTAGACGCGGCACGTCCTTCGGGATCTCGGTGTAATCCTTTGGTAAGGTCGCGAGCTGATCGGCGATATTGTGGTGGTCGGTGGCGTAAAGCTCCTCAGGCGCTGAAGTATGAGACCGTTTCTCCTGCAGCGCCCAGAGCACCGCGCCGGTGACCAGCACGAGCACAGAAGCGCTGACGCCTATCAGGACCTTTCGCGAGAGGCGCGCAACTTGCGGAGGATCCGGCCGAAGCCGCAGCGCTTCGGCGATCTCTTCCGGTGGCCTGGCCCGAGGTGGTTCGTTTGGTTCATCGATCGCCTGGTCACTATCGTTCAAAGCGACCTCCCGTCGGTTCGCACGATCCTGACCTTCTGCTGGTGCTCCTCGCCGAGCCTCAGCTCGGCGGCCGCGAACAGCCGGTCAACAATCAGCACATTTCCGTAAGCGCGGTAGTTGACGATCTCGGCTTTACCGTTGGGCCCGATCACGAAGAGCGGCGGCATCTCGCCCTGACTGACGCCGGAGGAGAATTCGACATAGGTTTTGCGGCCGTCATCATAAGCGTTGACGGGACGCCACGGCGGGCTGTCGCCCTCGATCGCGTAACGGTACCGGCGCGCCGGCAGGTCCGGAATAAAGGCTGTCGGCGGTAGAGCTCGCGTTCGC
This sequence comes from Bradyrhizobium sp. 76, assembly GCF_023073025.1. Classification (NCBI taxonomy): domain Bacteria; kingdom Pseudomonadati; phylum Pseudomonadota; class Alphaproteobacteria; order Hyphomicrobiales; family Nitrobacteraceae; genus Bradyrhizobium; species Bradyrhizobium sp. 76. The sequence continues at coordinate 72,955 of NZ_JADPIS010000116.1, forward strand.
CCGCCACGATCCGCCGGATAGAACCAGGCGACCGAGGGCATATAGGGCTTTTCTTTGGCGCGAAGCTCGATCAGGTAAGTACGGCGATCAGTATTGACGACGAGGTTGGTCTCGATCGAGGGACGGGTGGGCTTGACCATGACGTGAACGCGGCGGGTGTCGCCGCTGCCACTCTCGGTGTCGCCGACCACCCAGCGGACGGTATCGCCTGCGGCGACCGGTCCTGAGCCGATCAGCTGCTCACCGGGCTCGAGGGCAATGTCCGTAATTTGCCCCGGCGCGGCATAGATCTGGTAGAGCGCGCCCGGACTATAGGAAAACACTTGCACCGCATTGTAGTAGCCGGCTTTGCGAGGCTGCACGCGTGCAGCGTCATTTGCGGTTTCGATGCGCTCGACAGGCTCCTTGGGCTCCGCGCTGTTGCCGCCTCGTGCAGCCTTCCAGGCCGGCGGCACATGCAGCGGTCGCGGGCGATCATCGGCAAGCGCCGGCAAGTCCGGTGCCGGCGGGAGCTCGTTGTCGTAGCTGATTTGCGGCGGCCTGAAGGTCGTGCAGCCGCCCAGCGTCGAGACACAGACCAGAAGAGCCAGAGGCAAGCACGGCCGCGCTTTTCGTGACACAATAACGAGACCTGATGGCATGTTAGCCGAGCTCCTTTGACCAGTTGATCGCGTTGACGTAGATGCCGAGGGGATTTTTGCGTAGGCGATCCAGATCGCGAGGCATTTCCACGACGATGGTGAGGATCGCGCTCCACCGCTCCGTTGCGGCAAGCTGACCGTTCTCGTAGCGCCGCTCGATCCAGGCCAGGCGAAAGCTCTCAGGGGAGGCCCGGATGACGCTAGACACTTCGATCGCGACTTGCGTTTTGCCGAGCTTGGCGAATGGTTCGTTGTTGCGGGCATAATCGTTGAGCGCCGCGGCACCGCGATCCGTCGTGAAATCGTAGGCGCGCAGCCAGTTTTCGCGGAGCACGATGGCGTCCATCGGCAGACCACGCACATGCTCGACGAATCGCGCCAGGTGAAAAGCGACTTGGGGGTCCGTCGGTTGATAGCTGGCATTTGCCGGAGCGACAGTCTTGGCTTCCCCCAATTGGTCGACCTCAACCACCCACGGCGTGATCGTCCCGTGTGCGGATTGCCAGACCAGAGCGGCGGCAAAACAGCCGGACAAGAAGAGGGAGCCAAACGCCATCAGGCGCCAGTTTTTGGCCTGGACGCGCGCAGACCCAATGCGATCATCCCAGACCTGGGCGGCGCGTTGATACGGAGTGACAGGCTCCGGCATGCGGCCATAGTGAACGGCCGATCGTTTGAACATTGTTTGACCTCAAGAGATGCTCAGGAATGGAAATGGTCGATGTGAAGCGTCAGCGGTCTTGTTGCGAGAGGTCGACAGATCCGCCGCCCCCGCCGTGATCGCCGGAACGGATCGCCTGGGTAGCCGCTGATGCGCCATGGCTGATCGTCTGCGCTCGCTTCATCCGACGAACCCAAGGGGGCGCGTCGGACCCAGCGGCGGAAGAGTCCCCCTCTTCACGACCGGCATGGTTCGGCGCTCCGCCAAGACCAGTGGCGACCGAACGTAAAGGACTAGCCGCACCTGACGCACTTGCTTCTGCGCCGGACATGCTCCCCGCCCGCGACACGCTCATCGTACCATTTGCAATCGCGCTGCCTCCACGTGCCGCGCCAGCAATCGCGCCGCCGGCGAGACCGGCCGCGCCGGCGGCGAGACCTGCGCCAGCCGCAACAACGCCACCGGCGGCGAGGCCTGTCCCGACAGCGCTTCCGGCGCCAAGCTGCGGACCTCCGGAGACGATGCCGTTGGCAATACCGGGCCCAAAAATCCCGAGCCCCAGAAGTGTGAGCGCACCGAGCACCAGCGCCATCGCATTCTCGATGCTCGGCTGGTTGCCGCCGAAGCCTGCCGTGAACTGCGAGAACAAGGTCGATCCGACGCCGATAATGACGGCCAGGACCAGGACCTTGACGCCGGAAGAGATTACGTTGCCCAGCACTCGCTCGGCCGCAAAGGCCGTCTTGCCGAAGAGGCCAAAGGGGATCAGCACGAAGCCGGCAAGTGTCGTCAGTTTGAACTCGATAAGCGTGACGAAAAGCTGGATCGCGAGAATAAAGAAGGCCAACAGCACCACGATCCAGGCGAACAGCAGGACCACGATCTGCACGAAATTCTCGAAGAAGCTGACGTAACCTATGAGCCCCGAGATCGAGTCGAGGATGGGTCGGCCGGCATCAAGGCCAACTTGCGCGATCCGGCCCGGCCGCAGAAAATCTGCCGACGACAGGCTTGTGCCTGAGGCTTTTAGCCCAAGGCCTGCAAAGCTCTCGAAGACGATGCGCGCAAGGCTGTTCCAATTGCTGATCAGATAGGCAAAGACGCCGACAAACAATGTCTTCTTGAGGAGCCGGGCAAGAATCTCCTCATCAGTGCCAAAGGACCAGAACAGGCCCGCGAGCGTGAGGTCGATCGCCGCCAACGTCGTGGCGAGATACCCCACTTCGCCTCCGACGAGGCCAAACCCGGAATCGATGTAGCGGGTGAAGGTTTCCAGGAATTGATCGATGACGGAGGTACCACCCATGGGTCACTCGCTTTGGCTTGGAATGGAGGGAAAACCGGACGGGAGGCGACTTTCGTCCTTGCGCGGGACAGGAGAGAGGAATGGCGCGGCGCCTGTCCGGCTGTCCGGATCACCTGTCGATCTACTTCCTGCCAAGAACTGCCTGCGCTGCTCGGCCCAGATCTTCTGGCATTCCAGAAGAGCCTCTTTCTGCTGGTAGGTGACGGTGCGGCATTGCTCGAGCTTTGCTGCGGTCACATCGGATTTCGAGGCGAGATAGACGGAAGATTGGGTCGCGCTCCCGTCCTCAGGCAACCGAATGGCGCAGACGCCAACCACCAGGACAGCAAGACCAAGGGCTGCCGCGGCGAGCAGTCGTTCAAGTCGTTTCTTCATGATCAGTGGAACATCTGCACGGTTGTTGGTTGGTAGCCCTGCCCCTGGGCAAGAAAGCGCCGCAGTTGCTCCCTGCCCTGATCCTGCGCAGCTGCGCGCTGGGCAGACTCGAGCGTTTGCGCACGACCTTGCGACGCGACAGTAGCCGTAAGGTCCGCAAGCTGCTGAGCTTGCAACGCAAGGAGCTGGTTGCCGGCCTGACTTGCCTGAAGCGCACCCGATGCGCCCTGGCTCGCCGTCACCAGGGCCGACATTTGGGTGCGGTTGGTGTCGAGATTGCGGACAACACTCGCTTGGACCCGCATGGCGTCCTGCAGCCCGGCAACGGAGTTCTGCCAACGCGTCTGCGCATTTCCGACAAGGAGCCCATTGGACATGCTGACCGATGCCGGCGCATAGGTTGTGGAAAACGCGCGATCGATCTGCTGGACATCATAGGCAATTCGCTGTGCCTGCGAGAGTAGCTGCTGGGTGCGCTGAATCGATTGCTCGAGCTGTTGTAACGACGAATAAGGCAGGCTGGCCAGGTTCTTCGCCTGATTGATCAGCATCTGCGCTTCGTTCTGCAGCGAGGTGATCTGGTTGTTGATCTGCTGCAGCTCACGCGCGGCGGTCAGCACATTCTGAACGTAGTTGTTGGGATCGAAAACGATCCACTGCGCCTTTGCTCTGCCGGGCGCTTGGACCATGATCATGGCGATGATGCTTGCCGCCAGAATCGGCCGGATCCAGTTCATGAGAGCGCTCCTTGTTGGGCGAGCTGCGGAGTGAGATTGCAGGCCCAGCCGAGGTCGCGCGCCCTGAGCCAACCGGTCACGAACTCGTCCCGTCCGTGCTCGGCAAGCACCCGTTCGACGAGAGCCTGGTCGGCTTTGGACGAGGCGGCCACGAAGGCGAGCGCGATTTCGCCAAGTCCGAGCTCGAACAGGCGGTTGCCGCGTCGAGATTGGCAGTAGTAGTGTCGCTTGGGGGTGGCGCGGGCGAGGATCTCGGTCTGGCGGTCGTTCAGCCCAAAGCGCTGGTAAATCGCCATGATCTGCGGCTCGACGGCGCGATCGTTTGGCAACAGGATCCGGGTCGGGCAGCTCTCAATGATGGCAGGCGCGATTTTGGAGGCGTCGATATCGGCGAGCGACTGGGTCGCAAAAACGACGGAGGCGTTCTTCTTGCGAAGCGTTTTGAGCCATTCGCGGAGCTTGCCGGCAAAATCGGCATCATCGAGCGCGAGCCAGCCTTCGTCGATGATGAGCAGTGTCGGACGGCCGTCTAAGCGGTCCTCGATCCGGTGAAACAGATACGCCAGAACTGCGGGCGCGACAGAGGTCCCAATCAATCCGTCGGTCTCGAACACCTGGACGGAGGCTTCACCGACCGTTTCGTGCTCGCCGTCCAGCAACCGCGCGTATGGCCCCCCGAGGCAGTAGGGCTGCAGCGCGCGCTTGAGAGCGTTGGATTGCAGGAGAACGGAGAGCCCAGTCAGCGTCCGCTCGGCAACCGGCGCCGAGGCGAGCGAGGTCAACGCCGACCAGACATGATCCTTAGTCTCAGGCGTGACCTCGATCCGCTCGCGCGACAGGATCGATGCGATCCAGTCGGATGCCCAGCCTCGCTCGCCGAGATCGTCGATGCGCGCGAGCGGCTGGAGGGCGACGAGTTCTGACGGATCGAGCGCGCCGCCGAGATCATGCCAGTCGCCGCCCATGGCGATGGCCGATGCGCGGATCGAGCCGCCGAAGTCAAACGCAATGATCTGCGCCGCGCTGTAGCGGCGGAACTGCAGCGCCATGAGCGCCAGCAGGACCGACTTGCCGGCGCCCGTCGGTCCGATGACCAGCGTGTGGCCGACATCTCCGACATGCAGAGAAAACCGGAATGGCGTGGAACCTTCAGTCCTGCCGAAGAACAATGGGGGCGCCTTGAAGTGGTGATCCCTCACCTCTCCGGCCCATACCGCAGATAGCGGGATCATATGGGCGAGGTTCAGGGTCGAGACCGGCGGCTGGCGGACGTTCGCGTAAGTTTGTCCCGGCAGGCTGCCGAGCCAGGCTTCGACGGCATTGACCGTCTCGGCCATGCAGGTGAAGTCTCGGCCCTGGATAACCTTTTCGGCGAGGCGGAGCTTTTCGTCGGCTGCGCGCGGATCCCTGTCCCAGACTGTGACCGTTGCCGTGACGAAGACCTGGCCGATCTGATCCGAACCCAATTCCTGGAGCGCACTGTCCGCATCCATCGCCTTGTTGTGGGCATCGGTATCCAAAAGCGCGGAGGCCTCGTTCGTCATCACCTCCTTCAGGATCGAGGCGATCGACTTGCGCTTGGCAAACCATTGACGCCTGATCCTGGTGAGGAGCTTTGTGGCATCTGTCTTGTCGAGCATGATAGCGCGCGTCGACCAGCGGTACGGGAATGCCAGCCGGTTCAGCTCGTCGAGAATCCCGGGCGTGGTCGCAGTCGGAAACCCCACGAGCGTCAGAACGCGCAGATGCGCGTCGCCCAGCATGGGTTCAAGTCCGCCTACCAGCGATTGATCGGCTAGCAACGCATCGAGATACATCGGGATTTCTGGCACACGCACCCGGTGCCGTTTGGTCGAGACCGTCGAATGCAGGTAGGTCAGCGTTTGCTCGTTATCAAGCCAACGGCATTCCGGCATGAAACCCTCGACCAGCTGCAGCACGCGGCTGGTCCGGTCACTAAAGCCGGCGAGCAGCTCGCGTGCATCGGCTCCCGCAGCGCGCTGGCTGCCCTCGTACAGCAGGCGCTCTGCTGCGGCCGCACTCTCTGCCGGAGGCAAATAAAGGAAAGTCAGGTAGTAGCTCGATTCGTAATGACTGCCGGCTTCCTCGAATTGCGCCTTCCGCTCCGCATCCACCAGCGCCGAGGCGACGTCCGGGAATGTATCCGGCGGATAGCGTCCGGCCGAATGCCGCTGCGCCTCGACGAACACGGCCCACCCGGATCCGAGACGACGGAGTGCATTGTTGAGGCGGCCTGCGACGGCAACGAGCTCGGCTGGCACGGAGCTGTCGAGATCCGGCCCTCTGAACCGGGCCGTTCGCTGAAACGATCCATCCTTATTGAGAATGATCCCTTCATCGACCAGGGCAGCCCAGGGCAGGAAGTCGGCAAGACGTGTGCTTGAACGGCGGTATTCGGCAAGATTCATCATGGGACGACTTCAGGTGCTGAGGTGAGCGGGAACGCGAACATGCCGGCGCACGACTTCCACGAATTCCGGATCGCGCTTTGCGGCCCAGACCGCAGCCATGTGACCCACGAAAGCGAGGAGAAGGCCGGCCAGCCACATGCGCAGGCCCAGACCGAGTGCGGCGCCCAGTGTACCGTTGAGGATGGCAACCGCGCGCGGCGCGCCGCCCAGCAGGATCGGTTCGGTGAGCGCGCGGTGGACGGGAGCCACAAATTCCGGGACTGGCTCGTCCATCAGATCACCACTCCGCCGCCGAATGAGAAGAACGAAAGGAAGAAGCTCGATGCGGCGAATGCGATCGACAGGCCAAACACGATCTGGACTAGCCGCCGGAAACCACCCGAGGTGTCGCCAAAGGCGAGCGACAGCCCGGTCACGATGATGATGATGACCGCAATGATCTTTGCGACCGGACCTTCGACCGATTGCAGGATCTGGTTCAGCGGCTGCTCCCAAGGCATGTTCGAGCCGGCGGCCCAGGCCGGCGCGCTGGCTAGGGCAAGGCTGGCGAACGCCACAATTGAGATGAAGCCGCGCCCGAGAGACGATCGTGTGGTCATGACTGATCTCCGATGTTCGAAAGGCTGTAGTCGCCCGATGATCCAAGGCCTTCGACGCTGGCGAGTTCGCTCAACCGCCGTTCGCCGCCACGGCCAGAGAGAACGGCGATGACGTTGATGGTTTCTGCGATCAGGGCGCGTGGGACGGTGATGACGGCTTCCTGGATCAGCTGCTCGAGCCGGCGCAGCGCGCCAAGCGAGGTCCCGGCGTGTATCGTTCCGATGCCGCCGGGATGTCCTGTGCCCCAGGCTTTCAAAAGATCCAGCGCTTCGGCCCCACGGACCTCGCCGATCGGAATGCGATCAGGGCGCAGGCGAAGAGAGGAGCGCACAAGATCGGAGAGCGAGATCACGCCGTCCTTGGTCCGCAGCGCCACCAAATTTGGTGCCCTGCACTGAAGCTCCCGGGTATCTTCGATGAGGACGACGCGGTCCGAACCTTTGGCAACCTCGGCAAGCAGCGCATTTGTCAGCGTGGTCTTGCCGGTCGAGGTGCCGCCGGCGACCAAGATGTTCTTCCGTGCGGCGACCGCGTTGCGAAGCGCGCTCGCTTGGCTCGCGTTCATAATGTCCGCGGCGACATACTCGTTCAGGCCAAACACGGCGATCGCCGGTTTGCGGATGGCAAAGGTCGGCGCGGCAACAACCGGCGGCAGCAATCCTTCGAAACGTTCCCCCGTTTCCGGCAGCTCAGCCGAAATCCGGGGCGAGCCGGGATGAACTTCTGCTCCTACATAGTGCGCGACCAGTCGGACGATTCGTTCGCCATCCGCTGCCGAAAGGCTCTCTCCGGTGTCTGTAAGGCCGCTCGACAGTCGGTCGATCCACAGCCGGCCGTCGGGATTGAGCATCACCTCGACGATTGCCGGATCTTCCAAAAACCCTGCGATGGCGGGCCCCAACGCGGTACGCAGCATACGCGCTCCGCGCAAGTTCGCTTCTGAATCAAAAGAATGGATCGCCACGATTTGCCCCAAGCTGCTGAGGCCGCTTTCGCGCCCTCATCTGAAGGCAAATAAAAGATAGATCGCGTGTTACCGCAACGAAGGGAATATGCTGTTCGTAGTCTAGCGTAGAGAAAGGAACATTTGAAAAGAGCGCCGGCTTGACGCCCCGGCCCCTCGACCGCGAGGCGAGAAATCAGCAATGAGCAATGGTCCTGAGCTTACTATTTTTACGCCTTTCCCGGCCGCGGTGTTTGCTCACCCTCCATTGCTTCTCCTGAACCAATGTCGCTCCCTCGCGTGGGCACGATTGAGTTCCCAGTTTTCGAGGAAGCTCAAACGTGGGATAATGAACCACATCAGCCGGCGGGCTGCAGCAGGCACAAATGCCGACGCTGGTCTGGTGCACCACCGTGAGCGTAGCATGACCCTGCACCATTCCCCCTGGAATCAGGGTGGCCCAGTACTGCACGACGATTGCCGACGCAGAATGCAGGCATTCAGACAGTGATTCTAGTCCGCAATGGCCGAGCTGAAATCGCAGATCTACTTGAGCTGCGCGTGTAGCGAGACATGGTCGAGTTCACCTTCCCACCACGACACAAACACCGCCGCAATACCGTTCCCGATGATGTTGGTAAGCGCGCGCACCTCGCTCATGAACTTGTCTATCGAGAATACGATCGCAATGCCCGGGACGAGGTCAGGACTGACCACGGTCAACGTTGCGGCCAGGGTGACGAACCCGGCACCGGTAACACCACTTGCGCCCTTCGAGGTGAGCATCGCCACAACGAGTATCGTGAGCTGCTGGGCGAAGTCGAGATCGACCCCGAGCGCCTGCGCGATGAACAAGGTCGCCAACGTCATGTAAATGTTGGTCCCATCCAAATTGAAAGAGTATCCTGTCGGCACCACCAGGCCCACGACCGGCTTGGAACAGCCCAGCCGTTCGAGTTTTTCCATCAACTGCGGCAGCGCGCTTTCGGACGACGACGTTCCGAGCACGATCAACAGCTCATCCTTGATGTAGAAGATGAACTTTAGAATAGAAAAACCGACCAAGCGCGCGACCAGGCCAAGCACAATGATCACGAAGAGCCCGGCTGTCACATAGAACAGAGCAACCAAGCTGATGAGTTTACCGAGCGCGGACGGTCCGAATTCGCCGATAGTGTAGGCCATGGCGCCGAACGCCCCGATTGGCGCTGCCTTCATTACGATCCTAATGACACCAAACACCGCGTGTGCAGCATCGTCGACCAGACTGCGCATCCGCTCACCCCGCTGGCCAAGCGCCATCAGGGAGAACCCGAATAGGATGGCAAACAGCAGCACCTGTAGCACGTCGCCTCGGGCCAGAGCGCCAACTACGCTATCCGGAATAATATTGAGGAGGAAATCGACCGCCTTCTGCCCTTCCGCTCTTTTGACGTAGTTGGCTACCGCCGCGGCGTCAGCCCTGGGAGCAAGCCCATGACCGGCCTGAACGAGATTGCCCATCACGAGACCCAGGATCAGCGCGAAGGTTGACACGATCTCGAAGTAAAGCAGCGCCTTGACGCCGACTCGGCCGACCTTTCGTGCATCCTGAACATGCGCAATTCCGGACACAACAGTGCAGAAGATGATCGGCGCGATCACCATTTTGATCAGCTTGATGAATCCGTCACCAAGCGCTTTGACCCAGCTGTTCGTCCCCACAGAAGGCCACAACCAGCCAACGAGAACGCCAATCAGGATCGCGATGAGTACCTGGATATAAAGAACATTGTACCAGGGGCCAGATGGCTGGAACAGGGCGGCGACTTTAACAGAGCGGCGCTGGCGGTGATTGTACATCACGCTCGACCCGGCGCCGTGGTACCAAAGCGGGGTGACAATGAAGGCACGGCTTCGCTCAGTGCTCCCTTAGCGCGGCGCGCACAGCGCACTGACCGCTTTAAAAAGCCCCGTCCGTTGCCACCGGTTGCCGCATCTCCCGAATGGACTTGCGGCCAACGCGAAACAAAGTCCTGAATCCCTTCTGAAACCAGCGGTAAAAACTTGAGAAAGCTTCCTTGAGAGTTCGAATGCATCAGCGTCACCACCCATTTCTATCTTTTTTGGTTGTTCGAAGATGCCACCAGCATGCTAAAAGCCGCCACCCTTAGCAGCCGGCGACCACTCTTCACCTGAGGCATTCTCGCCGCTATCGCGCCGGACAGCGACCGTGCGTTGAAGAGACATTCACCGTAAAGAACTTGTGGTGGTGCGGCGCGCCTGCGTTCACCCCTTCACTCGTCCTATCCTGGCTTCAGGTGAATGCCCGGACATTCCCAAAGGCATCGACTTCGATCGAAAACCACAAGGGCCGAGAAGACATAGCCAGTAGCATTGCTCACGCTGCCTCCATTGGCGATCCCGGTTCCGCCTTTTCGGGAGCTGTGTTTTGCGGTGCCGAACAACACTCCTCGTAACAGAGCTTCTCACTCCTGTAGCTCGCCAAGGCCTGGAGGGAGCACTGCACGAGATCCCGTTTCGCTACATCGGAGGCAGGCGCTGCATCCAGCCATTTCAGCGCCACCTCGACCAATTCGATCGCGCGATTCCTGTTACCGGTCTCGTAATAGTACCGAGCGACCGCCCCGTACGAGAGGAACTTCGCGCCCTCGCTGCCTTGGGGCGGATTCGCCGCGAGAATGTGTTCGGAGAGGTCCTTGCCCATGGCAAAGCGCTCGGCATGTGGGAAACCGGAGTAGTCTTTCGCGGGGTCGAAGAGTTGGCGGATGGCCACGCTCATCCAAACCACAGATTTCTTGTCGATCGCATCGCGAACCAATTGGCGCAATACCGCCAAGCCGGCCCGCATGTCGCGCATCTTGTGAAGCAACAATTCCGCATGAAGCCCACGGAAGGTGACATCGTCCGGCATCGCAGCGAGTGCCTCCTCAACCCCTGAAAGGGCTGCCGCCCAATCCTTAGTATTCATGGCGGCTTCAAGTCTGGCAAAGATCGGTTCCACCAGCGCTCGCTTCTGCGATAGTTCGCGCTTTCTGCGTCTGCCCGTGGTTATCCTCTCCGCATCCAGGGCTTTGGCTTCGTCGCTCACTGCCCAGGAGCCGTTCAGAACTTTGGGCAACAAGTTATCGAGTTGCGTCGGATGGCCGATAAAGGCGAAGCGGCCGTCACGATCGACCACGAATGACGAGGGAATCCCGACAGAAAAGCTGGGATCCATCCAAAGGTTGTTCATTTCGCCGGAGTAGTCGAATGCGATCGCGAAGTTCAGATCTGGCAAGCTCTTCGTCAACCAAGCGTCCAAGCTGGCTCTCGCTTCATCTGCCGTCGAAGCTTGTTCGTGAGCCGCGATGCCCACCACCTCAACTCCGTTGCTCCTGTATTTGCTTTGCAGGGTCACCAAATTCGGCATTGAGGCGATACATGGTCCGCACCACGTTGCCCAAAACTCGATGATGTATATTTTCCCAGGTTCGAACTTTGAAAGGGGTTGGCCACGTAGCCAGTCCTCAACTTTGATGGAGGGAGCCGGCGAACCGACTCTCAGCACATTCTCCGCACCGACTTGACTTGCGCTCTCAGTCACACTGGTCATTGCTCAAATTCGCTTTACCTGGCTCTGCGGAGAACAACAGCAAGTCGCATGCCAGCCAGCGCTCATTGATATTACGCATTTTTCGTATCATTCCTGTCGACCTTGCGACGCATGTCGCATATCCGACCAGCTGCTTGGAGCTTTCTCAGGCAATCAGTCGGCCGGACGTTCTTGACGCAGACCGACGAGGCGGGAAGTCAGGCAGAAGGCCGAGTTCACCACTCCACATCTTGATCGGTTTCCAGGATAACCATTTCGGCGCTCGGGATCATGACGTGAACTGACCTGCTTTGGACCGTCGGCTTGCGCTTGACGGCGATCTCAGATTTCCAATTCAACTCTTTGAACCAAGGGGCGATGAACCAGACTAGAGCGACCAGCTGCAGCACAACATTCATACTGAACGCCGTCTGATACGCGATTGAGGGGTAGTGTCCGTCCTTTACCGGCCATTGCTCTAGAATTAACCCCGTCCCGTACTGGACGAGGAAAGCCCACCCGAAATGCAGAACGTTGAGCACGCCGTTTGCGCGCGCGATCAGTTGGGCCGGAAAGTAATCTCCGATGATCGCGTAGCTGAGGACGATTGCTGATCCGACCAGCGCCACAACGATCCACGACGGTAGCGACGGAAATGGCGGATGCAATATCAGCGCGAGTTCGGCTGCAATGAACACAGCAGCTACGATTGAGAGCAACGTTTCAATGTTCTTGCCATGCCGGCGCAGTGAATCGGCGACCACGCTGAGCAGCAATGCGCCAATGCTTAGGGCTATCGCCATTGCGAGCAATCGAGTGACAAGGCTTGTTCGATCCAACCCTTCCACATCGCTCAGCCAGGACGCTGCCCACAAGGACTGCAGGGCCCACGCGGACCCGATACATGTTGAAGAAATCGGCGCAATTCTCCAGAACCGCCCATCCGTATAGACGGTCTTCAGGCTGACTGTCCCTGGAGGGCTCTTCGCAGTTGCCTCATGCTCTGGAACCAAAAAATAGATCGAAGCGGCCGCGGAGGCGCTGGATGCGGCAAGCACCTCAAATAGACCGCGCCAGCCTATCCAGTTAAGCAATGCCTCGGCTGGTGCGGTTGCCGTTACCGCGCCCAGTGCACCCAGCATGATCATACAGCCGTTGATGAGCGCCACGCGCTCTCTCGGAAACCAGAGCACGACTGTTTTCAGGCCAGACATGAGGGAAGCTGCGGTACCGAATGCTATCATCGCGCGAGCAATCAGAAGCGACAGAAATCCATTCGATAGTCCGAAAAGCGCAGCGCCTGCGGCAGCCAGCAGCAAGAGCGCACCCTGGACTCGGCGCGGACCGAAGCGATCCAAGAGCATGCCCATCGGAATCTGGCTGCCGGTAAGGACTAGAAAGTAGATCGAGCCCAACAGCCCCAAATCGGCCGTACCAAGCTCCAATTCAGAGGCAAGGCGGTCACAAATGAGCGTGTTGATCATCCGAAACAGGTAGGAAAGATAACATCCCGCTGCAAAGGGAAGGAACACGCAAGAGATGATCCGCCAGCTCCAACCCCGATTGACCGGCTTCTCGCCTGATCTCAGCCGAGCGGCATCGCTGCGCGTGTTGCTCGAAACGCGGCCACTGGCTTTAACACAAGGCGTTTGGCAGCTGTCGAAAGTGGATATTGCTGCCGCCCTCCTCGGCGACAGCACCCGCATTTGAGTTTTCACCTACGACGGCCACGCAGTGGGTTTCTTCTTCAACTGGCGCTCGTGGAACGGCGCGTGACGCTCCGCCGCCCATTTCAGGCCCTGATCGGCTGGAACTTCCCGAGCTATCAATTGCCTCCTGCAGCAAGGGCCGGCCAAACCGTACGCGACGATCGACCTGCTCGGCAAACGCCTTGAAGCGCTCGAGGCCCAGTACGCACGCCTCGTCCTGCTTGGATGGCGGCATCGGCGGCGTCAGCGTGAGGTGGTATCGCACATGGAGGGCCACTGTTTCCGCGATCACCGCAAGGTCCGTCCGCAGACTGAGCACCTGCTTATTCGTTCGCTCGATCGCCTCGTAAACCAGACCCTCTATACGCGGCGCCGGATCCAGGAAGCGCTCAAGTGCCGCCTCGACGACGACGCTCTTGCCCATACCAGGGCGGTCAGTCGCGGCTTCGAGTCGCTGGAAAATGCACTCAGAAAGTTGAATTGTTATCATTCTGGTCTGCTGAGCTTCGCTTGGACTCGGCTGCGCGTCCACCTCAGCTTCATTCCGACTTGAGCTCGGTTCTTCCCGGCGCCCGCCGCTAATCTGCATACTCCAGCTTCCTTCTTTCTGCGACCGCACACCGCCTGCGCTTGCTCGCGCGTGGTCTGGATGTTTGGTCGAAACAGATGAATCGCCCTGCGATGACGCACGACAAAAGGGCCGAGACCGCATGCCGCTTCAACCGCGGGGACATTCTGGTCGCAGCCTGGCGTACCGAAAGAAAGAAGGGGCGGATTCCTAAAGACCAGCGCCAGACGTCGTAGCCTCTTGTGCCTCTAGACAGTCAGGTCGCCGATAGACGCGCGATTTCGCGGACGGTGCGTGCACCCTTACGTCAAATCGACAAAGTTACCGATCCAAAACGAGGCGCAGGCGCAATCTAGATGCGCCCTCGCGCCCTCGAGGTCGCGAACGACCCGCGCGGACGCACCGGCCTTATTCCCTGTGCGGTGATGCGCCTCGTAAGAAGCGCACCAGCTCATGCGCGCGACCAAATACACCCGCGCCTCCGATTTCCGGCATGCATCACCAGCGTGCGATAGGACTTACACCCGTTCGCGTGCCGCACGTCGAGCCCGTCCTACGGCTGTTCAAACGTATCAGCAGGCCCAGTGCGACCACTCACTTGTCAGGAGGCCTCAGGGGAACTGTCGGTCGCACTGGCAGGCGGGTGGATCGCGCAGCGGGTCCCCCTGGTTATGGCTGCAGACGTAGCGCTCGTTGTGCCGGTCCTCGCCAGCCACGCGATTCATCGGTCCGCCCGCACCCCGGGCGTCGCTTCCGGATCGATGGAGGACTGACATGTGAATTGCCCCTGCCGACGGCGAGCTTACTTGCGCCAAATCGGCTGCTACAGCCGCGTTGCAGAACATTCTGCGAAAGGCCCCCCTGTTCGCCCGCCTTGGCATCGGAGCCGCCGATGTACTTAAGCGCAAATCCTGGTGGCGTTGAGTGAGGGCACATCATGGATGTCGAGTTCTACAGGAGCTTTGCAAAGCGGGCCCACGATGGCTGATCAGGCCGATCCGTTCACGCGAAAGCGGCTTCTGGTGCTGGCCGAGAAATACGATGCTAAGCTGGGGAAACCTTCGCCGGCCAGCCGCAATATTCAACGCACGCTGCCTCTGCACCGCACGGTGCCAGCCGTAAGCGCCATTTCTGATGGTGGCGAAGCTTGAGGAAGAGCGCCGGCAGCGAGGGCGACTGCGACGCCTGCAGCGGCAGCAAGCATCACCCCTCCAAGGCGCTGCATTTTCCAGGGATGGTACGCGAACTACGCCGGGAAAGGATGCGCACCCAAACCGGAGTGAGCATGCCGGATGGCACCCGTCGACTGCCCTCACCGCACTTCAGAAGCACTGTGGTCACAGCTTGCCGGTGGAGGCATTCACCAGATGGACCGAGGAGCATGCCGGCCAAACGACCGGTAGATGAGTATCGGGACCGATCTGCTCCAGTCCCGTCAGCAGTTGCTGCACGTTCATGCCCGTCTGCGCGGGCACCTGAAAAGTACTGATTGCTCTATCCCGCCAGCATAGGCCTGGATACTGCGCCCTGAAAGTGCGGTTGTTTACTGGGAGCGTGCCAGCGCCTTCCAGAGCACCGTGCGGCGGCAGTTATGAATTTTCATCGCATCTGGAGGCCGGGTCCAGGACACAGCTTTTCGTACTCTTTGGCCCATTTCTCGAGCCGCGGGCTGGGTCCGGATCGTTGAGCGCAACCGTGGGCACCTTCTCGGCGAGTAATCTGGTTTTTGTCGTCCTCCATAAAATTCCTAACCCGAATGGGCGCTCGTGTTGCGCAGAATTGCCCTTGCATGGAGATCACATAGCTTGAGTGCGCGTTCACCTTCAGCCGCCAGCTTCCCCGGCGAGGATCGCCTGGACCTGATCTGTCCGCCGTTTGGCGCCACTCGGAAAGACCTGCCGTGACGAGCCGTCTCGAGCTGACGATGTAGGCTCCCAACATGAGCGGGTCCTCATCGAGGCAACATCCAGATCTCAAGGCGGGGCGCGGCAAGGATGGGCGCGGCGGTCAGCGTAACTTTTCGAACACCTGAAGCGAACTTGCCGCTGCAGTGACCGGGTGCGCTGTAGGCTGAAGGTCATTGGCGAGGCTCCGCAGCTAGTCATTTCCAATAGAGAATCGGTCTGGATCATGCCAAGCGGCCCGCATGGCCCTGCTGCAAACTAGCTCTTTCTCTTTGCGCACGTGACTCTCGGGCGATTACCTGATCTCCGGCCGTTCGGGTCGAAGCGGGGATGCGCCATCTCCGGCTCGGGCGGGGAGGACCAAAAAATGTCAAGAGGCGTCCGCAGCACGGTCCTCGCGATGAAGGCCGGCAGTCGCCACGCTCCTCGGAGGAATAGTCCGTTCATGGACGTGCGAAGAAGGTGTTCGGTCGATCAGGAGGCTGATCAGTTCAGGGCGACTGTAGTG
This sequence comes from Bradyrhizobium sp. 76, assembly GCF_023073025.1. NCBI lineage: Bacteria > Pseudomonadati > Pseudomonadota > Alphaproteobacteria > Hyphomicrobiales > Nitrobacteraceae > Bradyrhizobium > Bradyrhizobium sp. 76. The sequence goes on from NZ_JADPIS010000116.1 coordinate 88,913, forward strand.
ACCGCTTGCATCCATCACTCTCTTGCGCCCGTCGATTTCGATGAAGTCGAGATCGGCAATCACCTCTCCTTCACCTTCCTTCAGGGGCTCGCCTATCAATTGACCATCGGGGGCAACGATAGCCGTGAAGCAACCGCCGGAAATCGGGGCGATAGCAGCGCCCGTGTCATTGGCAATTTGGGCTTGTTGGTCGGCGTTGAGCCATGCGGTTGCGCTGACGACGAAGCAGGCCGATTCAAGGGCATGCTGTCGGGTGCTCACTTCCGTTTGCTGGGAAAAAAGAGGGCCGAAGATTGAGCCGGGGTACATCGCGGAGTGGATCTGCTCGCCATCGGCAATCAAGGCGTATCTTGCCAGCGGGAGATAATGTTCCCAGCACGCAAGCTGGCCGATCCGGCCAACGGCGCTGTCTACGGCGCGAAGGCCGGCACCGTCGCCTTGGCCCCAGACCATCCGCTCATGATAGGTGGGGGTGATCTTGCGGCGACGCTGGATCAGCGTGCCGTCCGCATCGAACAGGAGCTGAGTGTTATAGATCGATCCTCCGTCCCGCTCATTGGCGCCGACCGAAACGACCATTTGGGCGTCCTTGGCCGCATCACCGATCGCATGCGTCTCCGCAGAGGGTACCGTAAGGGACTGCTCAAGCAGCCTCTGATGCTCCTTGGCAAGCGTGAAGGGCGGCTGGACGAACGAGAAATAGGGGTAGTAGGGAATGATGGTCTCGGGAAACGTGGCGAAACGCACCCCCTTTTTGCCCAATTCGCGAATCTTTCTGGTGATCTTCTCGACTGTCCCCTCTCGGCTGTACAACACGGGGCTGATCTGTACGGCGGCTGCCTTAACGATTTTTCTCATTCTCTTCTTCTGCACATTGTGAGTATCCGAGCGTTGCACTGCAACTGGTGTAGAGGATGACGGATGACTCTCACGGGGGCTCTTCGAGCCCATGGGGGCTTGTTGGACTCAGGGCTGTATGCGTCTGCCATCGACAGCCACGTCGATGCCGGTGATGTAGGATGCGTCGTCGAAAGCGAGGAAGCTCACGCGCCGCGATCTTCCGTGGCTTACCGAAGTGTTTCGCGGCTATCTGCTCCAGCGGGACCGTTCCGCGGTCTTGCACGCTGGTCTCGGAAATGCCGATGTTTCTAAACAGCGGACTTTCGGTGACGCCCGAGCTCTCGGCGTTTATCCGAGCGCTTCGGCGGATCAGTTGGGTGCCAAGGGCTCGCGTCAAGTGGCACAGTTCGGCCTTGGATGCCGACACAACCGATGTTCCCGCGATTCCGACCTGATTGGACGAAGAAGCCGTGAAGACGATCTCGCTCGGGTTGCGCGCGAGAGGCAGCGCCTTGTGAGTATTGAAATAGAATCCGGGGAAATTGACGAAGACGTCAACGCTCTGCTGAGTTGTTTGCGCGAGCGAGCCGAGTTTCGCAATTTCGGCATTGGCATCGAAATGGGCTATAACAGTTTCGCGCTTTCCTCCGAAGCGGGATAGCCGGCGCGAAAAATAGCCGAGCCTCGCTGTCGGGATAGCTTCGCGTTTCCCTGCAGGCCTTTGGCTCATGACGCGTTTTCCGCATCACTTGGCTTATGCATTGACGGATAGGGCTTTCTGCCCACTGTGTCGGTAGTCGCGTCGGCAACTGCCGTAGTCAAATGATGCGCCATCATGTAGTACGTGGTGAAGTGGCCGCTCTTGCTGGCGATCTTACCGTTCTTGCGAGTGACGCTGCCCTTCTCACGTTTGGTAATCAGCTTCATCTTGCACCGCTTCGCGATCAGGGGCATCGGGACAAGCTTCCATCCTGTGGCCTTGCGCAACTCTGCTTGCGTAACGCCGTCTTGTCGCGAGGCCAGCGAGCTGATCAGATTGATCTTGGTGTGAGGATGCTTGGCCATCATCGCCATCCGGCGGGATTGGGCCTCATTCAACGGCTCCAAGCCAATGTGCTTCTCCAGTTGTCCTTCCATCGAAAGTGGACGATGTAGTTCCGTTCCTCTGGAATTGTGGAAACATATTGCAGGCGGTCTCAGCGGTTGCCTCATTGCAATCTGACGTAAACGGATAACGTTACACCAGTTTGCTGAAGTTGGGGGCAGTGCAAGTTCTCGCATTTTCGACAGGATTTCGCAGACTAAGACCGTGCAACGTGGATTGCTAACACAGAGGACCTGCGATGCAATCCGCAAAAACTGGTAGGCCAACTATTGAGAAGAGCTTCCGGAACTCTGGAGAGGCTTCCGCTTGCTCAAGCAAGCAGCGTTACTCCATCGAGCGGCAGCTCGAATGCAGGCCGTACCTCGTCTCAACTCGCTTCAGATTTCAGCATTCATGTCATGCGGCCTCCCAGCCCTCAGATATCTGCCGTCGGTCCCGATCTAAGGCGCTCGGTCCGTTCGATTTGGCCCTGTCGTTATCTGCGGCCGAACTACTCGGCGCGAGCACCCTCGCAAGTTCCCTTGTAGTCCTGCATCGTCCGCCTGCTCCGACGATTGTTAAATTACTCTGGAATTGCGGCGTTCGAATCCAAGCTCACCTCTTTCAGAACGGTTGATCCGCTGGAACGCCTTCGGCCAAGCGCTTCAACGAATCGATCATAGCGTTCGGCGCATTTGGCGCGAGCGGCTGGACTGGATTGTTCTGGTAATGTCGGCAGCGATGTCAACCAGAAGCGAACGAAAAGGGCGAGCGTCTCGAGCGTGATGCTGTCATTGCGTTCGAGACGCTCGAGCAGCCGTGCGATGCGATCCAGCCGCTTGGCAATAGCCGCCTCGCGTCGGTCGGAATTGTCAGGCGAAAGAAATGACGCGATCGCGGCCGCTGCGACCAGCGACTTGGGCTGGCCACGACGCTCCGCAAAGACATCAACGGTCCTGAATGTCTGCGGATCAAGTTAGATACTGAGCTGAACCTTTTTCACCGATTTGTCCCCACTCAGAGGTCCATGACATCGTCAGGTCGAGGCTGGTCGCGCGCGCTAATCCCTGCATTACGCGGCCTAGCGCTTGTGCCTGGACCGCATCTGCGTCGGGCTCACGGGACCAGCATCGAACTCATGTTCCGCGAGCGGTGCCTTGATTTCGATCTCCTCGTGCTGCGGCAATTCTGGCTCGCGCCGGAGCCACCCGTTCGGGTCGCCATGCTTTCGCTGCCGAGTCGCAAGCAGTTCGATCGAGGGCGCAGGGGGTGGGCGCCCCGACCAGTCCTCATCCGGGCGCGAGGACAAGAGAATTGTTGCTGCTTTAGGGGCTTGAAGATTCGCTTCTGAAATTGCGGGTCCTCGTGATAACGAACCTTGGTGGCACGCAGCGGGTGGAGGCCCTACACCATCACAATCGCCTCTTCCGATGAGAGCTGCATGGCTTCGCCAGGCGTCAGGAGAGGACGGGACGTTTCTTGGCGGCTCACCATCAAGTGTCCAAGCCAGGGGCTTATGCGATGCCCGGCATAGTTTTTCATGGCGCGCAGTTCGGTCGCGGTCTCCAGCGCATCCGAGACGCGCTTAGCGGTGCGCTCGTCATTGTGGAGACGGCTATCCGGATGTAACGATTGTCGAGGTCGCGTGGTTCGGCCCATAGGCGCGTTCTAACTGGTTCAAGCTCTGAGTGATCAGGAAACTGCGAATGCCATAGCCGGCCATGAAGGCAAGCTGGCTCTCGAACAAATCGAGGCGGCCCAGAGCTGCATGACTCGTCGAGCATCAGGAGGAGCTTTTGACGGCGCCGGTCGGGATCCAGGCTCTCGGTCAGGCGCCGTCCGATCTGATTGAGGATGAGCCACATCAGGAATTTTGTGTGGACGATGTCGGATGGCGGCACGACGAGACAGAGTGAAACGGGCTGCGGTTTGTCGACGAGATCGAGAATGCGCCAATCGCTCCGCGCGGTGACCTTAGCAACGACCGGATCGCGATAAAGGCCCAAGAAGCTCATTGTGGTCGACAGCACGCCCGACCGCTCGTTCTCGCTCTTGTTGAGCAGCTCTCGCGCTGCTGAAGCGACGACGGGATGAACGCGATCACCAAGTTGAGCCCCGGCAAGTGTCTTGTCAGCTTCAGGTAGAGGACATGCAGGATAGCGCCGACGAGCAGAGAATGGCTGGTTTTTCCCAATGGTTGCGGCGCTCGAGCGCCCCTTCGGGATCAACCAGGATATGCAGACATTTTGCGCTTCTCGTACTTCGCAAATTGTAGGCGGCGCTTGCCGTGTTTGTCGGTCGAATAAGATTACATCTCCAAGGCGCGCGCGCCATCCCGAGGTCAACTGGAAATTCTCGCGCTTGATTTCGTGGACGATCAGCGAACGCGGCCACTCCCGCTCGAGCGAAGGCGACCAGGGCACAAGCTGAAAGCCGAGGCCTTTCTCGATCATCGCGAAGCGCCCGGACGCCAGTGACAGACGTCCACGATAATCCCCTCAGATCTGCTCACCTAACATCAGATGACAAGTGCGGAAGCCCCGTTTGCTCCATGAGCCGTCGTGTAACGACGTCGAGTTCGCGGTCGCGGAGGCTTTCGATCACGTTGCGGCTTAGCCGGACCTTGTTGCCATCGCACCGGGCGAGTCCTTGGTCGGCCAAAACATCGATGCGCCATTCAAGTGCGCACGGACCTCGGCGCCAAACGCAATGCGCGAGAGCTCGGCAGGACCTCGCGCGACGAGCTGCCGGTCTAGCCACGTTGCTTCATCCGCCGCGACCTGCTGGTCCAGAAAGAGCTCCGAGCGAACCGCGAGCGCAATCCGTGTTCGACCACGGGTGTCCGCAAACCGGCGCAGTTCCACGATCCCACCGATCGGCCCATCGCCGGCCGCCTCGACAGCAGGAAGCTTCACGTGATGCACACGCCCGTCAATCCCGTCGACAACGGCAAAGGCTGTGCCCTTCATCAAGCCCGCGCCCGATGAGACGGCCAACGATTGGTTCGCCATGAGTTTCGCCTCCAGTGCCCAGCATGCGGGGGTGCGGCTGGCGCCGTCCCGCGTGAGGGCTTTGTGCAGCCGCTGATGATGTCACCGCGCTCGCCCAGCGCGCGCAACCTCGCCTCCGCATCGGGGGCCAGAACCCAGACGGCGGGGCCCGCAGGTTCCGCCAAACCGCGCCGCGCGAGCGTCCGCATGCGCCCGATCCGCTTTCCCGCAATGGATCGCGCCCGGCATCCCGCTCGGACCTCAAATTGATAACGCCGTCCGCCGTCCCCGCTTCCCGGGCAAGCATCCGATCGAGTGTGGTCCAGCGTTCGGCTGTCGTGTCCGCCTCAAGGCTCTGGCGAGTCTCGAGCTCCGAACGAGGGCCAAGTTCGCGCATGACAAGGTCGCTGGCGCCGGCGCGCAAGCCCATAGCGATATAACCGGGACTGATGACGAGGTCGCATCATCAGGCGAGACAATGAACCTGAAATGATGGCGGTCACCCTCGCAACGCGTGACGAAGGCGCAACCGTCCGCATCATCCGCCTCGGCGTCGAATAGTTTGCCCTGAGCGCCGTCTCGTGTGACTCCGTCGCGCTGCAGGTAACCGATATGGGCGCGCAACGCGCCCGGCGAACGCATCCGCCGCACCACCCGCGCCTTGACCATAGCACCGCGGCCGCTGGCGTTGAGAAGCCGTGCCGCAGCGATGCTCGCGGCGCGGCCGCGTCCAAACTTTCCGCCATGGCCATCCTTGCCTCGCGAGAGGCCGCCGGCCTTCTGAGCGGCTGTGAGTACCTGCGGCACAAACGGCTTTGTCCGGGGCGCGCGCGTGGAGCGGATACAGCCGGGACGGATCCGAAGATCATCCTCGCGCGTCATTCCGGCCGCCGCAAGGCATCGAAAGCGGTGTAAGAACAGCGCCTTGGGGAAAGCTGAACTTTGCTCCAGGTCGCCGCAATGTTTAGTCGATCATTGAAATCCATACACTTTCTCTCACAACCGACCGGCCGCACCTTGCGGCTTTTATCCTGCCGTCTTAATCGGTCGGGTCGTCTGCTTGATCTCAGCCATTCTCGCGCCCTTTCTCGTTTACGACAAGTCTCTCTGATCCACGCCATGACATGATGCGCCGCGATGGTCACGAGTCCTGATGCGCCGTGCAGTCTTCCGCGCTCAGCGACGGCACAAAATATGCCGTCGCGGCGCATCTTTCCATCGGCATGACGGAGCCACATCACAGGCAATCCGGCGCGATCGGTCGGCATCCGAAGATGCACCGTCGCAGGCAAGATAACGTGCGCTCCGTCGTCGTTGTGCTGCACCAGTCCTCATCCGCCAGCGGCGGAGCTCCATGTTCAGGACGCGGCGATCACCGCGTCGTTGGTCGGTCGGTGGATCGGCGGCTCATGCGTAAGCCCCGAGCAATTTACGTTGCTTGGCAGTCCGCTCGGCGCGCAGATCTGCCGCGGACGCGTCCGGGTCGCCGCAGTAGAACGTGCCGCCGGTCCATGTCGCATGCATGATCACGGCGAGCTTGCGCGCCACCGCCACCGTCGCCTTGCGGTGCGAGGAACGCTTCGCCAGCGCCAGCCCCCAGGCCTTGACCCTGTCCTTTTTCTTGTAGCGCGTCAGCAGCGCGCTCGCCGCCTCGTACAGCGCCCGCCGCACGTCGC
>NZ_JADPIS010000052.1:0-1184 GCF_023073025.1 Bradyrhizobium sp. 76
CGCCGAGAGTCTGTTACCCGGTGCCCAGGTGTCCGAGGTGGCGCGCAAGCACGGAGCGACGCGCTGGCAGATCTACGATTGGCGGCGGCGGTTTCGACAGCGAGGCATGTTGCCGCCGCGCGAGGCATCGCAGCCGACATTCGCGCCGCTGGTCGTGGAAGGTGCGTTGGAGGAGCGTCAGATTCCGGCGATCAAGCTTGAGATCGCGATCGGCGATGTCGTGCTGCGGACGGACACAGCCATAGATGGCGAGCAGCTGTCCCGTGTGATCCGCGCGATGCGAGCGTCACGATGATCGCGGCCGGTGCCGATCTGAAGATTTACATCGCGACGCGGCCGATCGACTTCCGCTGTGGCCACGATGGGCTTGCGGCGAAGGTGCAGGAGATGCTTCGTCTCGACCCGTTCAGCGGCGCAGCCTTCGTGTTCCGATCGAAACGAGCGGACCGGATCAAGATTTTGGTCTGGGATCGAACGGGTCTGGTGTTGGTGCACAAGCGTCTTGAAGGTTGCAAGTTCGTTTGGCCAACGATCGCAGACGGCGTGATACGGATATCGCCGGCGATGTTCGCAGCCCTGTTCGAGGGGCTGGATTGGAGGTTGGTCCGCCCGGAAGAAGCGCGGCGTCCCCAGGCGGCTGGATAACTGCGGCAGAATGACTCGGAAGCTATTTTGAATGTGGCACGCGCGGCGGCGATGTGCTCGAAATAGCGCATGAGCATCGCGGCGCTGCGCGACGAAAATGAACAATTGAAAGCGCTTTTGGCGCAAACGCAGGCGGCCTTAAGCGAGCATCAGGGGGCGCTGGCGACGTCGGAAGAGGCGCGGCGTCGGTTGGAGGTCATTCTCGGCGAATTGCGACGCGAGAAGTTCGGCGCGACGTCCGAGAAGCTGCGGCCAGATCAGTATCACTTGCCGCTGGAAGACGTGGAGATCGCGCAAGGCATCCTGGACGCGGCGCAGGAGAGAGCCGAGGCTGTGATCAAGGGCCGATCGCGGAGCGCGCCGGATCAAGGTTCTCATCGCAATCGCGGCTGCCTGCCTGCCCATTTGCCGCGGGTGGAACGGATCATCGAGCCTGCGAGTACGCTTTGCCCGTGCGGTTGCGGCGCCATGACGAAGATCGGCGAGGACGTCAGCCAGCGCCTCGACGTGATCCCGGCGCAATGGCGCGTGCTGATCAC
>NZ_JADPIS010000038.1:0-1175 GCF_023073025.1 Bradyrhizobium sp. 76
ACGAGCGGGCGTACCTGCTGGAGGAACTGAACCGCACGGCGGCGGCGTATCCGTCAGAGCGGTGCATCCATGAGCTGTTCGAGGCGCAGGTCGCCAAGATGCCGCATGCGGTGGCGGTGGTCCATGCGGACGAGCGCTTGAGCTATGGCGAGCTCAATGCGCGGGCGAACCGGCTGGCGCATCATCTGATCGCACTCGGGGTGAAGCCGGACCAGCCTGTGGCGATCTGCCTTGAGCGCGGCGTGGCGATGGTGGTGGGGCTGCTTGCAATCCTCAAGGCGGGTGGCGCCTATCTGCCGTTGGATCCGGCCTATCCGTGCGCACGGCTCAAGCAGGTTCTTGAGGATGCGCAGCCGCAACTGTTGCTGGCCGATGCTGCGGGACGATCCGCGCTGGGCGCCGATGCGCTGGCCGATCTGACGGTGGTCGATCTCGAGACGGCGACATCGGCCTGGGCGAAGCTGCCGGCCTCGGATCCCGACCCGCGCGCGCTTGGCCTGACCTCGCGCCATCTCGCCTATGTGATCTACACCTCGGGATCTACCGGCACCCCAAAAGGCGTCATGGTCGAGCATCGCGGATTAGTCAATCTGATAGCTTGGCATGTGCAAACGTTTTGTCTTCAACCAGAAACCTGTTGCGCACTCACTGCCGGACTAGCATTCGATGCCAGCACTTGGGAGCTATGGACTGCGTTATACAACGGCAGCACATTGCTTCTACCTCCCAGAGCGGCAGCGGGAGATTCGCTCCGCCTGCTAGAATGGTGGCGTGATCAATCGCTCGAAGTCGCCTTTCTGATCACGCCGCTGGCCACAATCGCGTTGGAAGACAAGCTGGTAAATCCCACATTGGAGTACTTGCTTGTTGGCGGTGATCGTCTCCACCGTATGCCCGCGTCTCTAACACCGCCTTTAAAGCTGATAAACAACTATGGCCCTACTGAAGCTACGGTCGTGGCGACCTCGGGACGGCTCTCCATCGAAAACGCAGTGCCGCATATCGGCCGTCCGATTGCGAACACGCGTGTGTATCTGCTCGATGGCCATGGCGCGCCCGTTCCGTTGGGAGCGGTGGGAGAGCTCTACATTGGCGGGGCGGGGGTCGCGCGTGGCTATCTGAACCGGCCCGAACTGACGGCGGAGCGGTTCTTGGCCGATCCGTTCAGTGGTGAG
>NZ_JADPIS010000136.1:0-1148 GCF_023073025.1 Bradyrhizobium sp. 76
TGAACCGGACGGCGGTGCCGTATCCCGAGCAGCAGTGCATCCATGAGCTGTTCGAGGCACAGGTCGCCAAGGCGCCGGACGCGGTGGCGGTGGTCCATGCGGACGAGCGCTTGAGCTATGGCGAGCTCAATGCGCGGGCGAACCGGCTGGCGCATCATCTGATCGCACTCGGGGTGAAGCCGGACCAGCCTGTGGCGATCTGCCTTGAGCGCGGCGTGGCGATGGTGGTGGGGCTGCTTGCAATCCTCAAGGCGGGTGGCGCCTATCTGCCGTTGGATCCGGCCTATCCGTGCGCACGGCTCAAGCAGGTTCTTGAGGATGCGCAGCCGCAACTGTTGCTGGCCGATGCTGCGGGACGATCCGCGCTGGGCGCCGATGCGCTGGCCGATCTGACGGTGGTCGATCTCGAGACGGCGACATCGGCCTGGGCGAAGCTGCCGGCCTCGGATCCCGACCCGCGCGCGCTTGGCCTGACCTCGCGCCATCTCGCCTATGTGATCTACACCTCGGGATCTACCGGCACCCCAAAGGGAGTCATGATCGAGCATCGGGGCCTCGTCAACCTGGGGCTGGCTCAGATCGGGCTTTTTGGCGTTTGTTCAAACAGCCGAGTAGTGCAGTTCGCCTCCTTTGGTTTTGATGCGAGCGCTTGGGAAATTCTTATGGCGTTTGGTGCTGGAGCCGCATTGCATTTGCCTGCGGATGAGCTCCGTCAAGCGAGTAACAAGCTATCAGATTATCTGCGAAGCGAAGCCATAACACACGCGACGTTGCCTCCAGCCTTTTTCCAAGGAGACCGCAATCTGGAATATTTGGCGTCGCAATCTCTCATTCTTGCTGGAGAGCTGCCAAAGTCTGAACTCATTCGAAGGTTGCCTGCAACATCTATTGTCAACGCCTATGGACCTACCGAAACAACGGTCTGTGCGACGACCTGGAGTTACCCCTCTGATTTTGATGGGTCAGTTGTCCCGATTGGCCGTCCGATTGCGAACACGCGTGTGTATCTGCTCGATGGCCATGGCGCGCCCGTTCCGTTGGGAGCGGTGGGAGAGCTCTACATTGGCGGGGCGGGGGTCGCGCGTGGCTATCTGAACCGGCCCGAACTGACGGCGGAGCGGTTCTTGGCCGATCCGTTCAGTGGTGAG
>NZ_JADPIS010000121.1:0-1071 GCF_023073025.1 Bradyrhizobium sp. 76
CGATCTGACCGGTCATTATGCGCGGCTGCAGGCGCGGGGCTACGGCTACGGGCCGATGTTCCAGGGTCTGGTCGAGGCGTGGCGGGTTGGCGAAGCGGTATACGGCCGGGCGGTCCTGCCGGAGGCACTCTCTGAATCTGCGGAGAGTTACAGCTTGCATCCAGCCCTGCTTGATGCGGCGCTGCATGTGCTGACGCTTGCGCAGGTCGAGGGCCTGGACGATGGATCGGTGCTGCTGCCGTTCGAGTGGTCGGACGTGTCCCTGGTTGCGACCGGTGCGCAGGAACTGCGCGTCTGTGCGTCGGTGGCGCGCAGCGGCGAGGGCGAAGCCCTGGCGGAGCTGCAATTCGCCGATAGTAATGGGCGCGCGGTGCTGCGCCTTGGCGGGCTGCGGCTGAGGGAAGCGAGCGATGCGCAGATCCGTGAGGCTTCTCGCACCGACACGCAACATCTGTATCGGTTGGAGTGGCGTCCGGTCGCCTTGAGTGAGGGCGGAGCTCAAGAGCTTGCCTTGCCACTGATTGTCGGAGGCGACGGAGAGCTGGCGAAGCGCCTGGATCTCGATCACGTTGACAGCGTTGCAGCTGCTCTTGCGCTTCTCGACGAAGGCGGCGCGATCCCATCGCAGCTCGTGTTCGACCATCTGTCCGAACCGGCTGGAAGCGTGCTTGCGGCGACGCATGCGACGGCGGAGCGCGGCCTGGCCGAGCTGCAGGGGATTCTGGGCGAGGCGCGTCTGAACGAGACGGCTGTCACGTGGCTGACGCGAGGTGCGGTGACGACGGGTCCGGATGAAGGCGCGAGTGGACTCTCGCGGGCGCCGCTGTGGGGCCTGGTGCGGAGCGCGCGGGCGGAACATCCGGACCGGCGGCTGCAGCTCGTGGATCTGGATGCTGCGCTTGCGGATGTGGCGTTGCTGACGAAGCTGACGTCGACGACGTCGGAGCCTGAGCTGGCGCTGCGGCATGGGGTGGTGCTGGCGCCGCGGCTGATGCGCGCCGGAGCGGGCGCGGGTGAGCCGCGTCGTCTTGCTGCCGGCGGGACGGTGTTGATCACGGGCGGTATAGGCGA
>NZ_JADPIS010000039.1:0-76176 GCF_023073025.1 Bradyrhizobium sp. 76
CTGTGCCGATGATCTCCAAGGCGCAGGTGACCGCGCTCGCCGCCGGCGATGGTTGGCTCGGCAAGGGCGCCAATCTGCTGCTGTTCGGCCCGCCCGGCGGCGGCAAGAGTCACTTGGCGGCAGCCATCGGCCTGGCCCTTATCGAGAACGGATGGCGCGTCCTCTTCACCCGCACCACCGATCTCGTCCAGAAGCTCCAGGTGGCGCGGCGCGAGCTCAATCTCGAGGCCGCCATTAACCGCCTCGATCGCTTCGACCTCCTGATCTGCGATGATCTTGCCTACGTCACCAAGGACCAGGCCGAGACCAGCGTGCTGTTCGAGCTCATCAGCGCTCGCTACGAGCGGCGTTCCATGCTGATCACCGCCAATCAGCCCTTTGGAGAGTGGAACAGGGTCTTCCCGGATCCTGCTATGACGCTCGCCGCCATCGATCGCCTCGTTCACCACGCCACCATCGTCGAGATGAACGTCGAAAGCTATCGCAGGCGCACCGCGCTCGAGCGGAAGCGTGGTCCAGGGCGACCATCCTCGCACGCGACACCAAAAACACTCGCTGATTGACGCTCCGCGACAATCAGAGCGAACAAAACTCTTGCGCGCGACAATCATCGCGGCAATCATCACCTCGCCGCGACACCGACTCGCCATCCTGATTGTCGCGCGCTTCCCATCCAGATTGTCGCGCTATACTTTGAAAACGTTCGCCATAACGGCACCATTACAGCACTGGATCTGAAGACGAGAGATACCGGCTATCTCGCAGGCGTCGGCCCGAGGCTTCACGCCTTCTTTAAAGACCGTAATCTCTTGCTGCGCCCACGCGGTAATACGATTTATGTGATGCCGCCATATTGTGTAACAGCAGGTGACCTGGACGAAATATATGCAGGGATCTGTGACGCTGCCGATGCGCTTGCCTGAAGATGCGCGCGGCAGCGCAAGATCAAGGATCCTGAGCTGAGCTTCCCGAACGACTTGAGAGAGCCTTGCCATAGACCTACGAAATGGACGATTGTGACCTCGCATCTGCAATGTGGGTGCTGCCGGCCGGGCGAGATCGCGGGCGTCGCCGGGCCGGTCCACAGTGTCATCGCGCGTTCGGCTTCAGTCCGATGGCGTCGTTGTGATTGGTTGCGTGTTCATCTGTGTGGAAGTTCCGCCGTTATTTCGATTACAAGAGATTGCCTGGACGGCAGGTCTTATCAAGCGTCTACGGACGCGAAGATGCTGGACACGTCATCCGCATTCCGGAGTTTGCGGCAGCCGTGCGAGCGCTGGTGCCCAATCATTGGAAACTTTGTGCTTCCGACTTCAGTGACGCTCCTTTTCGGCCTCCCTATTGACAGATACCTTCGCTCTTCCAAGGGGAAGGCCATTTCCAGAGACAGGCGAGGTCGGATCAGATCGACATGAGCCACATTTCGCAGCTGTCGGTTGAACGCGTCACGATTCCAGTTCTGCAACGATGCAAGTAGGAAAGGCGCGCCATCGTCATGACCACGGCTTATGATGCGGTAACGACTCGTATCGCCGATCCTGTCGTCGACGTCATTCTTGTCGGCCATAGCGTCGGCAACGTATGCCTTGGGTTTGATGACCACTTTACCGGTCAGCATGGCGATGTAAATCACCACCTGGACGTGGTCGCGCGAAAAGGCCCGGCGCCCAGCCTGTAGCTGACATGCCGTTTCTCAGCTTTCATCTCAGTCCCGACGACGCAATACGCAACTCTGGAGGCGTCCTGCAGCGTGGCGCAGACACCGTCAAGGTTGAGGGAGGGGGTAAGCGTGTCGAGATGCGAGCCTTGGGGAATTGCGAAATTCCCGTGATGGGTCGTCTTGGTCTCGCGCCACAAAGCGTCAAGGCGATGGGCGGCTTCAAGGTACAAGGTCGGAACGCGGACGATGCCCTACGTCTGCTCACGATGCGCACCAGCTACAGCAGCCCGGATGCTTTGCTCTTGTCCTCGAAGGCATCCTGGCCGCGCTCGCCGCGCGAGCGACCGAATCTCTGAGCACAACAGGCTCGCGGTGAGCAAGCGCATCGCCACCTCATCGAACAAGAACGGCTTGTGCGTTGCCGAGGGCCTTTTACTTCGGGCAGCTGTGGGACGAGACGGAGAGTCGAACGACTGGGACGTCTCGGGTTCAGTACGGCACTCGAAGAAACATCTGGCCGAGTGTGATTGGATTAGGTTCGATCGCCAGATCTGGGTCGAAACCCGGCGGCTAGACGACTAGGGCAGCGAAGCTAAGTCTCACGACAGTCGATCTTATTTGAAGGGACGCAATGGGCTGAGTTCCCCGGTGCCATGCAAACCCGAGCAATACACGCTCCGATGGGTTGCTATGCTCGACCGGCGGCACGCCGTCGCCGCCGGACCTGGGTCGAACGCTATTCCCGCGGCGTCACAAGTCGATGCTATCGCAATGCCCTGCCGTACTCAAATATCAAATGCATACAGCTAGTTCATTGCAGGTTTGGCTTGCGGAAGACCTGAGCGTGGCGGCATTCCAAGGACGAGCTGTGACAGATATGGAACGCCGCGAACAATCGAGCGCACCGTTAGCGCGATCACAATAATCGCGGCCCCGAGCATACCCGCGATGATCAACCGGGTCGTGAGATTCCAAAGTTCTCCGAACTGTACGAAATCCATGAGACGGAACACGGTACCCTGGACCAGATAGAGCAGCAGCGTGGTCTGGCCCAACTCCACCGCGATAAAGCGGGCCATTCGATTTGAACGGCGAACGCTCCAGCATTGCAGCAGGAGTTCGATAGCGATTGCTGAGGCGGCTGCAGAGCCAACAAACATCAGAAGCACGTTTTTAGCCGACCGAAAATCGTGAATTACCCCAAGATTATTGTAGACATAGGTGTCCTTGCCCCAAGCTAGAAAGCATACGCAAGTCACTATCGAGAGAAATAAAATCAGGAGCGGCTTGTGATGTCGCGATGTACTCGTCCATCGTTTTCTCGATTGAGCAAGCAAGAAGCCGAAGCAGAAGAACGGGTAAGTGAATCTGATCAGGGGTGATATGGACAATGTCAGAGGCGCGAGTGCGACCAGTATGGCTAAACCAGATATGACCCACGATTGGTGGCTGAGCTTGATAGAAATTTTGAGGAGAAGATAGGAAACAAACGTCGCCCAGATGAACCAGTATGTGCCAGCGAAATCGTCTACAAATGCCAAAAGTCCGCTCGTTAGGCTGGTCGCGTGCCACAATGCCGCCAGCTTAGCTGTCTCCATGAACGTCCACCAAAACAGCATCGGCAGCAAGAGCTGCTTCGCACGGTCGCTGGCGGCTCGAGTGAACGACTTTTGCAGCAGCGATCGAGAAGAAAGATATCCGCTTATCGCCATAAAGAGTGGCATGTGAAACATATAGATCGACTTGTAGTACGGCGAATACCAAAACCCGTCGTCTTGGTAGATGACATACTGAATCAGGTGCCCAACGATCACCAGAACAATGAGCGCACCCTTCGCAAAATCTAAGCTTAGATCTCGATCGTGTGCCTCTGCCGTGCGCGAGCTCGGGGCGATCGTTCCAGTCACGCGTAGCAATGTTTCAAACATCTAGATATCTGTTGTTGATGAGCCGGCGGCCCGTTGTCCGCTTCTTCTGCCTCATTTGCGATCCAAACGAAAGGTCATGGCGGGAGTTTTTGGAACGGGAATAAGCTCAGCTGTTAGGCCTTGAAGATGGAGCTGGCCGTCGCTGAATGCCTCGCGGAACTTTGTGGCAGAGCAGATATCTAATTTGAACTGTTGGTGTAGGACTACGGGCACGGCATACTACTTGCAGGCGCGGTTCTGGGGGGAGACTGTCGCGCTCAGTCTCCCACTCAGCCCGACGCATCTCAGACCCGGCAGGTGCGTCGGGCTTCTTCGGTTGGCCCAGCATAGTTCACCTTTGGTCCGTCACCTTCGCTTACCGCCGAGGCGCTCACGCCAAATAGGGGCTTCTGATAGCTGAACTCGGCACTCGCACTTCCGCAAATGGTTCGTCCAAAGGCCCGGTCGCCAGCCAATCAGCCGGTGTGATATCTCTCGTCATCGCGTTGCTGTCCTTTGCGGAATCAGCACCCCGAGCCTACCGGCTCAAGGTGGACAACGCCGACCTCTTCAGAAATTCAACAGAACCCGGGACATCGCCACCGCGCGTTCGTTGACGGATTTCGTCGCAAAGCCGGCGGCCCGAGTGATTGCTGCTGCACCTACGCTGTAAACGGCTCAGCCTGGATCGCTGCTGCACAATACACGGTCCTAACAAAGTACTCGTGCGGCTGGGCAGTGGCCACCAAGAAGCCACACTACACCATTGGACTCCATTCCGCACCACGAGCTCACCTTCGGCAAACCTCAGATTGGAAACTTAGATAAGGCAGCTCGACCAGAGTCGCTCGCGACTGCGAGGCTCTATGGTCAAAGGTGCTGCTCGCACTCACGTGTTGTGGACCGAGGAGAGCAGCAGGCGTTCTCCGCGCAACAGCCGACTTGGCGGATTACAGATAGCGTTGGCCTTCAGACTTTACGTTCATGATCATGGCCTCAAAACTCCTGAACCATTTCGGCGGCAAGCAAGGACTCACGCCAGTGACTTGCGGCGATGCGGTCGCTAGCAACAGTTTCTCTCGTGTGCCTACAAGTTTAGCTTGCTCGGGCTGAATTCAACGTTTCGGTCAATGACTCCTCGAATATGTCTAGGCCTTGTCCCAACGTTTCTTGCTCGATCGTAAGTGCAGGCAAGAACTTTAGAACCTGATCGGTCGGTCCGCATCGCTCGACAATCAATCCCTTCTCAAACGCTCTATGTGACGTCGCCTCTGCGATTTCGGTCGTTTTGCAATCGAATCCGCATACCATGCCCCGTCCACGAACAGCAAACCCGTTTCCGTGCTGGTGCGCGATAGCATCGAGTCGACGCCGCATAAATGCGCCCAAGCGTCGAACCTGTTGCGAGAACGTCTGGTTGCGCCAATACAGATTCAAAGCCGCTTTGCCAGAAACGAGTGCAAGGTTGTTTCCTCGAAACGTCCCCGTGTGCTCACCTGGTTCCCATGCGTCAATCGCTTCTTTGATCAGGAGCATCGATAGTGGCAAACCGTACCCACTCAGCGATTTCGACATTACAACAATATCTGGCGACAACGCGGCGAACTCGAAACTGAAGAACTCGCCTGTACGGCCACAGCCCATTTGGATATCGTCAACTATGAAAATAGCTCCGACCTCTTTTGCCAAAGCCTCAATTGACTGCAACCATTCCTTACCGGCGACGTTAATGCCTCCCTCACCTTGCACGGT
Organism: Bradyrhizobium sp. 76; assembly: GCF_023073025.1. Classification (NCBI taxonomy): domain Bacteria; kingdom Pseudomonadati; phylum Pseudomonadota; class Alphaproteobacteria; order Hyphomicrobiales; family Nitrobacteraceae; genus Bradyrhizobium; species Bradyrhizobium sp. 76. The sequence continues at coordinate 5,320 of NZ_JADPIS010000039.1, forward strand.
TTCGACGAGAATGGCGGCTGGAAGATCAGTGCCACTGCTCTCGTCCATTAATACCTTTCGCACGTAATCCGCCGCACTGTGAGCGGAGCCAAGATACCCATCATAGGGCATGAACGTTGTGCCGGATAAGGGAATGCTGCTGCCTTTGCGGTAAAAGCGGTTACCGCTCGCGGCTATGGCTCCCAAGCTTTGACCGTGATATCCATTCGTGAAAGAAATGACGTTGTGTCGTCTTGTGATCTTACGCGAGAGCTTTAGAGCTGCTTCAACAGCGTTAGCTCCCGTAGGCCCTGTAAATTGAAAGCGGTAGGAAAGATTCCGTTCACGAAGGATGACAGAGCTAAAGGCCTCCATAAATTCGACCTTAGCTGGGGTGGCCATGTCCAAGCCGTGGACGACGCCGTCCGAGTCCAGATACTCGCTGATTGCCGCTTTGATCTCCTGATTGTTGTGGCCATAATTTAGCGCTCCAGCGCCGGACAGAAAGTCAATGACCTTTCGGCCATCCTCTGCGAACATAATCGAGCCGCGCGCCCTGCTGAACACAGCAGGAAAGGAACGTGAGTACGAGCGCACGTTAGACTCTAGCATTTCGACTGTCTTCATTCTGTGCGGCTCGTGTCCTCCAACCATGTCGTCGTCTCCTCGACAAGAAAATCTGCCCGACGAACAAGCGCGCGGCCAACATTGTACAGGATTGGCGGATCATGAGCGCACGGTTCCGGCGCCTCTCGGCGTCCTTTGGGCTCTGCGTAGGGCGTCTGAAAATCAGCTCCAACGGCTTACCCGAGGAACCAGGCGGAACAAAGCTACTATGTCTAGCAGTTTCGTCCCATCCAGCGAGGGCCCAGGCTAAGTCGTCTTTCGCGGGCAGGTTTGCTTAGTCGCGCGCGATCGAAGAATTTGCGCATACAGCGCGGTTAGCTTGGAAGCGGGGAAGTATGTGGGCCGAGAAAGTTCATCGCGACCAGAGGGCCGATGCGCTCCCGGCGACCGCGGAGCCCGCCAGCCGGAGGCGTGTGTTGGATGCTCACGCTCAGGGTCCCGGCGAGTAGAAGGGACAGGGCCGCCGCGGATCTGGCCCGGTGCGCGGGCTTATCGCTCGTCCAGAGCCGCCGCTTTGGGCCTTGCGTTTGGCCGGGATCGGCCCGGAGGGTGGTGGCGTGGATGCGTTCGGCAGCAAAGGCGTGGCTTGAAATTGCTTCGACCAGTGGCATTTGTGTTGCCCTGCAACCCGATTGCGTAGGTTCGGGTGCTTCGGCCCGCCAAAGGGTTGCTGGGAGCGAACGCAAATTGGCGAGTTTGGCGTACACCGCTCGATCCTTCGAAAGCTCAACATCGAAAATGCGGCCTTTGGGTTTCCTGTGAATTCCGAAGCGATCGCCTCGACAGACTGCGGGATTTTGGACGCGATCGTCCCGTCCTGCTCCCGCAAACTCGGTGCCAGATTTGTCTGGAGCGGTGGCACAAGTTTCAGGTGAATTCTTTGTTCTAACGACGTCCTGCCGGCAAGCCGCTGCCGTGGCACTTCGCGCTAAGCTCAGCAAGGATCTTAGGAGTGAAGGTAGGGCGCTCGTTAAACCGATGAGGCCCTCGCCTCCTCTGATTGCGCGATCATACCAAAGGCGCCTTGTCAGGAGCCCGACGTTGCAAGTGCTTCAACCAGATGCCGAATGTGCAACAACAATGACAGGAATGCGGCAAGAAAGGCGATGGTCCACTGGCACGCGGTAAGCACGGGCAGTCGCGCATTGATCGACATCGTAAGCGCCGCGCGAGTGCGCTTGGTCCAGACTGCTTCCCCATCTTTCACGCGTTCGTTCCACCCTGCTCGCGAAGCGCTGCATCGAGGCAGGCGCTCAACTCCAGGTCAGCAAACGGCTTGGCAAAAAAACCGGCTACGCCCGCGCTCAACGCGCGAGCTCGCGTGCGATCATCTGCGAAGGCAGTCATCAAGATGAACGGTGCAGCGTGGCCCTGGGCTCGCATCTTTTCCAAAAGTTCAAAGCCGCTCATCATGGGCATCTGCACGTCTGCAATGACACAGGACGTGTGGTTCAATTGAGACGACCGCAAGAATTCTTCAGCCGATGCAAACGTATGAACGATGTGGCCCTGCGATTTCAAAAGATTGTTCAGTGCGGCACGAATCGCAGGATCGTCGTCAATAACGGAAACAGTTGAATACCTAGACAAGACGACCTGTTCTTGGTTGGGCGAAGGCGCTGGCGACGCATGACGGCCAGCAGAAGGGTGCGCGTGTACGACGAAATTGTAAAATCATACTTAGGTTTGTACCGTGAAACGCTCAGTCCCAATTCCCAGCCTCTCAGCCATCCTGATCAAATCGGCTAGCGATCGAGCTCCCATCTTCTTCATCACGTGGCCGCGATAGATTTTGACTGTAATCTCGGCGAGCCCGAGTTCCGCGGCTACCTGTTTGTTCAATAGCCCGGCGGCGACCAGTTTCAACACATCCTGCTCTCGTGGACTTAGGGCCTCAAACAAGGACTGGAGCCTGCTGACCACCTTGTCTACACCTCGTCTCTTCCGATCCTGTTCGATAGCTGCGACTACGCCATCGAGTAGTTCCTGATCGCGAAACGGCTTGCTGAGAAAATCGATTGCTCCACTCTTCATGGCTTTGACGGTCATCGGAATATCGCCATGAGCGGTGATGAAAATGATGGGAATGTGAATCTTCTGTTTGGCTAACTCATTCTGGAGCTCAAGGCCGCTCAATCCAGGCAGCCTGATGTCAAGCACAAGGCAGCTAGGAACATCAGGGAGCTCGCTCTGGAGCATTTCCCGGGCGGATCCGTAAGCAACGACATCTAGACCGATCGAACGAAATAGGTTGACCAGCGATTCGCGCATTGAGAGGTCATCGTCGACGACGAAGACGCTCGGCCTCACCTCAGGCCCGACGACATTTGGGGCTTCCTTCCGGGGTTCAGAGCGCTTGGTCACGATAAGAGCCTCACTTGTACGATTTACAGTAGACTTATTGCCTCACTACGACCTTCGATCGAGCGGATAGGGCTTTTGAGGACTTCCGCGCAGTGCAAATCTTTGAAATTTTCAAGGTATGTGACCGGCCAGCCATTCGCGCCAGCGTGACGCAGGCAGGAAAGTGTAGCAAAAACCGCTCGACTGGTCGAGAACTGCCTTTGGAGTCTGTCCGCCGTCGCGTTGGATTGGCTCCCAAGCGGCCGTCAAACGATCAGCAGCCGATCGAGCAGCACCGAATCCAGAACTTGAGGCGCTCGCTTTAGCGGCGGCGCGTGTCGCCTGGCCTTCGCGAGTGAGACTGCAGCGGACGGCTCATTATGCGGCTGAAGGATCAGAATGCCCGTCGCCTTGGTAGTTGCACGCGGGGGCGCGAGCTGAGCGAATCGGCCCGATTGTGCCTGTGCATGCGCCGATCCCGCCGGCGTTGAGATCGGCAAGCGGAGTAGACTATCGCACCCATGCTAAGGAAAATAGACATCAGAGCGAGTAGCAGCGGCATCAGCAACATGAACTCTTCTTTTCCGTCGTCGGAGCGCCTGTGAGTTGCTCTGTGTGAGGAAAGCACCTTGCACCGATTTCGTACAACCTGACGCAAGGTGCGATTCAAGTCCTTTCCGTCATGTTTGTAGGAAAGATGCTCGAATTCGAGCTGCTGCAGGGGCGCTCACGTGCGTTCGTGGCGTTGCTTCCTTCACGAGCCTCGCACCCCAACATGAGGCGGCGTAATCTGAAGGAGAGGCGGGACACACTCCATTCGGTGTCCAGCTGCGGACCGGTTCGCCAAAAGGCAGTTGCATTTGCTCTCCTGCACCAGCCAAACAACCGCTGCTCCAGCGAAAGAATCATTCTTCCACCAGAATTTGCGGGCATCAGAGGTCCGTGCCCGGCACCTTGAAGGTTCGCTCTTGACCTACATAGGAAGGACAAAACGCGCCCCGAGCGGTCAACCTGAAGGTGTTGTTAGACCTGCCAGTAGCTCATCGATCCGCTAAGGGCCCAGGGCCAGGCAGAAGCATTAAAGGGGAGCCGACGCACTCCGTCGACAAGAAAGTGCGTCGGGTTCGCCCCACATCGCCAGTACATCCGTGGTGATGCTGCCTCCAATGAAGCAACCAGCGTGGCAAAGCTGAGGCTCGCTCAGCAAGGCAGAGTAGGTCGTGACTCCCCGCTACTTCGTGCCGGCCAGGAAGGGGGGCTTGGTCATTCGTAGCGTCAGGTTGTACGCTGCCGGCGCAGATCTATCGAATCGGCAAAGAAGGCGTTCCGCTGTACTTTATTCTAATTGCAATTCTCTTCACCGGTTTTGGGGTAGCCTACGCCTTGCTTGAACAGCGGTTCAAGCAGCGAGAACTCTCTCGGTCATCGGCTTCGCACGGCCGGCAATTGCCCTGCGGCGAACGGCAGCGAGCGGCATTCCGATCAGCGAGGGCCTATACGGGCGCTCGGTGAGCATCAGGGGTGCCTTTGTCGCGGGTCAGTTGCTCCATCATTGGAGGAATGAAGAGAATAGTTATGGGCGCGGTTTCGCTCACACTTGGCTTTCAGATCTGCCCTTCATGCTGTGGTTCAGAGTCGATGACTGCATTGCGCATTCCAACAATGGAGCCAGGAGTGAACGTCGATTTCGAAAACAGCACCGCTCGTGTCGCCGGGATTTCTAGCCTGAGCGCCCTTGCGGCGTTTATGTTCAGCGACTCGAGCGAGCATCTTGCTTCTCCTCGGGTCTTAGAACGGAAGCAGCGATCCGGGCCCTGCTGCACGTCGGGCAGTGCGCCATGGTCGGGTAACGGGCCACGAGCCCACTCCATCGAATACAATCCTTCGCCGACACACTGCGCTAGCGAGAGCGCCGCCGCCGATTCTGTGCAGGCTCAGCCGGCGCGCAGGATTGGGCTTGATCGACACGCTTGGGCCACGTATTCGGTGTGTAAGTCGCATCTCGGCGTGCCGCCGTCCACTCTTTGGCGGCCTTAATCGGTAATCCGGCCCCTTTGCGAAGTCTCTTCACAAGCTCGCCCGATATGTGTCAGCTTCCTGCTCAGTCCTTATTGATCGGGCGGGCAAATGCCGCGGGACCTCAGCCGAACTCTGTTCGGCTCAAGCATCGACAGTGACATCCAGCTCCTGTGGGAGGACGGTGATCGCGCGTTCTGCCGTGGGTGGCACCGGCAAATCCACGGCAGCAGGGCTGTCGTGCTTGTCGTGCGGCCCATCGCGGAACACCCAGCGACGCTCGACCGCCTCGCCCATGAGTACGAGCTGAGGGAGGAGCTAGACGAGGGATGGGCGGTGCGGCCGTTGGAACTCATCCGGGAAGCCGGTCGGACTATGCTGGTCCTGGAGGATCCATGCGGCGAGCCACTGCTAAATTTACTCGGGATCCGTATGGAGCCGAAGCGCTTCCTGCGCCTCGCTGTTGGTATCGCGAGGGCCGTGGGCAGGCTTCACCGGCACGGCTTGGTCCACAAGGAGCTGAAACCCGCTCACATTCTGGTCAATTGTCCTGACGAACAGGTGCGACTCACTGGGTTTGGTCTGGCTTCCCGTCTTTCCCGCGAGCGCGTGCCGCCTGAGCCTGCCGAGTTCATCGCCGGCTCGCTGCCCTACATGGCGCCCGAACAGACCGGACGAATGAATCGCTCGGTCGATTGTCGCAGTGATCTCTATTCACTTGGCGTGACATTCTACCAGCTGCTGACCGGCGCGCTGCCGTTCACGGGCTCAGATCCCTCGGAGTGGATCCATTGTCATATTGCAAGAAAAGCAACACCGCCCGTCGAGAAGTCGCAAAACCTCCCGGAGCCGATATCTCAGATTGTGATGAAACTCCTCGCGAAAACCGCCGAGGAACGCTACCAGACTGCCGCTGGCCTTGAGCACGATCTGCAACACTGTCTCGCAGCATGGGCCAACCACGGTCGCATCGACCCGTTTGAGCTCGGCACAGACGACACACCTGATCGGCTGCTCATCCCCGAGAAGCTCTATGGCAGAGCCCTTCAGATCGAGGTTTTGCTTGCCTCTTTCGATCGCGCGGTGAAGAGCGGCGCGCCGAAGTTGGTGCTCGTCGCCGGTTATTCCGGTGTCGGTAAGTCTTCGCTCGTCCAGGAGCTACACAAAGCACTGGTGCCCTCGCGCGGGCAGTTGGTATCAGGCAAATTCGACCAACTGAAGCGCGACGTTCCTTATGTGACGCTAGTGCAGACGTTTCAGAGTCTTGTCCGTCCTCTTCTCAGCAAAAGTGAGGGCGAACTCGCCACCTGGCGGCAAGCGCTCCTGGAGGCGCTCGGCACGAATGGACGACTGATGGTCGAATTGATCCCCGATCTGAGCCTGATCATTGGCGAGCAGCCCGCAGTTGCTGAGCTTCCAGCCCGGCAAGCGCAAATGCGTTTCCAGCTGGTGCTTCGCCGCTTCATTGGCGTGTTCGCGCGGCGAACCCATCCTTTGGTGCTCTTCCTCGACGATTTGCAGTGGCATGATGCCGCAACGCTCGACTTGATCGAGGATCTCCTGACGCAGTCGGATCTGCACCTGCTGCTGATTGGAGCTTACCGCAGCAACGAACTTGATGCAGGCCATCCACTCAAACGCAAGCTCGACTCCTTCAGGAGAGCCGACGTAAATTTCGAGGAGATCACGCTCTCGCCGCTCGCTGCAGACGATGTCGCGCGGTTAGTCGCGGATACCCTTCGCTGCGGACTAAAACGCGCTGCCCCGCTTGCAAAGTTGGTGCATCAGAAGACGATGGGTAATCCGTTCTTCGCCATTCAATTCCTTTCTGAACTGGCCGAAGAGCAGCTATTGACGTTCGATCACGAGTCGGCGCGCTGGCGGTGGGATCTCGAGCGTATTCACGCAAAAGCGTACACCAAGAATGTCGTGGATCTGATGCTCGGCAAGCTCATCCGCCTGCCTGAGGCAACGCAGGACGCGCTGCAACAGCTGGCCTGTTTCGGCAACATCGCCGGGACGGCGGAGCTTGCGATCGTGCTCGAAATTTCGCAGGAGAAGGTGCATGCGACCCTGTGGCCGGCGATCCGGCAGGAACTCATCGCGCGCCACGGAACAGCCTACCGCTTCCTCCATGATCGCGTTCAAGAGGCGGCCTACTTCCTGGTGCCGGAATCCTCGCGCGCTCCTGCCCATCTGCGGATCGGTCGGTTGCTGGCGGCACACGTTCCTGCGCACAAACGCGAAGAGGCTATCTTCGACATCGTCAGCCAACTCAATCGAGGCGTCGCGCTAATTGCCTCCGGTCATGAGCGTGAGCAGCTCGCAGAGCTGAATTTCGTCGCAGGGCAGCGTGCCAGGGCGTCGGCTGCCTACGCCTCGGCACTCACATATTTCACCGTCGGTGCTGCGCTGCTCGCGGAGCACTCTTGGGGAAGGCGCCACGAACTCGCGTTTGCACTGGAGACAAGCCGGGCTGAATGCGAATTCTTGGTAGGCCAGCTGGACATTGCAGAGAGCCTCCTGTCGGTACTGTCGAAGCGCGCCTTGAACGCGCCCCAGCGAGCAACGGTCGCATGCTTGCGGGTCGATCTTTACTTGGCGCTCGGCCAGCACGGGCGGGCAGTGCTCACAGGGCTCGAATATCTTCACGACGTCGGGATCGAGTGGTCGCAGCATCCGACGGACCAGGAAACATTAACTGAATATCAGCGGATGTGGTCACAGCTGCCCGAGGCAATCGAGGATCTTTCTAGGTTGCCTGCAATGACAGATCAGACCATGCTTGCCACGCTTGCCGTCTTGACGCGCATTCTTCCGCCCGCAGGTTTCACGGACGCCAATTTATCCGCTCTGGTCATCTGCAGAGCTGTCACCATCAGCCTCGGATACGGCAACACTGATGCTTCTTGCGCCCATTACGCATGGCTGGGCCGAATCTTGGCCGGGCGCTTCGGCGACTACCAAGCAGCTGACAAATTTGGTCGTCTTGCTTGCGACCTGGTTGATCGCGGTGAGTTCTCCCGCTTTCGGGCTCCCGTCTATTTGGCCTTCGGGTGCAACGTGATCCCGTGGACGAAGCCCCTAAGAGGTGGCCGAGTTTTGATTCGGCGAGCGCTCGCAGCTGCGGTCAGCAGCGGCGATGTCATCTATGAGGCGTACAGCTTGCTTCATCTAACCTCAAATATGATGATGGCCGGAGATCCCCTGAAAGAGGTGCAGAACGAGATAGAGAAAAGCTTTGCTACGATACGGGATAGAAAGGTTCAGTTTGCTGCTGATACCGTAGCCGCTCAGCTCGCAATCATTAGAAGCATGCGCGGCCTCACGCGCTCATTCGGTTGCTTGGATGACCAACAGTTTGACGAGCTAGAGGTCGAGCGATCGTTGGCTCGGAGTCTGGAGCTGTCACCTAGTGAAACCGTCTACTGGATCCGCAAACTTCAGGCGCGATTTCTAGCCGGCGATTATGCTGCGGCTGTTGATGCTCGCTCCAAGGCGGAGCCCAAATTATGGACTCTGCCGACAGAGCCCTTGATCGCGGAGTTTCACTTCTTTGGTGCGCTGTCTCACTCATGTTACTGCGACAAGCTAGGCGAAAGCGAACAACAGCAACATTGGCTTATCATTGATGCCCATTACAGACAGCTGCAGATATGGGCGACGAATTGCCCCGAAAATTTTGAGAATCGGGCTACCTTGGTCGGCGCTGAAATTGCAAGGCTCGAATACCGGGATGCACACGCAATGCGACTGTATGAACACGCAATCCAGACCGCAGCACGTAACGGTTTCGCCCACCACGAGGCAATCGCTTGCGAGCTTGCAGCGCGCTTTTATGCTGCGCGTGGTTTTGACAGAATATCCCGGGTTTACCTGCAGGACGCCCGGCGCGGCTACCTTCGTTGGGGGGCGGATGGCAAAGTGCGTCAGCTCGACGAGCTGAATCCCCATCTCAGCCATGAGGAGACCGCTCCTGCCGTGAATGGCCTGCGGATCGGAGCTCCGGTTGAGCATCTTGACCTCGCGACGGTGACAAAAGTGTCGCAGGCGATTTCCGGCGAGATTGTTCTTCAAAAGCTAATCGACACGCTTATGCAGACTGCCATTGAGCAGGCCGGCGCCGAACGAGGTTTGTTGATTCTGCTACATGGAGGCGAGCCACGGATCGAGGCGGAAGCCACAACGGTAGCGGATGCGCTGCTTGTAAAGGTGAATGAACAGCCCGTAACGCCGATGGCCCTTCCCGAGTCCGTGCTGCATTTCGTCCTGCGTGTCCGCGAAAACGTCATTCTCGAAGATGCTGTCGCCGAGCCTTCATTTGCGGAAGATCCGTATATCCGCGAGCGCAAAGCGCGTTCTATTCTTTGCCTGCCACTGATCACGCAGGGCAAGCTGATCGGCGTACTTTATCTGGAGAATAATCTCGCCGCGCGCATATTCTCGGCTGCCCGCAACTCGGTACTTAAAATGCTTGCCTCCCAAGCTGCAACAGCGCTGGAAAACAGCCGGTTGTACAGCGAAGTTCAGCAACGGGAGTCGAAAATCCGGCGCTTACTTGACGCTAACATCATTGGAATATTTATCATTCGCGAAGGAGGCGAGATCATCGAAGCAAATCAAAGCTTTCTCACGATGGTTGGATACGACCGAGAGGATCTCGTCGCGGGGCGAGTGAACGGTCTCGACCTGACACCGCCAGAATGGCACGAGCGTACACTGAATGCGGGAACAGAAGCAAAAAGGACCGGAGCGGTTCAGCAGTTCGAGAAAGAGTATGTCCGCAAGGATGGCAGCCGCGTGCCGGTGCTAGTTGGCCTCGCCGTATTCGATGCGCGAGACGACCAAGGTGTTGGCTTCGTCCTCGACCTGACAGAGCGAAAGAGAGCGGAAGCGGAAGCCCGTGAAAGCGAACGACGGTATCGCGAGACTCTGATGGGGCTGGCACACGCCAATCGGATCACGACAATGGGACAGCTGGCCGCCTCAATCGCCCATGAAGTCAACCAGCCGATTGCCGCGATCAGGAGTAATGCGGGGGCGGGGCTAAATTGGCTCGGTGCTCAACCGCCAAATCTGGAAGAAGTTCGGCAGACCTTCGGGTTGATTGTCCGTGACAGTATGCGAGCGGGGAACGTGATCCGCCGGATCCGCGCTCTTATGAATAAGGCTCCTATGCAAACGGAGCTTCTCGCAATTGACGAATTGATTTTAGAGGTGCTGGGCCTAGTTCGCGCGGAACTTGCGAAAAATGATGTATGGGTGCAAACGCGACGGACTGAGGCGTTGCCGCTCGTCCGGGCAGATCGCGTCCAGGTGCGGCAGGTGATTCTCAATTTGATCACGAACGCCATCGAGGCCATGAGCGAGATCAACGAAAGTGATCGCGAGTTACTGATCAGTGCGCGGACAGATGACTCGAATAACGTAGTGGTCACTTTTCGGGATACGGGTCCAGGACTCGATCCGAACTGCGCTGACCGCGTGTTCGATGCGTTTTACACCACCAAGTCCGAAGGCATGGGCATGGGGCTGGCCATTTGCCATTCTATTATTGAGGCGCACGGAGGCCGGATGTGGGCGGGCGCCAATGATCCTCGCGGGGCCGTCTTTCAGTTCAGCATGCCGGTTGCGCCGGAGGGCGTGGATCGGTCGGAACAGGTCTCTTCAACGTCTTAGGCTCGAATTCGACATCGAGCAGGGCGCTCCGGGAGCCCCGATCATCGTGACAGAAGCAACGGCGAGACCTCGAGGATTTGAGACATTCGCGTTTCTTACTGCCCATCGGGGAGTGTTGGAGCGTGCGCAGATTGTCGCGAATTGTCAGAAGATCTGCAATCTGACCCTAACGTCGGATTCAAGACGCTTTGAGGGCTTCCTGCAAGTCTCAGAGGCTTGCAGGGCGTCAAGCGGAATAAGACGAAAGCTGCACACGCAGTGTTCGAGAGAATGACGGCAATCGCCCTCCAAAGCATCTTTTGTTTGAGTCGGGAGGGCGACATGATTTAACTTAATGCATGCAACCGTCGCCTGTGGCAGTGCAGATCTTCAGTGTGGGTGATCAGTTCGGCCCATGGCAACATTCCGTACTAAACTGGTTTCGAAACCGCTTGCTTTGAGAACCGTGGAGCCGGGGCAGCCCACTTGAATCCGATCTCAATGCAGAGCATTCTGTCATGCGCCCCGAAGCGCACCTCGGATTGCAACCGAGGTACCGCTCTTCTTCTCCGGAGTTGGCCTCGGGGCCGCGCGCCGCTGTTGGCGGTTGCAATAGCTGACGCGCAAGCGATGGCGTCCTGTATGGTTTTCTCTGCTCTGTGAAAAGCACCTGCCGCGAGCAGGAACCGTCCGCTGCCGGCGCATCGCTGTGCAGAAGGAGAGCAGTCGAGGATATGGAGAAATGCAGGTGGTACCGCGTCGTTCACAATACGTCGTTCGGGTTCGTCATCGCAATGAGGTGAGCCACACGACGGTCTTCGTCACGGTCGCTCTTTGATAACCCCTCGATGACGCCGGCGCGATCCGCCGCGTTGCGGTTCTGGCTCATCTTCCGCGTCCCATCCAACCGTGTAATTTGCAATCGCAGGCCGACAATCCCCTTCAGCTCCGTTTTGATGAAATCGGCAGGGGCGTCAGACACCGCCCAGCGGTCTTTGCCCGAGCGCTCATGCACATCGGTCAGCCGCGTGACCACCTTTCGCAGCCGATCGGCATCATCGAAGAATTCGATCGGCCCGTAGGCATGCACAGCGACATAGTTCCACGTCGGTACGGCCTCGCCTCTCTCGTGCTTGGTCACGTACCAGGAGGGGCTGACATAGGCCTCCGGCCCAGCGAAAATGGCCATCGCCTCGCCAGCCGGTGTCAGCTTCCACTGCGGATTCGCACGCGCCACGTGGGCGTAAATCGTGCCCATGGAGCCTTCGCGCTCGTCGAGTACTACGGGCAGCATCGTTCCAACAAGCCCTTCGTGAGTAGCGGTGATCAGTGTCGCCGTGCGTGCCTCGCGCATCGTCCGATGAACGTCGGTGATATCGACAACTTGGAAGGAGCGCGGCGTGTACATCGACGAAGCTCCCCGGCAGCCCGACGGAAAGCCGGGCGACTCATGATTCGGACTAGGGTACGCCTCGTGTCGGATCACAGAAACGATCAGTTTTGGTGGGTATTTTCATTCCTCCGCGCTCTAGGCCCCTGGGCCAGTAAGCCTATGATGAGTCAAAGGTGCAGGTGCAGATCGGAGGGTGCGTTTGCACGCTGGCCAGCCGTTGCCTTCCACGGACCGCCTGCAGACGAATTCGGCTCTTCGTGCCGATGACTGCAGCACATGAGCAGCTTCACCTTAGAGCTATGAGTGGGACGCCAGAGTTGCGGCTGAGCCCTTGCCGCATCAGCTCGCCGCGCCGCGAGTCGCAGGTTGGCGGTGACTGGTTGTGCTAGATCCGCGCCGGCACTGGACGGACATATCAAAAGCAAGGAAATCTTGGCCATTCCGGCGGCGTGATGATCGCCGGTCAAGAAGTCGATAAGAGGCGTCCGTCTGTGAGATGTGTCTGGCACGCGACATACAGGCCCAATCTGGCCCACCTATATCGCAGACAGGGGCCTAACATCCGACGTGCAATCCAGGATGACGAGGATCCCAGCCGCGCCGCCTATCTGTTTCCCGCGGGATGCGAATGCACCACGCGTTCTGGTGCTGGTCGAAAATGGCGAAGAGCTCAAGCGCCTCCCGCCGGTCCAGCACGTCAAGAGCGACGGCCCATCCTCCTAGCCTAGGGTCTGTACCTAATTTGCGCCACGTGATTCTCTTCCGCATATTTTGATTCGGGGACGAGCGATGCGTGGCGGCCTGTTTTGGTTGAATGATAAGCAGTGGGCGCGGATAGAACCTCACCTGCCGACGGGACTGACCGGACCGGATCGGGACGACGATCGGCGCATTATCAGCGGCTTCATTCAGATGCTGCAATCGGGTGCGCGGTGGCGCGATTGTCCCCCTGAATACGGGCCTTACACGACGATCTACAATCGCTTCAATCGTTGGGCAAAGCGCGGACGATGGTGCGCGATCTTTGAAGCGCTGGCCAAGCCCGGCAAAGATGCCGTCGCGCTTTCGCTCGACTCGACCTCGATTAAAGCTCACCGGTGTGCCTCCGGCGGAAAAGGGGGGAGCACAATCAAGCAATCGGCCGCTCGCGAGGCGGCCGCACGACAAAACTCCATGCGCTGAGCGATGCCAGGCGGAACGACGATTACCCGCCCAAGGCGAAAGCGGTCGTCCCTGAGCGTCGACGGGCTGAGGCGGGATCGGGGCAGCAGCACGCCATGGATCGCGACGGCGGCGCCGATCTCGATGTGTGCACCCGGGGCCGCACCGACAGTCTTGATGAGCGGCGCGGCGCCGCCGGCGCACGATCCCTTCCGAAAGGGTCCGCGCTCGAGGCCGAAGATGGAAACCGGCCCAGGCGGCGGGCAGACGAACACGAGATCGCCGACGACGACTTGCCGACCGATTGGCACGCCTACCCGGTCTATTTGACGAACGAGAAGAAGCTGGCGCCACGCTCGGTGCAAGTGACCGTCGCGGCGCTTCGATTTCTCTACCGCGCCACGCTCGGCCTCGATTGGGATTTCGACCAGATCATTCAGTGCGCCAAAGGCGCCAAAGACACTGGCCTTCATTCTCAGCCCTGAGGAGGTGCTGCATCGCCAAGCCGACCGACCGTCAGCCCAAAACCGCCGCCGCATGACCGGCCCGTCCGTCACCAAAATTTGGCGATAGCTCATTTCCGGAGCCGGCTCTGCGATCGGGGTTGAAGTCTACGTAGCGTCAGGTTGTACAGTCCGAATCATACATGCGGTGAAGCTTCATGATCGGAAGGAGAGGCTTCAATGTCCTAAGAGCGCAGGTGCGTTTGAGTATTGATTGTGCAGGCACGGCCGGCTGGTTGTAGCTAATGTGAGGACATTGAACTGAAGAGAGTTTGCAAGGGAACTTCTCAAACCCCGGACGCCTTCCAACAGCAATGGGGCGGCCCAGTTTCGATCGCGGTGTGGCCGCATGCCCTTCTTGCCTGGAAGGGGGGAGGCGGCACCATGGCTTTTTGGACCGTGCGAGTATTTGGTTTCGTTGGTTTAAGGTTTGGCGATAGCTCAGCTGTTGCCCAGGAATCCGGGGCGCTCTTCTGCGGCAATGCACGAGCTCGGAGCGCGCGCGATAACGGTCCCTTGTTGTTCAATTGGCGATCTTGACGTCTAGCTTTTCGCGCCGGTGTCGCTGCCAGGCGGCTTGAAGAGTCGTCTCATCTAGTAGGAGAGTGGTGTGGAACCGATCTATAACGATCCGGACTATTGGATGCGCTGGCACGCCGAGCTGCAGGAGCTGCAGAGTGCGCGGCAAGAGGCGGATCAAGCTGGCTTCGAGCAGCAATTGGGCGAGCTGCAACTCCGCTCTCCTGAGGAGAGTTCGGGGGGTAGTTCCCCCGACACTCCAGCCGCACGGTCGCATGAAAACATCCAGCGTACGGACGTTGGTGGTTCGATGCGAATGCCGCCAAGGTCCAATCTGCGGAGCAATGCGTTCAGCAGCGCGCGTCACAGCGTCGATGTTCCGCACGCTCATCTTGGTTCGGCTGCAAATAATTACCGGTCTGACTTGCGGGAGGGGCCATTCAGCAGCATGCGCTACGCAGCGCCCTCGGAGGAACAACCTACGGCGCGGACGAAGGACAACAAGCCCCGTGGACTGTTCTCTCGGGTCAAATCAGGACTAAGCAAAGTCTTTGGAGGAAGCCACCGTGAGAAGTGGTCCGGCGGCCCAGCGTTTGATGTCGTCTCCTCGGAGCTTCGCATGGACTTTGCAAAGCGCAGTCGTCCGTCCGAGGCAGACCTGGAGCTGATTGAAGAGTTCAAGACGGCATTGGGCAGCGCGAACCGTACCGCGAAGACGATCGATAATTATGTGATGGCTCTTCGAAAGTTCAGCGAATTCCTCCAACCCAAAGGCGTCACTCTGAACGACCTGCTTGGCAATGCTGAGCTGCTGACAGCCTATAAAGATGAATTTAATAAGGTGGCGAGCGCCAATAGCAGGCACCATGTGGGGCCAGCCTTGAATGCACTCCAGAATTTCCAGGCTGGAAATCCCATATCCGCCCCAGCCTGGGTGGGTACGCGAGCGCAACCGATGCACCCCGAGGACGAGCGGATGATCGGCCAGTTCGTGGAAAACGTCAAAAGCTACAGAGTTGCTCCCGATGGCACCAGAGGCCGCGGGACTGGAACGGTTCCCCCTGATACGATCAGGAACAATATGATAGCGCTCAACGGGTTTGCTCGTTGGCTCCGAGCGCAGAACAAGGATCCCCTGGCTCCTCGGGCGTTCAACGAGCCAAGGTCGCTCGCCGTCGACATCGACGAGTACGTCGAAGCTGGCGGCGATCATGATGATCGCCTCAGCGTGGCATTGTCTCATCTTCGCAGGATCGGGGCTGACGGGCTCCAAGCTGTCGGCGCCGGGCCCCGCCTGATGGGGCGCCAAACATTGGCGGCTCATCCGGAGGACGTCTCCATTATCGATGACTTTTTGACGGACGCTCTATCCAAGCTTGGATCCGACGCGACTCGCAAGGAGAAACACGACGCTTCGACGAAGGCGTCCAGCCTACGCTCTTTTAGTGATTGGCTTCGAAGAGAGGGCAGGCCGAGCATCATGGACCGCATCGAGGGCAATGCTGAGCAGCAGCGGTCATTGAGCGCAGATCATTCGGCGTACCAGAAAGCCACAAAGCCGGGCGCCCCACTCAATCTCTTTCGACAATACCTGGGTCTCGAGACCAGGCGACACAGACAACGACCTCGTGCTTATGACGACGACGCCAGCCTGATCGCGAGCCTGGCTAACGAAGAGCTGAGAAACCTCGACCCAGCTTCCGAACAGAGAAGAAAAATAATTCAACAGACTGCTTCGATCCGACGCAAGTTCAGTGATTGGCTCCGCACAGAGGGTAGGGAGAGCATCGCGAGTCGAATCAACGGCAATAGTGAGCAGCAGCGCTCGCTGGGCGCAGACCTCCGGGCTTTCAGGGAAGCCACAGGGAGAGTTGATAGCGTGGGTCTCAAGAAGCTCAAGCAGTATCTGCTACTCGTTGAGGCAAACAGAGCGCTGGGTGTGAGCTTCCCTGAGCAGAGGGCTGGGTCGAACTCAACCTCAACCTGGGCGCGAGATTTGCCGACTCCGCCGTCCGAAAGTGAGTGGCCGCCGCTGCTAGGTCCGTTTGGGCAGGCCGGCTTGCAGGAACCGGCTAGGTCGAGCTCGACCTGGTCCCCGCGCGTGCCGTCCGACTTCGATCCAAGTGAGTGGCCGGCGCCGCAAGGCCCGGTTGGACCGACCGGTTGGCAGGACCCGGCCGGCTCGAGCTTCACCTGGTCTCCACGAGTGCCGTCCGGCTTCGAGTGGCCAACTCCGGAGGGCGCGCCAGCTCGGTCCTCAGACATCTACCGCGATTTGACTTCTTTCGCTGATCTGCCGTCCACACCGCAGGAAATGCGTGACGACGCCCAGTCAAGGCCGGTGCTCAGCCCGACCGGCAGACCGCCGTTCTTCATCGGTCCATCAGGCAAGCCGCAAGAGCTCGAGGAGATCGGATATCTCGTCGGCGAGGATTGGCAGCATGGCTCACAGGCGGTGCCGGACTTCCTGCTCGATGTACTGGACAATAGAATGCTGTTGCCGAGTTCGCGAATGGCTCCCCAGCCGGTCTCTATCAACGGTGAGACCTACTCCATCGCATTGGGGCCGCGAGGACGCCGCGACGCCCAACTGATCCATCACCCTGGCCCATCCTCGGTTCCTGATGCCCGGATCGGCGCTTCGACGGCGAGTGCCTCTGCCGGCGACCGCAGCGGACGGGTGCTCGGAGCCAGGGAATGGCTGGGTGACGCGCATATCCAGCGGGACTACGAGCTCCTGTCGCAGGAGTTGCGGCAAAGCAATCCAAACCTCGCCGCCCGGACCCGGTTCGTCGATCCTCTCATCGCCTTTCAGGTGGGCCATGGTACGGAGGGCGACGCCCTGAACGCATTCCATCGCATTGTCAACGATCTGAATGGCAACGATACGGCCGACTTCCTGTTCTTGCCGGTGAGTGATGCGAGCGCTACGGACCTCCTTGACCGCGGCTCCCATTGGTCGTTTCTGCTGGTAGATCGCCGCGATCGCGACAGGCCGGTTGCCTATCACTACGACTCCTTAGAGCCATACAATGCCGGACCTGCAGAAACGCTCGCAGCGCGGGTGGGAGCCGATTTGCGAGATGCCCTCATACGCGAGCAGAGGAACGGCTATGATTGCGGTGTCTTTGTGGTCGATGGTACCCGGGAGCTGGTCAGACGGCTCGCGGGAAGACGGCAGGCAGATCTGAACCTCCTCAACCTCGTCGTCGACCGGCAGGCATTGCAAAACCGACTAAGGGGCTGATGTCGGCTTCAACTGAATAGCGCGCGCAGCTGGTTGAAGGGGTTGAAGTGCAACTTCGCCCCGATTGAAGGTCTGCAATCGGCCCGTTCGCAGAGCATGATGGTGTCTCACAACGAGAGCGGAGCCGGAGCTAGCCCGTCTTATTCGCCGGCGTGCTGAGAGGTTGGCGAGCGTGGCGTAAAGCGCTGATGCGGCGTAGGATGTCGTCCGTGAAGTTTCCCGCAACGCGCTGGTTCAAGCGTAGTGCGGCTGGCGGATGATGCACCGGAGCCTCTGCATCAGGGCCGCAAAAGCCGTTCGAACCAGCGCAGCAAAAGGTGGAAGTTGAAGCCGGCGGCGGCAAGGACGGGGTTGATTCGGTCGCGGGCGCGGCCCTTGAGGTGGTTGCGGCTCATGCGGTGTTCGGCCTTGAGGTGACCGATCACCGGCTCGACCGCGGCGCGGCGCTTCATCTCGCGGCGGATGGATGGTCTTGGTGACGCGGCGGACAGAGCTGACCCCGGTTGTTTGGACAGCGCCCCGCGGGATTTAAGTGGATTCCTGCCGGGTTATGCTGAACGCGGGGCCTTACGATTTTGTCGTTGCGTCGGGAGGGCGTAGCCCGACCAGAGCGACGACAAAATCGTCGGCGACGGTCATGCGACCATCACCATAGCTTGCGTGCCGAAGTAAGCCTCGTCGGGCGTGCGCCCGTCAAGGCTCGAGTGAGGGCCTCCCTGATTGTAGAAGGCCAGATACTTGGCAATTGACGCTCGCGCCTCGGACACGCTGTCGTAGGCGCGGAGATAAACTTCTTCGTATTTGACCGTGCGCCAGAGCCGCTCGACAAACACGTTGTCGCGCCAGGCGCCCTTGCCGTCCATGCTGATGGCGATCTTCGCGTCCAGCAGCACATCGGTGAACTCGAGGCGGGTGAACCTGGCTGCCCTGGTCCGTGTTGAAAATCTCGGGCCTGCCGTGCTTCGCCAACGCCTCCTGGACCGCTTCGACGCAGAAGGCCGCCTCCATTGTGATCGAGGCGCGATGGGCCAGGACCCGTCGGCTGAACACATCGACGACCGCCGCGAGATAGACGAAGCCACGCCGCATCGGAATGTAGGTGATGTCCATTGCCCACGCCTGGTCGGGCCCCTCGATCTTCAATCCGCGCAACAGGTACGGGTAGATCTTGTGACCCGGTGCCGGCTTGCTCGTGTTCGGGCGACGATAGACCGCCTCGATCCCCATGCGCTTCATCAGCGTCGCGATGTGGCGGCGACCGGCGTATACGCCCTCCCGCCGCAGCAACGATCGCAGCATACGCGCTCCCGCGAAGGGATAATCGAGATGCAGCTCATCGAGCCGACGCATCAAGGCAAGGTCCTCGGCCGAAACTGGCCGAGGTTCATAGTAGACCGTGCTGCGAGCCAGCTTCAGGACCTTCGCCTGGCGCACGATAGAAAGATCATGACCGCGGTCGATCATCGCTTTGCGCTCAGCAGGCCCGCCTTGGTGAGCGCGCCGGACAAAAAATCGTTTTCCAACGCCAGCTCGCTGATCTTGGCATGTAACGCCTTCAAATCGACCGGCGTCTCGGCCGATGCCTTGTCATGCCCAAACACGCCGGCGGCGCCTTCCAGGAGCTGGTTTTTCCAGATCGTGATCTGGTTCGGATGAACATCAACCAGTTGCGCCAGCTCCGCCAGCGTCTTGTCGCCTTTGACCGCAGCCAAAGCAACCTTCGCCTTGAATGCCGGAGAATGCGTCCGGCGGCTCTTCTTCGTCATCTTCGCTCCTGATTCGCGGCAAGAATCCTCGCCGCTGTCAGGCAGAAAATCCACTCAAGCTACTGTCCGAATTTGCGGAGCCAGCTCTCTTGCCGTGGGGCCGTCCGCGTAGCGCGGGGGGAAAGTGAACTGGATCCCATTGTCGGTGAGAACCGTGTGGATCTTGTAGGGGACAGCCGCGATCAGAGCTTCGAGGAAGGTCGAGGCCGAGGTCCTTCCCGTCTTCCTGACCAGTTGCACGAAGGCGACTTTGCTGGTGCGATCGATAGCGACATAGAGGTAGAGCTTGCCTTCAGCGGTCTGGAGCTCAGCAATGTCGATGTGGAAATAGCCGATCGGATAAGCCTCTAATTTTTTCTTCGGAGGCTTGCTGCCTCCGACCTCCGGCAATCGGCTGATCCCGTGGCGCTGGAGACAGCGATGCAGGGATGATCGCGTCAGATGCGGGATGGTCGGCTGGAGCGCATAGAGGCAATCGTCGAGCGGCAATAGCGTATGCCGCCGGAAAGCGACGATGATCGCCTCCTCCTCGATGGAAAGCACGGTCGATTTGGCTTCTTTGGGGCCTGTCGGGAGATCGGCGACGGTCTCGCGCTCCCTCCACTTCGCGACAGTCTTCTGGTTGATCCCATAGCGCTTGGCGAGCACTCTCAGGCTCTCTTGACTATTTTGTATTGCTCGACGGACCGCCTCCGTCGTCGTGGCGCAGCCGTGTAAAACTTGTCCCATAGCGCATCCTTCGAATCGTGCGATAAGAATGCACCATCAAAACTTGGGACTAAACTCCTAGGCCAGACGTGTTGCACCCCACAGTATTCCTCTGACGGGGCTCTCGAAGGTCGACCGCTGCTCTCATCGGCCGTGATTGGCTCAATGGCTACCCAGATCCATCACAGCTGGTGCGGAGCGTGCGGCTGCACCTGTTGCGTAGCATGGTTCCGATATTCCGATCCTGCCTTATTGAGGACGATCTGATGGCGTTAACGCCGGATGCTGATGGCCTATTCCAGTTCAGCATTTGAGTTCGAGAGTTCAAGTCCTCGTGCGGGTTTTCCGGGTAAAAGAGAGCACATGCCTATGAGGGACACGATGAAGCACATCAAACGGTCGTTGCGCGTGCTCGGTGGACTTGCTGTCGTCGTCGGCGTCTCTTCCGTGCTCGGATCGAACTATGTGCGATCGGAAGCCCTCAATGGCTTTGGCTCTGCAGCGACGGGCGGCCTTGGAGGCGAGGTAGTTCAGGTCAGATCAACCAAAGCTCTGAAGTATGAGTTGTGTCGTTCGTACAGCCTCGGGCGCTGCAATGACAATAGTCCGCGCGAGATTCAGGTAGCCGGAACCATAGACTTTACCGGTACGGAAGGGCAAGGCGAGGGGCAGGGTTGCCAATACGGCCGTGCTTGTTCGGCACCGTATAAAAGTGAGTCCCTTCTCCTTATAGATGGCAACGATGCGCATTGCGACGGCAAGGAGAAGACATTGGTCGGCTTCGACAGGGCCGGCAAGCACCCGCTGGAGATTGGCTCAAACAAGACGGTGATCGGCGTTGGCCCGAGCGCGACAATCAAAGGGAAGGGGCTGCGCCTAAATGGGGTCAGCAACGTCGTTATTCGCAACCTGACCATCAGTGATATCAATCAAGGCATGATATTTGCCGGCGATGCTATTGCAATTGCACGAGCCGACCTGGTTTGGATCGATCACAACCGGTTTCATAATATCGGGCGGCAGATGATTGCCGGCGGCCTTGGCCCTACGACGAATATTACGATTTCCTGGAACGACTTCGATGGCAGCGATACCTATTCCTCCTATTGTAACGGGGAGCACTATTGGAATCTCCTTTTTCTTGGTGTCCCGCAGACGATCACCATCGCAAATAACTATTTCCATGAGATCTCAGGGCGGGCGCCGCACATTGACGGTGCCCAGGCTATTATTCATCTCCTCAACAATTACTTCCACAACACGAATGCGCAACAGAGCGGCGGATTCTTCCATGCAGTGGATGCTGGACCATCTGTGCAAGTGCTGATCGAGGGCAACTACTTTGACAACATTGAAACACCTGTAAAGACTGGTAGTGGACATATCTTTGGCTTGTTGGGCAAATCCAGCCGGACCGTGCAGAACATCTGCCTTACCGTGCTCGGACGTCGGTGCATCGAGAACATCGCGAGCCCAGTGCCGCGGATCAATGGCTTTCGCCTGGATGAAGCCGTAGTTCAATCGTTTGGAGCTCTTCCAGGGTCATCTATTCCTCTTCCATTTCCAGCCGATGCTGTTTCGGCAGTGATCACGGCCAAGGCAGGTCCCGGACACCTTGAGAGCCGGTGATGGTCCGTTCGCAGAGGCGGCTCGAGACTGGCCGATTGCCGCAAACTGTTAAGCGGAGTGCGCATACTGGACGAGAACAGCGCGCAAGGCTGGCTGCCCGACGTTGCACGAGGACCGTATGGCCTTTCTCTTCGAGTGCCGAGCGGTACATTTTCTATCGACTATGCGCCCTATACCTTTCGCGGCCGGCCCGGGTGGGTTGGAAAGAGGGTGGGGGGTGGCATCGAGTTCCTGGCAAACTGTTCGACTCAAACCCGGTCCCGTACCTGAGGGACGTTCACAGCTCCGTTTTCCAACTGGCATGGTGCTTGCTCGAGAGTACCCGTAGCGCGAGGCTCGCCTACGAAACCTAGTCACACGCGCCCTAGTCCGCTTGAAGAATCCGCAAAGCTTGGAAATATTCGCAATGAAACAAACGGCTTCGACCGAGAGGGTCATTCCACTGACCGACGTCGTCAAGCGCGCAGCGCGCATCGGTGTTGAAATCGGAAATATTAAGCTCTCGGGTGATTTACCGAGCCAAACCATCGCTGAGATCACCAGCTTGCTGCTCGAACACAAGGTGATCTTCTTCCGCGATCAGGGGCATCTTGATGACGCGGAGCAGGAGCGATTTGCTGCTTGTTTGGGAAGGCTGGTGCCGCATCCGACACTCGGTACGGTCAATGGAACGGCCTCGATCATCGAGCTTGATTCCGCGCGCGGAGGTAGCCGGGCCGATGTATGGCACGCCGATGGAACCTTTCTCGCGGCGTATCCTAGACTTGCGGTGCTGCGAGCCATTGTGGTCCCATCGTCCGGTGGCGATACGATTTGGTCGAACGCTGTGGCCGCCTATCTGGATCTGCCGCGGCCGCTCCAACGGCTTGCCGACGAACTCTGGACCGTTCACAGCAACGCCTTCGACTACGCTGGGACCTGCCGTGTTCGCGAAATCGACCAGAAGCATTTTGATGAGGTCTTTACCAAAACGATCTATGAGACGGAGCACCCGGTGGTCCGTGTACATCCCGAGACCAGCGAGCGCGCCCTGGTGCTCGGCGATCTGGTGCAAAGGTTTATTGGTATCCCAAAACGCGACGGTCAGAAGCTGTTTGATCTATTCCAGTCTCATATCACGGCACCCGAAAACACCGTACGTTGGAGCTGGAAAGAAGGCGATGTCGCGATCTGGGATAACCGCGCAACGCAGCATTATGCGGTCAACGATTACGGTGACCAGCATCGCGTCGTTCATCGTGCCACAATCGATGGTGACGCGCCCGTCAGCGTCGACGGTCGAAGCAGTGTAACGCGCCTCAAGACGACGAAGCACCCGTCCACGAAGGTTGCCTAGCAAGGCTCGGCAAAATTCACCGATCATGCACTGCTCTTATCGCATGTTCGCGCGAATAGATGTTTGAGAAGAGAAGTGAACCCAGCAGAACGCCACGCACAATTGGATGGGAGGGCTAACGCGCCGCAGACTCGGGAGGCGACCTCCTTGCTGGAGTAAGATGCTAAAGCTCGTCTCGACCGACGAAAATGAGTCAGCATTCGAGTGGCGCAAGTCATCCGGCCGCGTCCGGTCGATTTGCCGCCGAAGGGGGGCACGTGTCCGCCGAGCTCGCGCATTGCCTTTCGGCCAGCGCCACGACCGTCGGACAGATATAGCGATTGCCGTAGTTGGGTAGCTTTGGCATCTGTGTCGCGGTTCCGCTTACCACACCTCTTCGGCGTGAACTAAGCTCCGAGGGCACGATTTCGGCCTGTCATGGCAGAGTACGAGCTCGGGCGCGATTCTGACGAGCTGCACCAGCAATCATCCGAAAGCAATGTCGCTGCCGCAAGCTCTGCACTCGATTGAACAAATGAGCATGGGAGATCATTCCGCGGCCGGAGGGTATAGCTCTTGCGCAAGTACGACGTCGGCCTATCGCTCGTAGACCGAAGCAGCAAAGGCTCTAACCTACCATTCCCAACAGCATGCTACGTTGGATATCAAGGCTCAATTTACGCGGTACCCGGCTTCGCGTCAGGAGCAAAGCGGATACCAAAATCGCCGTGATGGGTGGCCCATACCGTTGAAAAGGGCGAGTGGGACATCGACTACATGCCGCTCCGCGCAGTCCTCAGAGCCTAGAAGAATACCGACGTAGATACCAAGATATTCAGGGCGTGTCCTGTTTGCGGCGTGTAGGTAATGCTTGTCGGGTGATTGATGTACGTCAGTCCTACGGTTGTATATATCCCGGGCGCCAGATGCGCCGTATACAGTCCCGAAATTGCTGTGCTGTCCCGGTGCGCCAGCTGCTCTTTCGCCAATGCAGCGTCCACCGCGAAATGGCTCCAGATGGTGTTGTTGACAACAAGACTCATCTGATCAGTGGGCCGGCTGTCAAACAGGCCCTTCGCATACAGGCGAAGCTCGTAGTACTGACTAGCCCTATTTAGGTCAGGCGGAGCGTACATCACAGAGAACCCGCCATAGATTCCGCGAGATGCCGAGCCATGGACGGCAGACTGCCAGAATTGCCTATCCGCAGCTACATAGTAGACGCTGTTCGCCTTGGCCGTCGGTTGCGTCGGATGCTGTAGGTCCGTGTAGCTGCTGTTGTTAAAGCCCACGCCAGCCCGCAGCCAAGTCTCGGGTACGCCGGGAGTAGGCTTGTTCTTATAGCAAACTTCATCAAGCAAAAGAATGCCCGCGTCGCGCGTGCTCCAGTTCAAGCCAGTGGGATTTTCGCTTACATGCGTATATTGACCGGCTGGACTAAGCGAGCGCTGGATTGAGAGCTTGTTATATAAGCGATCGTCAAAATTGTACTTCAGATTAAGAGCCGGCGTTGGCGCCCAATTGTTGCTCATGCCTGCTTGGAACAGCATCTTCGACGACGGTCCAAAAACTTTTTCTCCGGCACCCGCAAACTCATGTTGGTTCCTGAGGTAACCCACTTTGAGTTCGATCTTCCTTTCGAACAACGTTTGATAGTAGGAAACTGCACTGATTCCCAGTCGGTCTGGCCCGGCGCTCTTCCATGTCCAATATTGATGCTCGGATCCCACGACGATCTGACCGTCTGGAATTCCAAACCGAGCGAGGTCATAGGTCACGATCATAGAGTTGACCGTACTAAATGTCGGATTCTGGCCGACATATTGTTGATTGGCGATGGTGCTTCTGGTGGCATTACCGACTTGATTGTTGACAAACGTGTTTAGGGTCCAGCCAGCGAATCCAATCCCGAAATCCGAAAGCTCGGATCTGACAGAAGCTGTATCCTGACCTATCGTGTCCGCAGGACCAGGCCCAGTGAACGCCGCACCTTTTTCGCGGAGCTTCTCGAATTTTGCGAATCGGTCAATCTGCTTTTGACTTCTGCTCTTGGCGGTGTCCACCTCACTGTCGGGCGTTGTACTAGACATAGCTGCTTTTGGCAGCGAGTTCCCAGAAAGGCGCGCCGCTGCTTTGGGCCGGGCGCTTCGGAAGGTTACAGCCGGATTCGCGATTGTTTGGCTTCTTGCCTCAGCGAGCTCATCGGGGCTGTGACTTCTAGGGCCAGAGTTATCACCACCTTCTGCCGCCGCCGAACTGCCGGCAAGACTAGCTATCAGGGAAAGGAGAATACGCCCTCTTGGCTTCGCACTTGGTCGAGAGATGAAAGCAACTACGCCAGCCGAGTATGCCCGCATGGATACTGGCGCTATACCGCAACGATGCATAGTGATTTCCACGTCCGTCGATTTGAATAAAGTGCACTTCCACCTGACGGCCTAGAGCGGTTCGCGATCCTTGTGCTCGGCGGTCTAGGTGACGCTTGAGGCCAGGCGGCATCTCTATGCCAACGAGACCCGCTCAGCCTTCCGCGCTATCACCCTGCTGGCGCAGCTTGACCAACGTGGTGGTACCCAGCGCGACACAACCCAGCCGCTCGATCGCTAATCGAATGCAAGCATCTGCTGCACCATGTCGACACGGAGAGTGGCCTGCTCGATGTGAGCGTTCGCTAGGATTGGCGGCCGGCGCACGGAGCCGAGGGATTCTCACGACAAATCCGCTGCCACGACGAAAAGCAATGTTCTTCAACAGAGAGCCGCCCAGTAGTTGAGCTCGCATAACAACACGCCGGACCCGAGAAACGCCGCCCGCAGCTCGGTCCATGGGATGAAGCACAGGCGAGCAGAAGGGGCTAACATCTTTTGACGCCCGTAAGCTCGCTGAGGCCGGCACAAGGCCTTGATTGGCTCTCATGGGAAGATGGAGAGCGCGATTGGAGGCGTTTTGATAGCTGCGGGACCAGACAGAACATCCATCAGCTCCATTGGATTTGCCGGAACTATATCGCATCGCGACTTCTTCCTTGATGTGGCCCGAGCGAGTTTCACCGGCACTGACTGGCATGTGTCCGTCATCTCCATCAATTGCTAGGTCTGGTAGTTGACCGGGCGCGGGACGTCGGCCGTCGCTGTGCGAATCGTAGGTATCGTGCCGCTCGGCGCGGACCGTCCCGGCGTCAGGGACGAACTCCGGTATGGCAGCATCGAGGGGGCAAGTCGGGAAGGTCGCTTCGATCCCGGTTGCGCGCGTGTCGCGCCGGCGCTGGTCCTTTTGTGCTCTTTGGTCTAGCTCATCGCGTCGACCAGTTGCTGCTCTGGATTGCACGCGGCGGTCCGTAGCGATCCCGGTCGAGCGGCGAGCATGCACATCAATACGATCCGTCGTGCATCCACGAAGCGCTCCTCTTTGCTGGGAGTTCGTATCCAGCGTAGACCGCAGGCTGATTGCGGTATCCCGGGCTGCCAGCGCTTGAGCCAGGTCGAGATATCTTCGTACATCCGGACGAACTCGATCAGGTTTTCGATACCGAAGTCGCTGAACGCCTAGATCTCATCTTCTCCGACGCGGTAGACCCAGATGAAGCCGTCCTCGATCGCCATTTTGTTGGCGACGTCCCGCAGCCAGTCGTCGTCCCGGTCGAGGTCCGCGGCCACACGGGCAATGGTGGTGATGTGATGAACTTTGTCGGTCGCGCCGTTTGAGCGGACAGCGTTGCAGTCGGGAACGTCCAATTCCCGGCAGCCAACTCGCCTAGCTGCTCTTCGCGGCTAGGGCCGGGTCGGCTCTCGTCGCGCAGCTGCACACGGAGTCCTTTATGAATTTGG
The DNA here is from genome assembly GCF_023073025.1 of Bradyrhizobium sp. 76. Classification (NCBI taxonomy): domain Bacteria; kingdom Pseudomonadati; phylum Pseudomonadota; class Alphaproteobacteria; order Hyphomicrobiales; family Nitrobacteraceae; genus Bradyrhizobium; species Bradyrhizobium sp. 76. The sequence continues at coordinate 32,011 of NZ_JADPIS010000039.1, forward strand.
CGCTGTACGTGAGTGCACCAGGTGAGCGAAATTCGTTACCCGGGCTTCTGGGCGCGTGACGGAACGTAATGCGTTCATACGATTAGCGCTCGTTGGCTGGTCTTAACAGAGCGGCGCGCCAAGATAAGCATCGAATGCGGCCGCCACAGCGCGAGCTAGAAAACGATGCTCCTGCCTCACGCGGATGAATCCCTTTTCCACCTCCACGATCCCATCCTCGACGAGCATTGCCAAGCGGGGTGAACCGAGGAACGGGACCGGGTCAAATCCATGAGTAATGCAAATTGCCGGCACGTCGACCTCGAAATCGCACATCAGCCGCTCGATGATTGCGGCCCGGACGTGGTCTTCGAGGCTGAGAGAGTAACCCTTTGCCGTCGCCAGACGGCCGGCTTTGATTTGGCCGCTGTAAGAACCCGCTGCAACTTCGTTCTGGACGTAACCGTCGCCAAGGCGGCCGATCGCCGACGGGCCGAAGCCGATGACTTTATGGCAGGTGTCGGCCGAGTAACCCAGTGAGTTCCGCCGCAGGCGACCGGCTTTCTGAGTCAGCGCGAGCTCATCGTCCGGCAAGGCGAAATGGTCGAGTCCGATTTGGCGGTAGCCCGCAGCAAGCAGTGTATTGGCCATCGCCGCGGCCTGTTCTGCACGGGCAGGGCTGTCTGGCAGCGTTGCCTCGTCGATCAGGCGCTGATTCTTCTTAAAGGAAGGAACGTGCGCGTAGCCGAATACCGCAAGCCGGTCTGGTCGCATGGCCACCGCCGTAGTCGCGGTCTGAACGCAGGACTGCACCGTCTGATTTGGCAGACCGTAGATGAGGTCGAAGTTGATGCGGATTACTCCATGCTGCCGCAGCATTTCGACAGCGCGCTCCGTTTGTGCCTCACTCTGAACGCGGTTAATGGCCTTTTGAACAATTGGATCGAAGCTCTGGACGCCCAGGCTCGCGCGGTTCACGCCGGCAGCCGCTAACGCTTCGGATGTGGCGAGCGTGAACGTGCGCGGGTCGATCTCAACAGCGATGGCGGCCGTTTTCGAAACCGCAAAGCGGCGGCGCAGAAGTTCCATCAGTACCCCGAACTGCGCGGGCTCGATGAGGGTCGGCGTTCCACCGCCGAAGTGCACGTCGCTCACAGGCAGCCGTTGCGGCACCTGCGCCGCGACCAACTCGATCTCCTTACGAAGAACCGCCAAATATTCTAGGATGGGTGAATCCCGGCGAGTGATGCTTCGAGCGAAGCCGCAATACCAGCAAATCGATCGACAGAACGGAACGTGGAAATAGAGCGACACGGACTCATTAACCGGCAGGCGCTGCAGCCATTTCTCAGAGGCTTCGGCGCCGACCACCGTGGAGAACTGGGCTACAGTTGGATAGATGGTGTACCAAGGAAGGCGAGCATCGCAATACTTTTCCAGGACCGAGGTCTGCAACGATTGTTATCCTATGTTTACGAAGTTTGTGGTCGCAAGCGAAGTCTTTTGCATTCCGTTTTGCCGATAGTAATCCGGAATGTCGCTAGACAATTGGAAGCTTGCGTGACGGCCGATCTGCTGACGAAACGCGGTGTGGGATAGCAAGCCGTTCCTCTCGAAGACAGAGAACAACTGCTGCAGGCGAGATACTCGAATCAACACGGCCACGGCGGAGCCCCAGATTCAACTCCGCTTCGCTAATCTCCGACGTTCGCCAACGAGACATCCACCGGGGCCGTTGACGCTGCTAGAGCTCGAACTGCTCCACGACCTGACTCTTGCGAGGTTCATCGAACAAAATTGATACATCGCCTCGCAATCTTCATCAACTGACCAGGTTTGGTAGTTGACTTCTGCCTGGCGTATTCCCCATCCACCCAGGGATCCTGCGCCGGCTCGGGGACATCCCGGTACGTAGTCGAACTTCACCAATGCGCGGATCGTCGGTGTCGCGCGGCGCCACGGCTGTTGGCGTGAGTGTGTTCTCGAGTTGGTATGGAAAAAGTAATGACCGGGTAGGCGAGCGAGACGTGATCGATGCAATTGAACAGCCGTTTCAGACTTGCCACCGGTTTTGCACAGATCGTCAAGGCATCTATGGTGGGTGGTGGTCGCCTTCGTGTGTCTGGGCACTGCAGGGGTTTATTTTTTTTGACCGACGTCAGACAATATATCGAGAGCTCGGCGGTCCGTGAAGTTGCTCCAAGGCTGAGCTTGTCACCGACGCCGGGGCGGTACCTGTCGGAGGTTCCATCCGGACAGGCTCACGGTCAAGCGGCTTCACCCGAGCTCGTGTACATCGTCGGGCACGGCGTGTGCAGAAACTTCCAAACACCGGCGCAAACCAGGACGTCGGCGCTTCCCCGAAGACGCATAGCCGAAACTGAGGCTCAAGAACCAGAACGCATTCTTCAAATTCAGTGCATCCAGCCTCTTGAGATTGGATGAATCGACCTACGATCGAGCCTCCGCCGCGAACATTCTACTCGACGCCACTGTTCGTCCCATAGCCACAAAGCGCGTAAACCAACAAGCAAATCGTCCGAATGGACCAAGTACGGCGCATAGCCCGGGAGATCGCGGTGCGCCTGATAGTTCTACGCGGGATTCCTGACTGCCTCAGCTAGCATCGCGTAAAGCTGCCGCTTGCTCATTTCCTGAGGCTGGCTATCTAGCGCCTTTTGCGACAGCTTCTTTCCGACGCAATCGCGACCAGCCGCCATCGCCGTCGGCCCTCGCTTCGGGGCGGGTCTAATCTTGGGTTTTGCTGTTGGTGGCTTGTGACCTCGAGTGAGGCCAACCGAGCTAGCCTGCCGCAAACTGCGTTGCGACTGCACTCGAGATGACGCGCGATCTGCGCGGCACTCTGTCCCGCGGCCCAGAGCTTTTCCAGCTGTGCCAATTCTCTTCTATTCCAGCGCATGGACGATACTTTAGTGCCAGTTGTGACGTCAGGTTAGTTTACTCTTCGTCCGGCTCGCGCACGATCGCCGGTTTGGTCTCCTGTTCATTCATTCTACGAAAGCCCGCATCGCGAGTAAGGAAAAACGAGTGTCCTTGGCACACCGCGCTCTCTTGTTAGTCCCTACCGTGATTAGGGTCCCACCTGCTCGCGCAATATAAGTAGTCGAGTGGCAACCGGGCGTGCCGCTGGGTGCCATCGCGGCGAGTGCTTGCGTCCTGATGTTGACTACCACAAAAGCGAGTTCGCGCGCCTCCCCAATCTTGATAGGGGAGCTTCGCTCGCCTTTCCACTATTCTTTATCGACGGGGGCCGAACCAAGTTCCCAAGTAACTTCGGCCGTAAGATAATTTCAGAGAGCTCTCGCGAAGCCGAGCCATGGACATGCGTCACACATTGTTACTGTACGGCCCAGCTCGTTGTGTTTCGACCGAGCTTCCATGCGAGTGCAAAATAGCGCATGAGCCGATCTTTCAAAATTTCACGCCAATGTCCGCGAGACAATCATGACAGCCTTATCGGCAGAGAACGCTTGCGAGGAGGCTGACATCTCGCTGAGCCACCTTGATGTAAGCGAGCCCAAGCGTTTTTAAGGTGATACCGTTTGGACTTGTTTCGAGCGGCTGCGAAGGGAAGATCCCGTCCATTATTGCGAAGGCAGCCCGTACGGTCCATATTGGTCGATAACAAAATACCGCGACATCGTAGGCGTGGATTCAAATCACACAATTTCCTCGTCAGAGCGAAGCGTCACAATTGTGGACCCGCCGCAGAAGTATTGGACTCCCAGTTTTATTAAGATGAGTCCTCCTGTCCATGCTCAGCAGCGTAAGACTGTCAGTCCGATCGCGGCATCGGAGAACCTGGCGAAGCTTGAAGGCTTGATCCGCTTGCGGGTTCAGAAGATATTGGACGGTTTGCCGCGCAATGATACCTTCAACTGGGTCGATAGAGTCTCCATCGAGTTGACGACCAAATGCTGGCCACGCTGTTCGACTTTCCATTTCAAGATCGACGGCTGCTGACCTACTGGTCGGACGTAGCCGCCTTGAGTCCACAAATGGGCCACCAGATCGACAGCTGGGAAAAGCGAAAGGCGGTGCTGTCCGAGTGCTTGGACTATTTCACACGGCTTTGGAGCGAACGGGAAAAATCCGAGCCGCGCGCTGACCTAATCTCTATGATAGCGCATTCACCGGCGACCCGAAACATGGAGCCATGTGAATTCCTGGGCAACCTCATTCTGCTGATTGCTGGAGGTAACGATACTACGCGCAACTCAATTACCGGGGCGTCTTGTTCATGAGTCAAAATCCGTCCCAACTGCGAAAACTCCGCGATGATGCTTCGCTAGTGCCCGGGGCGGTATCCGAGATTATACGATACCAAACGCCTAGCGCGCATATGCGCCGGACCGCTGTGGACGATTTCACGATAGGGCACAAGAAAATCAGGCGAGGCGATAAAGTTGTGATGTGGTACATCTCTGGCAACCGAGACGACGAGGTTATTGCTAGCCCCAACAGCTTCATCATCGATCGGGAAAATGTACGGCAGCATCTCTCTTTTGGCTTTGGGATTCATCGTTGCGTGGGTAGGCATCTTGCAGAGCTGCAGCTGAAAATCCCTGTGGCAGGAGATGCTGAAGCGATCTCTGGAGGTAACGGTGGTCGGCGAGCGAACCGGAGCGAGTTCAATCCAATTTTGGGCACGGTTATTCCGCACTGCCGGTGCAGATTCCAGGTTAGTCTCGGTTGCGAGCGACATTCAACACTGGTCATATCGTGCAGAACCGGTTAGGACCTCGTGGAGACCTGTTGTCTCGGTAAGTTCACCGGGGTTGCCTTGCGGGCTTCTGGGTGTTTTGACGATTGCCGGCAGGGCCACAGTGCCCGATCCGAGGGCCCCGGCAAGGCCTTTTTGGCGGTAGGCTGATCGCGCTTAAGCGGCGTGAGCGGCGCTCTGAGGCTGGTCGGTTGCCCAGATTGACGACCGGGTGCTGATGGAGGCTTGCCGTGAGGCCGCGTCGTGGAACCGACTCTTGAGGATCGCCGTCAACGTTTCGGCCGCGCAATCCGCAGGGAGAACCTCGATGCGCAAGTCCGCAAGGCGCTGGGCAAAAGCGGGCTGTCGCTGGCCGGCCTCGAGCCCGAGATCACCGAAGGCGTGCTGATCGAGGATGTCTTGCGCGCGAAGAAGACGATGCAATTGCTCAAGAGCCTCGGCATCCTGATCGCGCTGGACGACTTCGGGACCGGGTATTCCTCGTTGTCCTACCATCGAGGCCTTCCCTCTCGACTGGATCAAGATCTATCGGGCATTCGTTGGCTCGCTTGGACAGAACGAGCGATCGTTGGCCATCGTTCGCGCTGTTATCGGCTCGCTCAGGGTCTTGGCGTGCCGGTGCTTGCTGAAGGGATCGAAACGAAGGTCCAAATGTTGCTCCTTGTCCAGGAGGGCTGCGATGAGATGCAAGGCTACTTGATCGGACGCCCGCAGCGTCTTGCGGCGGAAAGTCGGTCCAAGCCGAGGGTCCCATCTCTCGTCCAGTCGGCCTCATGGGGGAGATTGCGGCGGGCTCGACAAAGCTGTCTTCAGGATTCGGCATTGAAGGACCCGGACTGAGATCCAGACCAGCGTCACTGGTGCGAGAGCTGCCAGCAGGCCGGTACCGCGAAAATCAGGATGATCTAGAGGACGTCAACATCCAGCGCCGCATTCGCCTGCGCGCACCGTAACGTCAGGCCGGCTGCTAGGCCACAACCTCATGGGAGAGGTCGAACCGGTTTGGTCGTTTGGGGCTTCAACTCCGCCGCAGCAGTTGGCACACGTTTTGGCAACTCTGATCCTCTTGGCCGGACACGCAGCCCGCGGCTTGATTGCGGCAAGAAAGGCCCGCCGAAATGCGTTCGGCGGGCCAAGTCGGAGAGGAGAAACGCGGCCGGGTGAAAGCGATCAGGCATCGAGATTGTGCAGGCGCTGGCGGTTGTGCAGTACGATCTGGCGGGCGCCGGAGAAGCCGAGTATGCGCTTTGCGTGAAGCTGCGAGAGCGCGCGCGACACGGTCTCGAGCGTGAGGCCGAGATAGTCGCCGATATCGCGCCGACACATCGGCAGTGCCATCATGCCGGCGACGGCGAGGCGGCGATCCATTTCGAGCAGGAAGGTTGCAACACGCTCCATCGCCGTCTTGCGCCCCAGCAGCAACATGTGATCTTCGGCGTGACGCAGCTCGCCCGCCGTCATGACCCAGAGCTTGCGCGCGACCTGTACGTCGGTGCTGGCGGACCTTTCGAGGCTGGCTCGCTCCACGAGGCGTATGCTGGTGGCGATAATCGCTTCGGCCGCAAGGCGATGCGTCTGGCCGGGTTCGAGGCCGAACACGTCACCGGGAAGATGGAACGCGCCGATCTGACGGCGGCCGTCGGAGAGCAGCTTGTAGCTGCGCACCGCGCCGGAGACGACCTGATAGACATATTCGGCGGGCTCGTCCTCGCCATAGATCTCCTCGTCCTTGCGATAGGAGAACTCGGTGGCAACGAGGCCGGCATGTCCGGCGATCGCGCCGAACTGTTCGGACACGGAACGCGCGGGAGCGATCTTACCGCCGATTTGGGTCTTAATCGCCTGGGTCTTGAGCGTCTGGGTCAGCATCTGCGCCATCTCCGTTGTGATGGTGCATTGGTACGCGGGATCGCGCGATCCGGAAATTTCGAGCGATATCTTAAGGAGGTTTACCTACGGAGAATCCCGTAGGTCAGTGGCCGCGCCTGTCCTGGATGGCGTGGCGGATGCATTTCGCCAGGTTTTCATCGAGGAGCGGCTTCAAAATCACGTCCTTGATCCCTGCCGCCGCTGCCTTTACCGAGATATTTCCGTCGGGATAGCCGGTGATCAGGATCACGGGCCTGTCGGCGTCGGATTGGCGCAGCCGCCAGGCCAACTCGATGCCATTGATGTCAGGCATCTTGTAGTCGATCACGTAGCAGTCCGCGCCGGGCGGGGTCGTCGCATTGAGCAGCGCCGGAGCGCTCCTGAAGGTCTGCACGGCAAAGCCCTCGGTTTCCAGCAGGAAGCGCAGGGATCCCAGCACCGCGGCATCGTCGTCGACCACGTAGACGGTGGGCTTTGCCGATGCGCCTGGGGGCCGCTGATGGGGCGAGCCGATCTCGATCATGCCTGCGTGGCTATCACAGGCCCGCACAAGTGCCTTGACCTGCCTCAATCCTTCAGCATGCCGGCGCGCATCGCCAGCCGGACCAGTTCCGAGAGGCTGTTGGCCTGCATCTTGGTCATCACATTGGCCCGGTAGACCTCGATCGTGCGCGGGCTGATGTCGTATTCGCGGGCGATCAGCTTATTGGAGAGACCTGCGATCAGCCCCTCCATGATCTGGTGCTCGCGCGGGCTCAACGAGGCCACACGGGCGGCCATATCCTGCGCGATAGCCTCGCTCTTGGCGACCGGTTCGGCCCGGCGGATCGCGGCCTCGATCATGGTGACGAGGCGGTCGTCCTCGAACGGCTTTTCCAGGAAGTCGACCGCACCAAGCTTCATCGCTTCGACTGCGAGCGGCACGTCGCCGTGACCGGTCATGATCACGATCGGGAACGGACTGTGCTGCGCCTTCATGCACTTGAGAAGCTCGATTCCGTCAACGCCCGGCATGCGGATGTCCGAGACTACGCAGCCGAAGGCGAGGCCGGGCAGGGCGCCGAGGAAGCCTTGCGCATTGTCGAATAGGGTGACGCCGAAGCCGCAGGAATCCAGCAGGAAGTTCAGCGAGTCCCGCATCGCCTCGTCGTCGTCGATGACGTAGACATGTCCCTTGGTTGTCATGAATCAGTTCTCGTCGGCTGCCGGGAGCGTGAAGCGGAATGTTGCGCCACCCGATGCGTTGCTCTCGGCCCACATGCGGCCGCCGTGAGCCTCGATGATGGAGCGGCTGATGGACAGTCCCACGCCCATGCCGGTCTCCTTGGTGGTGAAGAAGGTCTGAAACAGGTTTGAAATGACGTCGCCCTGGAAGCCGGACCCGCTGTCGGACACCTCCACTTCGATCACATCATCGGCGATGCGGCTGTTGGCAATAACGAGCTCGCGCCGCGGCGACTGCGCCATTGCTTCCAGCGCATTGCGAAACAGATTGACCAGGACTTGCTGGATCTGCACCCGGTCGGCGAGGACGAGATCGGCGTCCGGATCGAGCTTGAAGCGGAGCTGCACGTTCTGCTCGCGGGCGCCGGCAAGCCCAAGCGCGCCGGCTTCCTCGATCAGCTTGGACAGGCTCTCGACCCGCTTCTCGGACTCGCCGCGAGACACGAAGTCGCGTAAGCGCCGGATGATCTGGCCGGCGCGCAACGCCTGTTCGGCGGCGCGGTCCAGCGCGCTTTCGATCTTCCGTGTGTTCGGGTCGCTGCTGCCGGCGAGCAGCCGTCGCGAGCCCTTCATATAATTGCTGATCGCCGCCAGCGGCTGGTTGAGCTCGTGGGCGAGCGCAGAGGCCATCTCGCCCATCGCGGTCAGCCGCGAGACATGGACGAGCTCGGACTGCAATTCCTGGAGCCGCGCCTGGGTCTGTTGATGCTCGGTGAGGTCGCGGATGAATCCGGTGAAATAAGGCTCGGCGCCCGACTGCATCTCGCCGATCGCCAAATGCATCGGAAAGGTGGTTCCGTCGCGGCGCTTGCCTGTCACGATACGCCCGATGCCGATGATATGCGGATCTCCGGTGGTGCGGTAGCGCGCGATGTAGCCGTCGTGGCGGGTGCAGTCGGGCTCAGGCATCAGGATGCTGACGTTCTGGCCGATGGCCTCCTGCTCGGGCCAGCCGAACAGGCGCTCGGCCGCCGTGCTGAAGAGCTGGATGATGCCGTGGCCGTCGATGACGATCATTGCATCGGGAATGGTCTGGAGGATCGACTGGAGGTGAGTCTCGCGGGTGCGCAGTGCCTCCTCAACCTGTTTCTCCTCGTTGACGTCGAGAAAGATGCCGCTGAGATGGCGGGCGGCACCGGCGTCGTCCCGGATGAGACCTGCCCGGGCGCGAATCCAGCGCCCCAGGCCTGAGGCATTGGCAACTCTGAAGGATACGTCGAAGCCGCCGCCGTGGTCGACGACATGCTCGATCGCGCTCTCCAGGCGCGCGCGGTCCGCGGGACCGAGGCGCGAGAGAAGGAGTTCATAGCTCGCCGGTTGATTCCGTTCGATGCCGAGCAGCATTCTCGCGGTTTCCGACCACTCCAGCTCGCGCGTCCTGAGATCGAGATCCCAGGTGCCGACGCCAAAGCCTTCGATCCGGACGCCGAAATGCTCGCCGCGAGCGTCCTCTGGCGGATGCGTTACGCGGCTCAGCGACAAGCTACTGCTCCCATTCTCCCGCGGCGGGGTTCCGTGGCGGCAATTTCGCCCAAGGCCGGACCGGAGGCAAGTTCGGATGTCTGATCGGCGGATTTCTCCCAACTGGGCGCCGAAAATTGATCTACCTCATCCTGCCTTGCGTCGGCGCGGCTAGATATCCACAGCAACGTACTGCCCGGAGGCTCCCGATGACATATGCGACCGTGGTGGTCAGCCTGGCGCTCGATCAGCCCAACGAGGCACGTCTTCAGGTCGCGGGCGAACTCGCCGAGCGGTTCGAGGCGACCATTGTCGGCGTTGCCGCGGCGCAGTTCGCTCCGCCGCTCTATTTCGCAGATGGCGCCGAGGCCCTAGGGCTGATCGATCGGGAGCAGGCTTCCGTCAGGAACGCCTTGCCGAGCTGGAGGCGCAATTCCGCGCCGCGACGAAGGCGCGCGGCGGACACTCGGAATGGCGCAGCGCCCTGGATTTTCCCAGGCGGTTTGTCCTGGCGCAGGTGCGGTGCGCCGACATCGTCGTCAGCGGCGGATACAGCCCGCTTTCTCCGATGCCTTTTCGCTTGCAAGCCCGAAGGATCTGGTAATGCAGGCTGGCCGGCCGCTCCTGATGGTAACCGACGGAGTCAACTGGCTCGATCTGCGTAGCGTGCTCATAGTCTGGAAGGACACGCCCGAGGCACGGCGGGCGGTTGTCGATGCATTGCCGAGGCTGCGCAACGCGAAGGACATAACCATCGTCGAGCTTCCGGAAGACGCTGGCGACGGCTCGGCCGCGATGGGGCGCGTCACGGACGTTGCCGCATGGCTCGCTCGCCACGGCCTCGCTGCGATCGCGCGCATCCCGGAAGCCGCGAGAAACCAAACCGCCGCCGCGCAATTAGAGAAGATCGCCTATAACATCGGCGCCGGCTTGATCGTCGCAGGCGCATCATTCGCGCTTCCGCGAGCTGATCCTCGGCGGCGCCACGCATCATCTGATGACGCAATCGGCCCGCTGCGTGTTGCTGTCGCACTGACGGCTGGCGAACCCAGACCAATCGAGGAGGACGCGCGTGTACAAGTCTCTTGAACAGACCGTCGGCGGCTACATGATACGCAACGTACGGACGGCTCAGTGCGATCTCGACCTGCTCGAACTCAGCGAGATGTTCGAGCGCGACGATTTCAACTCCTATCCAGTCGAGGATGACGGGCAGGTGGTCGGCATCGTCACCAAATTCGACATCCTGAAGTGTTTCGCCTTCACGCCGAGCCAGATGCTGCCGCGCTATCCCGACCTGATGAGCCGCAAGATCGGCGACGTCATGACGCCCGAGTTCATCTATGTCAGCCCCGACACGAGGCTGACGCGCGTGCTCCAGATCATGGTCGAGCATCGCATCAGGAGCATCATCGTGCTCGACGGCGCACAGAAGCTGGTCGGCATCATCGCCCGCGAGGACGTCATCGCGGCGCTCAAGGCCACCGCGCGGGACTGATCCCGCGATTTCAAGCTCCGTGATTTTCCGGAGGCAATGCTTCGCGGTGTGCGCCGTGCCGTGCGCAAGCAATTGATACTACTCCCTGATCCGCATCGGTCTCACATCAACGGAAATCCAGCTAGCTTGATTTCAATCAATTCCCCGCGAGGGCGGATGTGGTTTCTGGCGGCGTGTTCTTTCAGAGAGAATCCGCATGAGCCAGCCCGCCCTCTCCAAATCCATGACGTCAGGTGAAAGCGGCCTGGCTGTCGTGTTCGCAGTCACCGCCTTCTTCTGCTTAATCGCCTCGGCCAAGGCGCTCGACGCGCCCTTCGCCTTCCACGCTGCGCTCAGCGCGGCCGCGAGCCTGGCCGCGGTGTTCTGCATCATCAACCGGTACTTCGATCGCGCGGCGGCGCTGCCGCCGGCGGAGATCAACGGCCGCCCCAACTACAACATGGGCCCGATCAAGTTTTCCTCCTTCATGGCGATGTTCTGGGGCATCGCGGGCTTCCTCGTCGGCCTGATCATCGCCTCGCAACTGGCCTGGCCGGCGCTGAACTTCGATCTGCCCTGGACCAGCTTCGGCCGTCTGCGTCCTCTGCACACCTCGGCGGTGATCTTCGCCTTTGGCGGCAACGTGCTGATCGCCACGTCCTTCTACGTCGTCCAGAAGAGCTGCCGCGTACGCCTTGCCGGCGATCTCGCGCCCTGGTTCGTGGTCGTCGGATACAACTTCTTCATCCTGATCGCAGGCACCGGCTATCTGCTCGGCGTCACCCAGTCCAAGGAATATGCGGAGCCGGAATGGTACGCCGATCTCTGGCTGACCATCGTCTGGGTCACCTATCTGCTGGTCTTCCTTGCCACCATCATCAAGCGCAAGGAACCGCACATCTTCGTCGCGAACTGGTTCTATCTCGCCTTCATCGTGACGATCGCGGTCCTGCATCTCGGCAACAATCCGGCCCTCCCGGTCTCGGTGTTCGGCTCAAAATCCTATGTCGCCTGGGGCGGCATCCAGGACGCCATGTTCCAGTGGTGGTACGGCCATAACGCGGTCGGCTTCTTCCTGACCGCCGGTTTCCTCGCCATCATGTACTACTTCATCCCGAAGCGCGCCGAGCGGCCGATCTATTCCTACCGTCTCTCGATCATCCACTTCTGGGCCCTGATCTTCCTCTATATCTGGGCCGGTCCGCATCACCTGCACTACACGGCGCTGCCGGATTGGACGCAGACGCTCGGCATGACCTTCTCGATCATGCTGTGGATGCCCTCCTGGGGCGGCATGATCAACGGCCTGATGACGCTGTCGGGCGCCTGGGACAAGCTGCGCACCGACCCCGTGCTGCGCATACTCGTCGTCTCCGTCGCCTTCTACGGCATGTCGACGTTCGAAGGCCCGATGATGTCGATCAAGGTCGTCAACTCGCTCAGCCATTACACCGACTGGACCATCGGTCACGTGCATTCCGGCGCGCTCGGCTGGGTCGGCTTCGTCTCCTTCGGCGCGCTCTACTGCCTGGTGCCGTGGGTCTGGAATCGCAAGGGACTCTACAGCCTGAAGCTCGTCAACTGGCACTTCTGGATCGCAACCCTCGGCATCGTTCTCTACATCTCGGCGATGTGGGTGTCCGGCATCCTCCAGGGCCTGATGTGGCGCGCCTACACCTCGCTCGGCTTCCTTGAATATTCCTTCATCGAGACCGTCGAGGCGATGCATCCCTTCTACATCATCCGCGCCGCCGGCGGCGCCCTGTTCCTGATCGGCGCGCTGATCATGGCCTATAATCTCTGGATGACGGTTCGCGTCGGCGAAGCGGAAGTCCAGAGGCCCGTCGCTCTTCAGCCGGCGGAATGAGGAGTTTTCCATGTCGTTCTGGACACGCCATCAAGTCTTCGAGAAGAACTCGATCATCCTGATCGTCGGCATCCTGCTGGTGATCGCGATCGGCGGTCTCGTCGAGATCACGCCGCTGTTCTACCTCAAGAGCACGATCGAGGCGGTCGACGGGGTGCGGCCCTATACGCCACTGGAGCTCGCAGGCCGCAACGTCTACGTCCGCGAAGGCTGTTATCTCTGCCACTCGCAGATGATCCGCCCCCTGCGCGACGAGGTCGAGCGCTACGGCCACTTCTCGCTCGCCGCCGAGAGCATGTTCGACCACCCGTTCCAGTGGGGCTCGAAGCGCACCGGTCCCGATCTTGCCCGCGTCGGCGCCAAATATTCCGACGACTGGCACGTCAACCATCTGACCAACCCGCGCGCCATCGTGCCGCAGTCGGTGATGCCGGGCTATCCGTTCCTCAGTCAGACCGAGGTCGATCCCGACACGATCGCCGACCACATGCGCACGCTGAGAACCGTCGGGGTGCCCTACAGCGACGATCAGATCGCGAGCGCCAGCGCCGATGTGAAGGCCCAGGCCGATCCGGATAATTCCGGCAGCGATGCCTTCAGCAAGCGCTACGTCAAGGCCGTCGTGCGCAATTTCGACGGCAAGACCGGCACGCCGACCGAAATGGACGCGCTGATCGCATATTTGCAGATGCTCGGCACGCTGGTCGACTTCAAGATCTACAACGATAAAGCCAATCTTCGCTGAGAAGGCATCAACGATGAAAGCCATCCTGACACTCGACAATCTTGCGTCCGGTCTCGTGACCACGATCTGGACGCCGGTCTTCATCGCGATCTTTCTCGCGATCATCGCCTACGCATTTTGGCCTCGCAACAAGGCCGCTTTCGACGAAGCGGCACACCTGCCGTTGCGGGAGGAGTGAGAGATCATGACCGATCATCATAGCGACATCGATTCCGTCACCGGCACGTCCACGACCGGGCACGAGTGGGACGGCATCAAGGAACTCAACACGCCGCTGCCGCGCTGGTGGGTAATCACCTTCTACCTCACCATCGTCTGGGCGATCGGCTACTGGCTCGTCTATCCGGCCTGGCCGCTGATCTCCAGCAACACCACGGGCATGTTCGGATACTCGTCCCGCGCCGACGTCGCAGTCGAGCTCGCAAACCTCGAGAAGATCCGCGGCGACAAGATGATGGCGCTGGGCGCGGCCTCGCTCGCCGACATCGAAAAGGATCCGGCCTTGCTGGCGCTCGCCCGCGCCAAGGGCAAGACGGTGTTCGGCGACAATTGCGCGCCGTGTCACGGCAGCGGCGGCGCCGGCGCGAAAGGCTATCCGAACCTGAACGACGATGACTGGCTGTGGGGCGGCACGCTCGACCAGATCATGCAGACCATCCAGTTCGGCGCGCGTTCCGGTCACGTCAAGGCGCATGAGGGCCAGATGCTCGCCTTCGGCAAGGACGGCGTGCTGAAGCCGGACGAGATCGTCACGGTCGCCAATTACGTGCGGTCGCTATCGGGCTTGCCAACCCGCAAGGGCTACGACGCGGCGAAGGGCGAAAAGATCTTCGCCGAGAATTGCGTCGCCTGCCATGGCGATGGCGGTAAGGGCAACCCCGAGATGGGCGCGCCGAACCTCACCGACAAGATCTGGCTCTATGGCTCGGACGAGGCGAGCCTGATCGAGACCATCAGCCTAGGCCGCGCCGGCGTTATGCCGGCCTGGGAGGGGCGGCTCGATCCGGCCACCATCAAGGCCATGGCGGTCTACGTCCACTCGCTGGGCGGTGGAAAATAGCCCATTGACGGAAGACGGGCGAACAAAACGCCCCCGTTTGCGCTGGATCAACTGACGCCGCGGCGTCGGGTCTAGGTTTAATCGCACCTTTGCGAGAAGCTTTTGACGATGAACAAGACCGTGAACCCGAACGACCTCACATCGGACGACGATTACGGGCCGCTCTACGCAGCCCGGAAGAAGGTCTATCCCCAGAGCGTCTCCGGCACCTTCCGCCGGATCAAATGGGGCCTGATGGCGTTCTGCCTCGGCATCTACTACTTCCTGCCCTTCGTGCGCTGGAACCGCGGTCTCGGCGCTCCGAGCCAGGCGGTGCTGATCGATCTGCCCAACAGCCGCTTCTACTTCTTTTTCATCGAGCTGTGGCCGCAGGAGGTCTACTACTTCACGGGCCTGTTGATCGTCGCCGCGGTGGCGCTGTTCCTGATGAACTCGGTCGGCGGCCGCATCTGGTGCGGCTATCTCTGTCCCCAGACGGTCTGGACCGACCTGTTCTACGCCGTCGAGCGCCTGATCGAAGGCGACCGGCGCGAGCGGATGAAGAAGGACAAATCGTCCGATCCGACGAGGCTCGAGCGCATCTCGGAGATCGTGCTCAAGCATTCGATCTGGCTCCTGATCGCCTGGTGGACGGGCGGCGCCTGGGTGCTCTATTTCAACGACGCGCCGACGCTGGTGAAGCAGCTCGTCACCTTCGAGGCGCCGATGATCGCCTATGCCTGGATCGGCATTCTCACCGCGATGACCTATGTGCTCGCCGGATTCATGCGCGAGCAGGTCTGCGTCTATATGTGCCCCTGGCCGCGGATCCAGGCGGCGCTCACCGACGAATGGGCGCTCAACGTCACCTACCGCTACGACCGCGGCGAGAAGCGCACCTCGGTCAAGAAGGCGATCGAGCTGCGCGCCATCGGTGAGCACGCTGGCGACTGCGTCGACTGCTATCAATGCGTCGCGGTCTGCCCGACCGGCATCGATATCCGCAACGGGCCGCAGCTCGAATGCATCCAGTGCGGCCTCTGCATCGATGCCTGCGACAACGTGATGACCAAGATCGGCCGTCCGAAGCGGCTGATCGGCTACGACAACGACATCAATATCCATCGCCGCCAGGAAGGCAAGGCGCCGGTCTACCGCATCGTCCGTCCCCGCACCGTCGCCTACAGCGCGATCATCGCGGCCGTCGGCGGCATCATGATCTACACCCTCGCGACCCGCAGCCTGCTCGACGTCAACGTGCTGCACGACCGCAATCCGGTCGCCGTCAGGCTCAGCGACGGCTCGATCCGCAACGCCTATACGGTGCGGCTGCTGAACAAGAGCGGTTATGACCGCGTCATCGCGATCGACGCGAACGGTCCGGCCAACGCGACCATTCACGTCACCGGCGTTGATTCCGTGACGCCGGACCGGCCGATGATCGTGATCCCCCGCGACTCCACCAGCGAGTTGCGGCTGCTCGTCACCGCGCCGGCGGACAGCAATCCAGAGAAGTCTATTCCCGTCCGCTTCCACGTCACCGATATCGGGCTCGGCGAGGCCGCGTCCGCCACCGACAATTTCGTCTCACCGTAAGTCCAGGAGACACCCATGGCATCCAAGCCGCTGACCGGGACCAAGGTGTTCCCGATGCTGGTCGCCTTCTTCGGCGTCGTGATCGGCGTCAACGTGACCATGATGAAGCTTGCGATCGCGACGCTGCCCGGCACCGACGTCGACAGCCCCTATGCCGCAGGCCTCATTTATGACCGCGAGATCTCGGCGGCGCAGGACCAAGCCGCGCGCAAATGGCAGGTTAACGCTCATATCGAGCGGCGCGCCGATGGCAATGCCGTGCTCCAGGTCGAAGCGCGCGACGCTGCCGGGCATCCGGTGAGCGGGTTGAAGTTCGGCGGCCGCCTGGAGCGGCCGACCGACAAGCGAGCTGATCTCGCGGTCGAGCTCTCGGAGGCCGGCATCGGCATCTATCGCGGCAATGCCGCCTCCGTCGCGCCCGGGCAATGGGACATGGTGATCGAGGGCGAATTGCGTGGCGCGCGCGTCTTCCTGTCACGCAACCGCGTCATTCTGAACTGAAGGATTTCGCCATGCAGATCACGCGGGACTTCTCGCACTACGTCCGGACCGCGGGCGAAGGCGTCCAGCACATCGATCTCGCGGTCGAGGGCGTTCACTGCGCCGGATGCATGGCCAAGATCGAGCGCGGACTGTCGGCGATTCCCGACGTCACGCTGGCGCGGGTGAACCTCACCGACCGGCGCGTCGCGCTGGAATGGAAGCAGGGCACGCTCGACCCAAGCCGTTTCATCGATCGGCTGGCAGAGCTTGGCTACAAGGCCTATCCTTACGAGACCGAGAGCGCGGAGGCGACGGAAGTTGCCGGTTCGCGCTTCCTGCTGCGCTGCCTTGGCGTCGCCGCGTTCGCCACCTTGAACGTGATGATGCTGTCGATCCCGGTGTGGTCCGGCAATGTCTCCGACATGTTGCCCGAGCAGCGCGACTTTTTCCACTGGCTGTCGGCGCTGATCGCGCTGCCGGCGGCAGCCTATGCGGGGCAGCCGTTCTTCCGCTCGGCCTGGCGCGCGCTATCGAACAAGACCACCAACATGGACGTGCCGATCTCGATCGGGGTGTGCCTTGCGCTCGGCATGTCCGTGGTCGAGACCATCCACCACGCCGAGCACGCCTATTTCGACGCGGCGATCATGCTGCTCACGTTTCTTTTGGTCGGCCGCTTCCTCGACCAGAACACGCGGCGGCGGACGCGCGCGGTCGCGGGCAATCTCGCCGCACTCAAGGCCGAGACCGCGGCCAAGTTCGTCGGGCCTGACGAGATTTCGCAGGTGCCGGTTGCGGCGATCCATCCCGGCGACATCGTGCTGCTGCGGCCCGGCGAGCGTTGCGCGGTCGACGGCACCGTGATCGAGGGACGCTCCGAGATCGACCAGAGCCTGATCACCGGCGAGACGCTCTATGTCACGGCCGGGCGGGGCACGCCGGTCTATGCGGGCTCGATGAACATCTCCGGCACGCTGCGGGTGCGGGTCTCGGCCGCCTCAGAAGCCACGCTGCTTGCCGAGATCACGCGGCTGCTCGACAACGCGCTCCAGGCGCGCTCGCGCTACATGCGGCTCGCGGATCGCGCCTCGCGGCTCTATGCGCCGGTGGTCCACGCGACCGCGCTTCTCACCGTCCTTGGATGGGTCATCGCCGGCGCGAGCTGGCATGATGCAATCGTGACCGGCGTTGCCGTGCTGATCATCACCTGTCCCTGCGCGCTCGGGCTTGCGATCCCGACGGTGCAGACGGTGGCCTCGGGCGCGATGTTCAAGTCGGGTGTGCTGCTCAATTCGGGCGACGCCATCGAGCGGCTGGCCGAAGCCGACCACATCATCTTCGACAAGACCGGCACGCTGACTCTGCCGGATCTCGCAGTCACGAATGCGGCCGAGATCTCCACTGATATCTTCGAGCTCGCCGGTCGCCTCGCGCTGTCGAGCAATCATGCGGTGGCCGCTGCGGTCGCGCAGGCCGCCGGCGCCAGATCGCCGATCGTCGGCGCGGTCGAGGAGGCCGGGCAGGGCGTGCGCGCTGTGGTCGAGGGCGTCGAGATTCGTCTTGGTCGTCCGTCCTTCTGCGGCGCCGAGGCGTTGGCCGGCGGCGTCAATCTCGACGCTGAAGCCTCCATCGTCGCTTTCAGCAAGGGAACGGAAAAATTCATCCTCTCGGTGCGCCAGGGGCTGCGTCCGGATGCGCAGGCCGTGATCGCGGCGCTGAAGGCGCGCAACATCGGCATCGAGATCCTCTCCGGCGACCGCGAGCCGGCGGTGAGGGCGGCCGCCCACGCGCTCGGCATCGCCGAGTGGCGCGCCGGCGTGACGCCGGCCGACAAGATCGCGCGGATCGAGGAGCTGAAACGGCGAGGCGCAAAAGTGCTGATGGTTGGCGACGGCATGAACGATGCACCCTCGCTCGCGGCGGCCCACGTCTCGATGTCGCCGATCTCGGCCGCGCATCTCAGCCAGGCGACCGCCGATCTCGTCTTCCTCGGCCGGCCGCTGGCGCCAGTCGTTGCCGCCATCGATTCCGCGCGCAAGGCGCTGCATTTGATGCGGCAAAACCTCTGGCTTGCGATCGGCTACAACGTCCTGGCGGTGCCGATCGCGATCAGCGGTGTCGTCACGCCCCTGATCGCGGCTGCCGCTATGAGCGGCTCGTCAATCCTGGTCATGCTGAATTCGCTGCGGGCACGCAGCGCCTCGCGGAAGATCGTGTGATGGAGATCCTGATCATTCTGGTCCCGCTGGCGCTGATGCTCGGTCTTGCCGGCCTCGCCGGCTTCCTCTGGTCGCTCCGGAGCGGCCAGTACGACGATCTCGACGGCGCAGCGTGGCGGGCGATTGCCGACGACGAGCCGCCGCAAGAGGCGCCGGCTAAGCGGTAAAGCGGTAGCTTTCCACACGAGGTGCGGCGGACTTCCAGTGAATGGGAGAGCATCCCTGTCGTCGTTGATGGAGGGTTGACCAGGTTTGTTATGACGGCAGGTTGTGTCACTGCATGGGGGCGTTGTTGCCAATCGAAGGCGGCGCAACTGAACGGACCGGCGGCGTGGCGGGAGTCCGACCTCCATGTCCGGCAAATGCTGGCGATGGCGCAGCACGATCTGGCGCGCTCCGGAGAAGCCGAGAAGGCCTTAGGCGTGAAGCTCTGACAGGGCTCGCGAGACCGTCTCCAGGATGAGGCCGAGATAGTCGCCGATGTCACGGCGGCACTCGGACGGCCATCAGGCCGGCGGCCGCGGTGCGGGATGTCCGTCTCGAGCAGGAAGGTCGCGATCCTCCATGGCGTTCTTGCGGCCGAGCAGCAGCATGTGGTCCTCCGCGTGCTTCAGCTCGCCGGCCGTCAGGGTCCAGAGCTTGCGCGCGACCTGACAGTCTGTATTGGCCGCCTTGTCCGGGCTCGCCCGGTTTACCAGGCGCACCGTGGTCTCGAGGATCGCTTCGGCCGCGATGCGGTGGGCCCTCGCCGAGATCTCCTCGTCCTTGCCGCTTGCGAATTCGCTGGCCACGAGCGCCGTCTGGCCGACCAGCCGCCGACCAGCCGCCGAACGCAGCGGACGGCGAGGGCGCGGAGCGAGTCGTGGAAGGCTGGGTGGTGTAGAGTGCGGGCGGAAGCATCGGCGATCTCCTTGCTGATGGGCGGAGGATGCGAGGCACCGCCACACGGTCAAATTCGGTGTCATCTCTGGTGGCCCTCCAGGCTGCTGCTGAGCGCTTGCATCGTTGGAGCGTTGAGGCAGTAGTCTTCGTAATCTCTGGTATCCACCCTGATCTCGACATCGTTGTTGCACTCAACCTTCCGGTCGCATTGGGTGCAGACCCGCTCGTCGCGCAGCACTGCCGGCTTCGATCGCGAAGACATCCTCGTGGTCGATGCCGAGAACCTTCAGTAACCCGGGCAATTTCGTCAGCCGCAAGCGTCCTTGACCACGCATCGAGGTCTGCAGGCGTAACGCGCAGATCGGCGCGATTCGTGCCGCAGTAGAGTTGATGCAACTCACGGAGTTCACGACGATGCCTCAGCCAGTTACCGAAAACATCCAGGAGGCCTTCAAGAATGGGATAAGTCTTCTCTGTTTTCTTCATGCCCAATACGCTCCCAATTCTGGTGTGATGCTTTCTTATTGAAGCCGGCCGGGGCCGCCGTTGCGCCAGCGCAATGTCCTTTGCGCGGACGTAGCTGGTCCGCCGCAATTGCAGTATTTCTCCCCCGGGCGTCCGGCCGTAGAGCGCATTCAACCCAAAATCTCGGCCAGCGCCGTTGCCAGACCTTACCTCGATCCCCTACCGGGAGGCCCATCCTTCCTCTTGATCGGCGACGTAGGCAAGCTCCTGCCGCAACGGCCCGCTCGCCCGGCCGCCTCTCGAGGAAGCGAAAGCCGGCAGCCCGAGCACGAAAGACCTGGAGGGCCTCGTCGAACGCTTCGTCGTAGGAATCGATCCCACGACCGTGTGCATGAGTTCGTTCAGCACGTAGGCGCGAACGAGACTCCTCAACATAGTGAGGGCGTTCTCGGCGGCTTCGCCGAAGAGCCCGTAATTCGGCTAGGACGCCGATTATCAGCGTATGCAGGTTTTCACGAGCGTCGCGCCACTCGGAACAATCACGGCCGCGCTCCGGAAAAGCGCGGCGGATGGAGCCGGCCTTTCGAGCGCGTAGGAGCGTATCGCGTGAGCGACCAAGTTCAGCGCGTCTTCGACGATTTTTTACGCGAGCCTTCTGCGGCCGGCAGAAATTCCCGGTAGCCCTTGACGGCAAGGAAGCCGCGCATCTCGGCGAACGTTTCGCGCGGTCGCCTGTGCAGATCTCGACTTCCTGGGCAAGATCTTTCGCCAGCTCCCGGTCCCAGGCGCTCGAGAGCATTTCTTTCACGGAAGGGTCGCGAGAGTTTTGTGGCAGTCATCGTCCTCAACCTCCGAATGGTCATGCGTCGTGAACAGCACCACCGCGATGCCGACCACAGCACGGTCGCGGATATCGTCGCGACGGTGGACAGAACGCTCATTGCCCTGAGAGCGCCCGTTAGGCCCTCCTAGACCAATGGATAAACGCCACTGCAAAAAGGATCCTCCAATTCAAAGTAGACCAGCATTCCGGAGGTTCGTACTCCAACTGGTGGATCCAGTCCGGCCCTGAACCGCCAGGCAGAGCTCTAACATTCGGCTAGGCGTCGGGCCGCGGTTATGCGAGTCTTGCAGCATTTCGAGGCGTGTCGGAAACGGAGGGACCCGATGTGCGATCGTTAACTGCGTGTCTCTTTCGGCGTGGTTGGAATTGGGACGGGTAAAGTCCTCGGACACTCAAAGTGACATGTGCCAGTGAAAGTACGCTCCACGACTGGACCGTAGGTGAGCGTGTAGTCGTTTGCGAAGCGGCTGGACCGCGTCTGAGCGGCAAGCAAGGAGTCGTTCTCGGGTTCGGTGCTACGCGCAGCAGGCTTCGCGTGTTGCTCGACGGTTCCAGAGGGCCGATCACGTTGCACATCACCTTCGTGGACCCGGTCGTGCAGCACGATCGCGCTTGAGAATGGTGCTGCCTACAAGGGGAAAGTCCGCGCGGCGTAGCACAATCGCAGCGCGGAAGCGGAAATGCGCGCCATTCTGGAGGCCGCCGTGCGTCCCGAGAAGATCGGCCTCACCAATGCCGATGTCGAGGCACTTGAACATGGCCGCGACGCGCGTCTCGCTGAGCCGATGCGCTTCGAATGATCCTGCTCGATACGAATCTGGTCTCCGAGCGATGAAGTCCGAACCGCATCCATCGGTTCGTGACTGGCTCGACGCCCAGGGGCCCGAGACGCTGTTTTTCTCCAGCGTCACCATCGCCGAACTGTTGTTCGGCATCCGCGCGCTGCCGCGCGGGTCGGGAGAAAGAAGGCCCTTGGTCAGCACCTCGACCTTGCAGCCGAGAACGGCCTCCCAACGTCCGTTCTGAGGCTGACAGCGGAATGGCGTACTGCTTCTGCTGCTGGACATCGGCATGCTGATGCCGCCGAGGATGATGATCGAGATCACGCCGATCGCGATCGGTGCTGGTCAGCTTGATCGCTGATCATCATGCTGGTCATCCCGATCATGATCGCGCGCGCTTCGAGGTTAGCCCACGGGCGCCGGTCACGTCGGCATCTCGCCGTGCGATGGCTCGCAACGTGCGCGCGCGATTTGGTGGCACTGGGCTTTTTGCCGAGCCCTAGTCCGGCGCGATCCTCAACCGAGGTCCGCCAGTGCTTGGACTTCTCCCGGAAGGCTCTGCCGGGGCGGAGGCGGTTCACGACGACAACAGTCTGCCAGGAATGCGGCGAAGGGACCGACATCACCTTGTACGCTCGCGCTCTCGAGTGCCCGCATGTATTCGTCGCGTCTGCCGACGGGAATGATTGTCCAAGGCAGTCCTCCCGATGCCATCATGACATTCATGAGGAAGCGGCCCGTTCGGCCATTGCCGTCTGGAAGAGGGTGTATGAAGGTGAATATGAAGTGTCCGAGCACAGCTCTCACGCGCGGATCCTTCTCCTCCTTCAGGCAATCAAGAAAAGCCTCCATGGCGTCAGGTACCGATTCCCAAGCGACCGGTGTGTGTCCCGAGTTCCTGATGAAAACGAAGTGAGTTCGATAACCGGCGAGGTTTTTGGGCTTGATGATGCCGGCTTGAACTGAGGGCTGAAAGAGGGCCCGGTACCAGTCGAGGTGCTCTCGATCGGCGATCTCGGCGGCGTCCTCGCCGTTGAGCACGCGGGCCACCGCGCCACGGACCAGTTGGAACGCATCCCAGTAGCCCTTCGCGGCCATTGCATCCGTTTGTTTGCGATCTCCATCGCTGCCGTTGGGATCCCATTTCCCGGTCTTCACCTTCTCGATCAGTTCCTCCGTGACCGAGTAGCCTTCGATAGAAAGCGAGTGGTACGCGTCCGAGGTGTACCGTTCGTCGATCGCGGCCAGATATCCGTCATGATCGTTGATACGCCGCGGCTCAAGCTTGAAATTTGCTAACACCTTCTCGCGTATCTCCGCCCACATGAGACGGATTCGCGTCATGATTGGTGGCGTGGCCCGGCTTGGAAGCTGCATCGGTACCGGCGCTTTGAATGGATCGGCATCTTCCCTGACATCGTGCCCGCCCGCCGTCATCGCGGTGACGATATCGTCGGCGGCCCGCGTGTTGCCCAGCAGTCGGTACGCCCCGGCGATGCGCCCCGCCGCGGCCGCATGTCCGCCTTCCAGCAGGACTTTTAGGATTGCGCTGGCATTCCTCTGCGAACCGAGCAGGGCGATGACGTCGTTCTTCTGCGTCTGCCAGAAAGCTGGCGCGGCAGCGCAGATCGCCTCCGGCGCCGGAAAGGTCTGGACCCCGGCGGTCTTGACCGGGGTCACCAGCAGTTTGGTCGCCTTGTACAGATAAAGGGAGGTGCCATGGAGGAGGGGCTGGGTTTGGTTATTGGCGGTCGGTGCCGCGATCACGATCTGCTTCGGAACGTTGAGATTTTCTGCAAGTAGCGGGATTGAGCTTTCTGCCGAGAGGACCCAGTCACTCTTGAAGCGCTCGTTGCAGTAGGCGCGGCAAAACTCCCAGAACGACGAGTACCACGACGTGCTATCGCCCGACCGCTCCTCGGGCCGCGTCATCAGCACCCATCCTTTGATGATCTCCTTCAGGAACCCGGCCTTCACCAGCCGTTCGCGGTGGGTGCGCGAAAGTTCGTCGCTCCGGAAGATTCGTCGATTTCCGCCGTTGCTGAGGGTCTTCAGCTCAGTGAGGGACTGGGCGAGTTTTTCGTGGAGAGTGGGCATGTTCCAGCTCGCGAGGTTCCGATAGTTTGATGTCCTGCGAATACAATAATATAACGCTGTTTAATATCAATAGTATTATGCTGGCGCTCTCAATAAAATTCAGTTGCGTAATTACAATAAATTATTGCAAGGCGCTTAGGCCGAGAAGCCGAGCTAGACCTGGCTAGAGCGCCTTCCGGTGGAAGGCCGACGTTAAGGTGCTTGTCTGGCTGAGAATGTGGCCGCCGATCGGCAAGGAACCCGGTTATGCCTACGCTTAGCGAGTCCTCCTGAACAACATCGACGCCCATCGGGCCGGATCCTGACGGGCGCGCCGGCGTTCCGAGCCAGGCGCCATGGCCAGAGCGTTGCGGCGGGCCCGCGCAATTGACCCTTCTCCTCAAGGATTCAAAATCGAGCTGCGTCATCGAAGGCGAGAAGCCGCCGCAGGATCTTATCCAGCGGTGGGATAGGGTCATCGGCGAAGCAGGATGGACACCGCTCGATGAGACGGTGTTCTTGCGCCTGCACCGCATTGTCATCGGTGATGAGCGTTTCGTGAAGCTCGGCTTTCGGAAGGAAGGCGGTTTCGTCGGTGAGCATGACCACGAGACGCAGAGACCCATTCCCGACCATATCAGCGCGCATCACGAAGATATCGCCTCCCTCGTCCACGGATTGATCGCGTTCGACCAGGCCTCGTCAATTGAGCTTGCCCCCGTTGTGGCTGCCGCCGTGCTGGCCTTCGGGTTCGTCTACATCCATCCATTCGAGGACGGCAATGGCCGCACCTGGCACGACGGATTCAATCCGGCGGCATCCACTTTCCGGTTTCAGCCGCCATCCTAAGACAAAATCGCCGAATACAAGGACGGATTAGAAAGCTATTCGAGTAGATTGCTGCCATGCGTCCAATGGCAGCCTACTCCACAGGGCAACGTCAAGGTCCTGAACGATACGGCTGACGTTTACCGCTTTTTCGATGCAACGCCGCACGCGGAGTTTCTGTACGAATGCGTGCAGAGGACCATCGAACAGGATCTTCCGAAGGAAATCCGGTTCTTGCGGAGCTTCGATACATTCCGGGCGGGCGTCGAAAACATGATCGACATGCCGGAGCGCACCCTCAACAATCTCTTTGGATTCTTGCAACAGAATGAAGGGCGACTCTCAAAGCGCGCCCGTGACAACGAATTCTCCCAATTAACGCCAGACGAAGTCACGAAGATTGAGGAGCTTTATCAAACGGCCTTCTCGAACGACTCCGGAACAGCGAGCTGAGCCTCTGTCATCTTCATTGGATCATAGCCTGGATGTCGAATCAGAATCCTCTTCAGCGGCCGCCACAAAATATGATCCAAAGGCTCGCCGCGTGCGTGAGTTTTGATCCTAGACGAGACCGACGAGATGGTCGATGCCCTCATCGTATTTTCCGACTACTCGTTGATCGTGCTCCAGAGCGAAAGCGATGAGTTCGAGAAGCTCTGCGCATTGCCGCCCCCTCACGTTCTATCCGATGAGGTGCAGGCTCAGACAGCCGAAGAAATCGACCGCATCAGGCGCATGGCGGCGGATGGTCCGCGCGTCCCGAACAGATGAAGACTCAGATAGCCGAAACGGAAGCAAGCATTGTGGCCTTTGCTGAACAAGCGAGGGCTGGGGAGACATTCGCGGAGCGCGATGAAGGACGGATTGGTCTCTCACAGGCCAAAGAGCGTTGAGTCAATGAGCGTGCCGCTCTGAACCGCGAGCTTCCAAGCCGACAGGTCGGGTATCGTCGATCGATCTGTGGAGCAGGGCTGCTCCCATGAGACCAGCCAAGCTGGCGACCGGCATTGAACAGGCCGATGCCGGATGCGCGGTTGCGGTCATTGAGGTTGCTGAAGCGATCAGGGTGATCGACAGGAAACGAAATGACCGATGCCCCGTACGCAGGAGCATCGGTAGGACACGGATATGGTCGGCGCCGGAGGCGATACGGGAGCTGGTGTCGGTGCTGGTGCGGGTGGGGCCTACTGGGGGCCACCCGTATACTTGTCAACCGTCGACATGAGCGGCTTCGGGGTCGACAGATTGGACATCAGCCCGAACCGACCTTCGGGACCAGTCTGGTCCAGCTCGTCGATCAGCTCGTAGAGATCGATCCACTCGATGAACGAATGCTGAGAGAACTTCGCCAGCATCGCATCCAGGTTTGAGTTACAGGCCGACATCGAGGCAGACGTCGAGGTGTTGACGAAGGTTGCGTCGTAGACCTCGGCGCCGTTCATCTCATTGATGGCGACTGGAACGCCGTAGCTCGACAGCTTTGTGAACAGGTTGAAATTGGGACGAACTCCGCCCCAGTAGTTCGTCGGGTCCGCGCCGGCATGCTCGTAATAGTGATAGCCGAGCACATCGACCTTGACGCCATTCGCCTTCATGAAGTCGATGTAGCCGAACATCGTCGATGTGGTGCCGACGATGCGCCGAAGGTTTCTGCCGGTGTCGCGGCGTACCTGCTCGATCGCGTCCGACATTCCCCGCAAGAGATTGGCGAAGTCGGCCATCGACGGATATGCAGCGAACTCGGCAGAGGTCCATCCCTTGCCGAACAACGGAGAGCCGTTGCCATCACGGACGTCAGATTGATCTCGTTACCAAGTTCCCAGTCGCCGACTGAAGATGCGAACTGGCGAACGAATGCCAGGATCCGATTGTAGCCCTGGGAGTAGATCGCAGCAGCGTCGCCGGCAGGATACTTGCCAGCATCGGTCTTGTCGCCCCACGTTAGCGGAAGCGCCAGAACAGGTTCAAGCGTGACGCCATAGTTGGCGGCAAGGCCTACGATCGAGGTGAAGCGCGTCGCTACCCATGGATCAGTGGTCAGCCGCCAGAGGAATGGTCAGACGGTATCGCTTGAGTTTTTGTGCGGCGAGCGTCTTGAAGACGTCCTCGTCATTGATCTGGCGGTACGCCCCGGAGGCAAACATGGAGTGGCCATTGACGCCGATTTGAACTGTCAAGTCTTGTTCCTTGATTGCGCGAGGAAAGAAGAGGACGCCCGACGTTTTGCAGCAGATCTGATTTCGGGCGCGGCGGGGTAAAGGAGGAGAAACCCCCGCCGCAGGCGGGCCTTAGCAGTCGGTCGGCGCTCTGTGTCGCCGCTCCCTATTCTGTACTGCGAGTATGGTTGTATTTTGGCCTACTCTCCCCTGAGGGAGTGGACTCCGCGGACGTCCGAGACTGAAGGGAGCGGCGCGCGCCAAGCCGGGGCTTCCGTTTATTGGCGCCAGGATTGGGAGCCTCGGCCATGAGGTAGCTCGGTTGTCTCAATCCCTTGTGATCGCCCCAGTTGAGCTTCTGATCGCTCCCCTCGCCGCATGAGTGGGGCAGTCAATGAATTCACAAGTCCAAGAGAGGATGCCCGTGAAAACGCTTCAGGAATCCACTCTTGCCATCGCCATCGTGGCAAGCACACTTGCGATCGCGGTGCCAGCGTGTGCAAATTCCGCGGCTTCGGAGTAACCGGAGCGCCGTTCCGGCTCAAAGCTGTCGAACCAGGGGGAACCCTCATGATTTCCGGCCATCGGAAGGCGGTCGCGCTCTTTTCCTCCTATGCAGCGACCGGGGACCACACGCGTCTCGTCAGCTTCGCGCGGACCGCTCTGCCCCGTTTGCGGCACCACCTCTCAATGGCGCGCCGCCTCTAAGCGGGATACTCCAAAAGGTCGTCTGGCCAGGTCGCGGATGCGCTTAGCGGCCGGCCGTCGATCTCGCTGCGGCGTGCCTGTCAGTGACTTCTTTCGCGACTGAGCAACGCCGATTTCCGTCCGCACAGCTGGGCAACGGCTGGGACGGCATCAGTGCTGGCCGGCTCAGACGAGCTTGGAACGAGTCCTTCTCTGATGTGTTTTCGGGAAGCGATGGGACGGTGCGACAAAGCCAAAGGATACCGTTATGAGCAACAACGCGCGCGACATATGTCGGCCTTCGGCACCTGCAGGAAGCCAATGAACAACTCAAGCGACTGAAGGACTGCCTGCAGGCTTGTGGGGAGAGCACCTCCAGTGCCAAGACAACGGCGCTACCGGCGAGGGCAAACCTGCAGGCCATGGCGCATGCGATGGCTGGACGAAATTCTGAACAATACGTTTACCAACAATGCTTTCGAGCCCTTCGAAATCGCTGCCTTATAAGTCTCTCCTGGCTCTCTGCCCCGCGACCGGAATGGATTCAGCGCGGCCGCCGCTCGAGGCGTCATCGAAGGAAGAGGAGCGGATGGTCCAATGGATAGACGCAAACGTACGGTGGAGTATGTGGAGCACGAGCAACGTGAGGCCGCCTGATCTTGCAGGTAAAGCCGGCGCATCGCCTTTGGTCAGCGGTGCTGGCGATACCATGGTACGGAGGATTGCACTCGGGCAATTGCCCTTCCGGCATTTGGTTAACTTTGCGCCCGGTCGGAACGCGCTCTGGAGGAGCGCGTTCGTTCTGATGAGGCATAATTCCTGGTTAAGGAGGGAAACACAATGAAGCGGATCATGACCGCAATCACGGTTTTATCTCCAGCGGCATCCGGGCAAACGAACAAGCCAGATGTCTCATCTGCTCCGAGTGCGCAGAACTCCGGCGCCGGAATACCAGGTCAGCCGGGTAACAAGAACGGTCCTGCTGTCAAACCATGAGAGACGGTTGGCTCCAGCTCCGCGACAGACCACCGCAATCCGACGGTTCAGGCGCAGGACCCATCTAACGTTAAAGGGTTGCCGGGAAGTAAGAGCGGCCCGCCTGCCAAGCAGCCGTCTCGCGACTAAGCGGATCTGAAGCAGGGGCCACGTCGCAGTATCTGGAGCGCGAATACTCTGGCCGGCATAGTGGCGCAGTCAGCTCGACCAGCAAGGCCCTGGCCGACCGGGTCAAGGAAGATACCTCGAGAAGTGAAGGCCGAAAACCCTGGTGGGTCCGTTCCGGTCGAGCTCGTTACCACCTCGGCCAGCGGGCTCGATCCGGATATTTCGCCGGAAAACTTCCGCGCCTTCGCCACCCGCGGCACCGGAATAGGGCGGCTCTTGCTGGGCGAGCCCCGGGTTAACGTTCTGGCCCTCAATCTGGCGCTGGATGCCGCGGCGTCCAAATGAGACCAGCTAGGCCGAGCCCAGTGTGAGGACTATCCGGTGTCAGGACTATATTGCCGTATGGTTTAAGCCGGCCACGATCATGAAAAAAGACCCGCGCCGGACGCGTTGCTGGAGGCCGCGCGGCGGGAGGGCGATCAAGCCGGAAAACTGAAGATCTTCGTCGGTGCCGCACCCGGTGTCGGCAAGACCTATGAGATGCTGCAAAGCGCGCATGCAAGGCTGAAGGCGGGCATCGATGTCGTCATCGGTGTGGTCGAAACCCACGGGCGGCCCGAGACCGAAGCGCTGCTGAAGGGGCTGGAAGTGCTGCCGCGCAAGCGGCTGAGCTACAAGGACCAGACGCTGGAGGAAATGGACCTCGACGCGCTGATCGCGCGCCGTCCGCAGATCGCCCTGTCGACGAACTCGCTCATACCAGCGCGCCGGGCAGCCGTCATCCCAAACGCTATCTCGATGTCGAGGAGTTGCTGTCCCGTGGCATCGACGTCTACACGGCGGTCAACGTCCAGCACATCGAAAGCCTCAATGACGTGGTCGCGCAGATCACGCATGTACGGATGCGCGAAACCGTACCGGACAAGATGTTCGACCGCGCCGACGCGATCGAGCTGATCGATCTCACGCCCGACGATCTGGAGCATTATTTCTCGCCGGGCAATCTGACCGCGCTGCGCGAGCTGGCGTTGCGCCGCACCGCCGAGCGGGTCGACGAGCAGTTGCTCACCCACATGAAGGCCAATGCCATTGCCGGTCCCTGAGCCGCGGGCGAGCGCATTTTGGTGTGCCTCAGCGAGGATCCGCGCGCCGCGGGCCTGGTGCGCTACACCAAGCGGCTGGCGGACCGGCTGCATGCGCCCTGGACCGCGGTCACCATCGAGACGCGGCGCAGCCTGCAACTGACCGACGGGCCGCGCGACCGATTGGGCCGACACGATGCGGTTGGCCGAATCGCTCGGCGGCGAGTCCATCGCCATTCCCAGTGTCGGCCGCCGCATCGCCGATGATGTCGTTCAGTTCGCCCATGCCAATAACGTGACGCAGATCATCATCAGCAAGTCGACGCGCCCATGGTGGTTCGAGCTGATGCGCGGTTCGGTGGTGCATGATCTGGTGCGGCGCGCCGGCAATATCAGCGTCAATGTCATTGCCGGCGAGGAGCTCGCCGCCGAGCCTGTTCCAAAGAAAACGGTACGCAACGCGGAACGATCCAAACCGTTCGATCCAAAACCGTATTTGATGGTGCTGCTGGTCGTGGCCGTCGGCCTTGCGCCAGCGTCGCGGCCTCGCTGTGCTACAATTTCTTCTTCCTGCCGTCGATCTACACCTTCACGATCACCGAACCGACCAACGTTGCCGCCTTCTTCTTCTTCATGCTGATTGCGATCCTGGTCTCCGATGTCGCGGCGCGGGTCCGCACCCAGGCGGTTACGGCGATCGGCAGGCTCCGCACCACCGAATCGCTCTACGCCTTCAGCCGCAAGCTTGCGGGCACCGCGACGCTGGACGACGTGCTGTGGGCGACCGCCCATCAGACCGCGCTGATGCTGAAAGTACGCGTCGTGCTGCTGCTGCCGGAAGACGGCGTGCTCACGGTATCCGGCTATCCGCCTGAGGATGAACTCGACAGGGCCGACCTTGCAGCGGCGAACTGGACCTGGTCCAACGATCGCCCGGCCGAACGCGGCTCGGATACGCTGCCGGGCGCCAAGCGGCTGTTTTTGCCGACCGGCCGCGGGCTGATCGGCGTCATCGGCACCCTCGTCGACTGCGTCGAGCGGCCCGACCTGGCGGCGGGCACCGAAGAACTCTCTAACGCGCTACAGACCGTGCGCGCCCTCGACGACCAAGCTCGTCGGGTTGACGACAGCTCGCGAGAACCAGTCGCTCGCTGGTATCCTCGGTTGCTGGCTGGAGAGCCGTCGCGAAGACCTCTTCGTCGACGAACTCCGCGGAAAATTGCTGACCGTCGTGAAGAGCGACATGTTCGACAAGGACGGCCGCCCGAAGCCTGGTGCGAGCTCGTGCTGGCCGAATGGCAAGAACGACTGGCGCCCTTGTTCGAACATGATCGCGGCGAGATGTCGTTCCTTGATGCTCTCTACGAAGAGGGACGGATCGACGTCAGCAGTCTCCAAGGCGATGCCGCCGTCAAGCACGCGATAGAGAACTTCCCCGCGCTGCAATGGAAGGCTCTGAACATCAGGAATCACGACGCCGGTCTTCCGCGCTTGTGGGCAGGCTCCGACGTTACGCCAGAGGGAGAGTAGAAGTTCTCCTTATTTGTCACACCAGGACGAAACGGGAGGGTGGGAGAACGGCGGCGGATGCCCGTTTCCGTAATCTCTTCGTCCCAGCCAGCTCAAGACGCTCCTCAGATAAGGTGACAGCGCCCGATCGCAGGCCCAGGCGGCCTGACCTGCGGCCTTCGCCGGCCGGTGTAGGCCGCAGCCCGATTCATTAACGCTTGAGCCAGGTCTCGGATTTTCTTTATCGGTCCGGGAGAACGCCTCCGTCAGCCAATCGTCAGCCAGACGGTCTATCTAGGCCTGCCGCGCCTCATCAGCCTGAACCCAATGCAAACGCAGGAGTGCCAATCATCATGTATGGTCGAATTGGTGCCTCGTTCGATGTCCACTACGGTGGCGAAGCTGACGAAGCGAATCAGTCGGGAGCCACCGGGCAAACGGACGTAGGAAGCCAAAGATTCGCGAACCTGTTTGCCCGGATGCATTTGGCCGGAGTGGTTCTACCGGCAATTCATCTTCGCGTAGATGGACGAAGAACGGTCCCGGTGAAAGGCAGCGCGCAATCAAACCTCCACTCTGTCTCTGAAAAACTGAGGATAGCGAGTGCGGCGTGATGCGATCGCGTGCCAGTCTCGGCCGATCTTGGGCTGCTGGCGTGTACTTTGGCCAGGATCTAGGCCGCGCCGTCTCGGGTCCGGGCTGACCATGACGGTTGCCGAAAACATGCCGCAGGTTCCTCAGATCTCATGCCATGCGCCATCTGGGCGATTGCACTTATGGGCCAAAGCCTTGATACACCATGGCTGAGCGACATCAGCCCGCAACATCATAAGCAGCGATTCTCGCCTTTATCAGAGATGGAATATGACGGGCATTGGCCGATCTGGCAGATCGCGCATTGGGGATGCTGGAGCCGGATCGAGCAGTTCACGCTCGCACTCAAGCCTAGCCCCTGGGGAAGGCAGTCAATCGTTCGATTCCGTCGTGGAGCGGATGCGCTCTGGGCCCCAAGATAGAGGGACGCCCTCCGCTAGCATGGCGCGCGGTGCCGACGATGCCCTTGGCGACAGGTCTTCCGGTCCCTCCGTTGGCCCAGATCGAATCCTAGGCGCTGCGCCACGTGCAGTCACTGCGCGGCGGCGCGGCTTTCCCTCAGTGTCGGAGGGTGGAGACACAACGCCGGTCGCCAGCCAGCCGCCAACTTCGGGTGTGGCAGTCTCCATTTCCTCATCAGAGGAAGAAATCAACGCAACAAAGCGACACATGGATCGCCTGGTTGAGGAACTTGACGCTTGCCGTAATGCGGCCTTGCACGCCCAGAACTCGGAGGAGGCGCAAGAGCTGAGCGATCGGTTCATCAAAGCAGGTTCGGCAGTTCTGGAGTACTACGCGAGGCTGCGCCCGGCCGTGGCGCGGAGCATTCTGTCCGACGCTGAGGTCCGTCGATACCGCTATGCCGTGCTCGATGCGGCCCACCAATGCAACGCACTGGCCTCATCGACTATCGCCGCCTTGCAAGAGCGCAGAAAGAATTCGGCAGCCCTGTTCCAGCGGATTTTCGAATCCAACGCTACCCCCGACCAGCTGAGCCGAGTGGCTTCCAGTGTGGCGAAGGAGCATGCGGCTTGCATGGAGTGGTGGGGAAAGAAGCTGTTGCGCTCGGAACGGATGGTGTCCGTCTGCGAGGCCACCGCCAACTTGCCAAGCACGACGCCCGAGATGCGGAAGCCCGAAGAGGCCGCACTACGCCTGAATACCGGCTTGGTACTTCATGCGGGGTACATGCGTCTGCAATCGCGGATTGCGCTCGCGCAGCTTATGATTGAGTCTCAGGCGAGCACGTTTGAACCGGCCGTGAGGGACGCCCTCATGGGTGAGAACGGGGGGGTGCATCTGCTCGGGACCTTTGTCCACGATGTTAATCCGGCATTCCTCTCGACGGAGGAAGCCGTTCTGCACAACGACGGAGCGGCACTCGACGCAGAGCACTGCACCGTTCTGGAAGGAGTCATGGAACGGCTTTCGGAATTTGCGTTGGCGTTGCACGACGACATCCTTGCCAAGCTAAGCGATAACCGAACAGGTGCCAGCCTCCCATTCGAACTGTTGGGCCAGATCGTAGACGACGCACGGATCACTGCGCATGAGGTCGTGCACTTCCTGGCACTGCAGCTGAAAACGTCAGCCATCATTGCATTGCCTGCCGACGCTGGCGCTACGGTACCGGCCGACACTGCCGGCAAGGCAACGGCGGCCAAAGGCACCGCTGCGCGCAGGGAGGGGAAAGGCAACCGCAAGCCGGCTGCTGATGCCGCGAGTTCGGCCGGGCGGCCCGAGCCGCAAGTCGCCGCGGGCGACAGCGACACCGCGCCAGCGGACAAGGTTCTCGTGCGCTCGGATCCAGGTACGAAGAAGCTTGTGAGCGCCAAGGAGGCGCATGCGAGTGCGTCGTCGGCGGCGGCACACTCGGCGGTCTGGCAGGCCCCGGCATCGACGGAGGCGTTGGCGCCACTGGTCAAGCGGTCGGACGAACTTTTGCAGTTCGATCTGGCTGGTCAGCAAAGGACCGTCTCGCAAGCGCGCCAGATGAAGCCCGAGGACGCCGATCACGTAGTGGGCATCGTGGTCGAGCGCCTGCAGACGCCGCCCGCCGAGATGCAGGCCTGTCTGGACCCGCTGGAAGAGCCTGGTCGACGCGGCCTGCTCACGCCTGCGCATGTGCACGAAGTGCACGAGAAAACAGTCCGGCTCAAGATGAAGTTGTCCGAGGCGCAGGGACTGGCGAAGGCGGCGAACCCGGAATCAAGTCTTGCCCCTGGGGAAGGCAGCCAATCGTTCGATTCCGCCGAGCGGATGCACTCTGGGCCTCAAGATAGAAGGAAGTCCTTCGCTCGCATTGCGCGCGGTGCCGATGATGCCCTTGGCGACAGATCTTCCGGACCCTCCGTTGGCACACATCGGATCCTGGGCGCTGCGCCCGGTGAAGCCACTGCACGACGGGGCGGTTTTCCCCCAGTGCCGGAGGCGCCAGGTCGAGAAGAAACCTTTTTAGGTTCTGATGACAAACCTTGGCTCGGCAAGCAAAAATCCAGAAGCTCGCAACCAGACACGGTGCTACCCCATAGGCAAACGGAGTCCGACCCGGGTGCAGGACCGGGAAGGCGGCGTTTCGTCCATGTAGCCGAACAGAGCTTCAAGCGTGGATACTCGGAAAACCTACTTAATAACGCTTTACATGACATTTCCTTCGCTGGCGACATCACTAAATTCTCATGCGCTGTGGTGGAGTATGACAGGAAGCTGCAGGGTCGAGCGGACCACGCAACATTCCTGCAAAAGGCCGCTTCCGAGTTCAAACGCGAATTTGTCCCAAGATGGGAACAAGATATCCGCGCCCGGAATACATGGGGGTACGCCACCTCATGCAACACGATGAGCCGGGAGGCTGGAGGTCAGGCAGGCGTGGAAGCTTGCAGGGCCATGGCAGCTCAGGTGTCGAGCCTCGGCAATGCGCTAAACGACGTCGAAAGCAAAACGCTTTCCCTATTCGTATTGTCGTTCAGTCGATATCCCGGGGTGGCGGAATGTCGCAATGGAATGATCCGAATCGCCAGATTTTTTCGTGAGCAACGCGGAGCACTTTCGGAGCTCAACGCTCAAAGTCTCGCCCTGCTGGTCAACGGCTTCAGCAAGTGCCCGGAAGAGGAGAACTCTCGTGAGGCCACAATAGCAGTTGCCGCTGAGATTCGCCGCCGCGCTCCCGGGCTCTCTGATTTTGGTCCGCAGAGCCTGGCTATCGTGGTGAACGGTTTGAGCAAGTGGCCGGAAGACGCGGAGTGTCACGGTGCTATAAGGGCAATTGCCAGCGAGGTCCGTCACCGCGCGGGCCGCCGCGATGTCTGGCTCTCTGACTTTGGTCCGCAGAACTTGGCTACCGTGGTGAACGGTTTGAGCAAGTGGCCGGAAGAGGCGGAGTGTCGCGGTGCAATGAGGGCAATCGCCGTCGAGGTCCGTCGCCGCGCGGGTCGCCGCGATGTCTGGCTCGCTGATTTTGATCCACAGGCGTTGGCGAACCTGGTGAACGGCTTCAGCAAGTGGCCGCAGGACTGTCGAGATGCTATAGTTCAAATCGCCGTCGAGGTCCGTTACCGCGCGGGCCGCCGCGATGTCGGGCTCTCTGATTTTGATCCACAGGCGTTGGCGAACTTGGTAAACGGCTTCAGCAAGTGGCCGCAGGACTGCCGAGACGCTATAGTTCAAATCGCCGACGAGGTCGTCCATCACCGCGGCGACCGGCTCTCCAATTTTACTCCCCAGCACTTGTCGAACCTCGTGAACGGCTTCAGCAGGTGGCCCGAGGGGGTGAAGTGCAACGACGCTATACTTGCAATCGCCAACGAGGTTCGTCGCCGCGCTGGCCGAGCGGACCGGCTCTCCAGTTTTACTCCCCGGCACTTGTCGAGCTTGGTGAACGGCTTCAGCAGGTGGCCGGAAAGGACAGACTGCCGCAGCGCTATAGTTGAAATGGCCGACGAGGTCCATCGCCGCGCCGACCGGCTGTCTGGGTTTGATCCGCAGGGTCTGGCGAACCTGGTGAACGGTTTCAGCAAGTGGCCTGATGAGACGGGCTGTGGCGACGCCACGCTGGCGATCGCCGGTGAGGTCTGTCGCCGCGCCGACCGGCTATCTGGGTTTGATCCGCAGGGTCTGGCGAACCTGGTGAACGGTTTCAGCAAGTGGCCTGACGAGACGGGCTGTGGCGAAGCCACGCTGGCGATCGCCGGTGAGGTCTGTCGCCGCGCCGACCGGCTTTCTGGGTTTGATCCGCAGGGTCTGGCAAACCTGGTGAACGGTTTCAGCAAGTGGCCACAAGAGGAGAACTCACGTCACGCCACCGCTGTGATCGCCGGTGAGGTGCTTCGCCGCGCCGACCGGCTCTCCGATTTTACCTCTCAGCACCTGGCGAATCTGGTGAACGGCTTTAGCAAGTACCCACAAGAGGAGAACTCACGTCAGGCCACCGTTGTAATCGCCCATGAGGTCCTTCGCGCCGACCGGCTGTCTGATTTCACTCCGCAGGGTCTAGCGAACCTGGTGAACGGTTTGAGCAAGTGGCTGCAAGAGCAGGACGCTCGCCAAGCCACAGTCGCGATTGCCAACGAGGTCTCTCGCCGTGACAACCGGCTCTCTGATTTTACTCCGCGGGAACTGGCGATCCTGGTGAACGGCTTTAGCAAGTGGCCGGAAGAGGCGGTGTGCCATGGGGCGATAATCGACATAGCGGGCAAACTCGGCTCGGGAGACGTCCGATTCGGAGCGTTCACCACAACTCAGCTCAGCATGATAGCCAATGCTCTCGGGCGAGGTGTCACGAGGGGAGAGGGCACTGGAGAGATCATAGAGACCGCTCTGCTGAAGAATCGGCTGCACGGTATGGCCCACTACCTTCACTATGCCAGTGATCGCCTGGAGCAGACCCAGGTTCTGAACATCGCCATGATTTTCAAAGCGCTGGCTAAGGCTCAATTGTTTGACGATCTCGGTTTGCTCGCACCCACGGGGTTAGACCGGCTGACGGAACTGCATCGTGCCCCTGGCTTTGCCGCTGAGAACGACCTCGAAACCATGGGTACTCTCTGCGTCGCTCTGCTGCCGCTGGCGCGCAGTCCGCACCTGCGCTGGCACCGGAGGCGGGCTTTAAACTTGCTGAACGACATTCAACCGATCGTCGAGCACAAGATCGAGGGGCATCTCAAAGCAAGCGATGCCGAGCGAGCCAGAGGGCCGTACTCGAGCCGTTGCCCCGCCTTGTCGATCTATCAAACGCTCAAGGCCCGTGCGGTTTTCGCGGCATTGTTCCGCCGGCCCTATGTCGAAGGCAAGAAGTCCGATTTACGGGTGAGGCAGGAAGAGCTGCAGCGCAAGACTAAGGAGATTTTGGACAAAACGGGCGGCCTCGTCGAAGGCGATCTTTCCAACATGAGCTGGAACCTGATGGCGGAAATCGCGGCGGAGAGTCCGGTCGATGCGCTGGACACGTTCTTGGCGAAGAATGCGGCGACGGTCCAGGCCCAACATCCAGCGTCCGTGTTCGACGTCCATCAGGTGTTGCGAACCATGGCCCACGAGCCCAGACCTCCGCAGGGTGACGCGGGACTTATGCAGTTGTCAGTGGTGGACATGCAGGGCCGGCCAGTGGCCACGGAACCCGAGACACGCTATTCGATTTTTCATCGCCTGACCTCGGGGGTTTTGCCCGTCGTCGCGGTCCAGCTGCCAGGAAAGCCGAGCGCGTTCATGCTGGCGCGTACGGTCACCGTCGAGGGTGTGCCATACCGCATGGACCTGTTCGGCGGAAGCAAGTTAAAGCCGCCCAAAAAGCCCGTGTCGCAGATCGCCGGCCGCCTTCCAGGTGTGGCGAGGGCAGAGTCTTCCGGGGGAAAGCTGCTGGCGATTCCGTATGCCGAAACGGCGCCGGGCACAGCGTTCGAGCAGCTGTCACGTGCCTGGGCCCCTTTCAAAGAGGCATACTATTACACTCAGCGCAGGGGTTTTGCCGCGCCGCCGGCAATCAAGGACCTAGGTCCTCGGGACTACGCGCTGGAGGGCGCCTTCAAACTGTCGCTGCTGCCGGACCGTCCTGCCAGCGAGGAGCATCCCTTCAAGCTGACCGGGCCAGAAGGCCCGATCGCCTTGCGGCCGCATGATGGTTGCGGTTTTATCAAGGCCTCGCTGGCCAACCGTATGCCAGCTGTAAATCGCGCCCGCCGACAGGAAGGTCCTGATCGGGTGCCTGCCTTTGCTGAGGGAAGAAGAATGTCCGTTCCCGCATCGGCGCTGCAACACTATCCCCGAAGCGAGCCGGTGACCGATGAGGCGCGGGAGAAGGCCAAAACCTGGCTCGAGAGCAGACAAGGGCGAGAGTTGACGTCTGAAGAGTTGTTTCGCACCGTGACGGCCGGACACATCGACGGTCCCGGCGCGGTTGCCGTACCGTCCAGCGATGACTGTCTCCATGTGCCGACGCTCAAGAGCGAGACGTTGATGGGGGCGAGCGGCGTGCTGATCGGGCGCTCGCCCTACGACAAGCCCAATCTGCGCCCGCTTGCCGCCGAGCGAGTCAAGTCGGCCGTTGAGGGGGACCCGACCGCTGTGTTCCTCGAAAACTGCACAGCCATCCAATACAGCTTCAATGTCGCGCAGAAGTCGGGGAAGGAACTGGCGGGCGACGATCCGACTTTTTTTGCCAAAGGCATTCTGATGGTTGTGCCGGATAAGATGTGGCCGGCCGGCTACGCCGACCGTGGGCTGGTGTTGTCTGCCGAGGACGTCAAATGCCATTCGAGCTGGACCTCGAGCAAGGACCGCGCCAAGGTGGACACGCCGCTCGAGTGCGTCGGCATCCTGCAGGCTACCGAGGTGTTCGCTCCGGGCTCGTTGGTTGCCGTCCCGATCGGTGAACAGAAAAAACTTGACGGAGACTTCGACGGGGACACCGTCGTCATCGTCGGCGACCGGCCGCAGCTTTTTGAGCATGTGCGCCAGTTCGATCGCAAGGAGCAAGCTCTCGGACTTCCGTCGCTGAAGCCGCCAAAGTCGCATACCCCGGCGCTTGAGGGCGACAATTACCAGTTCGGTCGCGCCCGCCAGATCCTCGCCGCCACGCAGGATGTCCTGGGAACCTATAGCTGCCTGCAGCGAAACTTTCTGGCTCAATCCCATGAAGCACAACGCTGGTTTGCCGAGCGTGCTGTCTTTGGCACCTATGAGGGCGTTCACCACGAGCTCAGGCGAGAGATCCGTCAGCTGTTGGGCCAGGAAGAGGTGAGTAGCCAAGATATCCAGAACACGTTTGCGAGAGCGAGGAGCGAGATTGAGGTCGCCAAACATCTGGTTGCTCGCGAAATGGCCGAGTTGCTCGTCGACGACCTAGCGGCATGGGCAGTGAAGCCGAATGAGCAACCCCTGCCCGAAATAATCGAAAGCTCGAACGCCGCAAACCCGAGCCTCAGCGCAAGGCTCTGCAACCTTTTCCCGGATCTGGCGGAGACCTATCCGGCAACGCCTCAGCCACGAGACCGCATCCAGCTTTTACTCGACCACTATCCTCCTCGCATCGATCCCCGCCCGGATGGTTACAATGCGGACGACCTCGTAAAAAGCGCAAACAACTTGCTGAGCCTCGGCATCAAGGTCGGCACCGACGCCTATAAATCCGATACTGGCGCCAACCTCTTTTTCCAGAAGAGCAGTCATCTTCAGCGGCTCCTCTACGAGACGCCGGGCTTGAAGTCCGTGCCCTACGTCAAGGGCGTGGCGGCGACCCTCGCCCGCGGAAGGTTTGATGTCGATGCGACCTTGGAGGATCTGAGGGACAACCCCACTCTGGCGGCTTCAATCATGGAGAGCTCGATCAAACTCGCTGCGGAGCAGGGCATTTTGCGCAAACCGTCCGGCCTCCGGCCAGCCGCTGACGATGCTGACATGATCACGCTGACCCGCGAGCAGGCCTCAGAACGCGCTCAAAATGAGGCTGGCCGAGCTATAGCCGAAGAGAGGAAAATCACCGCAGCGGCACGCGAGGTTGCCGGAATCCTTGCGCAAGCCGGCATCGAGGTGAAGATGCCCCATCTGGAGCGCCGCTTGAAATCGCATGCCTCCATGACAGATCAGCTCACCGGCATGAGCATCCCACCCAGCAGCGCCCCACAGCTTTTCAGCAACGCGGTACGCCACGTCTTAGAAATTCCTGACAAGGATTTTACACGTGCCTTCAAGAAAGCCATGCTGGCCTTCGAGGAGCGGGACTACACCGAACGCCAGACAACCAACTGGTTCAGAATGCGCAGTCCGACTTTCGTCGGCATCAAGACAGTGCTCACCACGGCGGACTCTTATCGCTTCGAAGTGGAGTTCCACACGCCAGGCAGCTATCAAGCCAAGCTTGCCAATCACGACAGCTATAAAATTCTCGGCAGGCTGCGGCGGCAATCAAGGGAGGATGCTTTGGAGCAAGCTGAGGCCGAGAAACTGGTGCAGCGGACGAGAGAGGTTTGCACAGAGATTGCGATCCCCGACGGCGCCCTGGGCATACCCCACTGGGGAGCCGAAGGAGATCGTAAGGACGGTGCCGCTGCGGCATCTGGATTGCGAGCT
Organism: Bradyrhizobium sp. 76; assembly: GCF_023073025.1. Lineage (NCBI taxonomy): Bacteria > Pseudomonadati > Pseudomonadota > Alphaproteobacteria > Hyphomicrobiales > Nitrobacteraceae > Bradyrhizobium > Bradyrhizobium sp. 76. Next base: position 72,285 of record NZ_JADPIS010000039.1, read on the forward strand.
TTCGATGAATCAAGAATGCCCGAGATCGCCAGGTCAACGGAGGCAAGAGAGATTATCGCGGCGACTTGTTCACACCGCGCAAAACCAGGGTGAGCCGCAGCTCCCCTGTGCGGTTCTTGACCGGAATGGTATCGCCGATGTGCGGAAGCGAACAGAACAGCCATTTTGCCTGTGAGTAAGCTCGCGCTCGCTTGGCCCTTCTAAGGTTCAAGCGCCTCCAGCGGCCTCGGCCTCCACGACCCCAAAAGTCCCCATGGCCGAGGCCGTCTTTAAGGCTACCGATGGCCCCATGGCGCCGATGGACCCTTCGACATTCAAATGGAAAGTTCCGAACCTCGGCGCCGAGCCGGCCACAGACGCCTCAAACGAACCGCGGCTCGATGTCCGACAGCCGAAACGAACGCTATGGCTGCACCAGTCCTCTCCAGCCGCCTCAAGAAAGCTCTGCAAGTCGTAGGAAGTTTGCGAACAGTACGTCCCCTTGTGGGGTGAGTATCGACTCTGGATGGAACTGCACGCCATATGTTGGTTGATCGCGATGGGCGAGGGCCATGAGTTCCGCATCATCCGAGCGTGCTGTCACCGTCAGGTGACGGGCAGATGAAGGATCCAATTCGACGATAAGCGAATGGTAGCGCCCCACACGAAGTGGAGACGGTACTTCTTTGAAAAGCCCGCCGCCTTCATGTGTGACATACGAGGACCGACCGTGCATAGGACGACGGGCGCGCGTTACGCGTGCGCCGAACACCGTCCCAATGCACTGGTGTCCGAGACAAATCCCGAGAATTGGCACCTGACCCGAAAGTTCACGAACGACGGCTGTCGATATTCCAGCCTCAATTGGAGTGCACGGACCGGGGGAGATGACAACCGCGCGGGGCCTGAGGTCAGCAAGTTCGCTCACGTCCATCGCGTCGTTCCGGACGACACGTGTTGCTGCACCAAGCTTGCGAAAATATCGCGCAATGTTGAAGACGAAAGAGTCGTAGTTGTCGATAATGACAATCAAGATGCACCGGCGTCTTCAGCAATGAATGCGCGAAAAATGCGCTCTGCCTTTGCAAGGCTCTCCTCATATTCGGCGGCCGGATCGGACATTGCTGTTATCCCGGCCTGCATGGAACGGCCTGGCCGTCGCCGATCGTTACGGTGGCGAATGGCAATATTTACATCCATATGTCCATTGAATCCTATGTAGCCTATGGCCCCGCAATACACCTCTCGCGCCACACGCTCGATATCCAAGATAATTTCCATCGAGCGTACCTTGGGAGCTCCGGTAACTGAGCCGCCGGGAAAGCAGGCCCTAAGTAGGCCTACGGCATCCTCTCCGTGTGCTAGCTCACCCGTAACGACGGACACGAGATGGTGCAGTGAGGCATAGGACTCGAGATTGCATAAGGACGGGACGTGGACTGATTCAGGCGTGCAAACGCGCGAGAGATCATTGCGCAGGAGGTCGAGGATCATGGTGTTCTCGGCGCGGTCTTTCTCCGAATGTACCAGCGTCTCAGCGCGACGCCGGCCTTCCTCGCAATCAGCAGAACGCGCCACCGTCCCCTTGATAGGTCGCGTTTCGACCTACTCGCCTGTCAAACTTTAGGAAACGCTCGGGCGAGCTCGATGTAATGGTGAGCTTGCCATACCGAAGAAGGCGGCAAAGGGAGCCGGATTCATCTTCCGCAGCTGACAATAGAAGGCTATCGGATCGAACGAGTTCGCCAGGCGAGCGCTGAAGCGCTGCGCAATGTTGACCTGGAAGGCGTCACCCGACAGAATGAGATCAATCACGCGCTGTACCGCCGCGATGTATCCCTGGCGACTGAAGTTTGAATGCCATGAGCCGGCCTCGCCTGGTTTAAAATCAGGAGGAGGGGCTGAGACTGTAAGCAGCCCAACAATTGTTTCGGCTCTTTGGCGAGCTCTCTCACGCCGGCGAACTGGATCCTGCTCCGGCCACCCGGTAGAAAGGATCCAGCATCTATCATGGCGATGATCGAAGCTTATCACGACGTCGTAAAGATGTAGGAGTGCCTGAGGCAAGCGATGCCCCCGATGGTCGGCACCGGCAATCGCTCCAGCGTCCTGTTCAGCTCGTATCCAAAAAAGCCGGCGGCGCCGCCCTGGAATGCCCGGAGATCGGCGCGATGTATTTGCGGATAGTTGGCTAGCAGAGCGCGAAGTGCCGCCCACGGATCGCCCACAATGGACTCTCCGTTGCAAATACCTCTCCCGTCCGCGATGATGTAAGTGCTGAAGGGATCGCACGTCACATACGAGTACTGCCCGAGCACCGCGTGTCTCGATGCGCTATCCAGGAACGTGAGGTGCCTCCGATGCGCGAGGCGTCGCATGGCTATGAGGGCTCAATCCACTGCAGTTCCAATACATGCATTAGTCTGTCGCTCAGCGATACATGGCCGATTGTAATCCCGTCCGGCGAAGGCGTGCTTCATGGGCACCCAAAAACCCCTACTTGCCTGCCAGGTTAATTACGCCCGCGGGTAGGGCCTGCCAAATGGCTCGGCATCTGTTGACATGCTGTAATCGGCCGCGAGACGTAGCTCTCGGAGCGGTCTTACCTGCCGGATCGATTCCTGGTAAAGCTCGTGCGCCTTATAGGCTACGAGTTCGACTTCGTCGTCGAATTCACCGTAGACGATCACGTCAATTTCGTTGCCAGGCCGGTCACTCTTGCGGTTGCGAGCGACCTCAAGCCGGCGTGCGTGCGGGATTTTGGCGAGTACGGAAAGGCCGTCGATTATTTTGTCGACATGCGCCTAATCTTTTGCGGTGAAGAATACGATGTGTCGAATCATAGATGACTGTCGGTAATCGCGAACATTGCGGTTTGACTTCGCCCAAAGCGACAGATGCCTCATCGCAAAGCTGCAAGCCTCGGGCAGCCGTTCAGATGCCACTGCACGGCAGGAGCCCTGCACCATCGCGGTGGCGGGTGTTTAGCTCGCTGTTCTTCCTCCGCTATTACGCAAGGTAGACAATCTCTGAGACGAAATTCTGCATCGAAGTAAGGAACCGCCTGATCATAGTCGCTAGGACAACTTCAGTAGATGCTTCCGTCGACGGTCATTAGCTTCGCGCGGATCTCGTGCATGAAACGGTCTCACTTGCAGGATCGGCGCATAAGAACTGCAGCAAAATGCGCTCCTTCGTTGAATACAGGCTGGGTCACCAAACAGAAGGGGGAAGGCCGCCGCCAGCCCCTGAAGCGATGACATCGACGCGTGACTTCAAGGTTGATTCCGCTCTTCGGCTGATCACCGCAGAGAGATGATCGTGAAACGACTTTCAATCGCGGAACGTGGCGATAGTCTTAGCCATACATGTCGCCTGGGAGGAGCTTATCGTTTCGGCGCTGCTCGTCGCGAAGCAACGAAGAAAGGTAGTACCTGGTGTACACGCTTGCCTGGAGGCGCTTCCAACGCGCAGCTGCATCGCGCCGGAAGGCTGCGCTGCCTTCCGGAAAGTCGCTGAAATGCTGCTCCGCCTTCGCCAAGTTTTGGGAAAAATGGCCGCCCGAGGTGCCGCGGTTCTGATCGAGCACTCCTAGACGGCCTTCACTTGGACCGCGTTGCTTGCATGCGCGTGAGAGCCCAACGCGCTGGTACATCGGTGGATGCGATTGCCCAGGGAAGCGCGGCTGCCATTTACTTGACATCAATACAAGTAATTCGATGGTCTATCCTTAAGCAAAGCCTAGCGGAGGCAAGACATGTGTGTTTCGGCATGGAATAAGGACCCCGTTTTCGGGGTGATCGGCATCCAATCGGGGGTCTGACTCATTTCCGATGAAGTTTGCCGGGCGACTGTGGTTCTCAAACGGAGAATCAGCGCCATGCGGACGGGCTTTCAAATCTCATCGCTAGTA
>NZ_JADPIS010000078.1:0-1063 GCF_023073025.1 Bradyrhizobium sp. 76
GGATGCGGTGGCGGTGGTCTGTGCGGACGAACGCTTGAGCTATGGCGAGCTCAATGCGCGGGCCAACCGCCTGGCGCATCATCTGATCGCACTCGGGGTCACGCCCGGGGATCGCCTTGCGACAATGCTGGATCGCTCCGTCGTCCTGGTGGTGGCACAGCTGGCGATCCTGAAGGCGGGCGGAGTTTATGTGCCGATCGATCGCAGTCTTCCACCAGCGCGACAGAGCTGGATGATGGCCGACTGTGCTGCGCGCCTGGTGCTCACCAACAGTGATGATGATCTAGTCGAGGTGACGATTCCTGTTCTGCCTATTGAGCCGCTCATGACTGGAGCAGGCCTTAGCACCGATCCTGGCTTGGCATTGACCGCCGAGGCTGCCGCCTACGTCATGTACACCTCCGGCTCGACCGGCCTTCCGAAGGGGGTTGTTGTTCCTCATCGTGCCGTAAACCGACTGGTCATCAACAACGGATATGCGCAGTTCAATGCGAGTGATCGTGTGGCGTGGGTGGGCAACCCCGCGTTTGATATCAGTACACTGGAAGTCTGGGCACCGCTGCTACACGGCTCTAGCCTGATCGTGATTCCATACACTGATGCGCTGCAACCAGGGGTGCTGCGCGGCCTGGTTCAGCAGCACCGCATTAGCGTCCTGCATTTGACGGCCGGGTTGTTCAACCAGAGCGCTGCTGATTTGGGCCCGGTGCCGGCGAGTTTGCGGTTGCTATTGGTTGGCGGTGATGCGGTTGATGTGGCGGCAGTCGCACGGATTTTGAGCCAGAGCCGACCGCAACATCTCCTGCATTGCTACGGTCCGACCGAGACGACGACTTTTGCGACAGTCTGCGAGATTACCGCGATTGATGAGACATTGCAGCGGCTCCCCATCGGCCGTCCGATTGCGAACACGCGTGTGTATCTGCTCGATGGCCATGGCGCGCCCGTTCCGTTGGGAGCGGTGGGAGAGCTCTACATTGGCGGGGCGGGGGTCGCGCGTGGCTATCTGAACCGGCCCGAACTGACGGCGGAGCGGTTCTTGGCCGATCCGTTCAGTGGTGAG
>NZ_JADPIS010000101.1:0-1049 GCF_023073025.1 Bradyrhizobium sp. 76
AAAGCGTTGGCGGCGAGCATCACCACGTTCTTCGGCTGCGGGGCGCGGCCGGTGCGGGAGGCGTTCGGGATGAATTCGAGCGGATACGCCGAGCGCGTGTTCTCGGTCTTGGAGCCGTCGTCGAAATCGACCACGCGGGTGTCTTCGTCGAGCACGCAATTCTCGAGCACCGCGCCGAAGCGGGTCGAGGCGGCATAGATCTCGGGCTCGGCTTCCTGCGACAGCTTGATGCACTTGGCGTAGCAGCCGCCTTCGAAGTTAAAGACGCCGTTCGGGCCCCAGCCGTGCTCGTCATCGCCGATCAGCGTGCGGTTCGGATCGGCTGACAGCGTGGTCTTGCCGGTGCCGGACAGGCCGAAGAAGATCGCGGCATCACCCTTGGCGCCGACATTGGCCGAGCAATGCATCGGCATCACGCCGCGCTCGGGCAGATAGTAGTTCAGCGTGGTGAAGACCGACTTCTTCATCTCGCCGGCATAGTAGGAGCCGGCGATCAGCACGATCTTGCGGGCGAAATCGATCGCGACGACGTTCTCCGACTTGCAGCCATGGCGCTTCGGATCGGCGCGGAAGCTCGGCATGTCGATGATGGTGAGCTCGGGCACGAACGCCGAGAGCTCGACCGCCTCGGGGCGGATCAGCAGCGTGCGGATGAACAGCGAGTGCCAGGCGAGCTCGGTGAAGACGCGGGTCTTGATGCGGTAGGCCGGATCGGCGCCGCCGTAGAGGTCCTGCGCGAACAGCGACTTGCCTTCGGCTTGCTTGAGGAAGTCCTGGTAGAGCGTCTCGAACTGCTCTGCGGTGATCGACTGGTTGCCGGCCCACCACATCTTCTTGTCGGTGGTGGCGTCACGCACCGTGAACTTGTCCTTGGGGCTGCGGCCGGTGAACTCGCCGGTGTCGGCGCAGAGCGCGCCATCGGCCGACAGCACCGCCTCGCCCGCGGAGAGCGAGTATTGATAGAGTTGCGGCGCACCGAGGTTCCAGTGAACCTGCTTGAGATTCTTTAAGCCGAATTTGTCGGCGCCGAAGGCACCGTTGCGCACGCC
>NZ_JADPIS010000086.1:0-1039 GCF_023073025.1 Bradyrhizobium sp. 76
CGTGCATGGCACTGCTGCGGAGGGCACTTTGATAGCTCGAAGCATGCCCCTGCAGCGGGGCGGAACGAGGCATTGAAGCGAGCGAGTAGTCTGAGCTCGAAGCTGAGCGATGCGCCAATTCGAGGAATGAAAAGGCCATGGCGCTGCCCGCCGAGGGCGCCGGACGTGGCGCGGCCAATCTGTCGACTGCAGCAGGTCTTTGATGGATCCTCGGGATTTCAGATTCAGATGGTTTTTGGTAGCAGCGTTAGCCGCTGTGTTGGTGGCAGCGGCGCTTCGCCATACCATCCACGTCTACGGCGGAATTGAGCGCCACAGTATCGGCATTCTGTCCTTGATCGGAGCCGTAGTGCTTCTGTGCGTTCTTGCTGTTCTGGCCACCAAAATTCGACCCTAGCGCACCCGTGTGTTATTCCTATCGCGTTTCAAACGGTCAGGAATGTGCGGATCGGCCAAAGGCGGCGATGCCGGATTTGCGGGTGGCTCAGCTCCGGTGAACTGCTTATAGATCCATTGTGGCCCCTTCCTGCGGCGCCACACGAGCCCACGCACCAACTTGCCGGTAATCGACCTGCGTGGAAACACGATGAACCATAGATGCCACGCCTCGCGAGAAGCAGGGTCGACCGTATCATCAGGCATCGGCAGGGCCTCTACCGCGCTCAGTTGATTGTGGCGACGAATCCGAAGTGCATAGCACCCCTCTCTCCGCTTCATCGGCGAGCCCTCGCAGCAAGGCACAGACCTGAGGGTCGGGTTCAGCAAGCGCCAGCCGCCGATACCTTAGAGCGCGAGCCTCGTTCTTGGGACTAACCATGCTCGGCTCCTGAGCAGACGAACAAAGCCCCATGCGAGGTATAATCGCTGACGAGGTGGGGCCCGGACTTGAGGCAATGTCCGTTGCCGATGACCATAGCGACCGCGGGCCTCGGCACAACGAAAGTCGCGGGTTAAGCTTGACGTCGGCCGTCCAGGTTAATTCTGGAACTGGACGCAGCGGCGGCGATCAAGCGGCGGTGCCTTAACGAAGGTCGCGCGC
>NZ_JADPIS010000045.1:0-1034 GCF_023073025.1 Bradyrhizobium sp. 76
CTCAGCGCGTGGATTTTCGTGGTCCGCCCACCGCGCGAGCGGCCGATCGCCTGTTCATGCTCCCCCCTTTTCCGCCGCTCGCCGAGCGATGCGCCTTGATCGAGGTGGAGTCGATGGACAAAGTCACGCCGTCCTTGCCGCAGCGGGCGAGCGCTTCAAAGATCGCCTGCCAATGTCCGCGCTTGGCCCAGCGATTGAAGCGATTGTAGATCGTCGTGTAAGGACCATAATCGGGCGGGCAATCGCGCCAGCGTGCGCCGCACTGAAGCATGTGAAATGATACCGCTGATAATGCGTCGATCGTCTTGGCGCGCCGGGCCGGTCTGGTTCGTTGGCAGATGCGGCCCTATCCGAGCCCACTGCTTGTCGTTGAGCCAGAACAGTCCTTTGCGCATCGAAGTCCCCGGGCCCGAATCAACTCGGCGCCATGGAATCAGAGATCGCTAATTAGGTACAGACCCTAGCATTACAGTTTGTCTTTTTGATTTGACATGAGCGCGTTGAGCGGCAGCCTGATGAGCTCTGCGCCAGAAAGACCATGCGATGATGCGTGCGGGTTGAATACGCTTTCGAGCAAGTCTGATGGCAATGCGGCGGATTTCCTGGATTGACCAACGGATCAGCGGCGGCGTGGTTATGCTTTGGCTTTTGCCGGGTGGCGAGGTTTCGTTTTTTTGGGCGGTGGCGGATTAGCGCGATGTCGGATCGCGGCCATCATGGCGAAGGCGAGCATCACCAAGGACACATGACGGTGCCAGCCATGCCAGGATCTGCTCTCGTTGTGATCCAGCCCGAACTCGTTTTTCGCGGTTTCAAAGCTGTCCTCGATCGCCCATCGATGGCCTTCGACCGCGACGAACGTTTCAATTGATGTTCCCGCTGGGCACCAGGTGGTGAAGAAAGGCGAGGTCATCATCGGCGATGCGACGACGGATCAGTAGACCGCGCGTCCATAAACCATCATTTGCGCTGTTGAACTGCTCGGCCTCGAGGTCGGCCAATTCGAGATAACACCAGTCATGCAGCCGCGGTCC
>NZ_JADPIS010000087.1:0-983 GCF_023073025.1 Bradyrhizobium sp. 76
ATCTTCGCCCATTGGGCGTCAGTCAAAACGAATCGGTCCATCCCAAGCTTGAATCACAACCAAGCCCCGATGAGAATCCTGAATCCCAACAGACCCTAGCATTACAGTTGTCTTTTTGATTTGACGTGAGCGCGTTGAGCGGCAGCCTGATGAGCTCTGCGCCAGAAAGACCATGCGATGATGCGTGCGGGTTGAATACGCTTTCGAGCAAGTCTGATGGCAATGCGGCGGATTTCCTGGATTGACCAACGGATCAGTGGCGGTGTGGTTATGCTTTGGCTTTTGCCGGGGGGCGAGGTTTCGTTTTTTTGGGCGGTGGCGGATTAGCGCGATGGCGGATCGCCGCCAGCATGGCGAAGGCGAGCATCACCAGGGACACGTGGCGATGCCAGCCATGCCAGGACCTGCTCTCGTTATGATCGAGCCCGAACTCGTTTTTCGCGGTTTCAAAGCTGTCCTCGATCGCCCATCGATGGCCTTCGACCGCGACCAGCGTTTCAATTGATGTTCCCGCTGGGCACCAGGTGGTGAAGAAGGCGAGATCGCCATCGGCGATATGGCGACGGATCAGCAGACCGCGCGTCCATAAACCATCATTTGCGCTGTTGAACTGCTCGGCCTCGAGGTCGGCCAATTCGAGATAACACCAGTCATGCAGCCGCGGTCCTTTGGTTCCGGCTCCCGCCGACAGGCGCTTCCAGTCGGACGGGCGCCGCGTCCGGGCGAGGTCCGCGGCCGTACCGGCGACCGGCGGTCGCTTGCCCCAGGATCGAAACACATGAGCGCTGCTGACCCCAAGCACGTAGCCTTTGCCTGCCCGCCGTAGTTGCTGTTCGATGTCGCCAACACCGTAGACGGTGTCACCGGCAACCCACTTGAATGGTACAGACGCGGCTATCGCACGTGCGATCATTCTCGTCGCAAGCTTTGGTTTGGTCGCAAAGCCGACATCGGCAGGCACGTATGCGGCTTCCAGACGATCT
>NZ_JADPIS010000156.1:0-983 GCF_023073025.1 Bradyrhizobium sp. 76
CGCCGGGCGGGCCGAACAGCAGCAGATTGGCGCCCTTGCCGAGCCAACCATCGCCGGCGGCGAGCGCGGTCACCTGCGCCTTGGAGATCATCGGCACAGCCTCGAAGTCGAAGTTGTCGAAGGTCTTTCCAGCGGGCAGCCGCGCCTCGACGAGATGGCGCTCGACGCGGCGGCGGCCGCGTTCGGCGATCTCGTGCTCGGCAATGGTGGCGAGGAAGCGGGCCGCCGGCCAGCCTTCCTTGTCGGACTGCTCGGCAAATTGCGGCCACAGCACCTTGATGGCTGGCAGCCGCAACTCGTTGAGCAATAGATTGAGGCGCGCGGTGTCAATGGTGTTGGCCGTGCTCATGCGGCACCTCCGATCTCGCCGGCACCGATGAGGCACTCATAGGTGGCGAGCGGTGCGAGCTGCACCACGACGTGCGGCACGCAGGCCGGATCGGGAGAGAAGTAAGCGCGCAGCCGGTTGAGGTCGGGCAGTCGGCCGGCATCAAGCTCGGTCGCGAGCTGATCGGCGAGTTCGGCCTCGCAGCCGCGCTCATGGGCCAGTGCGAGCAGATCGACCATGATCCGGCAGGCTTTCCTGTCCGGCAGCCGTTCGCGCAAGCAATCGAAGGTTCGGCGATAGGCATCGCGCGGGAACAGCCGATCACGGTAGACGAGATTGAGCAGCGCCATTGGCTTGCGCCGCAAGGAATGGATCACGTGCCGATAATCGACGACCTGGTCGTGCTTGCCGTTGGGATGCGGCCGCCCACGCGGCAGGGTGACGAGATGGGTGCCGCCGACGAACACGTCGAGACGATCGTCGTAAAGGCGCACCCGCAGTTGGTGCCCGATCAAACGCGACGGCACGGTGTAGAACACCTTGCGCAAGGTGAAGCCGCCGCTTGACGTCACGCGGACAATCACCTCCTCGTAGTCCGAGGTGCGGCGATCTGGCAACGCCTGCAGGGTGGCGCGCTCGTGGTCGATCCGCTTGG
>NZ_JADPIS010000014.1:0-74565 GCF_023073025.1 Bradyrhizobium sp. 76
CCCGGACGGGAAGCGGCTCCAAGTGCGTAAAAATAGTCTGGGGGTGCTGCAAAGTTATGTGACTTGTGACACACTTCCCGGGCGCGGTTTTACGCGATCCTGATGTTGATGGTTCCAAGCGATTTGCCAGCGAAGCTGGCTAAGAGAATTCACAAGGAAGTTGAAATGAGCAAGCAGGCCGAATTTGCGGTCATCCTGAAGATGAATGCCATGTTCGCCGATCTCGGTGAGGATGAGCTCCAAAGACTGTCCAATCTCTGCCACACCCAGCATCTGGGCAATGGTGAGGTGCTGTTCCAGAAGGGCGATGCGGGCGACGCGCTATTCGGCATGCGCCGCGGTCAGGTCCGGATCGAGACCGGCTCCTCCGACGGCTCCAGGCTGACGCTGAATTTCATGGGCCCGGGCGATCTGTTCGGCGAGGTCGCGGTGCTGGACGGCCAGAGCCGCACCGCGGACGCGACCGCGGGCGAAGCCAGCGAACTGTTCGTGCTGCGGCGCGAAGATTTTCTTGCCTTTCTTGAACGCGAGCCGAAGGTCGCGATCAAGATCATCGCACTGCTCTGCCAACGCATCCGCTGGCAAAGCGAGCGCATGGAAGAATCCATGCTGCAACCACTGCCGGTGCGGCTGGCGCGGCGGCTCTGCGCGCTCGCTGCCGATTTCGGCTCCGAGGTACACATCTCGCAGGAGCAGCTCGGCGTCTTCGTCGGCGCCGCCCGCGAGAGCGTCAATCGCCAGCTTCAGACTTGGCGAAAAGAGGCGATCTTGGACCTCCAGCGCGGCCGCATCCTGCTGAGGAACATGACCAAGCTGACCGCGATCGCGCGGAACGAGTAAGGATCGACTGAACGAGGCTCCTTCACCACCAATGCCCGGTTCGCGGACCGCCGTCCGTCGAACCGTCTCGCGCATGTGACATCGGTGCCACGATTACTCCGCCGCGGGATGTACGATGCCTTTCGGCACCGGCGCCGCCTCCACGGGCGCAGCGCCGTGATGGTCGGTCGTCTCGGCATCCTCGCTGTTCGCGATCAGCCGCTTGCCGAAGCGCCAGATCAGGGCGCCGAGATCGTCCATCACCATGAACATCGCGGGCACGAACACCAGGGACAGGATGGTCGAGAAGATCAGGCCGCCGATGACTGCGAGCGCCATCGGCGAGCGGAACTCGCCGCCGGCGCCGACCGCGAGGGCGCTCGGAATCATGCCGGCGGCCATCGCGATTGTGGTCATCACGATCGGGCGCGCGCGCTTCATGCCGGCGTCGATCATCGCCTCGTCGCGCGGCTTGCCGGCATGGATGGATTCGATGGCGAATTCCACCAGCATGATCGCGTTCTTGGTGACGATCCCCATGAGCATCAGGATGCCGATCCACACTGGTGTGGTGAGCTGCTTGCCGGTGATAAGCAGGGCGGCGATTGCGCCGCCGATCGATAGCGGCAGCGAGAACAGGATGGTGATCGGCTGCAGGAAGGTGCCGAACAGCAGCACCAGCACCGCATAGACCATCATCAGGCCCGCCGTGATGGCGGCGGCGAAGCCGTCGGACAGCTCGTTCAGGCTCTCGGCGTCGCCGGAGGGGCTGACCTTCACGCCCTTCGGCAACGTCTTCATCACCGGCAGGTCGTAGATCGTCTTGGTAGCGTTGCCGAGCGCGGCGGATCCAACGAGGTCGGCTGCGACGGTGGCCTGGCGTTCGCGGTCGTAGCGGTTGATGCTGGTGGGACCCTGGTCGAGCTTGACGTCGGCAATGACCGAGAGCGGTACGCCACCCTTCTCGCCGTGCCCGCCGAGCGGCACGCGCAACTGTTCGAGTGTCTTCAGATTGCCGCGCGCGGCATCCTCGAGCTGCACTCGGATCGGCACCAGCCGGTCGCCGACGTCGAACTTGGCGAGTGCAGGCCCGACGTCGCCGATGGTGGCGACGCGGATGGTCTGCGACAGGCTTTCGGTCGAAACGCCGAGCCGTGCAGCGAGATCGGCGCGCGGTTCGATGCGCAACTCGGGCCGCTCCAGAGTTGTTTCCGAGATCACGTTGGAAATGGTCGGAATCCGCTTCATCTGGGTCGCGAGTTCGCTTGCGACATTGTTGACGATATTGGCGTCGGCGCCGGTGACGACCAACGCAATTGCGCGCAGGCCGTTATCGTCGAGGAACCAGAAGCGGATGTCGGGAATGTTCTCCAGCTCCTGGCTAATCGAGAATTCGAGCTCGCGCTGGGTGATGTCGCGGTCGGCCTTGGGTACGTAATTGATGATCAAAGCCGCGCGCCGGACTTCCTGAGTGCCCGGCGGAACGCGGCCGCCGTCGACGAAGATGCTTTTCACCTCCGACCGCTTGCGCAGCCGCGCGACGATGTCTTCGGTGACCTTCTCGGTGTAGGCAAGCTGGGTGCCCGGCGGCAGCTCGAGCGCAAGCAGCGAGCGCGCGCTGTCCTGCGCGGGCAAGAAGCCCTGCGGCAGCAGTGTGATGCTCCAGATCGAGGCGGCGAAGACGCCGAAGCCGACCAATACCGTGATGAAATAGTGCTTCACGGACCAGGCCACGATCCGATGATAGGATCGCAGTGCGCGGCCGGGCGGGGGCTCCTCGTGATTGCCATGTTTGAGGAAGTAGGCGGCCAGCACCGGCGTGACGAAACGCGCCGCGAGCAGCGAGAAGAATACCTGCACCGAGACGGTGATGCCGAACTGCTTGAAAAACTGCCCGGCGATACCCGACATGAAGCTTGCCGGCGCGAAGATCGCGATGATGGTCAGCGAGATCGCGATCACCGCGAGGCCGATCTCGTCGGCGGCCTCGAGTGCGGCGCGATAGGGCGACTTGCCCATGTTCATGTGCCTGACGATGTTCTCGATCTCGACGATGGCGTCGTCGACCAAGATACCTGTTGACAGCGTGATGGCGAGGAAACTGACGAGGTTGAGCGAGAAGCCGAGCAGGTCCATCGCCCAGAACGCCGGGAAGATCGATAGCGGCAGCGAGATCGCAGCGATGATGGTGGCGCGCAGGTCGCGCAGGAACAACAGCACGATCACGACGGCGAGGATCGCTCCTTCGAACAGGGTCGAGATCGCGGCTTCGTAATTGCCCTTGGTATATTCGACGGATGTGTCGATCAGTTTCAGGTCGACGTCGGGATAGGCGGCCTTGAGTGCGTCGATGCGCTTCGCCACGGCGGCCGCGATCACCACGTCGCTGGCGCCCTTGGAGCGTTTGATGCCGAGCGCGACCACCGGCTCGCCGTTGAATCGTGCGAAAGTGCGGCGATCAGCGATGGTGTCGGTGACGGTGCCGAGATCGTCGAGCCGTACCTCGCCGCCGGCGAACAGCGGAATCATGGTGCCGGCGAGGTCACTCAGCGTTTTGGCGCCGGCCAGCGTGCGGATCGCCTGGTCATTCTTGCCGATCTCTGCGCGGCCGCCGGCGACGTCGATATTGGTGCCCCGCAGGCTCTGGCTGACGTTGACAGCAGTCAGCCCCATCGCCTGCAGGCGGTCGGGATCGAGTGAAACCAGGATCTCGCGTTCGACACCGCCGATGCGCTCGACCTGGGCGACGCCGCGGACGCCCTGAAGTGCGCGCTTGACCACGTCGTCGACGAAATAGGAGAGCTGCTCCGGCGTCTTTCCGGGCGAGATCGCGGCGTAAGTGACGATCGGGAGGCCGATGACGTCGACGCGCTGGATCAGCGGCTCGTTCACATTCTGCGGCAGATTCGAGCGAACCCGCGTCACGGCGTCCTTGACGTCGTTGAGCGCACGATCGGTGTTGGTTTCGAGCGCGAACTGGATCGTGGTCAGGGACAGGCCGTCGGTGATCTGCGACCCGATGTGCCGCACGCCTTCGACACCGGAGACCGCGTCTTCGATGGTCTTGGTGACCTGGGATTCAAGCTCTGCGGGCGCGGCGCCAAATTGCGACACCGCGACCGAGATCACCGGAATGTCGGCCGAGGGCAGTCGCGTCACCGCGAGCTTGGTGAAGGACACCCAGCCCAGGATCAGGAGGATGATCGAAAAGACGACCGACGGCAGCGGATTGCGAATCGACCATGCCGAGATATTGAGAGCCATCAGCGTACCCGCGTGCGATCGAGTTCATCGGCGAACATGGTTTTGATCTGGTCGCCGTCATGCAGTGAAGAGCCGGCGTCGGCCACAACGATTTCGCCGACGTTGATGCCTTCCAGGATTTCCGTTTGGCTGTCGGACGACAGCCCAATCCGTACCTTGCGCGTTTCGACCGAGTTGCCTTTGACGACCTGCACCGTGAGATGGTCGATCGCGGTCTTGGGGACCGCGACGCCGCAGCTTCGCTTGGCGTCGATCGAGGCGCGAGCGAACACGCCGACCTTCAGCGACGGATTGTTGGTGACGCTGATGCGGACGCGGCCGAGCTGCGTCGCGCGGTCGATTTCCGGCGCAACCAGCCGGACCCGGCCGACCAAATCGGGCGCGTCGTCGCGGCTGATGCGCACTGTCGCGCCGGCGCTCAGCTTCGGCATGTGCACCGCCGGGACCTGAGCGTCGAGCTCGATCTCGTTGTTGACGGCGATGCGGAACATCGGGCCGGCCTGCGGCGAGGCGGGCGCGCCGACGATGGTGCGGACCTCGGTGACGAGGCCCGGCGCAGGCGCCTTCAGCGAGACAGGGCCTTGCGGGCCGGGCCGCTGCGGCTGACCCGGAATCTGGGGCGGCGCGGTCAGGCGCGCCAGTTCCTGATTGTCGGTGACCATGGCGCCCTCGGTGACGAAGAGGTCGGTGACCTTGGAGCCTTCCTGGTCGGCGACGACCACGGCCTCACGGCGCGGCACGAAAAAGCCGGTCACCCGCACCAGGTCGGAGAAGCAGGCATTGGTCGACTTCGTCACGATGACGAGCGCCTCGCCCGGCGTTTCCTTCACCTCGGGGCGGCGCCGATGCTCGAACAGATAGTAGCCGACGCCGATCGCGACGACGAACACCACGGTTATGGCAGGCTTGAGATATTCGGAGAAGTTCATCGCCGGATTGTCCTGGCCTGGCTCACGGCCATCCGCACGAGGCCCGCTGAGAGTGTTGCCCTGAAATGAAGCGGCGTCCCGCACGGCTGCGGGACGCGCTTTGGTGGCAAGACTTTACACCGTATCACGACTGGTCATTTCAAATGATTGCGTCGTGCTTACTTCGATGCGGTGGTCTTGTTTTCCATGTTGACGACCTGCACGCGGCGATTGACCTCCGACAGCGGCTGGGCCGGATCCTTCAGCTTGCTCTTGCCATAGCCGACGGTGACGAGGTCGGTCGCGGAAATGCTGTACTTGTCGACGAGGTAGCGCTTAATCGAATCCGCGCGGCGTTCCGACAGCTCCTGATTGTAGCTTTCGCCGCCGGCGGCGTCGGTGTGGCCAGCCAACACAAAGGTCGAGCCCTTCAGGTCGGGGCTCGTCAGCGCGCGGCCGAGCGCCTGCACGGAAGTAAGCGACTTGGTGCTGATATTGGCGGAGTTGTAGTCGAAGGTGATCTCGAGATCGATATTCGGCTTGTCCATGGCTGCCGACGCGATCTCCTCACGCTCGGTCGAGGAGAGCGAACGGGTCGAGCGGCCGCGCACCGACTGGATCAGCTTGGTCTCAACCGCGCTCGACGCTGAGGCGGCCTGAGGGGCGATCGAGAGGCCGCGGGTCAATAGCTTTTTGTTTGTCGGTGCCAGTGCGCGGACGATCTCGTCCTCGGTGACGTTCTTGCTGTTGCCGTCATCGCCGGCGAACGCGGGCGAGGCCGGTAGCGACAGTGCGGCACCGATGGCCATGATCGACAGGATTGCGGTAAGTCCTTTTGCAGCCAATCTCATTGCCAGTCCCTCCTGCGCAGCAAACCTGCGTGGTTTCAAAATTCCTGCAATGGCCCCCCGGGAAAGGCCGCTTGCGGCATCCGCCTATTAGTCTTCGTCAGGCCACCCCGGGTTCGAGGCATATCGCGCCTCAACTCAAAAAAATATCAACGTACTCCGTAACTTGCGAATTCCTGAACGATGTTCGGGTCCATCGCCTTGGCATTGGCGATATCGAGCGCGCCTTCCTGGATCGAGCCGTTGCGTTGCTTGGCGATTCCTCGCCCAAACAGGGAGGAGGTCAGGCGGGGGTTGATCTTCAGGGCCGCGTCGAAATCGGCGATGGCGTTCTTGACCGCGTTCGATTTCAAATTGACGAGCCCCCGGCTATCCAGCGCATCGACGAAATTCGGGCGCAGTCGCAGCGCCTCGTTACAATCTTTGAGCGCGCCCTGGAGGTCGCTGACCACGGTGCGGGTCCAGCAGCGGTTGTTCAGAGCCTCAACATCCTTCGGGTTGATCCGGAGCGTCTCGTCAAAATCCTTGATGGCCAGGCTGTAGGCGCCCTTGCTGGCATAGACCTGGCCGCGCCGGTAAAGCGCGTTCACGTCGTCCGGATTGGCCGCGATCTTGGCCGTCAGGCCCTTGATGGTGGGGTCCTCCGCGAGCACAGCGGCGCTCGGCCCGCTATCCATGCTTGGGGCGGTGATGGTCTCGGCCGGTCTCACCGGCGGTGGCGCCGGGGGCAGGGCGGCCTCGACCTGCGGCTTTGGGGCTGGTGCGACTGCCGTGTCGGCCGACTTCGGAGGCGGTGGCGGTGGCGGTGGCGCGGGAGGTGCCGGTGGCGGGTTGTTGGCGACGACCGGTGGCGGGGGAGGCGGCGGCTGCGTCGCCGCCGGGGGACGCGACCCGGCTGCTCCCGGAATGAACGAAAAGTCTTCCGCAAGCGACGAGGATATCCACGGTACCTGCTCGCCCCTGGAGGCACGGGTGACGCCCATCTTGGTGCGGTTCAGCGTCTCCTCGGCCATCAGGTCGGGGACGCGGATTTCCTTGAGGAGTTCCTGGACGAACAGGCTGTGCTCGCCGCCGGCGTCCGAGACCACCGAGGCCAGCGCCGCCGAATACATCACCAACGTGCCGTTCGGCGCGATGACGGGGGTCAGGCCGGCCGAGAAGCTGCGGAACCGGCGCTCGAACGGGTTGCGCCTGGAGGCGTCGACCAGCGCGATCTTGACGCCGGCGCCGCGGGTATTGAGCTCGCCGAGCACGGTTTCGAGGCTGATGCCGTCGCGCCGCACGTCGGATTCGGTCCAGATCTGCGCATCGATCGGCAGCAAATAGCTCTGCCGCGCGGACTGGATGCCGAAGCCGCTGAAGAACACCAGTGCCACCGACCCCGGCTTGATCTTGCCGTAGAGCTTGTCGAAAGCACGGCGCATGCCGTCACCGGTCAGGTTCTCACCGGTCTCGACGGAAAAGCCGTCGCGCTTGAGCTCGTCGGCGACGTCGCGCGCGTCGTTGAGCGGTTCCTTCAGGGGAGCGTCGGCGTCTGGGTATTTGGCGTTGCCGATGACCAGCGCAAAGCGATCGCCGGCCGCAAGTGACGGAGCGGTCGGGATGAGCGACACGAGCAAGGACAGAACGAAAAGCAGGCGAATTTTCATAATTAGCGCGATCCAGCCAAAAAGGCGCCGTTTCCAGCTTGCGCCGCGGCGACCTTAACTTACGCAATGTGCATTATCAAACCGGGGAAGGGGGGCGTCAACCGCTTGCGGATTCGGCGCTATCGCGACAATTGACCGCGACGCATGGGCATGTTGCGGGGGGAATAAACGGGCGGTCACGATTGCACGCGATGCATTCTGGTTGTCATTGCGGCTGCACGTTAGGGCAGCCATGGCGACAACAATGTGATTGGTCTCACATTGCGGACGGGCCTCCTTCGCAACCTGCGGTGTTTGACCTTTGCGGTGGACGATGGCTTGGTGCGGTCGATCGCCCTGAAGGTGCATCCACAAAAGAGCAAGATCAAAACCATGGGAAACGCCTACGAAATCTACGCCCTGCGCTACGCGACGATGTCGCCGCGCACGCCCAACATGAACTTCCTCGCGCCCGACCCGCATGACAGCGCGGCGCAGGACCTCGACTATTTCGTCTGGCTGATTCGCGGCAACGGCCGCGACATCCTGGTCGATACCGGCTTCAATGCCGAGGAAGCGTCCGCGCGGGCCCGCAAGCTGACGCTCAATCCGGTCGACGCGCTGGAGCGCTTTGGTGTCGCGGCGTCGAGCATTCGCGATGTCATCGTGACGCATCTGCATTACGACCACGCCGGCAATCTGGACCGCTTCCCGAACGCGCGCTTCCATATCCAGGAGCGCGAGATGGCCTACGCGACGGGGCGTTGCATGTGCAACGGACTGCTGCGACATCCGTTCTCGGTCGAGCACGTCACGCAGATGGTCCGCCATGTCTATGGCGAGCGCGTCAATTTCTATTCCGGCGACGGCGAGGTCGCGCCCGGCGTCACCGTGCACCGCGTCGGCGGCCATTCCGACGGCCTGCAGGTGGTGAGGGTCGAGACCGCCCGCGGACCGGTGGTGCTGGCGTCCGATGCCGCGCATTATTTCGCCAATCTCCAGCGCAGGAGCCCATTCCCGATCGTCTACAATGTCGGCGACATGGCGGCTGGATGGGAGACGATCGAGCGTCTCGCGGGCCATCCCGACCGGTTCATTCCCGGCCACGACCCGATCGTGACCGAGATCTATCCGCGCGCCAGCGACCAGGGCGATGTGTGGGCCCTGCATTTGCCGCCGTCGCGATCGTTCGCAAAGTGATCAATACGCCTGCTTGGCGTCGGCCTCTTCGCTGGTCTGGATCAAATCGAGGCTCTGTTCGATCTTGCCGAGCAGCGTCGATAGCTGTTTGCGCTCCTGCGCGGAGAGGCAGGCGAGGATCTCGTCTTCCCGCCGCAGCAATTGCGGAAACAGCTCCTCGTAGAGCGTGCGGCCTTTCCTCGTCAGTCGCAGGCGGAATTCGCGGCGATCGGCTTCGTTCTCGACGCGCTCAATCAAACCCTGCTGCAGCAGCATGGTCACCGCGCGGCTGATGGTGGATTTGTGCGTGCGGGTGCATTGCGCGACGTACTGCGCGCTGCAGGCATCGTTGCGGAAGCCGAGCGTCGCGATCACGCGCCAGGCCGGGATGTCGAGGCCGTGACGTTCCTGATATTCGACCGAAAGAGCGGCGCTGACCTCCGCCGCGAGCCGGTTGAGGCGGAACGGCACGAACCTGAACAGGTCGAGCCGTGTTTGCGGCCGCGCTGAGGCCGCATCGGCCTCACGTGTCTTCAGCGCGATGTCGCTGGATGTCCTCGCCAAGGAGAGCGCTCCGAATTCCAGTTGACGGCCGGCCGGCTCCGGTCCAAAATAGTTGCACGTGAGACTATTAGCAGATCAGGTCTCTCCTGACCAGAGCCGAGGTGAGCGCATGGCGCAGGCCAATACGCATCAGGCCAAAACCCAGTTCGGCTATCGCCGCCACCCCGATCAGGATCGTCCCGGGCAGGGCGCGGCCGAGCATCCCGTGGTGATCGTCGGCGCGGGCCCGGTCGGGCTGTCGCTGGCGATCGACCTTGCCCAGCGCGGCCAGCACGTCGTCCTTCTGGATGATGCTGATCGCATCGGAGAGGGCTCCCGCGCAATCTGCTTCTCGAAACGGTCGCTGGAATATTGGGACCGGCTCGGCGTCGGCGACCGCATGGTCGACAAGGGCGTGGTCTGGAGCGTCGGCCGGATCTTCCACGGCGAGCAGCAGCTCTACCAGTTCAATCTGCTGCCGGACGACGGCCACAAGCGGCCGGCCTTCATCAATCTCCAGCAATATTACGCCGAGGCCTATCTGGTCGACCGCATCAGCGATCTGCCCGAGATCAACCTGCGCTGGCGCAACAAGGTGACGGCGCTGGAGCGCCGCAACGATTCCGTCGCGCTGACGATCGAGACGCCGGAGGGCGCCTATCGCCTGCACGCGCAATATGTCGTCGCCTGCGACGGCGCGCGCTCTTCGCTGCGGCAGATGGTGGGCGCCGACTTCGCGGGACAGGTGTTCGAGGACCAGTTCCTGATCGCCGACGTCAAGATGACCGCGGAATTCCCGACCGAGCGCTGGTTCTGGTTCGATCCGCCGTTTCATGCCGGGCGGTCGGCGTTGCTGCACAGGCAGCCTGACGATGTCTGGCGCATCGACCTTCAGCTCAATCGCTATGCCGACCCCATCGTCGAGAAGAAGCCCAAGAACGTGCGGCCGCGGATTGCGCGCATGCTCGGCCACGACAAGTTCGAGTTCGAGTGGATCTCGCTCTACAAATTCCAGTGCCGGCGGATGGACCGCTTCGTCCATGGCCGCGTGATCTTTGCAGGCGATTCCGCGCACCAGGTCTCGCCGTTCGGCGCGCGCGGCGCCAATTCGGGACTCGAGGACGCCGAAAACCTCTCCTGGAAACTCGACCGCGTGCTGCGCGGCGCCTCACCCGCGAGCCTGCTCGAGAGTTATCATGTTGAGCGCAGCCTGGCGGCCGACGAGAACATCCGTGAATCCACCCGCTCGACCGACTTCATGGCGCCGAACTCGCATCAGGAAGCGCGGCTGCGCAAGGCGGTGCTGTCGTTGGCCAAGGAAACGGAGTTCGGCAAGCGCATGGTCAATGGCGGGCGGCTCTCGGTGCCGTGCAGCTATGACTCGCCGCTGTCATCGCCCGATGCGGATGCGTGGCGCGGTGGCCCGCTCCCGGGTTGCTCGATGCTCGATGCTCCCGTTACGACGCGCGCGGGCGAGCAAGGCTATTTGACGGATGCGTTCCGCAAGGGTGGGACGGATTTCACTTTGCTGTCGTTCAGCAATGGCGCGGCGATTGAGGCGCCTGTTGGTGTGAAGGACATCTGCATCGGCGGTGAGGACGGGCTCGCAGATCCGTCGGGGCTCACCGCAAAGCGCTATGATGCGGAACCAGGCTCAGCCTACTTACTCAGGCCGGACGGCTACGTTGCAGCGCGCTTCCGCCACCCCACGCGCGCTGGCGTCACGGCGGCGCTGTCGCGGGCCCAAGGCGTGAATTCAGGATTGGCTTGAATTGAGGATTCGCATGCCGCTCTCCACCAGCTCCAACTTCGCGCGACCCGACGACGCCTTTCGCGCCATCGTGGAGGCGCATCGTGGCTTCACCGACGAGCAAAGCGCCGATTTCGACGCGGCGCTGGTGCTGATCCTTGCCAACCATATCGGCGATATCGACGTGCTGCGAGAGGCGATCCTGCTCGCCAAGCGGCGCATGATCGACGGCCAGCAGCAGCAACAGCAACAACAGCAATAATGTCCAAAGGAACGAATTGATGGCGAAGAACTTCGCATCCACCGGCGACCTCTCCGAGAAGAAGATCACCTTCTCCGAGATTGGCACCGATCTCTACGCCTTCACCGCGGAGGGCGATCCGAACACCGCGATCATCGTCGGCGACGACGGCTGCCTGGTGTTCGACGCCCAGTCGACGCCGGCGATGGCCAACAAGGTGATCGAGCGCGTCCGTACCGTCACCGACAAGCCGATCAAATATGTCGTGCTGTCGCATTATCACGCCGTGCGCGTGCTCGGTGCCTCCGCCTACAAGGCGCAGGGCATCGTCGCCTCGCAGGAGACCTATCGCTTGATCGAGGAGCGTGGCCAGCAGGATTGGGATTCCGAGTATGGCCGCTTTCCGCGCCTGTTTCAGGACGCCCAAAGCATTCCCGGCCTAACCTGGCCGACGCTGACCTTCGAAGGCGAGATGTCGATCTATCTCGGCAGGCGCGAGGTGCGCCTGATGCAGCTTGGCGCCGGCCACACCTCGGGCGACATCGTCGCCTGGGTGCCCGATGCCGAGGTAATGTTCTCCGGTGACCTGATCGAATACCACTCGGCCTGCTATTGCGGCGACGCGCATTTGCGCGAATGGCCGCTGACGCTGAACGAGATCCGCAACTTCAATCCCAAGGCGATCGCGCCGGGCCGCGGCGATGCGCTCAAGGGTGTCGCGACGGTGCGAGAAGCCATCGCGATGACGCGTGACTTCGTCACCTCGCTCTACGGCGCCGCCGAAATCTCGGTCGCCAGGGGCCGCACGCTGAAGGAATCGATGGCCGCTACGCGCGAGGTCATGGATCCGAAATTTTCGAGCTTCGCCATCTACGAGCACTGTCTGCCGTTCAACGTGTCGCGTGCCTATGACGAGGCGTCGGGAATCGACGACCCCGTGATCTGGACCGACAAGCGCGACCAGGAGATGTGGGCCGCCCTGCAAGGAGGAGGATAGAAATGAACATCAATACCTCGCCCGATCAGATCATTCGCAGCACGGCCCAGGTCACGCCGGGCTACATGTCCGGCTTCGGCAACAGCTTTGAGACCGAGGCGTTGCCGGGCGCGCTGCCGATCGGGCGCAACTCGCCGCAGCGCTGTGCCTACGGCCTCTATGCCGAGCAGCTTTCCGGCTCTCCCTTCACCGCGCCGCGCGGCAGCAACGAGCGCTCCTGGCTCTATCGTATTCGCCCGTCGGTGAAACATTCGGGTCGCTTCGAGAAGGCCGACGGCGGTCTGTGGCGCTCGGCACCGTGCCATGAAAACGATCTGCCGATCGCGCAATTGCGCTGGGATCCGGCGCCGATCCCGAAGGAGGACATGACATTCCTCCAGGGCGTGCAGACCATGACGACGGCCGGTGACGTCAACACCCAGGCTGGCATGGCCGCGCATGTTTATCTCATCACCAAGTCGATGGTGGACCAGCACTTCTACAATGCCGACGGCGAGCTGATGTTCGTGCTGCAGCAGGGCAATCTTCGCATCGTCACCGAGTTCGGTCGCATCGATGCCGAGCCCGGTGAGATCGCGGTGATCCCGCGTGGCGTCAAGTTCCGGGTGGAGATTCCGAACGGGCCGGCGCGCGGCTATCTCTGTGAAAACTACGGCGGCGCCTTCACGCTGCCAGAGCGCGGGCCGATCGGCGCCAACTGTCTCGCCAATGCCCGCGACTTCCTGACACCGGTAGCGCACTACGAGGACAAGGACACGCCGACTGAGCTGTTCGTGAAGTGGGGCGGTGCGCTGTTCAAGACTACCTTGCGGCATTCGCCGATCGACGTCGTCGCCTGGCACGGCAATTATGCGCCGTACAAATATGATCTGCGTAGCTTCTCGCCGGTCGGCGCGATCGGCTTCGATCATCCTGATCCCTCGATCTTCACCGTGCTGACCTCGCCGTCGGAGACCGCAGGCACGGCGAACATCGACTTCGTGATCTTCCCCGAGCGCTGGATGGTAGCCGACAACACCTTCCGCCCGCCGTGGTATCACATGAACATCATGAGCGAGTTCATGGGCCTGATCTACGGCGTCTACGACGCCAAGCCGCAAGGATTCGTGCCGGGCGGCATGAGCCTGCACAATTGCATGCTGCCGCACGGCCCCGATCGCGATGCCTTCGAGCACGCCAGTAATGGCGAGCTGAAGCCGGTGAAGCTGACCGGCACCATGGCTTTCATGTTCGAGACCCGCTACGCGCAGCGCGTCACCGCGCACGCCGCGAATTCCGCGACGTTGCAGGACGACTACGCGGATTGCTGGAAGGGTCTGGAAAAGCGGTTCGATCCGAGCAAGCCGTAGCCTTCTTACCCTGTCCCCTTGTGGGAGAGGGTGGCTCGCCGCGTAGCGGCGAGACGGGTGAGGGGTTCTCTCCGCGAGCATCCCTCTTACGACTGAGTGCGCAAATAGAACCCCTCATCCGGCGCTTCGCGTCACCTTCTCCCACAAGGGGAGAAGGAAGAAAGAATCGAGCCGAAAGTGACAACGCACCCCAACGACCCCAGCCTCCGCTCCTTCATCGACGTCGATCCCGCCTCCGATTTCCCGATCCAGAACCTGCCTTACGGCGTGTTCTCGACCGCGGCCAACCCGACTCCGCGGGTCGGCGTGGCGATCGGCAATTATGTGCTCGATCTCTGGGAGCTCAAGCAGGATTCGCGGCTCGACGTCGGCCCGCTCGGCGTGTTCTCGACGCCGTCGCTCAATGCTTTCATGGCGTTGGGGCCAAAGGTCTGGACGAAGACGCGGGCGCGGATCAGCGAGCTGCTGCGCGCCGATCATCCAGAACTGCGCGACAACGAGGAGCTGCGCAAGCAGGCTCTGGTGCCGATGCGCGATGCGAAACTGCATCTGCCATTCGCAGTCTCCGGCTACACCGATTTCTATTCGTCGAAAGAACACGCCACCAATGTCGGCGTGATGTTCCGTGGCAAGGACAACGCGCTGCAGCCGAACTGGCTCCATATGCCGATCGCCTACAACGGCCGTGCCTCGACCGTCGTGGTCTCCGGCACTAAGGTGAAGCGCCCGCGCGGGCAGCTCAAGCCGCCGAATGTGGAGGCGCCGAGCTTCGGACCGTGCAAGCGGCTCGATTTCGAGCTGGAGATGGGTGTCGTGGTCGGCCAGCCCTCAGCCATGGGCGGCATGCTTGGGGAGCAGCAGGCCGAGGAGATGATCTTCGGCTTCGTGCTGCTCAACGATTGGAGCGCGCGCGATATCCAGCAATGGGAATATGTGCCGCTCGGGCCGTTCCTCGCCAAGGCGTTCGCGACCTCGATCAGCCCGTGGGTGGTGACGCGCGAGGCGCTGGAGCCGTTTCGCCTGAGCGGGCCGGAGCAGGAGCCGGTGCCGCTCGACTACCTCAAGCAGGGCAAGCCGCAGAACTACGAGCTCGAGCTCGACGTCTCCTTGCGTGTCGCCGGAGCCAACGCGCCGGCCGGTATCAGCCGTACCAATTTCAAGTACATGTACTGGTCCTCGGTGCAGCAGCTGATGCACCACGCCTCCTCCGGCTGCGCGATGAATGTCGGAGATCTCCTGGGCAGCGGCACCATTTCCGGCCCGGAGAAGAACCAGCGCGGCAGCCTGCTGGAGATCAGCTGGAACGGCACCGAGCCGGTCGAATTGCCCGGCGGCATCAAGCGGTCATTCCTGGAAGACGGCGACAGCCTCGTCATGCGCGGCTGGTGTCAGGGCGAAGGCTATCGCGTCGGTTTTGGTGAGGTCGAGGGGACGATTCTGGCGGCGGAGTAGGGCGCCGCCGCTTCCACAAACTCCGTCATTGCGAGCGCAGCGAAGCAATCCAGAATCTTTCCGCGGAGGCAGTCTGGATTGCTTCGTCGCAAGGGCTCCTCGCAATGACGTGGAGAGAGTTCACCGCTTCTCCGGCGGTACATCCTTGACCCGCGCGCAATGCGCCGCGACGTCCTCCAGGCTGTACTTCAGATGCACCCGCTTGTCCGACGGCGCCTGCTTGGTCGTGCACACGCCCGGTCGCCATTGCTGCGTTGGCCTGATCGGGCGCGGCGCAAAGCCGCCGCCGCAGTTCGGGCAGACGTTGCAGAGTTTCGTCTCCACGCAGTCCGCACAGAAGGTGCATTCATAGGAGCAGATCCGCGCATCGGTTGCGTTCGGCGGCAGGTCTCGGTTGCAATATTCGCAGTTCGGTCGAAGCTGGAGGGCCATGGCTCAGTCTCCGCAGATTTGGCGGGGATCATCGCAGATCGCACGCGCAGCGCGAATGCCGGATTTCCCTCGATTTCAGCCGGGTTTGATTTCTTTCAGCGGCAGACGCGTGCTTTCCTTCAGCCTGTCGAGCACGATCGATGAGCGCACATGCGCCACGCTCTGGTGCGGCATCAGCACGTCGTTGACGAGATTGGAGAGACCCTTCAGGTCGCGCAACACGGCTTTCAGCACATAGTCGGCGTCGCCCGTGAGCGAATAGGCCTCCTGAATCTCGTCGATTCGATTGACCAGCGCTCGGAACCGTTTCGAATTGTCCGGCGAGTGCGTCGCCAGCGTCACCTGGATGAAGGCGACCACGCCGAAGCCCAGCGCCTCGCTGGAGAGATCGGCGTGATAGCCCGCGATCACCTTCTCCTCCTCCAGCCGCATCCGTCGCCGCGAGCATTGCGAGGCCGAGAGTCCCGCGAGGTCGGCCAGTTCCTGGTTGGTGAGGCGGCCGTCGTCCTGGAGCGCACTCAGGATCTTGAGGTCGAAGGCATCCACCAAAGTCATGCGCAATTGTCCCGTTCTATGCACAGATCGTGCGCAGGATAATCAAATGACGTCCCATTTGCACGCTCATTGCAGGCGCCATGAAGGATAGTTCATGGCAGCAGCAATTTGGGAGAGCACCATGGGTCCGTTTCCGCACGATGCACCGCCGGCCACGATCAGCGCCAACAATCCGATGGGCACCGACGGCTTCGAGTTCGTCGAATATGCCCATCCCGATCCGGAACAGCTGCACGCCCTGTTCAAGCTGATGGGCTATGCGCCCGTCGCGCGCCACAGAACGAAGAAGATCACGGTCTATCGCCAGGGCGACATCAATTATCTCGTCAACGAGGAGCCCGGCACCCACGGTCACGATTTCGTCGCCGCGCACGGCCCCTGTGCGCCGTCAATGGCGTTTCGCGTCGTCGATGCCAAGAAGACATATGACCGTGCGTTATCGCTCGGTGCCGAGCCTGCGGATGTGTCCTCCGCGCAGAAGACGCTCGACGTCCCCGCGATCAGGGGCATCGGCGGCAGCCTGCTCTATTTCGTCGATTGCTATGGCGTCAAGGGTTCGGCCTATGACAACGAGTTCGAATGGCTCAGCGCGCGCGATCCACGTCCCGCCGGCGCCGGCCTGTTCTATCTCGATCACCTCACCCACAACGTCCATCGCGGCCGCATGGACGTGTGGACCGGCTTCTACGAAAAACTCTTCAACTTCCGCCAGATCCGCTTCTTCGATATCGAGGGCCGCGCCTCAGGCCTGTTCTCGCGCGCGCTGACGAGCCCCGACGGCAAGATCCGGATTCCGATCAACGAGGACGCCGGCGATTCCGGCCAGATCGAGGAATATCTCAATATCTATCGCGGCGAAGGCATCCAGCACATCGCCTGCGGCTGCCGTGACATCCACCGCACTATCGAGGACTTGCGCGAAGCGGGCCTGCCCTTCATGCCAGCGCCGCCCGAGACCTATTTCGAGCGGATCGACGCGAGGTTGCCGAAGCATGGCGAGGACGTCGCGCGCCTGCAGAAGAACGGCATCCTGATCGACGGCGAAGGCGTCGTCGACGGCGGTCAGACCAAGGTGCTGCTGCAGATCTTCTCGGCCAACGCGATCGGCCCCATCTTCTTCGAGTTCATCCAGCGCAAGGGCGACGACGGTTTTGGCGAGGGCAATTTCAAGGCGCTGTTCGAATCGATCGAGGAGGACCAGATCCGGCGTGGGGTGCTGAAGGTGGATGCGGCGTAAGTCGCGCACTTTACGTACACTGCCATATCAAAACAGGTGTCGTCCCGGCGAAGGCCGTGACCCATATACCGCGTGATTTATCGATCTGATCGGTGAGGGTACCGAACTCCGAGTCTTCGCCAAACCACTCCCTGTGGTTATGGGTCCCGGCCTTCGCCGGGACGACATCGGAGGTTGTTGTAACGGCGGGGGTCTAACGCCCCGCCTTCCACGCCTTCGTCACTGCGCCGATCTCCGCCCCTTCCGGCTCGCGCACCGCCGATGGCGTCCGTGAAAAGCGCGGCGCCGGCGCCGGCTGCTTGACGCCGTGGCGCTCGACGAACACCTGTCGGGCGACCATATGCGGATGCTCGGTTGCTTCCGACATGGTCAGCACCGGCGCAAAGCAGATGTCGGTGCCTTCCATGATCTTGCACCAGTCCTCGCGCGTCTTGCTCTTGAACACCGTCTTCAGTTTTTCCTTCAGCGCGGGCCAGGCCTTGCGGTCCATCTGCGCGTCGAAATCGGCGTCGGTCAGGCCGGCGTGCTCGCGCAGCAGCGCGTAGAATTGCGGCTCGATCGAGCCGATCGAGACGAAATGGCCGCAGGCGCATTCATAGACGCCGTAGAAATGTGCGCCGCCGTCGAGGAAGTTCTCGTTGCGGCCTTCGGTCCAGCGGCCGAGCGTGGTCATGTCGAAGAAGAACGACATCAGCGATGCCGCGCCGTCGCACATCGCGGCATCGACGACCTGACCCTTGCCTGACCGCGAGGCCTCCAGCAGCGCCGCAAGCACGCCGACGACGAGGTAGAGCGCGCCGCCGCCGAAATCGCCGACCAAATTGAGCGGCGGCACCGGCGCCTCCTTCGTGCCGATCGCGGCGAGCGCGCCGGTGATGGAGATGTAGTTGATGTCGTGGCCGGCGGCATTGGCGAGCGGGCCTTGCTGGCCCCAGCCAGTCATGCGGCCGTAAACCAGCTTTGGATTGCGCGCGAGCACGACGTCAGGCCCGAGGCCGAGCCGCTCCATGACGCCGGG
The DNA here is from genome assembly GCF_023073025.1 of Bradyrhizobium sp. 76. Taxonomy (NCBI): domain Bacteria; kingdom Pseudomonadati; phylum Pseudomonadota; class Alphaproteobacteria; order Hyphomicrobiales; family Nitrobacteraceae; genus Bradyrhizobium; species Bradyrhizobium sp. 76. Next base: position 18,221 of record NZ_JADPIS010000014.1, read on the forward strand.
ACGGAAACCCTCGACCAGCGCGTCGGCATTCGCAAGCAGATCCAGCACCTCCGCGATCGCCGTCTTGTCCTTGAGGTCGAGCTCGACCACCTTGCGGCCGCGGCCTGCGACCGACTTCATGCTCTTCCTGGCGCCGACACGATCGAGCGTGACGACTTCGGCGCCCATGTCGGCCAGCAACATGCAGGCGAACGGGCCGGGTCCAATGCCGGCGAATTCGACGATGCGGAAACCTGCGAGCGGACCGGAGGTGCGAACGGAGGAGGTGGGGGCTGATTTGTCGAGCACGTCGTTGTTTCCTCGGGTCGCGGGCGGATGCCGATTGTTCGGCAATCGCCTCGGACATTCCTCTGCGGGCGAGTTAATTGGCTGATTAACTTTTCTCGCCTTCACGCCAGCGAGGCAAGCGCTTTTCATCCGCACGGCCAAATAAAAACGGCGCGCACCGAAGTGCGCGCCGCGGAAGATTTGTGTTGAGGCGCTAAAGCGCGATCATCAGCGTGCGGCAGCCACCGCGCGCTGCGCCATCACCTTGATGAGGTTGGCGCGGTACTCCGCCGTGCCGTGGATGTCGGCCAGCAGATTGCTCGCCGAGATGCTCACGCCGTCGATCGCCGACGGTGACCAATTCGCCTTCAGCGCCGTTTCGATGGCCGCGACCCGCATCACGCCGCTTTGCGAGGCGCCGGTGGCGGCTACCCGAATCTCGCCCGACTTCGCCTGCGCGACGAACACGCCGGTCAGCGCGAAGCGAGACGCAGGGTGGCGCATCTTTTCGTAGCCTGCCTTCGCCGGAACCGGGAACGACACGGCGGTGATAAGCTCGCCGTCCTCCAGCGCCGTCGTGAACATGCCCTGGAAGAAGTCATCCGCCGTGATCGACCGCTTGTTGGTCTTCACGGTGGCGCCGAGCGCGAGCAGCGCGGCGGGAAAATCCGCGGCGGGATCGTTGTTGGCGATCGAGCCGCCGATCGTGCCGCGATAGCGCACGGCGGGGTCGCCGAGCACCGAGGTGAGATAGGCGATTGCAGGAATCGCCTTCTTCACATCGGCATTCTGCATGATGTCGAAATAGGTCGTGCCGGCCTTGATGGTCAGCACGTCGCCCGAGAGCTCGACGCCCTGCAGCTCCTTGATCTTGCCGAGGTCGATGACGTCGGTCGGGCTGGCGAGGCGTTGCTTCATCACCGGCAGCAGCGTCTGGCCGCCGGCGAGGAACTTTGCTTCGCTGCTCTTGGAAAACAGGGCGACGGCTTCGTCAACCGAGGACGCGCGATGATAAACGGTCTGGTACATCTTCGTTCCTCCCTTAAGCCGCGTGGATCGTGCGCCACACCCTGTCAGGGGTTGCGGGCATTTCCAGATTGTTCTTGCCGATCGCATCCGTGATCGCATTGATCACGGCCGCAGAGGCGCCGATCGCGCCGGCCTCACCGCAACCCTTGATGCCGAGCGGATTGCCGGGGCACAGCGTCGTGGTGTGGGAGAGGTTGAACGAGGGAACGTCGTCGGCACGTGGCATGGCGTAGTCCATGAACGAGGCCGTGACCGGCTGCCCGTTGGCGTCGTAGATCGCGTGCTCGAGCAACGCTTGTCCGATGCCTTGCACAAGACCGCCATGGACCTGGCCTTCGACGATCATCGGGTTGATCAGCCGGCCGAAATCGTCGGCCGCGACGAAGTTGACGAAGGAGGTCTTGCCCGTACCGGGATCGACCTCGAGCTCACAGATGTATGTGCCGGCCGGGAAGGTGAAGTTGGTCGGGTCGTAGAAGGCGCTCTCCTTCAGGCCCGGCTCCATCCCGTCAGGCAGATTGTGCGCGGTGTAGGCTGCGAGCGCGACCATCGGGAAGGCGATCGCCTTGTCGGTGCCGGCCACCTTGAACTCGCCGTTCTCGATGACGATGTCGCCTTCCGAGGCTTCCAGCGCATGCGCGGCGATTTTCTTGGCTTTGGATTCCATCTTCTCCATCGCCTTCAGGATCGCGGTGAGGCCGACGGCCGCGGAGCGCGAGCCGTAGGTGCCCATGCCGAACTGCACCTTGTCGGTGTCGCCATGGACGATCGAGACCTGGCTGATGGGAACGCCGAGGCGCTCCGCAACGAGCTGGCAGAACGTGGTCTCGTGACCCTGGCCGTGGCTGTGTGATCCCGTCAGGACCTCGATGGTGCCGACCGGGTTGACGCGGACTTCGGCGGATTCCCAAAGACCGACGCCGGCGCCCAGGCTGCCGACGGCCTTCGACGGCGCGATACCGCAGGCCTCGATGTAGCAGGACACGCCAATGCCGCGCAGCTTGCCGTCGGCCTTCGCCTTGGCTTTGCGCCCGGCAAACCCGGCATAGTCGATCGCCTTCATCGCGGCGTCGAGCGAGGCGTTAAAGTCGCCGGTATCATAAGCCATGATCACCGGCGTCTGGTGCGGGAACTGGGTGATGAAATTGGTCCGGCGCAGCGCGGCCGGATCGACCTTCAACTGCCGCGCCGCCGTCTCCATCAGACGTTCGATCAGATAGCTCGCCTCGGGGCGGCCGGCGCCGCGGTAGGCGTCGACTGGCGTCGTGTTGGTGTAGACCCCGACCACCTCGGCATGAATCGCCGGGATGTTGTACTGGCCCGACAGCAGCGTCGCGTAGAGATAGGTCGGCACCGACGACGAGAACAGCGACATGTAAGCGCCGAAATTGGCGTAGGTCTTCACCTTCAATCCGGTGATCTTGTTGTTGGCGTCGAACGCCATCTCGGCATGGGTGACGTGGTCGCGGCCATGCGCATCGGTGAGGAAGGCTTCGGTGCGGTCGCCGGTCCATTTCACGGGACGGCCGACTTTCTTCGAGGCCCACAGCGCCACCATCTCTTCGGGGTAGATGAAGATTTTCGAGCCGAAGCCGCCGCCGACGTCGGGTGCGATCACCCGCAGCTTATGCTCGGGTGCGATGTTGTAGAACGCCGACAGCACGAGGCGGGCGACGTGCGGATTCTGCGACGTCGTGTAGAGCGTGAAGTGCTCTTCCGCCGAATCGTAGTCGGCGATCGCGGCGCGCGGCTCCATCGCGTTCGGCGCGAGGCGGTTGTTGGTGACGTCGAGCTTCACCACGTTGGCGGCCTTGGCGAAGGCAGCATCGGTGGCGCCCTCGTCGCCGATCACCCAGTCATAGACCTGGTTGCCGGGAGCTTCGGGATGCAGCTGCGGCGCGCCGGACTTGATCGCGGCGTGGACGTCGGCGACCGCGGGCAGCTCTTCGTAGTTCACGACCACGGCTTCGGCCGCGTCGCGTGCGAGATTTTTGGTCTCGGCGATCACGACCGCGACGGCCTGACCGACGAAGCGCACCGTCTCCGGCGCCATCGCCGGCCATGCGCCCATCTTCATCGGGCTGCCGTCCTTGGAGGTGATGGCCCAGCCACAGATGAGGTTGCCGACCTTGTCGTCGACGATCTCCTGTCCAGTCAGCACCGCGACCACGCCCGGCATCTTCAGCGCGGCGGAGGAATCGATTCCCTTCACCTTGGCATGCGCGTGCGGGCTGCGGATGAAATGGGCATGGGTCATGCCCTGCAATTTGATGTCGTCGACGTAGCGGCCTTTGCCGGTAATAAAACGCTTGTCTTCCTTGCGCACGACGCTCGCGCCAATGCCTTCAACACCCATGTCTGGTCCTCCCGACCGGAATTTGTCTTGACCGCGCTTTCCCTCGAAAGCGGCGGCGATCGTTCTTATTTCGAGGCGGGCCGCTTACTCGGCCGCCTGCGAGACCTTCATGCGGCCTGCCGCGTCCAGCACGGCTTTGACGATGTTGTGGTAGCCGGTGCAGCGGCAGATATTGCCTTCGAGCTCGTGGCGGACGGTGGCCTCGTCGAGCTGGCCGCCATAGCGGTGCACGATATCGATCGCCGACATGATCATGCCCGGCGTGCAATAGCCGCACTGCAGGCCGTGATTGTCGCGGAAGGCCGCCTGCATGGGGTGCAGCTCGTCGCCCTTGGCGATGCCTTCGATCGTGGTGATGCTGGCGCCGTCGGCCTGTCCCGCCAGCATGGTGCAGGATTTGACCGCCTTGCCGTCCATATGGACGACGCAGGCGCCGCACTGGCTGGTGTCGCAGCCGACATGGGTTCCGGTGAGGTTGAGGTGGTCGCGCAGCAGCTGAACCAGCAGCGTGCGGTCCTCGACGTCAACGGCAACAGCCTTGCCGTTCACCGTCAGTTTGACTGTAGACACGGTTGAAGTCCTCCCGGGGTCGATTTTGATTGTTTCTAATTAGAGACAGCGACCCGGAACTTTGCAACTACGATTTTGGTCGCCCGCGTCATGGAAAAGTCATTGATCCAGAATGCCCAACATTGGTTGGGGGGGCGAGTCGGCCAGATCGGGTGCGGCGCCGGGGCGCAGCTGGGATGCCAGCCTCTATATCCTTGCGCGGTTCGCCTTTTCAGTTCGCTGGGCTGATAGAGCCTGAACTCTGCGGGCCCACCGAATTTACCGCCCCTTATCGATTCTGCCTTAGTTTTGCGCAGCCAGGTCAGGGGGCGGGGCGCCACCGGATCTCGGCTGAATGAAAATGGGGGTGGGAATGTCCGGGCGTATCGCGTCGTCGTCGAAGCGCACAATAATGCCGACCCTCAGGTTCCGCGCCAAGATCATTCTGGGCTTTGCCGCGGTGCTGGTGATCTCCGCCGGCAGCATGGCTTTCTCCTATTTTGGCTTCGAGCGGGTCTCGTCCGGGGTCGGGTCCTACCGCAGCAGCGTCACCGAGGCCGATCTCGCCCGTAATATCGACCGGGAGCTGCTCGCCTATCGCTCGGCCGTCAAATATTTCGTCGTCACCGGCAAGGAGGACGACGCCAAGACGGCGCTGGACGCGGAGACCGGCCTGAAGGGCGCCATCGACCAGGCGGTCAAGAGCGCCAAGAAGCCGGCGCGGCAGGAAAGTCTGGGCAAGCTCTCCAAGGAGTTTTCCAACTTCTCCGCGACCTTCGCAAAAGTCCTCCAGGCCAAGCGTGACAGCACGCTGCTGGTGCAGAACCAGCTCACGCGCAACGCCAACCTCCTGAAATACAAGCTCGACGACATCGGCAACAATGCCTCCGATTCCGAGGCGCAGGCGATCGAGTTCGGAACCAAGCAGGTCAACGCCCAATTCCAGACCGCGAATGCGGCGGCGACCAATTTCGTGCTGACGTCCGACCAGACGATTGCTACCAGCGCGCTGGCGCGGCTGAAATTCGTCGAGAACTCGCTCAACGCAGTCTATTCGATGGACGACAAGATCGTCGCCGGCCTGAAGGATGCCAGGGGATTGCTCGGCGCCTATCGGGAATCGCTGGAAAAACTGATCGCCAACGCCAAGATGATCGACGATCTCGTCACCGAGATGAGCGGTTCGGCCGGCGCGATCCTTCAGGGTGCTACCGCCATGAAGGCGGACCTCGTTGCCGAACAGCAGCGGCTGGAGTCCGAATCGGAAGCGACCATCGGGAAGACCGAGCAACTGGTGCTGATGCTGGCCGTCGGCGGCACGCTGCTCGGCGCGATCCTCGCTTTCCTGCTCGGCACCGGCATTTCGCGTCCGATGATCGCGATGTGCAAGGCGATGCGCGAGCTTGCCGCGGGCAATTTCGACGTCGTGCTGCCGGGCCTGGGGCGCAAGGACGAGATCGGCGAGATGGCCGGCGCGGTCGAAGAATTCAAGGTGCAGGCCGTGGCCAAGGCCGAGCGCGACGCCGCCGCCAACGAGGCCCAGAACAAGGAAGCGAGCGCTGCTCGCCGTTCCGAGCTGATTCGTTTCGCCGACGATTTCGAGAGCGCGGTCGGCGCCATCGTCTCCAACGTTTCGGCTTCCGCCGTGCAGCTGGAATCGGCGGCCTCGACGCTGACCCGCACCGCCGAGACCACGCAGAGCCTGTCGAGCCAGGTCGCCGACGTCTCCGAGCAGGCCTCCAGCAACATGCAGTCGGTCGCGACCGCGACGGAAGAGCTCTCGGCTTCGGTCGAGGAGATCGGCCGCCAGGTCCGCGATTCCAGCCGCATTGCCGAAGCTGCCGTGGTGCAGGCCAAGGAGACCGATAACCGCATCGGCAAGCTCTCGCATGCCGCCCAGCAGATCGGCGAAGTCGTCAAGCTCATCACGGCGATCGCCGAGCAGACCAATCTTCTGGCGCTCAACGCGACCATCGAGGCGGCGCGCGCCGGCGAAGCCGGCCGCGGCTTTGCAGTTGTCGCCAGCGAAGTGAAGTCGCTCGCGAGCCAGACCGCGAAGGCCACCGACGAGATCTCCTCGCACATCACGGGCATGCAAGGCGCCACCGCCGAGTCGGTTGCGGCGATCAAGGAGATCGGCGCGACCATCGGCCAGATCTCGTCGATCTCGACGTCGATTGCGAGCGCAGTGGAGCAGCAAGGCGCAGCGACGCAGGAAATCGCGCGCAGCGTCCAGACCGTCGCACAGGGTACTCAGACCGCAGCCACCGACATCGGCCAAGTCAACCGCGGCGCCGCCGAAACCGGCTCGGCCTCGGAAGAGGTGCTGCACTCGGCCAAGACGCTGTCATCCGAAAGCACCCGCCTGCGCGCCGAGCTCGACCGCTTCATGGGCAATATCCGGGCGGCGTAGGGGCATCCGCGCCAATGTCGTCCTGGCGAAAGCCAGGACGACGAGACCCTGCGTCACCTAACCGCCGGTTGCGGCGCCACAAATTTACCGCCGCTTATCCTTTGCCATTTACCGTGCTCACGCGTCAGGAAGCGGGCTGCTTCCGGGCTGCGCCTGGTTTTCCGCGAATGGAATGGGGTGGGGAATGCCCGTCAAGTCGAAGCCGACCACATCGAAGCTGCTCACCTTGCGTTTTCGCGCAAAAATCATCCTCGGCTTCGTGGCGGTGCTCGCCATCCTCGCCGTCAGCATGGCTTTCGCGTATTTCGGCTTCGAGCGGATTCAGGCCGCCGTTGCCTCCTACCGCTCCAGCGTCGCCGAAGCGGACCTTGCGCGGACGGTCGATCGCGAGCTGATCGCTTACCAGGGGCTGGCGCGGGCCTACACGCTGACCGGCGCGGCGGATGATGAGACCGCCGCCAAAGCGGCCGAAGAGAATTTGAGGGCCGCGATCGCCAGGTCTGCGGCGGCCACCACGGGCGCGGCGCGCCGCGAGCAGGTCGGCAGGCTCGAGGCCGACTTCAAGAGCTTTACCAAGGTGTTCGGCGAGATCATCACGTTGACGCGCGAGAACGGCAAGATCGCGACGGATGAGCTCAACAGCGTCGGCAACAAGATCCGCTTCAAGTTCGACGATCTTGCCGATACCGCGGCATTGGCGGGCCTGAACTCGGTTCAGGGCACGGCCAAGGACATCACATCGCAATACCTTGCGGTTTCCACCTCGGTCAGCGCCTTCGTCGCCAAGCCGGAGCCGAAGACCGCCGACGGCGTGACCGCCCGCATCAAATTCCTGGAGACCTTGCTGGTCTCGATCTATGCCAACGACCAGAAGATCACCGACCGCGTCACCGAGATCAGCAATCTCCTCAAGCAGTACCGCGCCTCCTTTTCGAAGCTGACCGAGAACGTGAAGGTCATCGTCAAGCTGAACGGCGACATGACCAAGACGGCCGCGTCCATTCTCAAGCTCTCGGGTGAGCTGCGGTCGGAGCTGACGGCGGATCAGCAGCGCATCGAGGTGAGCGCCAATGCCACCATCAGCGAGACCGAGCGGACGATGCTGATGATGGCGCTGGGCGGCCTCGCCATTGGCGCCGCGTTGGCCTGGATGCTGGGCAATGGCATTTCGCGTCCGATGATCGCGATGTGCAAGGCGATGCGCGAGCTTGCCGCGGGCAATTTCGACGTCGTGCTGCCGGGCCTGGGGCGCAAGGACGAGATCGGCGAGATGGCCGGCGCGGTCGAAGAATTCAAGGTGCAGGCCGTGGCCAAGGCCGAGCGCGACGCCGCCGCCAACGAGGCCCAGAACAAGGAAGCGAGCGCTGCTCGCCGTTCCGAGCTGATTCGTTTCGCCGACGATTTCGAGAGCGCGGTCGGCGCCATCGTCTCCAACGTCTCGGCTTCCGCCGTGCAGCTGGAATCGGCGGCCTCGACGCTGACCCGCACCGCCGAGACCACGCAGAGCCTGTCGAGCCAGGTCGCCGACGTCTCCGAGCAGGCCTCCAGCAACATGCAGTCGGTCGCGACCGCGACGGAAGAGCTCTCGGCTTCGGTCGAGGAGATCGGCCGCCAGGTCCGCGATTCCAGCCGCATTGCCGAAGCTGCCGTGGTGCAGGCCAAGGAGACCGATAACCGCATCGGCAAGCTCTCGCATGCCGCCCAGCAGATCGGCGAAGTCGTCAAGCTCATCACGGCGATCGCCGAGCAGACCAATCTTCTGGCGCTCAACGCGACCATCGAGGCGGCGCGCGCCGGTGAAGCCGGCCGCGGCTTTGCAGTGGTCGCCAGCGAAGTGAAGTCGCTCGCGAGCCAGACCGCGAAGGCCACCGACGAGATCTCCTCGCACATCACGGGCATGCAAGGCGCCACCGCCGAGTCGGTTGCGGCGATCAAGGAGATCGGTGCGACCATCGGTCAGATCTCGTCGATCTCGACATCGATTGCGAGCGCAGTGGAGCAGCAAGGCGCAGCGACGCAGGAAATCGCGCGCAGCGTCCAGACCGTCGCGCAGGGCACTCAGACCGCCGCCACCGACATCGGCCAGGTCAACCGCGGCGCCGCCGAAACCGGCTCGGCCTCGGAAGAGGTGCTGCACTCGGCCAAGACACTGTCGTCCGAAAGCACCCGCCTGCGTGCCGAGCTCGACCGCTTCATGGGCAATATTCGGGCGGCGTAGGGGCATTCCCGCCAATGTCGTCCTGGCGACAGCCAGGACCCATTAGCCCAAGCAGCAGTTATCGGGCGAACTGCTAACTCCGAGTCATCGCCAAATTGCTCCCTGGGGTAATAGGTCCTGGATCGGCACTGCGCTTGTCCAGGACGACCTGGCACTCACTCCCTCCCGAATGCCCGCTTCAGTTCCACCTTTGCCCGCTCCAGCCGCGTGCGCTGCGTCTGCGGCAGCGTCTTGCCGGCGCGGTTGATGTAGAACGTCAGCATCGACAGCGCCGAGCGGTAAGCGCCGGTCTTGCGGCGCGCGCTGTGCTCGGCCGAGCGCTTCAACGAAGTCGCGATCTTCTTCGCGCTGGTCAGCTTGAACACGCCTTGTTTGAGGTCGAGCGCGTCGCTCTCCTTGGTTGCGCGCTGCGACCAGCGCTTCGGTGCGGCGCGTTTGGTGCTCTTGCGCGCCGCTGTTTTGCGAGAATGTGTCGTCTTTCTGACATGAGCCATGCGTCAACTCCTTGCGGCTCCAGCGAAAACCAGCGGCGCGAACGGTCGTTCCTGCGGGAACCTGCCCTCGCCGCAGGCGTTGTCGCGGGTGGCAGGCGGAATGCCGCACCCCCTCGATCGGATCGCCCCCGTCCACGCCACGTGAACCGGGGCCATGTCCATTGGTCAGATGCAACAACGCGATGGAATTGCAGCGAAGCCCAGCGCCGAACGATGGACCTGTGGTCTCCACCGCGACCGCGGCCGATCGCATCATCGAAACCAGCATTCCCGCGCGACTTGATGCGCTGCCGTGGAGCGGCTTTCACACCCGCGTCGTGCTCGCGCTCGGCATCACCTGGATTCTGGATGGCCTCGAGGTGACGCTGGCCGGCGCGCTCTCCGGCGCGCTGAAGCAGAGTCCCACCCTGCATTTTTCCAATCTCGATCTCGGCGTTGCCAATTCCGCCTATCTCGCGGGCGCGGTGCTCGGCGCGCTCGGTTTTGGCTGGTTGACCGACCGCATCGGCCGCAAGAAGCTGTTCTTCATCACGCTCGCGCTCTATCTCTCGGCGACGGCCGCGACCGCTCTGTCATGGAATGTCGCGAGCTACGCGCTGTTTCGCTTCCTCACCGGCGCCGGCATCGGCGGCGAATATACCGCGATCAATTCGACCATCCAGGAACTGGTGCCGGCGCGTTATCGTGGCTGGACCGATCTCGTCATCAACGGCAGCTTCTGGATCGGTGCGGCCATGGGCGCTGTCGCGGCCATCGTGCTGCTCGATCCCGCGGTGATCGGCCCCGATCTCGGCTGGCGTCTCGCTTATCTCATCGGCGCGGCCATCGGCCTCGTCGTGCTCTTGATGCGGATGTGGATTCCGGAGAGTCCGCGCTGGCTGATGATCCACGGCCGTCCCGACCAGGCCCACGCCATCGTCGACGAGATCGAGCGCTCGGTGCTCGGACACGACCAGGATACGAGCGATGGGCGCTTCGCCAAAATCCGCCTGAAAATGCGGAGTCACACGCCGATCCGCGAGGTCGTGCACACGCTGTTCTCGGTCTATCGCCAGCGGGCGATGGTCGGCCTCGTGCTGATGATCGCGCAGGCCTTCTTCTACAACGCCATCTTCTTCACCTTTGCGCTGGTGTTGACCGATTTTTACGGCATCAGCGCCGATCATGTCGGCTGGTATCTGCTTCCGTTCGCCGCCGGCAATTTCCTCGGTCCGCTGCTGCTCGGTCGCCTGTTCGATACGCTCGGCCGCCGGACCATGATCATGTTCACCTATGGGGTGTCGGGCCTGTTGCTGGCGCTGTCGGGTTATCTGTTCTCGATCGGCGCCTTGAGCGCGCAGGGGCAGACCATCGCCTGGATGGTGATCTTCTTCTTTGCCTCGCCGGCCGCGAGCGCCGCCTACCTCACCGTCAGCGAGACTTTCCCCTTGGAGGTCCGCGCGCTGGCGATCGCCGTGTTCTATGCGGTCGGCACCGGCATCGGCGGCGTGATCGGCCCCGCGTTGTTCGGTGCGCTGATCGACACGGGGTCACGCACCAGCGTGTTCGCAGGCTATCTACTGGGGGCATTCCTGATGATCGCGGCCGCGATCGTGGCGTGGCGCTACGCCGTCTCGGCGGAACGCAAATCGCTCGAAGAAATCGCGCGGCCGCTTGCGTCCATGGAGTAGACTATGAAATCGGAACTGGCTGAATTGGATCAAAAGCGCACCATGGTCGACGATGAAGCGCCCGATGCGGTGCCGGTGCCTCACGCACTTGTGCCGCATCTCAATGAAACAGCGATCCTGCTCGACATCGACGGGACGCTGCTCGACCTGATGCCGACGCCGCGCGAGGTGTGGGTGCCGCCCGGCCTGTCGGAAACGCTGAACCGGCTGACGGAGCGCACCTCGGGCGCGCTGGCGATGGTCAGCGGCCGTTCGCTCAACGACATCGACCTGATCTTCGCGCCGGATGTCTTTCGCGCCGTCGCCGGCCATGGCGCGGAGATGCGGCTTTCGGTGGACAACGAAGCCGATGCCGTCAGCGCGCCGCCGCTGGACAAGGAGTTGAAGCGGCGGCTCGCGGCGGTTGCCAAGCTCAGTCCCGGCATTCTGCTCGAAGACAAGGGCTATTCGCTGGCGCTGCATTACCGCCTTGCGCCGCATGCGGAGAAGGCGATCTATGAATCCGTTTCACTGATCCGCGCCGACCTGCCCAATGCGCCGATCGAGGTGCTGCCCGGCAAGTTCGTTTGCGAGATCAAGCATTCCGGTTTCACCAAGGCGACCGGCGTGCGCGAGTTGATGAAGCACGAGCCTTTCAAGGGACGCCGTCCGATCTTCATCGGCGACGACGTCACCGACGAGACCGTGTTCGCGATCATGCCCGACATGAACGGGCTCGCCTTCTCGGTCGGCCGCCGCGCCATGGGTGTCAACGGGCACTTCGACGCGCCGAACGACGTGCGCGCGTTCCTCGCGCGGCTGCTCGACGACTCAAGGTTGGAATAAGGCACGGACATCTCGGAGCCACATATCGCGCGCGTAATTCCTCCAGCGCGCCCGCTTCATGCTGCGCGTGCCACGGTTCCAAAGCCGACTTTGTGTAGCGAAATCGTCGGGTTGCCTTGAGGTAAACCGGTTCCAACGCGTGCGCCCGATTTTGGTTTCAATTGGTGCAAAGGATGATCAGGAACCATATTGATGAACGGCAGTTAAATGGGGTGGAATGAAACAGGAGGGGACGACCTGTGAACTTAGTCGTCGTTTCGAATCGCGTCGCGCGCGGCAAGCCCAACGAGCCCATGACGGGCGGTCTCGCGGCGGCGTTATTACCTGTCGTGGAACATTCGGGTGCGATCTGGGTGGGTTCCTCGGGCCGTGTGCGTGACGGTCATCAAAAGGAGCCGTTCGCCGAGATCGAAGCACTGGGTTCGGGCGCGATCGCGACGCTGGATCTACCGGCGGCGCACTATGGCGGCTATTACGAAGGCTTTGCCAATTCGGCGCTGTGGCCGGCGCTGCACTCGCGCAGCGATCTGATCCGCGTCTCGCGTGACGACTATGTCAGCTATCGCGAGGTCAACGCCTTCATGGCGCGCGCCTTGATGCGTTTCCGGAAAGCACAAACCGCGTTCTGGGTGCAGGATTACCATTTCCTCGCGCTCGGCGCGGAGCTGCGCGACCTCGGCGTCGACGACCCGATCGGCTTCTTCCTCCATACGCCGTGGCCGGTCGCGGCGGTGATGCAAGGCGTACCCAATCATCGCGAGCTGATCACGGCGATGTTGGCCTACGATCTGATCGGCTTCCAGACCCATGACGATTGCCAGAATTTTCTCGGCTATGTCGCGGGCGAACTCGGCCTCGCCGTCGAAGACGGCGTTGCGATCTCGCAGCATGGCCGAACGCGCTGCGAGGTCTTCCCGATCGGCATCGATGCCGAGAAGTTCGCGCAATACGCGGCGAAGTCGGCTTCGCATCCGGATGTGTCGCGGCTGCGCCGCAGCCTGAACGGTGAGCGGCTCGCGATCGGCGTCGACCGGCTCGACTATTCCAAGGGCCTCGTCAACCGCATCAGCGCGTTCGATCGGCTCTGGACCGAACATCCGCAGTTTGCGCGCAGCATCTCGCTGCTGCAGATCGCAAATCCCTCGCGCGGTGCCATCGAAGCCTATGGCAATTTGCAGAACGAGGTCGCGCGGCTCGTGTCCGACGTCAACGGCCGCCACGGCGAGGCCGACTGGACACCGATCCGCTATCTCAACAAGGGCTTTAGCCAGGCCGTGCTCGCGGGTCTCTATCGCACCGCGCAGATCGGCGTGGTGACGCCGCTACACGACGGCATGAACCTTGTCGCCAAGGAATACGTCGCCGCGCAAAACCCGGCCGATCCCGGCGTGCTGGTGCTGTCGAAATTCGCCGGCGCGGCCAACGAACTCGACGCCGCGCTGCTGGTCAATCCGCACGACATCGACGGGATGGCGCGCGCGATCGCGGTCGCGGCCGCGATGCCGCTCACCGAGCGCAAGATGCGCTGGGATGCGATGATGAAGAAGCTGCGCGGCCACACGATCCAGCAATGGTCGGCGGATTTTGTCGCCGAGCTGGAGAAGTGCCGGACGGAGAAGGCCGCGGTCGCGCCGCTCGTCAACCAGCCGCCGCAAGCGCTGCGCTGGCTCAAGTCGGCGATATCAGGCGTGCGGTTGATCTAGTCTCCTTCTCCCCGTTCCGGGGAGGGCAGGGCCGAAGACGAGAGCCTCAATAGCAATACGACACGCCTTCCAGAATCGCGCACTGCCGCTTGTTCGGCGCGTTCGGATCGTCCAGCGGCACCATGCCCTTGCCCTGGCCGACGAACACGCCGGGCCCGACATGCACCGAGCTCTTGTTGCCGATGATGACGCTTTGATGCGGCGTCGCGCTCGAGCGCGTGCCGTCCGGCCAGAGGATGGCATCGCCCGAAAGCATCCCGCGCCGTCCGTCGTCACAGCTGACGTCGAGATCTTGCCGGGTGCAGACCTGTGCGGTGGCCGGTCCGGCGAAGGCGGCGGCAAGGGCCGAAATCAGGCTCAGTGCGGCGATGGTGTTGCGGATCGTCATGGTGCCCCCGGACGTGTTTGACGGTCTTAAGTGAATCGTCGCGCCAAACCCGCCGCCGGTTCAGCCCGCGGGCGGTTCCGAGCGGTGGCCTGGCGCCTGATATTGTCCATTAAATACAACATCTTAGGGAAAAATCACCCGATTTCCCCGCCATCCCTTGCAAAATCATCGGCGCCCCTTCAAGAGAGTGCGCTCCGGAGAGATGGCCGAGTGGCTTAAGGCGCACGCTTGGAAAGCGTGTGTGCGGGAAACCGTACCGTGGGTTCGAATCCCACTCTCTCCGCCATGTCTGTTCATTAAGATTCTGATTTTACACGATTATTATATACTCAGCCTGCTCCGGCCCCCAAATTGGCCCCCAATCTCGCAGCAAAATGGGCTTGCCCTTGATCGCCAGGGTTGAACACCACTACAATTCTCTACCGCGCCGACACGAGTTGTCGGGCGGGAATTGGACGGGTGCTCCGACCTCAACTCAAGGCCGCACAGCAACGAAATGAACGCGCAGGAACAGACAGCATCTGATTGGAGAAAGGCTGGCGACGTTGGCCTCTACACAGTGCCGATGGCTGCGCGTATTTTGAATGAAGAGGGTGGCCGCATACGCGCGTGGATAAACGGCGCGGTCAACAGCGAAGCCCCGCCGATCATCCAACGGCAATTGCCGATGGCGAACGGTCGAACCGTGTTGGGCTTCCTTGATTTGATCGAGGCCCGGTTCATCAAGCATTTTAAAGATCTAAGACTTTCATCGCAGACGATCCGCAAGATCGCAGAACGCTTACGCGCGCGCCACCACACCGATCACCCATTTGCAACAAACAAAGCGTTCCGCACAGACGGCAAGACGATCTTGATGGAGATCGCTGAGGAGGAAGAAAAAAAGATACTGAACCTCCTAAACGACAATTTTGAAATGGGCCCGATTGTTGAGCAATCATTGTTCGACAGCATCTTGTACGCCGACGATCTCGCATATCGTTGGCACCCCAGTCCGAAATCACATCCTCGCGTCGTGCTAGACCCAAATTTCGCATTCGGGCGGCCCGTCTTGGAAGGAATTTGGGTTCCCACCGACACGTTGCACTTCGCTTTTACTGCGGAGGGAGACGAGATCGCTGTTGCGGAGGACTTTGAAATCCGCGCGGATCAGGTGCGAGAAGCGGTGTCCTATGAAGAAAGCCTCAGGGCTTTACCCAATTGAAAATCAGATTGGATGAGAACATTTCAAATCGAGTGGCCACCGCCGTGGTCGCAATCGCGGGCAATCGGGCCGGTTATGAAGTTTCTCACGTTACCCTCAGCGGTCCTGATCCAGATTGGATGACGAAATTCTCGGAGGACGGCGGAACGGCAATTATATCCGGCGATCACAACATCCTCCAGCATTGGCCGAATTTGATCGCGTACACCGAAAGCGGATTGATCTCGTTTTTTCCACCAAACGAATATGAGCACTTCAAGGGTTTTGCGCGCGCCGCATTTCTTATTCGCTGGTGGCCAGCAATTGTCGAGAAGATCAAGATTTCAAAACCGGGCGACCGCTGGCGTTTGCCGATGATCTGGCAAAGTACAGATCCACAAAAAATGCTTGCGATCAAGGATCCGCGCGTCGATGACAAAAAAGAAACGGACCACCGCGAGGACACGACCTTGCGGAGGCAAGGCGATCTGAGCCTGCCACCGCGCTTGGACGACACGCCGCCCGCTTAACCTAACCTTGCCGGTGCGCGCCGATCTCGGCCAACGGACCTGCGAGCCCGGAACGCCAGGGTGGACGCCATCAGGCTTGTCGCCTTGTTAGAGGCGCACGCGGCAGGCTGTCGCGTACGGTGGCGGGGGCGAAAAGTCATTCGGCGGTCGGAGGCGGCAGGGCCGTCCGCAATGCACCGGAGGCGATCTCGTGAAGTTGGCGGTCGCTTAATTCCGTGATGAGCATGTCTCCGTACTCGACGCTCTGGACTGCCCGTCCGTCCGTCCGGTCGATAACCTCCCGCGCTGCCGCAAGCTCACCCCGTTCAGCCTGATCGAGGAGTTGATCAGCGATCCTGCGTAGAGCGCCGGGACGGCTATGCAATGCGATGTTGAGCGCATCGCGAAATGGTTTTTGTCTGTTCACCGAACCAATCGGCCTGCCCATAATATTTCTCCGGCTAGACCCTTGAAGGCTATCAGAAAGCACGGGTGGAACTATACAAGACGGCGGCTCGCTCGCTACGGCGCTCTTGGGTAGCGCGCTTCGCTCGCCGCCTTCCACTATCCCCTGTCAGTAAGTCCTCGTGCAATAGACATAGATAATGTGCGCGTCGCGGACGGACAGTGCGGCTCCCGTCAGTCGCTGCGGTGTCAAATGGGAGCACCGCCAATGAAAGTAGCGCGATGTTTGCGACGAGCATTGCGAAAATAAGCATGCTTTTCGCCAGATTTTTCCCTCCCCCCGGGGGTGGAGCGAACACCTATCCTAGGGCTGAACGCACCTACGGTGATCTATACTGAGACCGCGTCGAAGACGCTTTGATACCGCGACCTATGTGTCCCGCAACTATTTCAGGAAGCGGTAGCTCGGTGCTGTGCCGGTGACATTGCAACTCCACCACGTCAGTCGCCAAAGACTGGTGTGCGGGGTTTTCAGGTGAAACCCTCTATCCCTGTTCATGCAATCAACAAATCCCGTCTGTCGCAGCCGGTCAAACGCTGCGGACGCGGTGCCAGGAGCGATGTTGCATTGCCGCGCCGCGTCGCGCACTGACATCGGGATTGCCCCGTTGTTGACGCCGTTAAACGCCAATCCGAGTTCGGACAGGAGGACCCGTTCGGCTGTCGTCAGCGCGCGATAGGCGGGACACTCCGCCATGAATTTGTACAGCCGAAAATGGCTGCCGTTGTGATCGAATGTAGTCACCGGCAGCCTCCACCGTGGGGAAGGTCGTTCGTGATCGTCCGCGCAAAATTCTGAACAGAACTAATCCAACAGCAAAGCGCGCGCGTCAGCGCCGCCTGCAAGGCGCTGGACCGCTTGGCGATGGTGGAATGGTGTTCGGTGGTCCGGCGACGGCTGTAAAAACCGTGGCCGACCGTCGTGTTCGAGCGTACCGTCATGGCGCAACTTCCGTTCTTTCGCCGGAACAGCAAAAGCCCGGAGCGGTGGTCAGACCGCGCCGGGCTAACTTTTACTTCTTGTCGTGGGCGGGGAGGGCGGCGACGAAGGCCTTCAAATCGTCCGGCAAGATGAGCGTGCGGCGGCCCATCTTGCGCGCCCTCAACCGTCCCGCAGCGATGGCTTCGTACAGTTTCGTCCGTCCGACCCCGCTCGCTGCGCAGGCTTCCGCGACATTCAGGGCAACGTGTTCGATGACTTTGTCCATTGGCGGTCTCCATGCTCACCAAGGCTACTGGTGAATGGAGACGGTCTACATCGAACGGTTTCGCCAAACCCGGGTTTGATAAACGCCCCTACCGATACGTTTTTCAGACCCGCCGGGCCTTGCTGATGGCCACGGCAAGGGCAGACAACGATTGCTCGCTGTGGCGGTACTGCGGTGCAAGACACGATTGCATCAGGTCAATGACGTAGACAAAAGGCGACTGCCGTGCCGTCGCGTCAACATCCTTGCTCACGCCGGTCGGTAAACCCTCGTCGGAAAAAATCAAAGTCAGTCTTCGCATCAAGGCTGCCCAATGCCGCCTGACAGGCGGTCCGGCGTGATCGTTGCCCGCCAGTTCATCAATCGTTTCGGCGCACGCGGCCTCGCCCGCGCGAAGCACGCTAGCGAGGAGTTCAATTTTGATCTCGTGGCTCAGATCCTCGAGGATCAAGGGGTGGTGAAGATTGCGGCCAAACATGACAAGCACAAGATCGTGGGCGTCCGATGTGCTCGACGACGAAAGCGTGGCTCGGGCTCGCGCGAACGCGGTCTGAAACTGCGCCGCCAGTCCTGTTGCACCGTCCAGATCGCCAGCCGAGAGCGTAGCGGTGGCGAGCCAGAGATATTCGCGAATTGCGTTGACGATTTCGGCTCGCGCATCCGCAGGGATCGGGCCGACCAGCGCTTCGATCTCGTTCCAGCGCTCGCGGCCAATCTCGAACGCGGGCGGCTCTTCTGAAAGGGCCAAATGGGGCAACCGGCGCGCGACTTGGGGCATAATCGAACTCCACCAGCCCCCTCGGGTATGGAAGGTCAATCATCCCTGCGCGTCCATGGGGACGTAGACGGTTATCCACATGATCGCCGCTTACAAGTGGTCAGCGCCGCATCTGGAGCACGTTGGCAAGGCGCTTTGGCTCGCAGTACCCAGCCCACGCCTCCATCAACTTCCGGCGCTTCTCCAGCGCATCGCTGCGGCGGTAGGCCTGCTCGGCCTTATCACCGAGCACGTGCGCGAGGGCAGTCTCGATCAGGTCTCGGGGATAGGTTGTCTCATTGCCAGCCCAATCCCGAAAACTCGACCTAAACCCGTGAACGGTCGCGTCCTCGACCTTCAACCGGCGCAGCACCATCTCCATCGCCATGTTAGACAGCGGCTTGTTGTGGCGGCTTCCGGGAAAGACGTAGTCGGCGTTCGTGGCCTCGCGCAGCTTGCGCAACATAGTCATAGCGCGGGCTGACAGCGGGACGCGGTGTTCGCGCGATGCCTTCATCCGGCTGGCGGGCAGCGTCCAGACCCGCTTCTCAAAATCAATCTCCGACCAGCGCATGCCCAGAATTTCTCCAGAGCGCGCGGCGGTCAGGATGCACAATTCCAGCGCCTGTGCGGCCTCGGAGTTGCTCTCGCGGAGACGGCTGACGAGGGCCGCGACGCCTTCATATGGCATTGCTGGATGATGGCCGCGCACGAGCTTGCGCGGCTTCGGCAATAGGTTGGCGAGGTGGCCGCGCCAACGTGCGGGGTTCTCGCCGGTACGAAAGCCCTTCGCTTTGGCCGCGTCCAAAATCTTTTCGATCCTGCCGCGCAACCGCGAAGCGGTTTCCGGCTTGCTCGCCCAGATCGGCCTCAGCACGGCGAGGACATCGTCAGTCGCAATGGTGTCAACCGGCTTCGCGGCCAGCGGTGCTGCGTAAGTTGCCAGCGTCGATTTCCACTGCGCCTTGTGCTTCTCGTTGCGGAAACCAGCGGACAGGCTCTCGCGGACCTGATCAGCCATTTCGCCAAAAGTGGGGATGCCCCGATCACGCTTGCGCTCTTCAATCGGATTAAGGCCGTTCGCAATCATCCGGCGAGCGGCGGCGGCCTTCTCCCGCGCGTCCGCCAGAGGCACGCTCAGCGCGCTTCCCAGACCCATTTCCTTGGCGCGTCCGCGCCAAGTGAAGCGCAGTACCCATTTGCGGTTTCCGTTAGAGGCCACGACCAAATAGAGGTTGCCTCCGTCAGCATATTTGCCCGGCTTCGCCGTTTCGACCTTACGCGCAGTCAGCCCGCTCGCCATCGCCTTCGCCCTGTTCCAGTCCCCAAGTGGGTCCCCAAATCTAACACGGCTCTGGGCAGACAAGGAAGAACGATGACGAACTTAAATATCCCGAAGACCCTATAAATGAAGAACAATAGCGGATGTTGGCGAACGGTGCTGGATGCTCTTGGGATGAGGTTCGACGGACACTCTCTCCGCCATGCCGCGATTTTGACGCCAAGCTACGATTTCGCGCGCTTGGAACATCTGGATCGCTGAATGAAGCAACTGTTCTGCTAGAAGCCCACCGATTGGCCATCTTTGCGGGGATCCGATCCCGCTACGTACCCACCCTCAATTCGGCGTACCAATTGAGCGCCCCCAAAGCCGAAGGCTGTATCCGGGGCTTCGCGTACGATCTCATGTCCGCGGTCCGTCAGCTCTGCCGCGACTTCGTCCGAGATGCGGCCGGAAGCATTCAGCCCGTGCAGCGCCTGCCCATCCCACACGATGCAGAACAGGTCGGACCCGATCCCGTTCGAAGTCGGCTCCACGACCGTCAAGGTGATCGCTGCGGCTAGTGCGGCATCGATCGCATTGCCGCCCGCGGCAAGTGCCTTTAGCCCCGCCTGGGATGCAAGAGGTTGCGAGGTGCTGACGATATTTCGGGCGAATACGGGAGATCGCCGGCCCTCGTAGAGTCCCGCGGTGTGATAAGCGACCCTCATTCCGGAACCCTCAGGCGCCTGTCATCCGGAATTGGCAGCGGCGCGTTGGGGCTATCGAGAAACTCTACCGTGGTGAATTCGAGATCATTGCCGCCCAGATTCTCGACACTATGGAGCATGTATTCGCCCAGGGCGAACTCCTTGTGCATCGTGAATCCCCTGTAGACCTCCCGTTCGGTCGACCGGCCGTCCTCGAAATAATTGCGCGTGCGCCCATCGGAGAGCGACGTCCAAAAATAGTTCAGGACATGTCGATGGAAATCGAATCGTTGAAACGCCGGAAGGCGGAGATGCCAGACTCGGACCTTTGACGTCTCCGACACGAGTGTCGTTCCGACGCAGCCGTTCCATCGGCCGGCCTCGCAAGCGCGCTTCAACTCGTCGGTCCCGTGACTGCTGGGCACGTCTGTCATTACTTATCTCCAATATGCGTCGTGAAAGCGTTGATATCTGCTCTGAACCGAAGGCAAGCATTGCTGCTCATTGATTGGGCCTAGACCGCCGATCCTGCCCTTCCAACGAGCGGAACGTGAGACCAATGAAGAATTAGTCTCACGCTGTGCAAACCATGCCGCACCTACGACTGCATGATGCGAGCGTTTTATTTGCTATTCCAACTTGGCTGCCGTGAAAAGCGCGAACCAATTAGGTTTGGTTCGCTTGACAGTTCCACCCGGCATCGGGACGTTAGAACGATGCGGCGTCGATGGCGCCAGCGACTCACGGGGAATGCGGACGTTCTCGATGATCCTGTTTGGCGGCGACTACGAGCACACGCTCGAAATTCCCTCGGTGCGCAACGGCGTCGAGCTCGACTACAGGCCAGTCGCACGGCCTGAGCTGTTCGCAAAGGTGCTTCGCCGGCAGAAGTTTGACGCCTGTGAATTTTCGCTGTCGAACTACATCATGATGCGGGATCGAGGAGACGATTGGCTGACCGCCATACCGGTCTTCCCCGCGCGCGAATTCCGTCACGGCACCATTCTCGTTCGCCGGGACGATCTGATCGAAAACTTCTCCGAACTTTCCGGCCGACGCGTCGGGATTCCCGACTACACGATGACGGCGGGCGTCTGGTGTCGCGGTTTGTTGGCCGAATACTACGACTTGCACTGGTCGAAAATCGCGTGGCTATCGAGTCCCACCCCTCGTATCTCGCCGCCAAAGGAAGCGAACGTCGTTCCTCTCCACGACGATCTCGAAGAGGCGCTGGCGAACGGCAGGATCGACGCGCTGCTGCTTCCGACCAGTCAGGACGCGGCCGCTCCGCGCGACGCGAGGCGCTTTCGTCCTCTGCTCCGGGAGTGGCGAGCCGCGGAAGCTGATTATTTTCACCGAACCGGCATCTTCCCGATCAGTCACGTGGTCGTAGTCACTAAAAGTGCGATCGCGGCCAACCCGATGCTGCCGTCGGTGTTGATGGACGCCTATTCCGAATCCATGGCTCGCGCCCGGCAGCGACGGCTGGCGACGACGTTTATGCCCTGGGGCAAGGACAACTGGAAGGAGGTCATGGACATGTTCGGCCACGATCCACTGCCCTACGGCCTCGAGACCTCGAACCGCATCGTCATCAACAAGCTTCAGGACTATTTGGTAGAGCAACGATTGATCAGGCGACGTCATGACGTGTCGAGCCTGTTTGTCGACGTCGATCCGAATTCAGCCGCTAGATGAGACCACGATCATGTCATTCGAATATATGCGTTTGAACGGCAGCGAGATGGCGGCGCATTGCGCGAGCGGCATCCTCGGGGGAGCGTTGACGCATTGCTTCGCAGATGGCGGCATGGTGAGCCACGGAGTTTCGGCGCTTCTCGGCGGTCATCGCCAGCAATCGAATGCGGCGCCACGGCCCCTCGGCGCGCGATGCGTTGAACGACGAGATCAGCGCCACAAAAACTTCGTTGCGTGTGGCCGCCGCGATTGCGAGATGAAATGCGCCATCCCATTGCACCCAGCTGTCGTCTCCCGCGGCTTCCGCAGTTCGATGCGCGCAATTTTCAATGTTCACGAGATCGGCCTCGCTGGCCTTGGTCGCGGCGAGAGCGGCGATCGACGGTTCGATCACTATCCGCGCACTGAGGATATCGTCAGGGCTCGCGCGGCCCAGACGGCGATCGATTCCGAGCGCGGCGGTCGGCGGCCGACTTCCGAGAATGGTACCATTGCGGCGGCCGCGCCAAATCTGTCCTTCGAGCTCGAGGCGCCTGAGAGATTGCCGAAGAGCTCTGCGGCTCATGCCAAGCTCCGCCGAGAGCTCTCGCTCGGGTGGCAGGCGGTCGCCTGCCTTGAGCTCCTTTTCCTCGATGTAGGCGAGCACTTGGTCCACGGTGATAACTTCTCGCGGGGCACCTGTCGTCACGGCAGCGATATAGGTCGCATATCATTCTCCACGCCGCAAGACAGCTTGCGGCGTGGTTGAACAAGCTCAATCGGCGAATGGATTCATTGCAGCAAGGAGACCCCGGAATGCCCATCAACGTGACGCGTCGGAACATGCTCGAGTTGCTCGCGGGAGCAGCGGTCGCGCCCGTGAGCCTTTCCGCAGCGCCGGCCAGCGCGCAGTCGCTGCCGCCGCTTCGGGTCACACACTTTGGCGGACCATACCAGGTCATGCGCGAGATTATCGCCGAGCCCTTTGCAAAGGACGGGCTCGGGCAAGTCAGTTACGAAGTTGAGACAGGGCCGACTTCCGTGACAAAGATGCAGAGCCAGCGCGACACCCCGCCGTTCGACGTGACGATGATCTCGCGATCGTTTGCGTTCAGGGCGCTGAACGCCGGCTTGCTGCAGAAGCTCGCTCCATCCGATATTCAGGACGCTGCGTCATTGCGTCCTGGCAGCATTGCCGCGAGCGGCTCCGGTGTCGCTCTGATGTTCGATGCCATGGAAATCATGGTCGATACGCGCCAGGTCAAGGAGCCGATCACCTCGTGGCTCGATCTGTGGCGGCCGGATCTGAAGGGCAAGATCATGCTCCCCGCGGCCTTTAACGGGGGAGCCACCGTTCCCTTTATCGGCTGCATCGTGCGCGCTCTCGGCGGTGATGAGAACAACGATGCGGCAGTCAACGAAGCCTTTGCGCGTCTCAAGGCGCTCAAGTCGAGCGTGCGCGGCTTCTACTCCGACGGCAATCAGCCAATGGAGGTGATCGAGCGTGGAGACATCGCCGTCGGGGCGCAGTTCCTCATCCGGATCGCCAACCTCAATCGGCGAAGCCCGCACATCGTCAACGTCACTCCAAAGGAGGGCGCTTGCGCCGTTCCCTACGATCTCTGTATTCCCGCGGGCATCAAATCGACCGATCTTGCCAGGACTTATGTCAATTATGCGCTCAAAGGCGACGTGCAGAAAAAGCTCGCGGAGCGGCTGCTCGTCACACCGTCTCGTCTCGGGGTGGAGGTCAGCTCGGACGTGCGGCCATTGATTATTACCGACCCCTCCCAGATGTTCTTCATGGATGACGCCGTGACGGCGAAGAAGCAGCAGGCGTGGCTCGATCGCTACACGCGCGAGGTGCAAAGTTGAGTCAGGTCGAACGGGCCGGCGAGATCGAACTCGAGGTCTCCGGCGTTTCAAAGAATTACGGGCAGGTTCGTGCCCTGGAACGTATGAACCTCTCGATGCGTCGCGGCGAGATTCTTGCGCTATTAGGACCGAGCGGCTGCGGGAAGTCGACTCTGCTCAACATGATCGCAGGCTTCGAGCCGATAGACGAAGGTACGATCCGCCTGCGGGGGCTCACCTTGAACGAAATCCCCCCGCACCGGCGCGACGTAGCGATGGTGTTCCAGAGTTACGCGCTATTTCCGCACATGACAGTCGCGGAAAACATCGCCTACGGCCTTCATCCCCGGAAGGTCGGTCGTGCGTCGATCCGCGCGCGCGTCGGCGAAATGGCGTCTCTCCTGAAGCTCGATCCGTTGCTGGCGCGTTACCCCTCGCAGCTCAGTGGGGGTCAGCGTCAGCGCGTAGCCATTGCCCGTGCATTGGCGGTCCGTCCACAAATGCTCCTGCTCGATGAGGCGTTTAGCGCGCTCGATCGCAATTTGCGCGAGGAGATGCAGCTCGAGTTGTCGCTGCTGCTTCGCCGACTTCACTTGTCGACGATCCTCGTCACGCACGATCAGCGCGAGGCGTTCTCTCTCGCGGACAGGATCGCCGTCATGGAGACCGGGCGGATCGGCCAGATCGGGACGCCGCGAGAGCTCTACGAAAAGCCTGCAACCGATCACGTACTGCGCTTTCTCGGCACCACGAACGCAATCAAGACCGAGGTCTTTTCGCGTGATGGCGAGATGCATCTCCAGGCGGGAGGCATTGTGTTCAAGCCGCCGGGAGAGCAACCACCACCGGGCGGACGGGAGGCCATCGTTTATCTGCGGACCGAGGATATAGACCTGTCGACGCAGCCCACCCGAGTTCATCCGGCGACGCCGGCTTCCGTGGTGCTCGTGACGTTTCTCGGAGCGCAAGAACGCGTTGTCGTCGCCATCGACGGCCAAGAACTCCTGGTCGAGCGACCGGCCACGCATGGCGGAGGCACGTTTAGCCCGAACCAGGAGGTGTTCCTCGACTTCCAACCCTCGCAATGCCGGATTGCGGCCATGGGCGAGCCATGAAGAAAAAGCCCTGGGTGGCCTGGCTGTGGTTGCTCCCCGCCGGCGCGATACTGGTACCGTTCTTCGTCATACCGCTGTGCGTCGTCCTTCGCGACAGCTTTTATCGGGACGATCCCATCAGCTTCATTCTGCCCGATTTCACCTTCGCAAACTACCTTCGCGTCCTCGCCGACGACTACTACCTCTCGGTGTTCGGCAACACGCTCCTGATCGCCGCTGTGGTTTCCGTCGCGGCGCTGGCCATCGCACTGCCTTATGCTCAGTACATCGCGAGGACCAGCGGCACGCTCCGGCCAGTGCTGCTCTGGATCACCTACCTGCCGCTCTATGTGAGCGTGATCATGCGTGCGTTCGGCTGGATGGTCATCACCGCCGATCGCGGCATGATAAACAGCGCGCTGCTCCAACTGGGGCTCATCAGCGAGCCGATCAAGCTGCTCTACGAAGCGGAAGGCATGACGCTGGCCATGCTCCATCGATATCTGCCGCTGATGGTGATTCCGATCGTCGCCGGTCTCGTCAAGCTCGATACGAATCTTCTGAAAGCCTCGGCAAATCTTGGCGGCACATGGTGGTACGGCTGGCGCCGGATCACCCTGCCGCTGGCGATTCCCGGAATGGTCGCAGGCACCCAGTTGGTCTTTGCAGGCGTACTCAGTGATTATGTCCTGCCGTCGCTGACAGGCTCGACGCGCTTTCCGATGATGTCTCCCGTGATCTTCTATGAAGCGACGACCAACACTGCGTGGGCGACTGCGAGTGCGCTCGGCACCATCGTTCTAGGAATCGTTGGCACCATGCTGGTCGTATCCGCCATCGTCATTCGTCGTCTCATGCCCTGGCAGTCGGTGAACCAATGACGCGAGCGACGCTCGATCTTCCCCGGATCACGGCCCTGAGTTGGACATGGCTCGTGGTTGCATTCCTGTCTCTGCCTATCCTGCTTGCGGTCGTGATCGCCTTCAGCAGCGGTGATCGACTCGAATTTCCCGTCCCCGGCTTTAGCTTGCGCTGGTTTCACGAAGCCGCGCGCAATCCACAATTTCTCGAAGGTGCGCTGAACAGCCTGATCGTTGCCGCCGGTAGCGCCGCGCTGGCAACCGTGGCGGGAACCGGGGTGTCGCTCGCAATCAATCATCACCGATTTCCCGGCCGCTCGTTCGTCCAGATCGGCGTGATGTTGCCCGTGTCGCTGCCCGCGATCGTGCTGGGACTTGGGATCCTGTTCGTGTTGCCGTCCTATGGGCTTCGGCCGGGACTGCTGGCCGCGACGATAGGTCATGCCACGATCGGCATCCCCTACGTGGTGGCGATGGTCACCGCATCGCTCTCGACCTACGACCGGACGCTGGAGCGGGCATCTGCCAACCTCGGCGTCGGCCCCATCCAGACCTTCTGCCGGATCACGTTTCCGCTCATCAGGAGCGGCATTGTCGCCGGAGCGATTTCCGCATTCCTCATCTCGCTGGACAATGTATCTTTGTCGCTGTTCCTGACGCGCGGCGACACATTACCTCTGCGCTTGATGCAGCAATTGCTGTTTTATGCGGATCCCAGCATCGCAGCGGTTTCAACCATCATGCTTGCCGTGTCGCTTGCGCTGCTTGTGCTCGTGCTGCCGATCGTCATTCTCAGGCGGAATCGCTGAGATATCGCTCCCCTCAATCGCCAACATGGAAGTAGGCCTGTCGTGAAGCTTTATATCTACGAACACTGCCCTTTTTCCACGCGCGCCCGGATGATCTTCGGGCTGAAGAAAATTCCCGTCGAGCTCGAGGTAATCATGGAAGGAGATGCCGAGACGCCGACGCAGCTTGTGGGCAGGAAGGTCGTACCGATCCTGGTAAAGGACGACGGGACAGCAATGGCCGAAAGCATGGATATCGTGCGCTACGTGGACGGCCTTGTCGGGCCGATGGTTCTGTCAGATCCTCCGCGAACGGATATCATGGCATGGTGCGAGAAGGCTCGCCCGACCGTGTCGCGGTTGTCGATTCCCCGGATGGTCAAGAGTTCGTTCAAGGAGAATTCAACAGACGTCTCGCAGAAGGCGTATCGTGAGCGGGAGACCAAAGCGTTTGGCGATCTTGACGCATTGATCGCGGACAGCCCGAGCTTGATCGAGCAGGCTCACGACCTGCTGCACCAGCTTGAGCCCCTGATTGAGAACTGGCCGGCTCGATCGGAGACGGACCTCGTTCTCTTTTCGCAACTGCGCGCCCTAAGCATCGTGAAGGGTCTGAAATTCGGACCGAAGGTGAAAACTTTTGCAGCAGATATGATCGATGGAAGTGCCGTCGAACTGTTGAGAGATCGAGCCATTTAATCCGAGAGGCAGCGCCAGCACCGCCTCCGGTTGCCCGCGAGGCCCCAGAACGCATCCAGCACTATGCGATCGAGAAAGCACTACGCGGCCGATCTGCTGCCGATCGCCGCGCCGGCTGTCAGGTGCATGCCAGGCCAGCCTGTGGCCGCAGCCCTGAAACAATGGTTGAGGCAAAGCTTGGCCATCTCGCGCAGAAGAGCGAGGCCGCCCGAGCTTTATACCCTGTTCGCTGGTTACGACGTCGACCGCCGACGGAAATTGAAGGGCTGGGCCAAACCTGGATGAGGCACTATCAGATTCCGCGACCGCACGGTCGAAGGCGGAATCCCATTTTCCGCCGGTAGCTCAAACGATGGGTTTTGATCTCGGAAGGTCAAAAATGCTTTATCTTTCAAAGGGGGATTGACTGACACTCTCTCCGCCAGCCAGGGTCATTTCGCACTTCGATCTGGAAACAAATTGGAAATTGAGCTGTTTTCCGGGTTTTGGTCTATCAGAGAAATCCTATTGTTGATCCAACCGCGCATCGATAGACCCGGAGAGGGGAAACTGCTGAGTGCATAGCTCGGTGAACGCCCGATGCAGACCAATGAATGTGAACTCCATCACTCTCTTCGAAGCGGGTGCGTGTGTTAATCATAGCCAGTCGGGTTAAGCTCAGGCATGGTGAGACATCCATAACTTGCCGCCAAGGCGGCTTAAGGAGTCTGACAATGATTGCGATTTTCACCAAAGCCGCCGTCTTTCTCATTGCGGCTTTCGTGGTCTCCGTCTTCGCTCTCTCGACGCCGAGCTTTGCTTGGACCTCCGAAACCAAGAACAAATGTGTCGGCGACGCGTTTCGTCTCTGCGGTTCGTCTATCGGCAATGACAAGGCGACTGAGGCATGCATGGAAAAGCAGCGCACCAGTCTCAGCGAGGGTTGCAGAACGGCCGTGGAAAAAGAACGTGCCGCCCAGCCGACGCCCTCGGCCGGGGCGAAATAATCACAATCACAGTCGGTCAAGCAAATCGGACGCGAGTTTGGGGGGCGCTACGTCCTCGAAGGATAGAGTGGGGAAGGTGGGCAATCGAGTCGCATCATAGGAGATCGCCGCATCCGAACTGCAATGACCCGGTAACTGTCCAGACCGTTTTGAGGCCTAATTGAAATACCGCTGAGCAAACTTTTGGAAATTTTCCATCAAGAACCGATTTGCGCGCCTGCTGATTGGAGCATCTGGCACCATTATATCAAAACCATGATACGCGCCGTCGAACATTTCGAACTCAACCGGAATGTCGGCCCGACGAAGGTTCTCGACGTAGATTTTCGCTTCATCCCGAAATGGCTCGAGACTGCCGACAAATGTGATCGTCGGCGGCAATTTCGTATAGTCCGTGCAGCGTGCCGCAGCCGCATAAGGCGTAACGTTCTTCACGCCGTCGAGATAACGGGACCATGCCAGTCTGTTAGCTTTTTCATCCCAAACGGGTGCGTCGTTTCCAACGACTGATGCGCTATTCTGCCGGTCATCGATCATTGGATATAGCGGCATTTGAAACGCTATTTTTGCGTCGTCCGTATCGGTCGCCTTGAGCGAGACGGCGGCCGCAAGCCCTCCTCCCGCACTATGGCCCGACACGATGAACTTGTCAGTTCTTCCGCCGAAGGAGGCCGCATTATCCCTTATCCATAGCAGAGTGTCGTAGCAGTCATTGAATGCGGCCGGGTACGGCGATTCAATGGCCTTTCGATAGTCCGGCGCGACGATGATGCACGGCTCCGTATCGATGAAGTCCTTGAGGATTGAGCCGAATTGCTCGGGCACCCCGTGAACGTAACCGCCACCATGCAAGTAGAGCATGATCGGCAGCGGTCCAACCGTCGCGGTGGGCCGATAGATTCGCACACGAATAGGCGCCCCGCCATTCGTGCTCGGAATGTATCGCTCTCGGTTGACAAGTCCCCTGATGTTGCTTCCGCGCAGGGCGGCCGCAGAGAAACGAAACACGAACAGAGAGAACCATCGCGTGTGAACAAAGCTTGCGATGATCCGCCCAAAGGCATATCGGCTACGCAAGCCTTCATCCACCATCTCTCTGGTGACCTTCACTCGATACGTCCCGCCTTAGCTCCAGAACTCGCGCCATCCGAAGGCGTCAGCCCTAGGCCGTTTTTTGACCCAAAGCAGATGCAACAAGTTTGTTTAGGAAGCTAGTCTAAAGCGCGATGGCTCCAGCAGGCTATCGGCTATTGCAGCGCAGTGATTATCTTTGCAGGGACGGGCCGCCAGAGGCCCAGCCCCCGAGAAAACCTCGGGCGCCTCGATGTTGGCAGTCTTTCCGGAAGCTGTCCGAAATATCTAATCGCTCGAATCATCGCACCTCTGATGGCTGGCTCGACCTTTGCGCAAATAAACCAGCAGATCAGGACAAGAATGCTCAGTTGGACCCACACGGCCGTGGTGGCATCCAGGCCGGCATCGGCCAGCGCATGAATAATCGCGCTGCCGACGATGTTGTGGCTGAGATAGAGTGGATAGGTAATCAGCCCGAGCGTTCTCCAATAGGCCGGCGCCTCAGGAGCAGTGATACCCGCAGCGCGCCTGTTCCTGTTCCGGTTCGCGGCCATGGCGATGAGGAGCACCGCGGCAGCCCAGACCATGATCGGCACGAGGGCTGACTGGTCCGCGATGGCCGGTATGCTGGTCAAAAAGAACGATGCAAAATAGTAGATCTCTGCAGCCCCCGAAAGGCAGGTGACGGCGACTGCGACGCGTTCGAGCTTGGTCAATTCTCTGTTTGAAGAAATGAACAGCCAGACGCCCAGCGCGAAGAAGCAGCCATGGTTCAACAAGTATGCTGCCGCCGGAACCCGAAACATCAGAACGATGAGATAGATCAAGTCGGACGGCGTCGTGCACGACAGCACCAGCAACGCGCCAGCATTGAATATCGCGCTGTAGATGGTGAGACCCCAAGCCAGATGCCTCAGCGTGACCTTCTTCGAGAGCATCGCGCAGTACACGAGTCCATAAAACGCCGTCTCGGCAGCCAGTGTCCAGTAGACGCCATCGAGCCACTGACCTGTGACCCCCTTGGGGACCATCAGCATGGCGTGGATGTAGGGCAGGATGAATTCGGATGCTGGTCCACTTCCGAAGACAAGCAGAACAAGAAGAGAAGCGGTGGCACAGACCCAGACCGCCGGATAGAGCCTGAGTGCACGCCCGAGCAAAAATTCGCCCGGCGAAGACTTGCATGCGGAATTCGCGATAACGAAGCCGGAAATGACAAAGAAGATTTCGACGCCCACCCAACCGAACCATGTGAAGGGTGCTGCAGACGGGTAGAGGACGTCGGCTGCGACGTAGCGCTCGAAGCCTGGGACGCCAATCGAAACCCAGGCCCATGACCAAAACATCTGGTGAAAAATGGCGACTCCGAGAGCGGTCCCGAAGCGCAGCGGATCCAGCAGTGCAAAATGGTTTTTCACGGGAGTGCTTCCGTTCCATGAAACGATCCCGTTACAGATATTGGAACCCTTCACCAAGCTCTGCGACGTTGGTCACACTTTCTCCGCCCACTTCAAAATGCGCAGATTCTGTGCCCGTATTGGCGGTGCGTTGTGCCGCGCCTCCGCGCTGTGTGATGTTTCTCACGAAGCCGCAATCGGCGAATCAAATTTGGCTCAGCCATCGGAAAACTGCTCGTTGGCCGCTCATGGGCGCTAGCCGCCGCTCTTCAGGAGATCGATTTGCGTCCAGCTGCAACGTCTCCTCGTCGCCTGGCTAGTAAAAGCCGCGATGGTCGTTGCGAGTCCCGCTGGAAGATTCGGCTCGCTCTTCAGCGTGTCCAGGAAGGCGGGATCACCTGATACCGTGAGGCCATCCAGCTTGATCGGATGCAGCGGCTCGGCTGCTGCTGCGACCGCCGCCAGATCCGGACGCCGTCATATGCGAGCCGCGGACGCAATTGGAAATTGTTGCCGAACTGCTCGTCGAGCGCGAGGCGCCATCCGGTCAGCGACACCCTTCCATCGGCGATCGCCGCGCTCATGGCGACGCTATGCGGCTGCAGCGTGCCGAGATTACCGAGCGCAACGCTGAGCCGGGTGGTCGCCTCCGCCAGCGTGACCGCCTCGATGCCCGGATCCTGGTCGGGCGAGGTGAAGTCGATCAGCCGCGCGCTGCTGCCGATCTTGAGGGCCTCGCCGCTTCCGCCCGCTTGCTGCATGGCCTTTTTTGTCCCATAGCGCGGTCGTCCACCGATCGTGACCAGGACGGTATCCTTCTCGCGCGATTTGATCAGATGGCCGTAGGGATTGCCGGAGACGCCCTTCACCGCCAGCAGATCGGCGAACTTGCCCTTGGCGATCGTCCCCAACTTCGCATCCCACTTCAGGATCGTCGCCGGATTGCGCGTCGCCATCGAGACGATATCGTAGTCGCTGAAGCCGAGGCTGAAATGCGCAGACACGACCTTCGCCGCCTTCAGTTCGCCCAGCAGGTTCTTGCTGCCGGAAGGCGACCAACCCGAGCCCAGCGCGATCGTCAGTCCGGCCGTCCGCGCGGCGGCGACGTCGGTCGTCTTCCCATAGAGCAGCAGATTGCTCAGGGGTGACCAGACGACAGTCTGTTCCGTCACTCAACCAGTACATGGGTCATGGCGGGACCCAAAGGTTCATGACCGTCTCTCGCGCGCCTCGGCCGCGACAACGCGCCGCGACCGCGCGCCATGCAGAAACGCGCCTGTACACGGTCGCGTGACCTCCATAACTTCCGCGGCGCAATTTGAGGAGATGCGACGTGGCGAAGAAGACGGCGACCAGGAAGAAAAGTGCTGCTAAGAAAGCAGCGAAGACCTCCGGCAAGGCGATCGCCGTTCGCAAGGGCAAGCTTGCGAAGGCTGCAACGAAGCCGGTCAAGCGGGCCGCCCCGCGCAAATCGTCCGCACCGCGCCGTCCCAAAGGCCCGGCCTGGCAATGGTCGGCGGTCGAAACCGCAGCCGCGATCCGCTCCGGCGCCATCTCCGCGGCCGAGACCGTCGAGGCGCATCTGGAGCGGATGCGTGCCGTCAATCCGAGGCTGAACGCCGTCGTCGTCGATCTCTCGGAGGAGGCGCTGGCTGCGGCGCATGCGGCCGACAAGCGGCGCGCCAAAGGCGGCGACCTCGGCCTCCTGCACGGCGTACCGATCACGATCAAGGAGAATGTCGACTACGAAGGCCGTCCGAATTTCAATGGCGTTCCCGCCAACAAGGATCTCATCGCACCATCGGATTCGCCCGTCGTGCGCAACCTGAAGAGAGCTGGCGCGATCGTCATCGGCCTCACCAACACGCCGGAATTCTCCTTCCGCGGCTTCACCGACAATCCCTTGCACGGGCTGACGCTCAATCCCTGGGATCCTGACATCACCTGCGGTGGCTCCTCGGGCGGTGCGGGTTCGGCGGTCGCCGCCGGCATCGGCGCCATCGCGCACGGCAATGACATCGGCGGCTCGCTGCGCTGGCCGGCGCATTGCAACGGCGTTGCGACCATCAAGCCGACGCAGGGGCGTATTCCGGCGTTCAATGCAAGCGCTACCGCCGAGCGGCCGATGCTGGCGCATCTGATGTCGGCGCAGGGGCCGCTCGCCCGCCACGTCGCCGACGTCAGGCTCGCGCTGGAGGTGATGAGCCAGCGCGATCCGCGCGATCCCTGGTGGGTGCCGGCGCCGCTGGTCGGGCCGAAGCCGAAGGGGCCGATCAAGGTCGCGCTCGCCAGGATTCCTGAAGACATGGACGTCGATCCGCACGTCGCGGCGGCGTTGCGCCAGGCCGCCGATCATCTGGAGCGTTCCGGCTATCGGGTCAGCGAGGTCGATGTGCCCGACATCGACGGCGTCTGGCAGACCTGGTGCGACATCATCACCAACGAGACGATGGTGATGCAGGAGGCCGGCATGCTGAAGGTGACGTCCGAAGACTTCCACAAGGCTTGGGGCGGCATGAAAGCCAAGGCCAATTTGCTCGACCTCAAGGCCTGGATGCAGGCGACCGCCGCGCGCAATGGCCACATCCGCGCCTGGCAATTGTTCTTCGAGGAATATCCGGTGGTGCTGGCGCCGACCACGGTGAAGCCGATTCCGGGCCCGCGCGAGGACACTGTCAGCGCTGAGCGCGTGCGCGAGATCTTCTGGGGCGAGATCCGCTTCATCTCCGCGATCAACGTGCTGGGCCTGCCCGGCGCCGTGGTGCCGGTGACGCTGCACGATGGCAAGCCGATCGGCGTGCAGCTCATTGCCGGGCGCTATCGCGAGGACCTCGCGCTCGACGCGGCGGCCGCGATCGAGAAGCGCGCCGGCGTGCTCGCCCATCGACTCTGGGAACAGATGGACTGATAGGGCAGCGGAGGGTGTTTCCCTCTCCCCTTGTGGGAGAGGGTGGCTCGCCGCGCAGCGGCGAGACGGGTGAGGGGTCTCTCTCCGCTAACGCAAGCTTGGCCGTATGGATAGAGACCCCTCATCCGGCGCTTCGCGCCACCTTCTCCCACAAGGGGAGAAGGGAGTGCAGCGTGGTCGCTGCCGCCAACCGCAAAACTTCATTAATCCAATTTAACTCGAATTTTAGCCAATTCCCCAACAACCGTTAGGGTTACTTCCTCGATCTCTAGACGAATTATTGTCCGCTTTACCACCCGCCTCTAACAGAGGGACGGCGGACAACGCACATGCCTCATACAGGCCAATAAGTGCGGCCCGCTCCACGCGGAGGTGGCACGATGCGCAACGAGACGATCGCTATTCACGCCGGCTACGAGCCCGAAGCCACCACGCACGCGGTTGCCGTGCCGATCTATCAGACCGCGGCCTACGCCTTCGACAGCGCCGATCACGGCGCGGCGCTCTTCAATCTCGAGACCGAAGGCTATCGCTACAGCCGCATCGCCAATCCGACCAGCGCGGTGCTGGAGAAGCGTATCGCCGAGCTCGAGGGCGGCGTCGGCGCGCTTGCGGTCGCGACCGGACAGGCTGCGCTGCATTTCGCCTTCGTCAATGTCGCCGATCACGGCGGCAACATCGTTTCCGTGCCGCAGCTCTACGGCACCACGCATACGCTGCTCTCGCACATCCTGCCGCGGCAGGGCATCACCGGTCGCTTCGCCGAGAGCGACAAGCCCGAGGCGGTCGAAAAGCTGATCGACGAGAACACCCGCGCCGTGTTCGCCGAAACCATCGGCAATCCCGCCGGCAATGTCTGCGACATCGAAGCGCTGGCGAAGGTCGCCCACGCGCATGGCGTGCCGCTGATCGTCGACAATACCGTTGCAACCCCAATCCTGCTCAAGCCGTTCGATTACGGCGCCGACATCGCCGTGCACTCGCTGACCAAGTTTCTGGGCGGTCACGGCACCACGCTCGGCGGCGCCATCGTCGACTCCGGAAATTTCCCCTGGGCCAAGCACGCCGATCGCTTCCCGGGCTACAACAAGCCGGATGCCTCCTATCACGGCCTCGTCTACGCCGAGCGCTTCGGCAAGACGGCCTATATCGAGCGCGCGCGCAGCATCTATCAGCGCACCATGGGTTCGGTGCTGTCGCCGTTCAACGCCTTCCTGCTGCTCCAGGGCATCGAAACCGTCGCGCTGCGCATGGAGCGCCACTGCGAGAACGCCCGCAAGGTCGCCGAATACCTGCGCAAGGATCCGCGCGTGGCCTGGGTCAATTACACCGGTTTCCCGGATAGCCCCTATTACCCGCTGGTGCAGAAATATCTCGACGGCAACGCCTCGTCGCTGTTCACCTTCGGCATCAAGGGCGGGATGGAAGCCGGCAAGTCGTTCTACGATGCGCTGAAGCTGATCACGCGCCTCGTCAATATCGGCGATGCCAAGTCGCTGGCCTGCCATCCGGCCTCGACCACGCACCGGCAGATGTCGGCGGAGCAGCAGCGGGTCGCCGGCGTGCTGCCGGAAACGATCCGCTTGTCGATCGGTATCGAGCATTGCCAGGACATCATCGAGGACCTCGACCAGGCATTGGAAAAGGCCTGCCCGTCCGCGCGCCTCCAGGCCGCGGAGTAGGCGACCGCACCGATGACGATCCTGATCGATAGGGATCAAGCCATATCGAGCCCGGCGCTGGTGCCGGGAGCGGGCGATCTGGCGCGCGAGCCCGGCGGCACCGAGCTCACCATCGGGTTGATCAACAACATGCCGGATCCGGCGCTGAAAGCGACCGAGCGGCAGTTCATGAAGCTGCTGCAAGCCGCGGCAGGTCCGCGCCGCATCCGCTTTCACTGCTTCTCGCTGCCCTCGGTCAATCGCTCGCCTGAAGCGAGATGGCATGTCGAGAGCGAATATTCGGACGTCACCGAGCTCAGGCGCCACAAGTTCGACGGCTTGATCGTGACCGGCGCCGAACCGGTTGCGCCCGAGCTCGACCAGGAACCGTACTGGCGCGATCTCACCGAGTTGATCGATTGGGCCAAGGTCAACACGCGCTCGACGATCTGGTCGTGCCTCGCTGCGCATGCCGCGGTGCTGCATCTCGACCGCATCGAACGGCGGCCGCTCGCGGTCAAATGTCATGGTATTTTCGACTGCGAGGCCGTGACCAGCGATCCGCTGACGCGGGCCGCGCCGGCGCCGCTCAAGGTCTCGCATTCGCGCCTCAACGAAATCGCCGAGAGCGATCTCGCGCAGGCCGGCTACCAGGTGCTGACGCGTTCGGCAAAGGCCGGCGTCGACATTTTCGTCCGGCAATATGCCAGCCGCTTCGTCTTCCTCCAGGGCCATCCGGAATACGACGCGCTGTCGCTTCAGCGTGAATATCTGCGCGACATCGGTCGTTATCTTGCGCGTGAGCGCGACAATTATCCGAATTTGCCGGTGAGCTATTTTGACGCTGCGACGGAAGAGAAGCTGGTCCGCTTCGAGAAACAGGCAAGGCATCAGCGCCACCCCGCGCTCAGCAACGAACTGCCGCCGCTGACTTTGCGTGCCGATATCGCCGCCGGCAGCGCGGCGGCGGCATTGTTCCGGAACTGGCTGCAATATCTCGGCGCGGGGACCGACGCTTCGGTGCTTGCACGTTAGGTCGGGACGACGGGGTCGACGTTAGGACTAACGAAGTGTGAAGCTTGCCTCGAGCCGCGCACGAATGCTTCAGTGAGGGGCGGGCAGACAGGAAATGCGAGTCGTGTGGTCGGCACTCCAGGGACGCGTGAGCAATCGGCTGGCCCGGCATTTCCGCGCCGCGCCGCACCGGCTGCCCGCGCATGCGCCCATGGTGAGCTTCACCTTCGACGATGCCCCCGATAGCGCCGCAGGCGAGGGCGCCGGACTTCTGGAGCAGCATGGCGGCCGCGGTACCTTCTATCTCGCGGGCAGCCTGGTCGATCGTCCCTCGGACCACTGGCACGGTCTGTCGAACGACGCGATCGTGCGGCTTCACCGGGCCGGACACGAGATTGCCTGCCATACTTTCTCGCACCTGAGTGCGGTCGGTCTCGACGAGGCCACCATGGCCCGCGAGATCGAGCGAAACCGCAGCCATTTTCGCAGCATCGATTCCTCGATCACGCTGGAAAATTTCGCTTACCCCTATGGCATCGCGTCGGTGTGGCGCAAGCCGCAGCTCGCCAAGACCTTCCGCTCGGCGCGCGGCATCCTTCCCGGCGTCAATCGCGACGTCATCGACCTCCAGTTCCTGCGCGCCTCGCCCCTGGTCGATCGCGAGATCAATACGACGGGCGTCGATCGCTATTTCGACGAGGCGGTCGAGAGCGGCGGATGGCTGATCTTCTACGGTCATGACGTCGCCGACGCGCCGAGCCCATATGGTTGCACGCCGGACCTGATGCGCCATGCGCTGCAAGCGGCCGGGAAGCGCGACATGCCGATCGTGACGGTCGCGGAAGCGCTGCGAAGGATCGGGGCGTAAGAAAGTTTTCTTCCCACAAAGGGTGGGGGAAGGCGGCGTCTCGCTCCGCAAACAGTCTTGCCACGCCTGCGCGGTCATGCGACTGGCCTTGTGACGAATCTCACGGCCTCACCCCGACATGCCCATGTCCTCTCCTTCCACCGCTCCGCTGCCTGCGCCGGCCCAGGGCCGCGATGCGCTGTCGGTGCTGCGTTCGGTGTTCGGCCTGCCCGGGTTCCGCGGCGCGCAGGGCGAGATCATCCGGCACGTCACGGACGGCGGCAATTGCCTGGTGTTGATGCCGACCGGCGGCGGCAAGTCGCTGTGCTATCAATTGCCGGCGCTGCTGCGCGAAGGCTGCGGTGTCGTGGTGTCGCCTTTGATTGCGCTGATGCGCGACCAGGTCGCCGCCATGCTCGAAGCAGGCGTCAACGCCGCCGCGCTGAACTCGTCGCTGACCCCGCAGGAAGCCTCCGACATCGAGCGGCGCCTGATCGCGGGTGATCTCGACCTGCTCTATGTCGCGCCGGAACGGCTGGTGACGCCGCGCTGCCTGGCGCTGCTGGCGCGGGCGAAGGTGGCGCTGTTCGCGATCGACGAGGCGCATTGCGTCTCGCAATGGGGCCATGATTTCCGCCCCGAATATGTCGGCCTGTCCATCATCGCCGAGCGTTTTCCCGACGTGCCGCGCATCGCGCTGACCGCGACCGCCGACGAGTTGACCCGCAAGGAAATCGTCGAGCGGCTTCAGCTTGCAGACAGTCCGCACTTCGTCTCCAGCTTCGATCGTCCCAACATCCGTTACGAGATCGTCGACAAGCGCAACGCGGTGTCGCAGCTTAAGGATTTCATCCGGGAGCGTCACGCAGGCGATGCGGGCGTCGTCTATTGCCTGTCCCGCAAACGGGTCGAGGAGGTCTCCGCCGCGCTCGACGACGCCGGCATTGCGGCGTTGCCCTATCACGCCGGGCTCGACAGCAGCGTGCGCTCGCGCAACCAGGACCGCTTTCTCAACGAGGACGGCATCGTCATCGTCGCGACCATTGCCTTCGGCATGGGCATCGACAAGCCGGACGTTCGATTTGTCGCGCATCTCGATCTGCCCAAGAGCATCGAGGCCTATTACCAGGAGACAGGACGCGCCGGCCGCGACGGCAAGCCGTCGGCGGCCTGGATGGCTTACGGTCTGTCGGACATCGTGCAGCAGCGCCGCATGATCGACGAGTCGAGCGGCTCCGAGGAATTCAAGCGGGTCTCGATCGGCAAGCTCGATGCGCTCGTTGGCCTTGCCGAAACGCCGCACTGCCGGCGTCGGCGGCTGCTCGCCTATTTCGGCGAGATCGTGATGGGCGAGGGCTGCGGCAATTGCGACAATTGCCTGACGCCGCCGAAAATGCACGACGGCAAGGTGCTGGCGCAAAAGCTTCTGTCCTGCGTCTATCGCACCGGGCAGCGTTTCGGTGCGATGCATCTCATCGACGTGCTGATCGGACGCCTGACCGAGAAGGTGACGCAGTTCGGCCACGACAAGCTGACGGTGTTCGGCATCGGACGCGAGCTCAACGAGAAGCAGTGGCGCACGGTGCTGCGGCAGCTTGTGGCGATGGGACATCTGCTGAGTGACAGCGAAGCGTTCGGCGCGCTGAAGCTGACGGATTCGTCGCGCGGCGTGCTGCGGGGCGAAACGGAAGTGTGGCTGCGCGAGGAAGCGCCCGGCACCCGGATCCGTTCGAGCCGCGCCAAGTCCCGCCGCGGTGATCTGGCGCCGGCGGCCGGTGCGCCGCAGGGCGATGTCGATCCTGAATTGCGCACGCGGCTAAGAGCTTGGCGCTCCGACATTGCCCGCGAACGTGGCGTGCCGGCCTACGTGGTGCTGCACGACGCCACCATCGACGGCATCGTCCGCGCATGGCCGACCACGATGGACGAGCTGCGCAATGTGCCCGGCATCGGCGACAAGAAGCTCGAGCACTACGGCGACGAGCTGCTGCAGATTGTCAGGACGCGGTAGGGGCTCGGTTCGTACCCCGGATTGCGCTGCGCTCCATCCGGGCTACCGACCTCAGCCGTTCCGGAACGCATACCCGTAGCCGTTCAGCGCCGGCGCGCCGCCGAGATGGGCGTAGAGG
Source organism: Bradyrhizobium sp. 76 (assembly GCF_023073025.1). Lineage (NCBI taxonomy): Bacteria > Pseudomonadati > Pseudomonadota > Alphaproteobacteria > Hyphomicrobiales > Nitrobacteraceae > Bradyrhizobium > Bradyrhizobium sp. 76. Next base: position 57,214 of record NZ_JADPIS010000014.1, read on the forward strand.
ATCTTCGCGCCCTTCTCGAAATAGCCCTTCTGCGTGAGGTCGATCAGGCCCTGCATCGACTTGCCCTCGTAGACGGGGTCGGTGATCATGGCTTCGAGACGCGCGGTGAGGCGGATCGCCTCCTTGGTCTCTTCCGACGGCACGCCGTAGGCGGGATAAGCGTAGTCCTCGATCAGCACGACGTCGTCGGCGACGAGATCCTGGCCGAGCTCGACGAGCTTGGCCGTGTTCTGCGCGATCGAGAGTACCTGCGCCTTGGTCTGCGCCGGGGTGAAGGAGGCGTCGATGCCGATCACCTTTCGCGCGCGGCCATCGGCGGCGAAGCCTACCAGCATGCCGGCATGGGTCGAGCCGGTGACGGTGCAGACCACGATGTAGTCGAACTTGAAGCCAAGTTCGGCTTCCTGCTTGCGCACTTCCTCGGCGAAGCCGACATAGCCGAGGCCGCCGAATTTATGCACGGAGGCGCCGGCGGGAATCGCATAGGGCTTGCCGCCCGCCGCCTTCACCTCCTCGATCGCCTCCTCCCAGCTCTTGCGGATACCGATGTCGAAGCCGTCGTCGACCAGGCGCACGTCGGCACCCATGATGCGCGACAGCATGATGTTGCCGACGCGGTCATAGACGGCGTCCTCGTGCGGCACCCAGGCCTCCTGCACCAGACGGCACTTCATGCCGATCTTGGCCGCGACCGCCGCGATCATGCGGGTGTGGTTGGACTGCACGCCGCCGATCGAGACCAGCGTGTCGGCGTTCGAGGCGATCGCGTCGGGGATGATGTATTCGAGTTTGCGCAGCTTGTTGCCGCCATAAGCGAGCCCGGAATTGCAGTCCTCGCGCTTGGCGTAGACCTCGACGTTGCCGCCGAGATGCTTTGACAGCCGCTCCAGCTTCTCGATGGGCGTCGGACCAAAGGTCAGCGGATAGCGCGCGAATTTTTCGAGCATCGTCAGGTCATCCCGATTGGCGTTAATGTCTCCAAAAATGGTAGCATCGCTCTGCAAAAAGGTGCTTTCAAATATTGTGCCTCTATTGCGCATGATCTTGCGATAGCGGATCAAACCCGTTGTATTCCTTTCGGAATAGGTGCCAAGTACGGAAGTTTCTTCCATGTCCGCTCGTCTTGACCGTATCGACCTTAAGATGTTGAGATTGCTGCAAAATAACGGCCGGCTGAGCAACGCCGAGCTGGCCGAAACCGTCGCCATCAGTCCCGCCACCTGCCATCGCCGCACCCAGCGCCTGTTCGAGCACGGCTTCATCGCCGCCGTCCGCGCCATGGTCGCGCCGAAGAAGGTGGCAAAGGGCACGCTGGTGATGGTCGGGGTCGTGCTCGACCGTTCGACGCCGGAGAGCTTTGCGATCTTCGAGCAGGCGATCACCAGACTGAAATTCGTGCTCGACTGTCACCTCGTCGCCGGCGACTTCGACTATTTCCTCAAGATCCGCGTCGGCGACATGGAGGACTTCAACCGCATCCACGGCGAGCAGCTGATCGCGCTGCCCGGCGTGCGCCAGACCCGCACCTTCTTCGTGATGAAGGAAGTCGTCGACAACGCGCCGCTGGAGTTTTGAGCCGAAGCTATTGATGCGCGACCGGCATCATGAGAGATTCAGGTGATGCAGCCATTCCCCTTCCGCCACCTCAATCTGGCCGGACCGGCCTATCGGCGCGGTTGGGTCGACGAGGCGGTCGCCGCGATCGAGGCCGACCAGTGCCGCACGGCCGACACGCATCTGATCCGGCTGATCGTGCCGGCGCTCGCTGGCATCGACATCTATCTGAAAGATGAGTCCACGCATCCGACCGGTAGCCTGAAGCACCGGCTCGCGCGCTCGCTCTTCCTTTACGCGCTCTGCAACGGCCACATCCGCGAAGGCACGCCTGTCGTCGAGGCCTCGTCGGGATCGACCGCAGTGTCGGAAGCCTATTTCGCGCAGATGATCGGCGTGTCCTTCTATGCCGTGATGCCGCGCACGACCTCGGCGGAGAAGATCGCCGCGATCGAGCATTACGGCGGTAACTGCCATCTGATCGACGACGGCCGCGCGCTGTATGCGGAGGCCGGCGCGCTGGCCGCACGGCTGGGCGGCCACTACATGGACCAGTTCACCTTCGCGGAGCGCGCCACCGACTGGCGCGGCAACAACAACATCGCCGAATCCATCTTCACGCAATTGCAGGGCGAGCCGCGCCCGCTGCCGGACTGGATCGTGATGGGCGCGGGCACCGGCGGCACCTCGGCCACCATCGGACGCTATTTGCGTTATCGCCAATATCCGACGCGGCTGTGCGTCGCCGATGTCGAGCATTCCGCTTTCTTCGACTGCTTCAGCTCGCAGGACCGCTCCCATGTTTGCGACCGCCCCTCGCTGATCGAAGGTGTCGGGCGGCCGCGCTGCGAGCCCTCCTTCGTGCCGGGCGTGGTCGACCGGATGATGAAGATCCCGGATGCGGCGACGATCGCGGCGATGAACGTGCTATCGCGCCGGCTGCGCCGCGCGGTGGGGGGCTCGACGGGCACCAATTTCCTGGCGCTGTGCCGGCTCGCCTCGGACATGCGAAAGGCGAATCAGACGGGATCGCTGGTGACGCTGATCTGCGATTCCGGCGAGCGCTACCGGCAGACCTATTATGAGCCCGCCTGGCTGAAAGCGCGCGGACTCGATCCAGCGCCGTTCGAGGCGGCCTTGTCGTCGTTCCTCGATACAGCGCAGCCACTGGCGCTTGAGTTCGAAGACGTAACGAATCCGCAGAACTTGCGAAATCCTGAGGCCTGATAGCTGGCGCCTCCCTGCCATTGCAAGATTGCACGGCCGTCACGGCAACTTCACTTGCCTTGCGCGCGCCTGCGGGCGAGTTTCGCGGCTTCTCAACGAGGAGACCTGCCGTGCGCCTTCCCATTCTCGACCTGAAAGACCTGAGTGCCGAACAGAAGCCGCTCTATGACGACATGCGAGCGGGCATCAAGGATCACTTCAAGGGCTTTGTGAACATGCGCGACGATGGCGCGCTGCTCGGGCCCTGGAATCCCTGGATCCGCGAGCCGCGCTTCGGCAAGCCGGTGTGGGAGCTGGTCAAGGCGATCGCGGCGAACCCGCTGCTGCCGGCGCCGGTGCGTGAGGTCGCGATCCTCGTCACCGGCTCGCATTTCCGCTCCGGCTACGAACTCTATGCGCATGTGCTGGTCGCCGAGCAGCGCGGCCTCTCCGACGAGAAGCTCGCGACCATCGTCGCCGGACAGCGGCCGGTCGATCTCACCAAGCAGGAAGCCGTCGCCTACGACGTGGCGTCCGCATTGGTCAGCGGCGGCGTGCTGCCGGAACTGACTTATCGGGCCGCGGTCAAGGAATTCGGCGAGCACGGTGCGGCCGAACTGTCCTATCTCGTCGGCGTTTACTGCATGGTGTCGGTCACGCTGAACACGTTCGACGTACCGGTGCCGGACTAGATCTGCGGTGCGATCACTCCGCCGCCTTGTTCATGGGCGGCGGAGGCGACCAGGCAATACAGCGATTGCGACCTTCGGCCTTCGCCTGGTAGAGCGCGTGATCGGCCGCGCTCATCAAGGCGTCGATGCCGGACATGCTGACACTTGCTTCCGCAATGCCGATGCTCACGGTGACGCCGAACTGATTTTGGTCGGCGGCGATCTGTGCGCTCATCACGCGTTTGCGGATCCTCTCAGCGACGATTCTTGCACGCGACAGGCTGGTTTCGGGCAGCAGAATCGCGAACTCCTCGCCGCCGAAGCGGCCGACGACGTCCGATTTGCGCTTGCCATCGAGGCATGCGGCCGCCACGGCCTTGATCGCTTCGTCTCCGACCGCGTGACCATAGCGGTCGTTGACAGACTTGAAATGGTCGATGTCGAGCATCAGGACCGAAACGGAGCGGTAGTAGCGCTGGAAGCGGCTCCATTCTGCGTCGAGCGAGCCCAGCAAATGGCGGCGATTATAGAGGCCCGTGAGCGGGTCGGTGGTGGCCAGGCGCTCCAGCATGTTGGCCTTGTTGGTGAGATCGGTAATATCGACATAGGTCAGCATGCGGCCGCCGTTCGACATCGTGGTGCAGTGGGCCCTGATCCGCCGCGCATCCGGCGTCTGGAGGTCGCGCACATGATCGCCCGCCTTGACTTCGGCGACGCGCTTGACGGGAAATTTCGCCAGTTCGTTCGCCGGCAGATCGGGCGCGCTCGCACGGTGCACCCGGCTCACCAACGATGCATAGGTCGGGCGGGCGGCGGCTTCCTGTTCGCTCACCTCCCAGAACCGCCGCATGCGCCGGTTCATGAAGCTGGCGTTGAGATCGCGGTCGAGCAGCAGCACGCCGTCCTCGACGTTCTCGAGGGCGTCGCGCAGCAATTTCAGCTCGTCGGAGTAGCGCACGATGTCGGTGACCGGCGTATAGGTCAGCATCCGCCCGCCGTTGGGCAGAGGCGTGCATTGCATCCGAACGACGTCGCCGCTGGTACGGCGCAGGTCGCGCGGCGACGCATCGCCTACCTGTATTTGACGGACGCGCTCGGCGACATAAGCCTCCAGCTCGGCCGGCGGAATCTCGTAGGCGAGCGTATCGCGGCCATGATGCATCAGCGTCACAAATGACGGGTTGCTGTTGGCGACTTCATCCGGCAACAGCCACATCTGCCGGAACGCCCGATTGATCAATTGCGCGCGGAGATTGGCATCCAGCAGCACGATGCCCAGTGGGACGAAATCGAGTGCCGCGCGAAGCGCCAGCATCTGTCCGCGTATCAGCGAATCGGTCCCCCGCTCCTGCTCGTCCACGGCCTTCGGATCGACATGATCTTCCGCTCCGAGCGCAACCCCGACCTGACGGTCCGACCGCCAGAGCACACGGCAGGAGAGGATCTCCTGGCCTGCGAGCCGGAGCTGGAACCGATCGGGCACGCCGAGGCTGCTCTGCATCTCCAGCGTCGCGCCGTCTTCGGACATCCGGCGCACGACGCAATCGATCGTCGACTGACCGAAGTTGAAGAAGATCTGGCCGGCGAGGAACGTTCGTTCCGATACCAAGCGGGGCATTCCCAACCTCCCAAGCGGAATTGGCTCAGTTTGCCGCAAGCTTATTTGCCGAAAGGTAAGGCGGTGGGCGATTGCGCGAGAGGGCTAACAATTGGTTCACGCATCCGGCGTCGTTTACGTCAGCGGAGAACGCGAAAAGCCCTTCATCATCAACGATGAGCGGGAGCGGCCTTGCTCCGATATGCGTGAAAATGCGGACGCTCCGCTTTACGGAAAATCCACTACGGTCCGCAGTCAGCCGCGCACCGCGCAGAGCGGCGTCCGCAACGTCACGCGTTTGCCCTGATGGCGGAACTGCCTGTTGGATGGAATGTGATCGCCCGCGTGGTCAAGCGGTGTCCGCAATCGGTGGACGGTGCGAATGCACGCAGGTACGTTGCCGTGACCGCACGGACACAATCCGCGCCAGAGTGCAGGCCGGACAATGGAGAACGATAGCCATGGACACGTCACGCCGCATCCTGCTCGCCGGACTGGCGGGATTCGCCGTTGCGCCGACCGCCGCTGGAGCCGCGCCCTCGATCGCGGCCGATGACGTGACGGTCGCCGAAGAGCGCTTTGCGCGCATGATCGCAGCTGCGCATGCGCCCGACGTCACCTGCGTGCGACAGGCCGAGCGTTATGCGGACGCGCATTGGCCAAACTACGTCGCGGCGGCGCGTTCCGTCATCGCGGCGAGAGCGTGAGGCATTCTCTTTCCTCTCCCGTTGCGGGAGACGGCAACACGAGGTGTTTCACGTCCCCACCGCCCGCCTTACCTGCTCACCGATCTGCGACAGCACGAGCTGCGCCTGCGGCAGGATGGCGCCCATGGCGTGGAAATTGTGAACCATGCCCTCGTGGCAGACGTGCTCGACCGTGACGCCCGCGGCGAGCAGCTTGCGCGCATAGGCATTGCCCTCGTCGCGCATCGGGTCGTACTCGGCGGTGTGGATGATGGCGGTCGGCAGGTCCGCAAGCCGTGTCGCGCGCAAGGGCGAGATGCGCGGATCGGCGGCATCCAGGTCCTCGGGCAGATAATCGGCGAGATCGGCTTCGATCGTGACGCGGTCGATCAGGTGGCCCTCGGCGAATGCCTCGCGCGAAGGCGAGGCCTCCTCGAAATCCAGCACCGGGCAGATCAGGCATTGCGCGACGATGGAAAGGCCCGCGGCCTGCGCCGCCTCCTGGCACACGATCGCAGCGAGCGTTGCACCGGCGGAATCGCCGCCGAGAACCAGACGCCCGGCGTCGATGCCGAGCGATGCGGCCTCGCGCGCCACCCATTCGGTGGCGGCGATCGCATCGTCCACGGCAGCGGGGAATTTGTGCTCGGGTGCCAGCCGGTAATCGACCGAGACGAGACGGCAGCCGGTCGCATGTGCCAGCGCCGCCGCGATGCGGTCATGCGTGGCGATGCTGCCGGCAACGAGCCCGCCGCCGTGAAAGAACACAAAGCCGGGCGCGCGATCGTCGGCGCCTGCGGGTGAATAGAGGCGATAGGGCAGCGCGCCGCCGGGACCAGGCAGCATGCCGTCGGACGTCGTCACGTCAGGCGCATCGGCGCGCGCAAACTGCATCAGCTTTGCCAATGATTGCCGCCGTGCCTCCACGCTGGGCCGGCTCCGTGCCTGCGGCGTAGCCGCAGCCATCATGGTCAACAAACGCTTTGCGAGCGGATCGAGCGGCATGGTGCTTCCTTTCCCCTTCCGGGAGGGTAACTCACCATTTTCCCGCAGGGAATCATTTAGAAATTGCGCCCAATAGTGGCGCTATAATGCGGCACCACGCCAAGGAGAGGCCGGTCATGGCCGAGATCAAAAAGCCCATCGCTTATTCGCCGAGCTGGACCTTCTTTGAGGGCAAATGGCATGAGGGCAATGTGCCGATCATGGGTCCGCGCACGCATGCGGCCTGGCTCGGCTCCGTCGTGTTCGACGGTGCGCGGGCGTTCGAAGGCGTCGCGCCCGATCTCGACCGTCACGTCGCCCGCGCCAATCAATCCGCGATCAGCTTTGGCCTGAAGCCGCTGGTCGATACCGGGACCTGGCTGACACTCGCAAACGAGGGCATCGCACGCTTCGCGCCGAATGCCGAGCTCTACGTCCGTCCGATGTACTGGGCGCGGAACGGCTCGGGCGGCGGCGTGCTGTTCGATCCCGAGACCACCGATTGGTGCCTGTGCATCTACGAGGCGCCGATGCCAAAGCCGGTCGGCAACGCGATCACGCTGTCGCCGTTCCGCAGGCCCACCGCTGAATGCGCCCCGGTCGAGGCCAAGGCCGCCTGTCTCTATCCGAACAATTCGCGCGCGCTTGCCGAAGCTGCCTCGCGCGGCTTCCAGAACGCGCTGATGCTCGACATGCTCGGCAACGTCGCGGAGTTCGGCAATTCCAACGTGTTCATGGCCAAGGACGGCGTGGTCTACACGCCGGTGCCGAACGGCACCTTCCTCAACGGCATCACCCGCCAGCGCGTCATCAGCCTGCTTCGCGCCGACGGCGTCACCGTGGTCGAGAAGACGCTGCGCTATGCCGACTTCCTCGCCGCCGACGAGATCTTTTCCACGGGCAATTTCGCGAAAGTCGCGCCGGTGATCCGCATCGACGATCGCGAGCTGCAGCCGGGCCCGCTCTACACCCGCGCGCGCAAGCTCTATTGGGACTTTGCCCACGCGGTGAAGCTGGCGGCATAGCTTCCGCAGTTTCCCCGTCATTGCGAGCAAAGCGAAGCAATCCAGGCTGCCTCCGCGGAGGGATTCTGGATTGCTTCGCTGCGCTCGCAACGACGAGGTGGGGGACTGCTGAGGAAATCAGCGGGCCGCGGCGCTCGCGACGCGAGCGCGAACGAGAGGACCTACTCGTCCTTCTTCGACATCCGCTCGAGGCGTTCCTGCATGTCCTTCATCTGCTGGCGCAGATCGTCGATATTGCTGTCCTTCGGGGCTTCTGCGGTCGGCTCGGGCGCCGGCTCCGCGGAGCCGGCGGGGCGGCCTGCGCCGGGCGCGAAAGGCTTGAACATCGAGAAGGTCTGCTGGAACAGCTCCATGTTGCGGCGGACCTGTTCCTCCAGCGGCGCAAACGGGGTCCCGGACAGCGAGGTGGCGATCTGCTTGCGGAACTTCTCCTGCTCCTGCGTGAGCGACGCGATGGCCTGCTCCAGATATTTCGGCACCACCATCTGCATGCTGTCGCCATAGAAGCGGATGAGCTGGCGCAGGAAAGTGGTCGGGAGCAGGTTCTGGCCGGCCTTGTTCTCCTGCTCGAAGATGATCTGGGCAAGTACGGAGCGGGTGATGTCGTCGCCGGTCTTGGCGTCGTAGACCAGGAAATCTTCGCCGTCCTTGACCATGGAGGCGAGGTCTTCCAGCGTCACGTAAGTGCTCGTCCCGGTGTTATAGAGCCGGCGGTTCGCGTATTTCTTGATGGTGGTGGGTTGGTCTGATTTCGCCATGGGCTCTCACTTGCAAGCGCGGAGAACGGGAACCTGACGGGCTATGCCGCAGGGCGGGAAGAGTACGCAACGCAACAAAATAAGCATTTTCAAAGGGGTCACGCTACCGTTTTGTGCGCCACGGTTAATCGGGCAGCAAAAACGTGCTTGCGAAAGCGCCAAGAACGCTATTTTGAATGCGCTGCGGGATGAATTCGGCCGTCGGCCGATTGACATGCCTCAACGACGTTAACAGGATGCCGTCCGAGACTGGCGAGCCGTTTCCCCAGCCCCGTCTGCCCCCATTCAACCCAGGAGATGCCCATGTCAGACGATGTCGTCATCGTCAGCGCCGCCCGCACCCCGGTCGGAAGCTTCAACGGAGCGTTCGCAACCCTTCCCGCCCATGATCTCGGCGCCATCGCCATCAAGGCCGCGCTGGAGCGCGGCGGCATCGAGCCCGGCCGGGTCTCCGAAGTCATCATGGGCCAGATCCTGACCGCCGCCCAGGGTCAGAACCCGGCCCGCCAGGCCTCGATCAATGCCGGCATTCCGGTCGAGAGCCCGGCCTGGGGCGTCAACCAGCTCTGCGGCTCGGGCCTGCGCACCGTTGCGCTCGGCTATCAGGCGCTGCTCAACGGCGATTCCGAGATCGTGGTCGCCGGCGGCCAGGAATCCATGAGCATGGCTCCGCACGCCCAGTACCTGCGTGGCGGCGTCAAGATGGGTGCAGTCGAATTCATCGACACCATGATCAAGGACGGTCTGTGGGACGCCTTCAACGGCTATCACATGGGCAACACCGCCGAGAACGTCGCGCGGCAGTGGCAGATCACCCGCGCCCAGCAGGATGAGTTCGCGGTCGCCTCGCAGCAGAAGGCCGAAGCCGCGCAGAAGGCCGGTAGATTCAACGACGAAATCGTTCCCGTCACCATCAAGGGACGCAAGGGCGATGTCGTCGTCAGCGCCGACGAATATCCGCGCCATGGCGCAACGGTCGACGCGATGGCGAAGCTCCGTCCGGCCTTCGAGAAGGACGGCACGGTCACCGCGGGCTCTGCGTCGGGTATCAATGACGGCGCTGCGGTCGTGGTGCTGATGACCGCCAAGCAGGCTGCCAAGGAAGGCAAGAAGCCGCTCGCGCGCATCGTGTCCTGGGCGCAGGCCGGCGTCGATCCGAAGATCATGGGCTCGGGCCCGATCCCGGCCTCGCGTGCCGCGCTGAAGAAGGCCGGCTGGAATGTCGGCGATCTCGACCTGATCGAGGCCAACGAAGCCTTCGCGGCGCAGGCCTGTGCCGTCAACAAGGATCTCGGCTGGGATACCTCGAAGGTCAACGTCAACGGCGGCGCGATCGCGATCGGCCATCCAGTCGGTGCCTCCGGCGCGCGCGTTCTGGTGACGCTGCTCCACGAAATGCAGAAGCGCGATTCAAAGAAGGGTCTCGCCACGCTGTGCATCGGCGGCGGCATGGGTATAGCGATGTGTGTGGCGCGCGACTGAAGATAGTTGCCGCGTCATTTGCGCGTGCGCTGCACACGTGACTGAGTGCGTTGCACGCGATTAAAAAGGCGGCGGTTGCAAATCAAATATTCTTCGCAACCGTACAAGCCTCGACTAAATACAAACGCCCGGCTCGACGCCGGGCGTTTTGTTCTTGATGTCCGTCAAACGTCCCCCATAATCCGCGCTTAAAAACGATCACTCAGAAACGTCCGAAGAGTCCAAGCAAGGGAAGGAAATTCGATATGGCACGTGTTGCATTGGTGACGGGTGGTACGCGGGGCATCGGAGCTGCGATCAGCAAGGCGCTGAAGGCAGCCGGCTACAAGGTTGCGGCGAGCTATGCCGGCAACGACACCGCGGCGGAGAAGTTCAAGGCCGAGACCGGCATCGCCGTCTACAAATGGGACGTCAGCAGTTTCGATGCTTGCGCCGAGGGCGTGAAGAAGGTCGAGGCCGAGATCGGCCCGATCGACGTGCTCGTCAACAATGCCGGCATTACCCGCGACACCGCCTTTCACAAGATGACGCTCGAGCAGTGGAACGCCGTCATCAATACCAACCTCGGTTCGCTGTTCAACATGACGCGTCCAGTCATTGAAGGCATGCGTGCGCGCAAGTTCGGTCGCATCATCTCGATCTCGTCGATCAACGGCCAAAAGGGACAGTTCGGCCAGGTCAACTATTCCGCGGCAAAGGCCGGTGACATCGGCTTCACCAAGGCACTCGCGCTCGAGAACGCCAAGGGCGGCATCACCGTCAACGCGATCTGCCCCGGCTACATCAACACCGAAATGGTGCAGGCCGTGCCGAAGGACGTCCTGGAAAAGAACGTGATCCCACAGATCCCGGTCAACCGGCTCGGCGAACCGGAAGAGATCGCGCGCGCGGTCGTGTTCCTGGCGGCGGACGAGGCCGGCTTCATCACCGGCTCGACGCTGACCATCAATGGCGGCCAATATCAGGCCTGATGGCGCCAATTCTCTCCGCTGAACGTCGCTGAGCCAAATGCCTGTAGCTTCAGGCGCGACAAGGCGATAGTGAAGACGAAAATGCCCGGCCTCGTGCCGGGCATAAACGTCCTCAGAGCCTTTGATCGATGACTCCCCGCACGGCAACGCTGATCGGATTGACCGCGATCCTGATGTGGTCGCTGCTGTCGGTGATGACGGTGGCGACCGGAAAGATCCCGGCGTTCCAGCTGGCCGCGATGACGTTCGCAATCGGCGGTCTCGTCGGCCTGCTCACCTGGATCGGCCGCGGCGAGGCGGCCAAAAGCCTGCGTCAGCCGCTGGCCGTGTGGGCCGTCGGTGTCGGCGGGCTGTTCGGCTATCACGCGCTGTATTTCATCGCGCTGCGCTTTGCGCCGCCGGCTGAAGCCGGCTTGCTGAATTATCTGTGGCCGCTCCTGATCGTGCTGTTCTCGTCGTTCCTGCCGGGCGAGCGGCTTGCCGTGCATCACGTCGTGGGCGCCGTGCTCGGCCTCGTCGGCACCGTGCTGCTGTTCGCCGGGAACACCTCCGGCTTCACGCAGGGTCAATTGCCGGGATTGGCCGCGGCCTTCATCGCAGCGTTCGTGTGGGCGACCTATTCGGTGCTGTCGCGCCGATTGAAGGCGGTGCCGACCGATGCGGTCGCGGGATTTTGCCTCGCCACCGCGGTGCTCGCCGCGCTGATGCATGGACTGCTCGAAACCACGGTGTGGCCGGACACGACCTTGCAATGGCTCTCCGTGATCGCGCTCGGCATCGGTCCGGTCGGTGCTGCGTTCTACGCCTGGGACATCGGCATGAAGCGCGGCGACATCCGCGTGCTCGGCGCCGCGTCCTACGCGACGCCGCTACTCTCGACCGGCTTCCTCATCGCCGCCGGATTCGCCAATGCCAGCGCCAACATCACCATCGCGGCGATCCTGATCGCCGGCGGCGGCCTGATAGCCGCGAAGGACATGGTGCTGCGAAAGCGGTAGCGTCATTGCCGGCGCAAGCCGAAGCGACGGGGCCTTAGGGCTCCCAGCCCTTGGGCGCGAGCTCGAACTTCGCGAACTCGAAGGCCGGCGCCACAGTGCAGCCGACCAGGGTCCACTCGCCGGTGGTCTCCGCCGTCTGCCAAGCATCCGCCGGCACGATCGCCTGTGGCCGCTCGCCGTTCAACAGGTCCGTGCCGAGCCGCACCTCGTGCTGAGAGCAGCCGTCATGGGCGATGCGCAGCGTCAGCGGGCTGCCGGCGTAATAGTGCCAGCTCTCGACAGCATCGATGCGGTGCCAGTGCGAACGCTCGCCGCGCGCCAGCAGGAAGTAGATGAGGGTCGAGCGCGCGCGGCCGTTGGAGTCGGTGGTCTGATCGCGAAACGTCTCGCGATAGTGCCCGCCTTCGGGATGCGGTCGGAGTTCAAGGCGCGCGATGATCTCGGCTGCGGTCGGCATCGATTCCCGTCAGGATTTGATCTTCAGGACTTGTTCCTCAAGATTTGTTCTTGCGCTCGCGCAGTTCGCCGAATACCGCGGTGGCATCCGCGCCCTTCATGTGCAGCCTGGCTGCGATCGACGGTTCATCGGCGCGCAGGAACACGTTTGTCCGCTTTTCATCACCAAGCAGCGAGGGAATGGTCGGCTTGTTCTCGGCCCGCAGCCTCGCCACCTCGGCCGCGCGCGCCTGCAGCGCCGCATTGTCGGGGTCGACGGCCAGCGCGAACTTGACGTTGGACGCCGTGTATTCATGGCCGCAATAGAGCTTGAAGTCGTCGGGCAGGGCACGCAGCTTCAGAAGCGAATCCCACATCATCGGATAGGTGCCCTCGAACACGCGGCCGCAGCCGATCGAGAACAGCGTGTCGGCGGCGAACAGCGCTTTCTCGGTGTCGAACACGTAGGAGATGTGGTCGAGCGTGTGGCCGGGCGTCTCCAGCACGCGCCCCAGCAAGCTGCCGACCTTGACGATTTCGGCGTTGGCGACGCGCAGGTCGACGTCTGCGATCTCAGTGGTCTTGTCATGCGGCGCGACGACGCGGCAATTGTATTTCTGCTTGAGTTCGGCGACCCCGCCGACATGATCGCCATGATGATGGGTGATCAGGATGTCGGTGAGCTGCCAGCCCTCGCGCTCGAGCGCCTTCAGGATGGGGCCGGCCTCCGGCGCGTCGATCGACGCCGTCGCCTTGGTTTCCACATCGTGGATCAGGTAACCGAAATTGTCGTTTAAACAGGTGAAAGTACGAATTTCGGCGGCCATGTCATCTCCGATCGCGCTCAGCTCCGTCAGACAAATATGGCGTTAACGTTGCGCAGGCAATGCAATATTCCGCGCGCGGGGGCCGCCTCGTGCATGTTACATTGCGATCATGACCATTGATGTCGTCGACCTCCGCGAGTTCTACTCCCGTCGCCTCGGGATTGTGGCGCGGCAAATGATCAATCGCGGCATTCGGGAGCGCTGGCCGCGCGTCGATGGCCAGCGGGTGCTCGGCTTCGGCTATCCCACGCCCTATCTCGGGTTGTTCCGCGAGGACGCGGAGCGCTGCATCGCCTTCATGCCGTCGGCGCAGGGCGTCCTGAAATGGCCGACGGGACGGCCGGCGCTCGCCTCGCTGGTGGATGAGTTCTCGCTGCCGCTTCCCGACGCCGCGGTGGATCGCATCCTGCTGGTCCACGCACTGGAAATGTCGGACGATCCGGCCGCGCTGCTGCGCGAGGCGTGGCGCGTGCTGTCGCCGTCCGGTCGCGTGATTGCGGTGATCCCGAACCGGCGCGGGGTGTGGACCCGCACCGACAGCACGCCGTTCGGTCACGGCCGGCCCTATTCGCGCTCGCAGATCACCGACCTGTTGCGCCAGACCTGGTTCACCCCGACCGCCTGGGGCGAGGCGCTGTTCATGCCGCCCTATGCGGGCGGTTGGGTGCTGAAATCCGCGCAGATGTGGGAGCGCGCCGGCGCGGCGCTGTCGCTGCCCTTTGCCGGCGTGCACATCGTCGAGGCGACCAAGCAGGTCTACCGCGCGATCCCCGCCAAGCGCGAGCGGGCGCGGCTGATTCCCTCACTGGCGAAGCCAGTGCTGGTGCCGTCATCGACGACGGCGACGCGCGGCTAAAAACAAATCGTCCCGGACATGCCGGGACGATTCAGGTCAGGGTATCTGGCGCAGGATGTCCGGCGAAAGGTTTACTCGCCGGGGGCCACTTCGTCGCTCGAGGCGGCCGGAGCGGCTTCGCGCTCGGGGCGCGGGCCATTCGGGCGGCGGCGCCGCCGCGGAAAGCGCTCGCCACCACCAGCACCTTCGAAGCCGGCCTGGCCGGGCGCGCCACTGTTCACCTGCGGCTGCGGACCGGTGATGAAGGACGGCAGACGATCGACGCTGACCGCGTCGGCGACGACGGGCTGGGGCTGGTTCAGCGGCAGCGGTTGCGGCTGGGGCTGATATTGCGGCTGCGGACGATGGTCGCGTTCGCGATGCTCGCGCGGCTGCTGATTGTCGCGCTGATAGTGGTTGTCGCGGGGCTGATGATCACGCGGCTGATGATCGCGCGGGCCGTCGCGGTCGCGCGTGAAGGGCGGCGGTGGCGGCTGTGGGACAAACCCCGGCTCTTGGCCGAAATTCGAGAAATTCTCGCCGTCGTCCTCGCCGTCGTCGCCGCTGCTATTGTTGATCGGCTCGTCGCCGCGTGGCTGCTGGTTCTGCCGGAACTGTTCCTGAGCCGTCGCGATCAGGCGAAAATAATGCTCGGCATGCTGGTAGTAGTTCTCGGCCGCAACGGGGTCTCCGGAAGAGCGCGCGTCGCGCGCGAGCTGGAGATATTTTTCAGCAATATGCGAAGCCGTGCCGCGGATCTTGATGTCGGGTCCGTTGGACTCGTAGACCCGGGTCATCGGGTTCTGGCCGCGCCGGTTATTATTGTTGTTATTGTTATTATTATTGTTGCGGTTGCGCATCCGCTGCTTGTTCTGACCGTTTCTCATGTCCTGCCTTTAATTCCAGCCCTAAAGGTTGCACGCATTACTGATTGCCGAGAGTGACCTGATGACAGCGGTTCACATCGCTTGCGCGCAACCGCACGCAAGAGCGGATTGATCCTTGCCGATGTTCGTCGACCGTCGCGTTCAACAAAAGACGCGTTCCCCACCGCCAGCATCCATCGCCAGCGAACCCATTCATATCGCCTGCCGAAATAAGCCCTGCTTTGTTGCGTAAGTCTTCAAGCGCAATATCAGGCTTTCGTTCACGTTGCGGTCGGTAAGCAGCGCAGCTCAAATGGCCATCGCGCTCAACAGGACCTGCGGCTTGGAACCTTTATCAGTAAGCTCTCGCCCGAGAGCCCGGCTTTCGCCCGTAAGTCTACGGGGCCGGCACCGATGTGTTGATCGGAAGGTAGTCGTTCCCAAGGGATATTCCAAGAGGTTTTTTGCAGCCCAATTCGGCTTTTATGGGGGCATTTTCCGGGCCGAAACCGCCCGCGGGATGCCCGCCAGATCGGCCTTGGGCGGCCTGTCCACGACCAACGCGGCAGCCGTCAGCAAGGTTTCAATATTTCGGGCCTGGCCCTGTCCGGCCTCGACGATCAGTGCTCCGCCGGGGGCGAGACGTTCAGCCGCCTGCGGGATCAGGGCGCGATAGGCGTCGTAACCGTCATTGCCGCCGTCGAGCGCCAGATGCGGATCATGCTCGCGCACCTCGATGCTCAGTTTCGGAATTTCTGCCGACGGGATGTAGGGCGGGTTCGACACGACGAGGTCGAACGGGCCGCGGAGCGCCGCTGCGTAGGAGCAGGCGACGAAGCTGGCGCGGTCGGCGAGGCCCAGAGCCGCGGCGTTGTCTCTGGCGGTGTTGAGCGCGGTCAGACTGAGATCGGTGCCGACGCCGAAGGCGCCGGGAATTTCGTGCAGCAGCGCGAGCAGGATGGCGCCGGATCCGGTGCCGATATCGGCGATGCGCGGGCGCTGTCCCGATATCGTGAGCCCACGAAAGATCTCGAGCGCGAGCTCGACCACCGTCTCGGTATCGGGACGCGGCACCAGGGTCGCCTCGGATAGCTGGAACGGCAAGCCCCAGAATTCCCGAGCGCCGAGAATGCGGGCGACCGGCTCATGCGCGAGCCGGCGCTTTGCGTACGCTTCCAGCCGCGCAGCCTCTTCAGGTGCGAGTTGCCGGGCCGCCTGCGTCACCATGCCGGTCAGATCAAGCCTCAGCGCAGCCCCTACGAGCAGGCGCGCATCGAGAGCGGGCTGCTCGATGCCGGCCGATTGCAGCCGTGCCGCAAGCGCGCGCCGCGCACTCTCGATGCTGTGTCCGGGATCGAAATCTGTCGCCAATGGAACCATCCTGCCTGGCATCGTGGATAGGCCGGCTGGCTTGCTTGCGTCAACGGAAAGGAGCGCGTCAGATCGCGCCTCGCACCGACGGAGGGATCCATGACGCGCTACGACGATCAGAACGTCTTCGCAAAAATCCTGCGCGGCGAGATCCCCTGCTTCGAGGTTTTCAGGGACGACCGTAGTCTCGCCTTCCTCGATATCATGCCGCGCTCGCCCGGGCACACGCTGGTCGTTCCCCGGGCGCCGGCACGCGGCATCCTCGACATCGCGGATGACGACCTCGCCGCGGTCGCCCGAACCGCCAAGCGGATCGCGATTGCCGCGATGAAGGCGTTCGACGCCGAGGGCATCATCCTTCAGCAGTTCAGCGAGCCGGCCAGCGGCCAGGTGGTCTTTCACCTGCACATGCACGTCATGCCGGTCAGGGCCGGAATCGAGCTGCTGCCGGCGCAGACGCGCAAGGAGGACCTGACGGTGCTCGCCGCTCACGCCAGGCGAATGATCGCCGCTCTCTAGACGCCGAGATAGCGCTGGAGCAGCTCCGGCTGGGCCTTGAGCTCCCGCGCCGGCCCCTCGTGCACGATGTGTCCGTTGTTGATGATGTAGATCCGGCTCGCCAGCGCCAGCGTCGCCGCCAAATTCTGCTCGACCAGCACGATGGTCTGGCCGGCGGCGGCGAGCTCGCGGCAGGCCTTGACGAGATCGTGGACAATGACGGGCGCGAGCCCCTCGAACGGCTCGTCCAGCAGCACGATCTTGGGGTCGCGCACCAACGCCCGTGCGATAGCGAGCATCTGCTGTTCGCCGCCCGACAGCTCGGTGCCGCGGTTGCTACGCCGCTCCTTCAGTCGCGGAAACATCTCGTAGATGCGGTCGAGAGGCCAGCGTTTGGGCGCCGTGATCCCGGCGAGCAGGATATTCTCTTCCACCGACAGGCTGCCGAAAATGCGGCGCTCCTCGTGCACGAGCTGCATGCCGGCCTGCGCGATTCTGTGGCTCTTTCGTCCGGCGATATCAATGCCGTCGAACTTCACGCTGCCGCTACGCGGCGTCACGACGCCCATCAGGCTCTTCAGCGTGGTG
>NZ_JADPIS010000146.1:0-969 GCF_023073025.1 Bradyrhizobium sp. 76
CTTCAGCACCATGGCCGCCGCCTGCTGATCGGCCGGTTGATCGGAACGAAACGCATAGTCTTGCGGGTCACAGCTTCGCTGATCGCCTCGGCGTCGGCAGCGTCCGTCTTGCCCCGTTACTCAGCCGGTAAGTTAGGCCATAATCGCCTTACGACCTCACCGCTCCGCCGGTATGCGTAGCAACTATCGATCAATCCGGGGCGAGGATACTTTTTGAATGCCCCTTCATCCTCCAGCACCTGCAGAATGGTCTGGAACATTACCGACCCGATAAGACCTAGGAGTTCAGCCAGGTGAATGCAGCCCGCAGTTTGACCGATATGCTCTTTGATTTTCTTTTTCCAACCGGGCCCTATCGTGAGCCCCACAAGTTGAGCGAACGCGCTCACTGCTCCCGAGCACGGCGGATAGGGATTCATGTCGCTCGCAACCTCGATCGCCCGAATTTTAAAGCCAGTATCGACGGTCAGTCGCAACGACATATCGTGCACTGGTTCGCCCGGGGGCACTTCTCCACGCCAAGGATTCGCGTACGCATTGGCTTTTGAGTCAATCAGGCGAGCCTCGATATCCCAGAGTTGATCGCGACGGCGATAGCCGACCACTTCTATGGACCGACGATGCAAGACGTCTCGTTCAATAGGGGGAGGAAGCGGCATGGGCTCTTATCATAGATGTAGCGGCAACGGGCACTCCATGCTATTGGCCCGGCCGTGCTCGCAAGCGAGGCCATCTCAACATGGTTGTGTATACCCCAAGTTAGTTCTCTCACTAGATGTATCTCACTTGGATTCAGGCGTCAAGGCGACTATCGAACAGCTAGTCTTACTGAGTCAAAAAGTCGCGATCTTTGATCCTGGAATTGCTGGTATTTTCGGGAGATTCGTTTTTCGGCATGGAGAGCTGGGATGGGTCACCCAAGATCGGACGGGAGTGAATCGCGGTTTGCGGCCTATGTCGAGGGGCTTG
>NZ_JADPIS010000096.1:0-956 GCF_023073025.1 Bradyrhizobium sp. 76
ACAACCTCCGAAAGCTCGCGCTGGCTGCCGGATGAGCGCCGTCATGTTATCGTCTTATCGTCGCGGCCACACCGCGACTAAACAGACAGGCTCCTAGCTTGGCAGATGCAAGCGACCGATTGGGAGATATCATTGCCATCCTACAAGCGGAGCTTTAAGGCGCGGTTCTGGTCACGTCGTTTAATCACGCAACGCTCCTGCCGATAGAGACGTGCAGGCCGCGCAAAGTGTTAGCACCGTCTCGGCGTCGGTGCCTATGACCCCAGCAGCATGGCACAGACTCGTCCCGAACTGAACTGCTGCGCACACTGCTCCGGGTCGCACAGCGGTGCAGCTCGTCGAAATCGGCTAGGCAGCCCCGACCAGTTCATCTGGGTAACCGGCGGCGTAGTTGCGCGACACACGGGCGGCACTAACTTGAAACTGCGTTGCCTTGGACGGAGCGAACTCAGGCGTGTGTGCGATGGCTTCAAAACGCACTCGCCCCTCGGGTTCAAGTTAACATCATCCACGAAAATGGCCTTTGCTGTTTTGCAGACGCATGCCGCCAATCGTGTCGCTCAAACAGCGCTCACAGCCGAGGGCTGGTATCAAGAAAGTCGCATTTGCGTACGCCTACAATATTTCTCGGACTGCTGTCCACGAGCAGGCTGCGACACACCTCACTCGCAGGCTGCTCGCCTCTTTGCGCATGCGATGCTGTGGATGCCAATATGCAAGTACCCGCAATGAACAACTAGCATTACAGTTGCCTTTTTTGCGGGCGTCTGAATCCATGGGCAGCCATGTGGACGCGGGCCGCGTCGGTTGAGGAGGCGCTTGCGTTGTGGGCGGCGTCGCTTCGAGAGATCAAGAAACGGATACGTCCGTTGTTCACGCAAGAGCGTGTGGCGACGAATGCAGGCCTGTTCCTGGAAGGTCTGCTCGGAGATGAGCAGCGCAAGACCGGTTGGATG
>NZ_JADPIS010000150.1:0-954 GCF_023073025.1 Bradyrhizobium sp. 76
CTATGAGGCGCCGCGGGGCGAGATCGAGATCGCGCTGGCGCAGATCTGGGCCGAGCTTCTGGGCCTGGAACGTGTCGGCCGGCACGACAACTTCTTCGAACTGGGCGGCCACTCGCTGCTCGCGGTGCGGTTGTTGAGCCGGGTCTCGCAGGTTGTTGGCGTCGCCCTGCCGCTGAGCACGCTGTTTGCGAAACCGGTGCTGGCCGATCTGGCCGCGAGCCTCGTGGATGAGTTGAGCCGCTCCGGTCCACAAGAGCTGCCGGCCATTGTGGCTGTGTCGCGCGAAGAGCCGCTTGCGCTGTCCTTTGCGCAGGAGCGGCTGTGGTTTTTGGCGAAGCTGGATCAGAGCGGCAGGAGCTATCACATGCTGCTGGCATGGCGGTTGCGGGGTGAGCTCGACCGCACCGCATGGCAGCGCAGCCTCGACCGGTTGTTGGCGCGTCATGAGGCGCTGCGGAGTGTCTTTGTCGCGCCGGAGGGCAAGCCCTGGGTTGAAGTTCTGCCGCCGGGTGCGGGGCTGCCAGTGGTGGAGCGCGATCTTCGCGACAGGCCGGAAGCCGAGGCGGCGCGGTTGGATCTGTGCTATGAAGAGGCACGCACGCCCTTCGATCTTGCGCGCGGCCCGCTGATCCGGGCGTGTCTGATCCGGATGTCGGATGATGAGCACGTGTTCCTGCTGACGCAGCATCATATTGTCTCGGATGGCTGGTCGCTGGGCGTGTTGGCGCGTGAGCTCAGTCACCTGTACCGCACGTTTGTGGCTGGACAAGAGGACCCGCTGCCGCCGCTTGCGATCCAGTATCCGGACTATGCCGCCTGGCAACGGCAGTGGCTGTCGGGCGAGCGGCTCTCGATCCAGGCGGAGTATTGGCGCAGCAACCTGTCGGGCGCACCGGCCCGTCTGGCCTTGCGGACCGACCGGCCGCGGCCGGCACAGCAGTCGTTTGCCGGGGC
>NZ_JADPIS010000095.1:0-58309 GCF_023073025.1 Bradyrhizobium sp. 76
TGGTCGTCTGCTCATCGTCTCTCCTGTTCACGGCGATTATCGCCGCCTTCAGGCAGAAACTCCACTTAGCGACCTGTTCAAATTTGCGAAGCCGGCTCTACGTGAGGTCGTGGGTTGGAAGTGGGGCTGCTATCTCGCGAAACCAACTATTATCCGGCGGCGGCGGCGGCGGCGGCGGCGGCCAGGGCGAGGGCGCTCCGCAGCCCGGAAGGTGGGTGCCGCGCTGCGGAGAACAGCGCGCTGCTACGTTCGTTTCCACCGGCCGGCGGGGGGCGCTCAGCGACTCATGGGGCTGGGCTTCGCCCAGATATCGACGAGAGTCTGCAGAGCGGCCGCGGCGCAATACAGATTGCACTTTTCATCGGCGGTCAGGGTCTCCTTCTCATGGGCCGTGAGCGCTTCCCGAATGTAGACGAGGTACAAATCGCCAATCAGAGAAGCATTCGTGGTGAAGCGGAACTGGAGCTCTTCGGCCGCGTCGTTCTTGTCGAATGTGGAAGGATCGAACTCCGAAATGTTCGCGCGTGCTCGCTCCTCCTGCTCCCAAAGCTGCCGCATCAAGCGCATGATGCGACGCGGGTACGAATGAAGGGGCACTTCGTCGTGAAGGGTATAGGCCGTCACGAATGCATCCCATTCGAGCTTTGGTGAGAGCCGGATTCCCTCGCGGCGAAGACGCTCGATCTTGTCCTGAAAGTTGGTGATATCTCGACCCCGAAGCTCGTGGAGCCGACTGTAGGGGATCCCCCTTGCCTGCCCGAAATAGCCTTCCGTGTCGGCGTACATCGTTCTACCTCCGTGTTCTGCCCGGCGCAGTTTGGCTGGGCTCGCGGACGCGCCAATCGGGGTTCTCGCGCGAAAATCCCAAAGGTGGGTCTTCCGGTGGCATCGACAGCCGGGTACCGACACGTGGGGGCTTCAGAGCCGGCTGACCATGGCGTTCGGCAAATGGAGCTACGTTGTCGCCCCTGATTGTCCACGCTGGTTTGATATATTGTAATTATCAGGGCGTGCTTACTGATAACAATAGTTATCGAGTCGCGGCCATGATTTGGTATTCTTATCGAAGCAATCCTATTGAGTAGGATTATATATCATGTCGTATCCGAGCGAAGAGCTTGTCCGGACCGTTCAGGCGAAACGCACGCAAGAGCGCATAAGCCAGCGTGCGTTGGCGGTCCGATCGGGTTTAACCCAGGCGCACATCTCCCAGATAGAGACCGGCCGCGTCGAACCCGGCCTGTCCAGCTTCATCCAGATGGTCCGGGCACTCGACCTCGAGGTCGTACTCGTGCCCAAGAAGCTGCTTCCCGCGGTGGAGGGCGTCCTCCGCTCAAACTTCAACGAATTCTCCCTCGAGGAAGGCCCCTCAAACCTCTTCGTCAAGGCCGAACGCATCGTTTCCGGACAAAGGAAGCGCCACGGTAGCTCCGCTGCGCTCGACCGCATCGCCGAATACTTGCGCTTTCTGAAGCAGGTCCATCTTTCGAAAACTGACCTGAACCTTGTCCAAGACGTCGTCGATACACTGCGAGGCTATCGCGCCGAACCTATCCCCAACCCCGTGCTGGAAAGTTCCGCAGGCGTATTGCAAAGTCTACGCAACCGGATCGCGCATCCGGTAGAAGCCCCCCGCCCGGCCTACGCTCTCGACGAGGATGACGATGCCTAACGTATCGGTCCTGGACGTACGCCTGCACGACAACCCGATCGCAACCATCACGCTCGTGCAGGGCGACCGGTCGCTGCTCGCCTTCAACCAGAACTACATCGACGGCGCCGCACGCCCAACATTGAGCCTGTCCTTCAAGGACACGTTCGGAAATCTGCTCACCTCGTTCAAACCGTATCAGCAGGTCGTTCCGCCCTTCTTCTCCAATCTTCTGCCGGAGGGCGCGCTGCGTCGCTACCTCGCGGAACGCGCAGGCGTGAAGGAAAAGCGCGAATTCTTTCTTCTCTGGATGCTGGGCCGGGACCTCCCGGGCGCCCTGTCAGTCCATCCGGCCGAAGGAGAAGTGTTGCCTTCCCAAGTCGAGGAGGATCTCACACCGGACGAGCGGCAGAACCTGCTGCGCTTCTCGCTCGCGGGCGTGCAGCTGAAGTTCTCGGCGCTCAAGCACGATCCCAAAAACGCCGGTCTGACCATTCCCGTCCAGGGCGTCGGCGGTTCGTGGATAGTCAAGCTTCCGTCCCATCAGTACCCGGGCGTGCCCGAAAACGAATTCTCCATGATGACCCTGGCGAAGGAGATGGGCATGGAAGTGCCCGAGCTCCAACTGATCGACGTCGAGTCGATCAAGGGGCTTCCGGAAGGACTCGGTGAGCTGAAGGGGCGTGCACTCGCCGTCAAGCGGTTCGACCGCTCCGCCGACGGACCGGTCCACATGGAGGACTTCGCGCAGGTATTCGGCGTGTTTCCGGACGAGAAGTACGACAGGGCCAACTACCGGAGCATCGCGCGCGTTCTCGGCATCGAGACCGGCGAAGCCGGCGTCGCTGAGTTTGTCCGACGCCTCGTGTTCAGCACGCTGATCGGCAACGCCGACATGCATCTGAAGAATTGGTCGTTGATCTACCCCGACCGCCGCACGCCCGTCCTGTCCCCGCCTACGATTTGCTATCTACGATACCCTACATCGCGGACGACAAGATGGCGCTGAACTACTCGCGCACGAAGAAGATGACCGAATTCTCCAAGGACGAGCTCACGCATCTGGCGGCGAAGGCGAAGATCTCGGAAAAGCTGGCCGTCGACACGGCCGCGGAAATCGTCCAGCGCTTCAAGAAATTATGGTCGGAACGCAAGGGCGATCTCCCGCTGGAAAAGAAAGTCGTCGAAGTCGTCGACGCACATGCCGCTTCGATCCCGATCTACAGCGAGCTCTGAGCCGTGGCTTACTTAGCCGGATCGAAGGGCGGCAGCGCTGACATACAACCCCACGCTGGTCATCACTGTCTCTCCCGTTCAATCGGACGGGCCCACGCCACGCCTTCAGGATCGTTTTCGGCAAGCCATGCGCTTGCGGCCTCCTAGGTGGCAAAGACCTTTATCCAATCCACATCGCCCGCGCGCTTATGACCATGCTCGTAAAGCCGTGATCAACTTTGCCCGCGTAGATCAGGTCCTCGCCCTTGCGGCGACCAAGGTAGAGGCCATCCCATTCTTGTGGTTAATCAGATAGCCCTCCCGCTTGAGCAGAGCATGCAGCCGCCGATAACCGAAGCGGCGATGCTCCTGGGCGATCGCCCGCATGCGCTGGCGAAGGCTGGTATCGTCAGCCCGGGTGGTTTGGTATCTCACGGTGATGCGGCAACAGCCGATGGCTTTACACGCCTGCCGTTGGCTCATCCCGAATGCCTCTCGCAAATGGACGACAGGTTCCGCTTCCCCGCGGGCGTTGCGCGCCGTTTACGGAGTCGAGATCAATCCACTAGCTGTCGCTACAATCCACCGGCTGCCCCAACGCACGATCGAATCGATTCGCCCGATGCCGGGAACTGTATCGCCGCGCATTGCCATCCGAACCCCATCGGGCCCTCCGAGAACCGCCGTTCCGCCGCGAACGTCAAGAACGGTCCAACCCTCAATGGTTGCTGGTCTTGTCTCCGGGGCAGGCATGAGAGGCCCGCTGGGCGCTATCGAGCCGGTCGCCGTCATATCTGCTTCGATGCCCTGAGGAACGGTGCTCGAAACGTCCACGGATTGATGAGCCCTGTCGGACCATGTGGCTGTCGGTTCGGCGGAAATGCTCGCTCCATCCGCGGAGAATTGACTTACGCCTGGCGGTGTTCGCAAAGCCAAAGTCGATACCGTCTTTCGCGGGCCTCCGGTCCTGCGGCCTGACTTCGTTTCGGCGCTTCGAGGCGAAGGCGTTTCTGTCTGAGTGGTTGAATTGAGCGACGCGAAAGTTATAGGACCGTACCGACCAAAACCGGCAGCCCATCCCAACGCAAAACCAGCGATCACCGCGCCTGCGACCAGCCAATTGGTGCGCTTTCGATCGCCGTCTGCTTTCAATAATGCAAGAACCTCTTCTCGGCTGGCACTCGAGAAATCCCGCGCGCTCAGCGTCACACGCGCCATTGGGTCTTCGCTGGCTTCAGCGACCCTCGCCTCGATCTCTTCCAAGGTATTCGCCTGGCGCAATCGCATGATCGCATCCCTTGTCACTCCCCAATGATCATGCTGCAAACTGAATCAATCATTAACGGCGAATGAGCCGCCAGATCAATATTGATTAGAACCATTGCGCAGCGGGCGACTAGAGGTGGGATCATGAATCGCACGGCGGCGATAAGTTCAGCTTTCTTAACAGGGGATCCAGCCCGTCCGAACGGCACCGCTTAGCCTCAGCCTGCTTTAGAGGCTGATCAGCCGCGCCCTTTCTTGGTCCTTTCGCGGTGTCGGCTCTTTTGTTTGCGGCCCTGGCGTTCAGGTCATGGGGATCGTGCCAATGACGAGGCGTAAAGTCGCGACGCGGTGGAAGAGCGACTTGCTTTGGTGCGGATGGCGGTAAATCAGCTTGCTCTTCTTCCAGGCTGGAGGTACGCAACATCCGCGCGCTCACCGGCAGCTGGCATATCCAGTTTGATTGTGAATGGCAGGCGATCAGCCTTGTTACCGGCTACTATCGGCATGACCACATCGGCCGCTGGCGGCGGCCCGGATTTCTTCGTGGCTGCAGCAATAGCGCCCAGTCCAACTAGGCAAGCCACTCCAAGCACGACGATTCTAATCACGTGGCGGCTCCCGGTGCAGAGCGGCCCAATGGTCATGATCAGTTGGTCCAGAATGAGGCTGCTCGCTTGGTGTGGTTAACCCACGCAGCGTTAAGCTGAAACATGGGCTCGTGGGTTGGAGCAGTAGCTGAGTAAGCTTCGACGAGAAAATGCAACGGGCCGAGTTCTTCGATGTTTCGTCCGAGCGTTGGCAAGCCAAGGTCAGCGGAGCTGTCACTCTTGGTGAGATCATAAATCTGCTAAGGCCTCCAATCGTTAGAATGCGGCAGCGGCAGGCTAACTTTCAGTTGACTTGCTTCACCGCTGGCACACGATGCTCGCTCACCAAATGGAGGAGATCATGCTCAGTCGCTTGCTCGCTTCGGCTTTCGTCCTGGCAGGTGTGAACACAGCCATTGCCGATGATATGAAAATGCCGATTAACTCTGGTGAGCTTAAATGGGAGGCAGCACCACCCACCTTGCCGAAGGGGGCCGACATCGCGGTACTCTCGGGCGACCCGTCCAAAGAAGGGCTGTTCGTTCTCCGCCTAAGAATGCCAAGCGGTTATAAAATTCCCGCCCATAATCATCCAACAGATGAAGGCGCTACCGTCATATCGGGCAACTTTCACATCGGAATGGGCGACAAACTCGATGAGAAGAAAGCGATCGAGCTAACAGCGGGCGGATACGCCGAAGCGCCTGCCAAAATGAACCACTATGGTTGGACAAGTAGTCCTCCCGTTGTTCAAATTCATGGCCAAGGGCCACTCGGGATAACTTACGTCAATCCCGCAGACGATCCGAGTAAGAAGTAGCGAAGCAAACGAACGTCTCTGTGTCGCAAGGCAAAAGAAAAGCCCGGACGGTGGTCCGGGCACATTTGTTAGTCGTTGTCGTGATGAATGACGGTTTTCTCTCGGCTGCCGTCCTCATTCTCTTTCTTAATGACCGTCGTCCTGTCACTTTCCGTGTGCTCAGGCTCCCTGACGACCGTTGTGCGGTCCCGATCAACGGGGCGGTGCTCGTGAGACTCTCCGACTGTGACGCCTCCGCCGACCGGACCGGCCTGAACGCCGACACCGACTTCATCCGCGATTGCGGGTGTCGCGATTGCACTCACGATCGCCGCAGCAAACAAGTACTTGCGCATCCTATTCTCCTTCACTTCGTGAGTTGGAGAATGTCTGCGTGCGACAGTTTGTTCCAGAACAAGGGGTGTCAAGCTGCTCATTGTTCACGCAAGTTCCCGTTGCGGGTGAGGCCTTGGATTGGGCGGAACGATTGAGGTTTATCAAACCGCAGGTCTCTTCCGAGCATTGGTTGCGCCGTCTCTCGGAGTGGCTGAGTGGCATCGGATCTGAAGTTCTGGATGGGCGGGGCAGCATCGCGATGATGGTCGCCGACGCCGACTTTCGCAACGCATGGACGGATGCCAAACGGAAGCAGGCTCACGGGGCACGCGTTTCGTCGCTAAGCGGATCGCCCAAAGGGCCTCCGGGTCGGGCCGAAGCTGCTGGCCGAGGTCGAGTACCGCGCGAAGTCGGCGGAGAGGAAGGTCCGGCCACCCGATCTTCAAGGCTTGCGGAAAGATTTGTGACGGGGGCCTATGATCGCGGCAGGAAGCAAGCCCGACGTTAGCGCTCGTTGCGCATGTAGGACTACGCTCGCAGATCTCCCGGTGGGCGGGATCATCATATAGATCGAGGCCTGCGGGTGCCCTTGCTTGGCAAACGTATCGAAGCCGGCGCGCTGCTCCCGAATGGCCAGCATGGAGAAGAACACAAACGCCGCCCCAGCGACGGCGATCAACATCCACCAGCTGCGCTTCATGTGCGCCTCCGTCGGAGCTCGCAACACCGATACCGCACTGGCGATCAGCTTGCGATGCTCGTTACGCTCAGGCCTTTCGTCGGATCAGGTTCCTCCCAGAACTGGTTGCGACACCGCAAACGCAGGCCCCTCGGCTGCCCGTGGGCGGCGGTCCTGCGGTTCATGTTTCAATTTTACCTTTTGAAACAAGCGACCAGCGCGGCCGTTTACGGTGCGTAAGAAGAAGGTGGAGGACGGCTTCTTATGCAGCCAGCACCGCTGCCGGTCTGCTGGCCCTCTCCGCGGCGCGTGCCTCGGCCGCCATCGCATGCCAGGGGGCTTTTGCTGGGCGCGTTCATTCCCGCTAATCCTACTCCCCGTCCCGGACCATCGTCATCAATCCTGATTATTGCAGGCCGCCGACAGCAACCATAGTCATTCACGAGCGCTGGCGTCCGGTCGAGCGCTTCACCCGGGAGTACGTCGTTCGAGACTATGGCGGCTTCGACGATCCAGAATGGTAGCCAAGTCGCACATGGAAATGCGATGGCCCCAGCACGCAAACACTGAGGCCGGTTTAATGATGGGCGACGGAACAGCTTCCGCATTCGCGGCCGATCCGAGTTCCCGACTTGTGCCGCTCCCTCGGGCGGGAGCAAAACCTCCCCAACGGTTGGCGAACTCGGCTGCAGCACTGGTTTTCAATTCGGACCCAGATCTCGTTTCAGACCCACAATGAATCCATGGCGCCGCCAGAGTTGAGCCGCATGGCAGCCTAAGTGGCCGCGAAGGGTGGTCCCGGTGAGGGGCGCAACACCGGGAGTTTTCGATGTCCGGTTATTTGCGAGTTTGCTTCGCCGGTTTGGTTCTTGTTGGAGGTCTTGCGGCGACACCTGCGGTCTCCGACCCTTTTGCCGACTTGTTCAATGGCGCTCCGCGCGAGCCCGCGGCAACCTCTTTGGCGCAAGCGCAATGCTTGCCGCGACCCGGCAACACGACCGCGGACGGGGCGCATTGGGTCTATCGGTTCGACGGTCACCGTAAATGCTGGTTCCTGACCGAGGGTATGGCGAAGGTGAAGAAGACAGTTCGTCATCGCGGTGCCGAAGATCGCACCGCCAGTTTGGACGAGAACGGGAGTGCGCGGCCCAGGAAGAGCGCGGTGGTTGATGCGCGCGCGGAGTTGCTACGCTCCGCACCGGCCGAGCCCTCCCAGCCGCCTGCAGCCGAAATCAAGGTGGCTGATGCCGCTTCCGTGCTCGATATGGGCACCACCATGACCTCAGCGGTACCCACCGATCTTCACAGCCGGCCGCCTACGCCTGAGCACTCCGTGCCCGGCCAAGTTAACGTTGAGCAGCTCCTCGCGCCCGCCGGCTCACCTCCAGCTATGCCAATGGGCGCGCGCGTTGCAGAGGCGCACGACGAGGCACGCAGCTGGACGGCAACTTGGTCAGGTGTGCTGCTGATGATGCTTGGTGGCTTCTCAATCCTAAGCTCGAACCGCACGCTTCGGCACGCAGTGAGATTACGCCAGTGAGCTAGCGCAATAGCCTAGGCACGTACGCGCGCCGCTGCGCGATCGATGAATTTCAAGTATAGCCGAATTGCCACACGTACAAAGGTTCCGCCCGCCCACACTTAGTTTGCCCGCCGCCTTAGACGGACATTCGATTACGATGACGGTCCCGTTGGGATCGGATTGCGGAATGCGGTACAAAGCATTCGTGGTGGACAGCAGCCGGCAAGTGATCTGCGTGGCGAAGCTCGACTGCATTGACGAGCAGGCGGCGCGGCGTCGAGCCGAGCAAATGCATGCCGAGCACGACGTTGAGCTTTGGCAAGGCGATCGATTTGTTGCTGTGTTCCGAGGTGCAACGACGAACGACAATGAGCGCGCGATCCTGAATAGACGGCCGGTCTCGCCGCCGAGTTGACATTCGAATATTGTGAGTTGCCGGCCTGGCAGGCTGCCGACATGTCGCAGGGCCAAAGTCGCCGAGCATGCCCATAAACACCCCGCGTCTTCGGAACCGGGGTGCAGCTCAGGAATGGGTTTCGCGCTGAAAAACATTGAAGCGGTTGAACTTCGCGCAGCTGGGTTGGTCGAGAAGTGGCTCCAGACTCAGATATTGAACGATACCAGCATACTTGGTCTGGGCGAGCTTGAAGTCTCGCGCGAGAGCGCCGTCAGCCGCATGGCGGCAAGAGCGACTTCCTGATGTACTCGGAGGAAGCGGACACCTTCTACGAAGAAGAGGTAATGCTGGGAGCGTTGGACGAGAGTCACATTATCCGCACCATCGAATATTGGGGTGTTGAGCGGCAGCGTCGTCCCGGGTCAGAACACAGAGCCGTAATTGTCGCAGAGTGAATCACGAGCCGTTTTTCAACGTGCTACGGGTCCTCAATCGTTCAGTGCCGATGATCGCAGTGCAGCTCGGAGCTTTTAAGCTGGACGAAAGCAACGTGGTTCTTCATGGCGTCACTGTGTTGGATGTTACCGAATAGACGCCTGAAGTACATACTTCGGAGGAGGCTGAACGAACGGATACGGAAGTATTGGGAGAAGAAGCGCGACTTTGCTTCATTGGCCGTCCTGGACAAGATTGCAACCGCCCTGAAGGCGGCTGGGCTCGAGGAACGCCTGTCATACAACAAGCATCACGTAGCACTTGGATCAACGGGTAATAACTTCTGTTGGTTTCACCCTCGCAGACGCGCGTGCCGTCCGCCATGAATATGCGACTACGCGTGTTTTCGAGGAGTAGCAGCCCCATGAAGCAACATACCTTCGAAGCATTTTCCACCACCGCGATCTACTGGACACCGCTTGTGCTTATGGGCACCGCAATGCCGCCAAGAGATCCCGATGAAGACGAGGTGGACGAAGACGACGAAGAGGAAGACGACGAAGAGGAAGATGACGCTGACGAACCGCCGGTCGTGCGCGAGCCGGACGACGACTAGACTAGCGTGTTCGGCAGCCAGGGGTATAATATTTGTCATGGGCTGGCATGCGAATGACATAGCGCTCCTCAATAGGCTCTGGTCCGCAGGACAGAGCGCGGCGCAGATAGCGCGTCGTCTCGGGTGCAGTCGTAACGCGGTCTGCGGCATGCTGACCCGTCTGGGCCTGAAGCGCGGCCACAAGCCGCCCACAGCAACGCCCAAGATAAGGCCGTCCCCGAAGCTGAGGCCGACGTCGTCGGCAGCCTGCGCTCGTCCAGTGGCACGGAAGGTGTCGCGGAACACAGCGGAGAGGCAACAGCCCAAGGAATTCAGCAAGCAGCAGCTCTACTCCATGCTGGCTGAGGCCGTCAGAAACACTGACTAGGAGCTCACCACCAACGTCGTTGCGCTCCTCGCTTCAGCTATCGTACACGAACCGACGCACGCAAGTCCGTCCGACGAACTGCGTCCATAAAGACCATAGCCTTGTTGCAGCTGCACAGATCGGCAGCTAGTTGGCTTCTTGTTTCGCCATTCCGCTCAACGCCAGGTTTCTATTGTTCTGGAAGCTCAGGGTGCCAGTTATTCGGACCTTGTGCTGAAGCAGTGCCTTCGCCGCCGCGATCTGCTCCCGAGAACGGCGGAGCATCTCTCGTGTCATTTGGCTTGCCTCGTTAACATGGCCTGTGCACTTCTACTGCGACTGTACCGAAAGACTGCCTCGATTTAGGAGCCGAGTTTAGTGGGTTGGATCGCGAATTTGCTCCGTCGGCCGGATGTCGGCCTGCGGCCTGGGAACGGCGCACAAGTAGACCTAGAACCGCTATCCGAGCGCGGCGGCCGATGGCTGAAGTACAACCTGTTTCGCTTCCCGGGCGCGGTGTGGTCTGGCAAGCGCGGTTGCGTGGAGCTGGCCGAGGGCGACGTGATCGCACTGCATCTCGTGGTCGAGCGGTTGAAAGAGGCCGGGGTTCGAGTGAGGTTCTACGGGCGGCTTCGGCGCTGGGACGGCACGTCACCGGTCTGGACGTTGCTGGCACGCGGGAAGCAATGATCCGGCGACTGTCGCAGCGACACCGGCACCGCGCACGCTGCGGCCGGCCCCGCTCTTGGGCATTTTCTGCGTAATAAACAAGGCAGGTTTTAACTCGTCCTGCACTGCCCAATGCTGCTACCCTCAAACGTTTCCCAGTGTCACTTCATCTAGCTTGTTGTCGTCTACATGGGGCGCGAGGGCCCAGTCGCCTGCGGCCGCGCGCTACACCATCGGTTTCGGCGGCGAGCTTCATCGCCGGCACTGCCTCGCGCTCACGTCGTACTCGATGTCCATCGCACGCAATTATGGTCTCGGGTCGTAAACGATCACGCGTCGATGCAGAAATATAGAGCCCGGCCACGCACAGGTTTGACGCTGGTCTAAGGGTCGGGAAATCGCTCCTCTCTCATCGAGATAAGGTTACGCACTGAAGTCTTTTGGATATGTCTTGGGCAACTTGAAAACAAAGGTCTTGGCCTTGGGAGGAATATTGGTCGGTGTTGTCGAGGTCCGCAAAAGGGACAATCTCGACCAGGAATTGACAACGATCTCGTGGCGATCGCAGATCAGCGTGATTGTCCTGCCTGTCGCTGGAACGCGTAGATGGGATTCAGACCGCAATATGCGAGGGTGCCGGATGCGGTGGCCATGCATTGATCGTAGGTTGAGAACTGGCAATTGCCAGGATATCCCCAGGTACGTCCCTGCAGGCAATAAACGTCCTGCCGAGCTGGGGGGATGTACGAACGAGCCCGCGGAGCGGCGGTCGAAGGTGATCCAAAGCAGACGAGCATGGGAAGTGCAAGCACAGCAATATAAAGAAGGTTGCGCATGATCTAGCCTCCGTGAAGTCTTGAGAGGATAGAGAGTGTAGAATTGACGCTTTGATCTTAATCAATGGCAAAACGCTTAGTAGACGGTTTGACCGATCGGTTTCAAAGTAAGTCTAAGCGGCAGGCACTCGGGTTTTGGAGCAGCTTTCCTGCAAGTTTTGCGGATGGAAGGCATTTTTCAAGCGCGGTGGGGGTTCGTGCGTTTGGAGAATAGGCAATCCGAGCTTGAGAACTCCGCGCACGGCAATATGCCGATTTGGGACAGCCGCAAACCCGCGCGCTTATCAAGCACAAATCGCCGCACTACTGGACTGCACCCCTGGAATGAGACACGGTAATTGCGGTGACAGGCTCATTTCGAGGATGACCTGTGGCAGCAAGAGGAAAGAACCGTCGGTTTCCGACGGCGTACAAATTGAAGGCGATCAAGCGTGCCGAGGGAGGCGAAGGCGTTCTGCCTGTGGCCCGCAAGCTCGGGATACCTCGCAAGATCCTGCATGACTGGATCAAGGCGTGGAAGGCCCACGGGCCTGAAGGGTTGAACCGCAAGCCCGGGCCGAAGCCTGGCCCCCGCAAGCTCAAGCCGCTGCAGGCGGAGGAGACGAAGCGCTCTGCACTTGCCCAGGCGAACGTGCGCATCGCCGAGCTTGAACGGCTGGTGGGTCGCCAGCAGATGGACATCGATTTTTTTCGAAAAGCCTTGCGCGCCTTGGAGCGGCCGGCAGCGCAAGGCAAAACCGTATCCGCATCATCGAAGTCATCGAAGCCATGACGCTGGAAGCAGCCGGTTCGCATGCCGATGTGCAGCGCCTGTGCAGGCTCGCGGGGCTGCCGCGCGCGACCTATTACCGACACTTGGCCGGACGCGCCGATGAGGCAGGTGAGTGCGAGTTGCGGGACTTGATCCAGCGCATTTGCCTCAAGCACCGCTTCTATGGCTACAGGCGGGTGACCGCGACCCTCCGGCGGCAGGGCATGGTGGTGAATGCCAAGAAGGTTCAGCGGCTTATGCGCGAGGACAATCTGCTGGCCCAGCGCAAGGCGCCGTTCCTGAAGCCACCTGCCGATCGGCCCTCGGCCTTTCTCATCGTGCCCAATCTGGTGCGTGGCCTGGTGCCGTCAGCGCCGGATCAAATCTGGGTCGCCGATATCACCTATGTGCATCTCGCCAGAGCCTTCGTCTATCTTGCCGTCATTCTCGACGCCTTCTCGCGCAAGGCCGTCGGCTGGGCTTTGGAGAACACGCTCGACGCCTCGCTCGCCATCGCCGCGCTGGATACAGCCCTTGGTGCTCGAAAGCCGCAACCCGGCAGCTTGATTCATCACTCCGATCGCGGCGTGCAAGGCGGATTCAAACGGTCGTCGCAACACCCTGAAGTTGGAGGTTGCGATGAAAGTTGTAAGTCGACGTTCGGGGCGGTCAGGACGAGCGCCATTGCCATCGCCAGGCCGGCCTTCTGCTGCAGGACGCGATGAACAGAATAGATTTTGGAAGGCGATTGCCACAGGGCAGAGCAGCGAAGATGCTGCGTTTGAGGCCGGATTATCGCAACCTGTCGGAAGCAGATTGTTCCGAAAGGCAGGCGGCATGCCACCATCGATGTTCAGATCTTCGGCCAAGCCTCTCTCCGGGCGCTACCTTTCATTGGCTGAACGCGAGGAAATCGCCCTTCTAAAGGTGCAGGGCCATTCCATACGGGAGATTGGGCGCCGCTTGGGGCGGGCTGCTTCGACGGTCTCCCGTGAACTGCGGCGGAACGCGGCCACCCGCGGCGGCGGGTTGGATTATCGGGCAACAACTGCCCAATGGCATGCAGACCGATCTGCCCGCCGGCCCAAGCCGACCAAGCTTGCGCCCAACGCAGCCTTGCGGACTTATGTGGAGGAGAGACTCGCCGGCAGGGTCGTAGCCCCGAGCGGAGCTTGTATTGCTGGCCCCACCGTTCGGTGGAACGGTCGCCGGCACGGCCGGCGAAAGGATCGACGATGGGCCAAAGCATGGAGCCCTGAGCAGATTGCCCGACGCTTGCCGATCGACTTCCCGGACGACAAGACGATGCGCATCAGCCACGAAGCCATCTATCAGGCTCTCTTCGTTCAGGGCCGCGGTATACTACGCAGCGAACTGACCGCCTGCTTGCGAACCGGCCGCGTGTTGCGCGTGCCCAGGGGGCGCGTACGCAGGCGGGGCAAGGGCTTTGTCTCGCCGGAGATCATGATCAGTGAGCGCCCCGCTGAAGCGGCCGATCGAGCCGTGCCGGGACATTGGGAGGGAGACCTCATCCTCGGTCTTGGCAGCTCGGCGATCGGCACGTTGGTCGAACGCACGACGCGTTTCACAATGCTATTGCACCTTCCCCGGTTGGCGGGTCATGGCGAAGCTCCGCGCAAGAAGAACGGACCTGCGCTTGCGGGACACGGGGCGGAAGCCGTGCGTGACGCGATCTCGCGCACCATCATCACTTTGCCCGAAGAACTACGTCGCACGCTGACTTGGGATCAAGGAGCCGAAATGGCTCAGCACGACCGCCTCAAGATCGATGCGGGTATCCAGGTCTACTTCTGCGACCCGCAAAGCCCTTGGCCGCGCGGCACTAACGAGAACACCAACGGGTTGCTGCGGCAGTACTTTCCGAAAGGCACAGACCTGAGCATCCACAGCGCCGACGAGATATCCGCTGTAGCAGCGGCCCTCAATGCCCGACCGAGAAAGACACTGGGCTGGAAAACGCCGGCAGAAGCGCTTGACGAATTACTGTCATGAGTGAAAACAATTGGTGTTGCGACGACCGTTTGAATCCGCCCAATACGCCTCCATCGCCTATCGCCAACGACTGGCCGATCGCGACATCACCATCAGCATGAGCAGGCCGGGCAATCCCTTCGACAACGCCAAGGCCGAGAGCTTCATGAAGACGCTGAAGACCGAAGAGATCAACGGCAAGGCCTTCGCCGACATCAGCGACGCCCGCCGCCGCATCGATGGCTTTATTGCAGAGGTCTACAACAAGGACCGGCTGCACTCGGCGCTCGGATACCAATCGCCGCTTGAGTTCGAAACCGCCTTCGCGCAAAACAAGGCACGATAACGCATCATGGCAACCGCGCTGTCACCGCAATTACCGTGTCTCATTCCAGGGGTGCAGTCCACTACTGTCACCTCAATTTGTGCCGCTGAGCGTGCAGGGAAGCTTCGGCGGGCTCAAGCTCGTCTAGGCTCTCGTGATCGGCCTGATCCGGCGCAGCTGGGAATTGGCATATTCCTCGCGCTCACGCGTGAAGTGCTCTTGGTGCGCTTTGAAGCTCTCGACCCGCTTCTTGATCTCTTCGCGTTCGCTGCTGTCATACTCTGACGCGCTGAGGTCACCCCGCTCGACGGCTTCCTTCGGCAGAGACCGGGGCAGCTGGATCTCTAGCTTCAGCGATTTGGTGAATGCCATCGTTTCAGCGACCAGTGCGTCAAGTTCGTTCTTCCAATCGTGCATTAACGCCCCCATGCGGCACTGCTGTGCTGGCCAGCTAATTCATAATAATCTGAGCTGCGGCGATAAGCACCGAAGCCGTCGCATGTAGGCCAGTCCCAAATCGTGTTATTGCTGAAAAAGGCCGCCGACAATATTGCCGGCGGCCTTCCCGGGTTCAAAATGCCTATCGTGAAAAAATGCGGTCCAGCCCCGGTGCGAGCGATCCTACACACAAAACGTCTCTCTTCATAGTTTTGCCGTTCAGAAACCTTAACGCGGGGCGATCCGGGTTTGCTCGAAAGGGGGGAGGCGTCCGGAAGAGATCACTGCCGCCTTGTTTCCAATTATGTGCAATCGGTCCGGACCTGTTTCGGCGTGGCTTGCATCAAAGCGCGTAATGGTGTTGCCTCGACGAGGTCAGCTATATCACGAGGACTGCAAGAGCCATGGTCTGGATGAATGGCGCTGTGAGCCCGGCCGTACATCGTGAACTGGACATTCGGGTTAGCGAGGGTTCTAAATGCCAGATTGTGTGATCGTTCGGGCCCATGGGAGGCAATTGGATGTCTTGCGCGAAGAGGCATCGCGCATTGCACGGGCTGCCAAAATCGACTGGTCGATTGAGCGCGCCGATGAGGGGGCACATTTTTGCTTTGAGAATGCCGAGGCGAAAAAGGCGTTCGTCACCAGCTGCAAGCGCTTTGATATGCCGCACCGAGACGCTTAGAAACCAAGTTCGCGTGCGATGAGTCAAGCCAGTCCAGAACTCTGCGCCCCACGCGTAGAGCTCGGGCCGCATACCGAATCTATCTTGATCGGGACTTCCAGAAAAGCGGCATGAGCCCAGGATCGACCATCGTATGGGCCGGGATGGCAAATCTGCTCATTGACTTTGACATGAGCCAGTTAGGTTCGCCCTTACTTGCTGCTGCAACGTCTCACGAAGCGGATGTGACCGTGTTGTCGCAAAAAACTGTTGGACCCGAGCACCTGATAGATCGGCGCTCGTCGAACGCTGAGGCGGAATTGCAATGCGATGAGCCGATGGGCGCTTGATGATGACGGTGCCTGGACGTGCGTGATACCCTCGCATTCCAGGCAACCATCAGCGATCCAACGAGCTTCCCTTCGTCGACTGAAGTCGTCCCCTGCCTCGGGTTGTCACCGCGCCAATATCCATGGCGGCTTTTAAACGAGCACCGTCCAGCCGTCGCCTGAGCGCTGCAAATCGGCTGGACAGTTTGGTCAATTCCTCAACGCCAAGCTCACCGAACACAAATTGATCGAGTTCCTTCTGTTGTGCAGCGACGTTCGCGAGGCGCTTACAAGCCTTGTCGGTCAGTGACATGTGGACGACCCGACCATCCCTGATACAGGGCTTGCGCCGCAGAAATCCGGCCTTCTCCAGCGCCTTGGAATTTATTGTAATGAAGGACGGGTCAACTTTCAGCAATTTTGCCATCGTGCTGACTGCAACATCCCCCTCGCTCGTTAGGTCTGTCACTGCCATCAAGATTGTCAATTGTGGTCCAGTGATGCCGAGTGCTTTGGCCCGGACTTGAAGAAAATCCTCCAGACAGATGTTGAGGGATCGGACCTCCAACGTTAATCGCCGCACCAGCAGCTGAGTGTCAGCAGAGTCGTTCCCGACTTGCGTTGCTGGCTTGGTCAAATGCGGCGCCACCGGATGTTAGGCCCGATCCTCAGAGCTCGTTCGCACTGACAAGGTTTCAACAGAGGATCTCTGCTCGTTGCCCCGATCCTGTGCAAGCATCACGCGCTCAACTGCGCCCACGATTTAAGAACGATTACGAGTGATTCGGATTATTGGCTTTTCGACGAGAATCTCGGCCAGCGGTTGGCGGCCGCGCCTAGCTGAGTTGCCAATGCTAGTAATCTCACCGAAATGCACGTTCAAAGGAAGATCTCGATCCGTAATCTCGCGCAGCGGCGCGGCGTTTCGCCCGCTTCGATAGCGCCAATTCGAAGGTCTGTTGCCGGATCCCGGGCAACGGCTTCGAAACGGCTTCCATACTGAGCAGCTTTGGGGCGCAACCTCGCACAGGCGCTGCGGTGAAATTCATCGAAATTGATGGCCTGAACGCGGGATTCAAGCGCATTGCGCTGTCGCGTCTCGGTCGCAGTTGCCGTCCACGAGCGCGTGTTACTCGACGGGTTATGCGACTTCACACTTTGCAGCCTGGTCGCCCCTTACATGTTCAGTCGAGATCCAAAAATTCAAACGTGGAGCTCTTGGAGTAGTGTTAGTTGTCCTGGTCTAATTTACTCATTGAGCATATTTGAGCGCTGCTGAAATCGAACCCGGCCTCTGGCCGGGTTTCTCAGGCTCCATATGTACTCAAATTGAGCTTATTTAATATGTGCTGGAGGCTTCATGCCGATCTCTGGACTTTACGGCCCCGACGACTTTGCCAACCGGCCGCAGGGCCAAACCACCGCTGCGCCGCGTTCCGTCCCAGCGGGCTCGAGGCCCGCATTGCCGATGCCGTCGCTGCAATGGACGCCGGAGGTCGAGCGCGCCACCGCGCCGCTTTACGAGCGCGTGAAACATGTGATCCCGCCGATCGAATGGCCGCTGCTGGCGCCGACGATCAAGGCGATCAACGAGCTGAAACGGGCGCGGGGCGCAGTGATCCTCGCCCACAATTACCAGGCGCCGGAGATCTTCCACTGCGTCGCCGACATCGGCGGCGATTCGCTTCAGCTCGCGGTCGAAGCCACCAGGGTGAAGGCCGGCATCATCGTCCAGTGCGGCGTGCACTTCATGGCGGAGACGTCAAAACTGCTCAATCCGGACAAGACGGTGCTGATCCCCGATACCCGCGCCGGCTGCTCGCTCGCGGCCAGCATCACCGGCGCCGACGTTCGCCTGCTTCGCGAAAAATTTCCCGGCGTGCCTGTCGTTGCCTATGTCAACACCTCCGCGGAGGTGAAGGCCGAGGTCGATATCTGCTGCACCTCGTCGAACGCGGTGCAGGTGGTCGAGAGCCTCGGCGTGCCGAGCGTGATCTTCCTGCCCGACCGCTATCTCGCCACTTACGTGGCCTCGAAGACCGACGTGAAGATCATCGCCTGGAAGGGCGCCTGCGAGGTGCACGAGCGCTTCACCGGGGCCGAGCTGCGCAGCTACCGCGAGGCCGACCCCTCCGTGCAGATCATCGCTCATCCCGAATGCCCACCTGACGTGCTGGCCGAGGCCGACTTTACGGGTTCGACCGCGCACATGATCAACTGGGTGCGCGAGCGGCGGCCACGGCGGCTGGTGATGATCACGGAATGCTCGATGGCCGACAATGTGCGGGCCGAGCTGCCTGACGTCGAAATGCTGCGCCCCTGCAACATCTGCCCGCACATGAAGCGCATCACGCTAGCCAACATTCTGGAGAGCCTGTTGACGCTCGGCGAGGAAGTGACGATCGATCCCGCCCTTGCAAACCGCGCGCGGCGATCTGTCGAGCGGATGATCAATCTGGGGAATTGAGAGCAGACCATGCAAGACAACATCCACGATCTCACCGGCGCCGCCGACGATGTGGTCATCGTCGGCGGCGGCCTTGCCGGATTGTTCTGCGCGCTCAAGCTCGCGCCGCGGCCCGTGACATTGATCTCGGCTGCGCCGCTCGGCCAGGGCGCATCGTCCGCATGGGCGCAAGGCGGCATCGCGGCGGCAATGGCCGAAGGCGATACGCCGGAAGCGCACGCCGCGGACACGATCTCCGTTGGCGCCGGCATCGTCGATGAAGCGGTAGCGCTCGGAATCGCGCGCGAGGCCGCGCCACGAATCCACGATCTGCTTGCCTATGGAGTGCCATTCGACCGCGATCTCGAAGGCAGGCTCGCCGTCGGGCGCGAAGCCGCACATTCGGCCCGGCGCATCGTGCATGTGCGCGGCGATGGCGCAGGCGCCGCGATCATCGCGGCCTTGAGCGAGGCGGTGCGTCGCACGCCGTCGATCCGCTTGATCGAAGGGTTTATCGCCGAAGCGCTGTTGACCGAGGACGGCGCCGTCACCGGCCTTCAATTGCGCGCAGCCGGCAATTTTGCCGCAGAGCCGATCCTGCTCCCCGTGCGTACGGTGGTGCTCGCCACTGGCGGTATCGGCCATCTCTATGCCGTCACCACCAATCCGTGCGAGGCGAGCGGATCTGGCCTTGCGATCGCGGCGCGCGCCGGCGCTGACATCGCCGATCCTGAATTCGTGCAGTTCCATCCCACCGCAATCATGGCCGGCCGTGATCCGGCGCCGCTCGCCACGGAAGCGCTGCGCGGCGAAGGCGCGACGCTGATCAACGGCCGTGGCGAGCGTTTCATGACGGCGCGCCATCCGCTCGCCGAGCTCGCGCCGCGCGACATCGTGGCCCGCGGCGTATTCGCCGAGATCGCCGCCGGGCGCGGCGCCTACCTGGATGCGCGGAAGGCGCTGGGTGCACGCTTTGCAGAAACGTTTCCGACCGTGCATGCCAGCTGCATTGCCGCCGGCATCGATCCCGCCACGCAGGCCGTCCCGATCGCGCCGGCCGCGCATTACCACATGGGCGGCATCGCGGTGGATGCGCGCGGCCGCAGCTCGATCGACGGGCTCTGGGCCTGCGGCGAGGTGTCGTGCACCGGTGCACATGGCGCCAACCGCCTCGCCTCGAATTCGCTGTTGGAGGCCGTGGTCTATGCCGCGCGCGTTGCCGAGGACATCGCCGGCCGCGCGATTCCCTCGCCCGCCCGTCTTTCGGACGTGGTGACGCCGGGCGGCGGTCCACCGGATGCGGCGGCCGTGACGCGGCTGCGGACGCTGATGAGCGCGCATGTCGGCGTGATCCGCGATGGTGACGGGCTCGCGGAAGCGGTCCGCAGCTTCGCCGCGCTCGAACGCGAGGCCGCGAGCATCGCGGTCCGCAACATGGCAACGGCCGCCCTGCTCGTGGCGGCGTCGGCCTGGAACCGGCGCGAGAGCCGCGGCGCGCATTTCCGCTCCGACCATTCCGCGGACGTGCCCGCACTCGCGCAACGCACGATGACGACGCTCGCAGCGGTGCGCGAGGTCGCGAACAGCCTGAGCGAATGCCCGACACCGCGCACCGCGGAACCCATGATCGCCTGACGGAGTCTGCCATGATCACGCCGACCTCTCTGCTCTATCCCGACGCCTTCCTCTCCCCGCTCGCGCTCGACGAGGCCGTGCACCGCGCGCTCGATGAGGATCTCGGCCGCGCCGGCGACATCACCTCACATGCGACGATCCCCGAAGCAACAAAGGCGCAAGCAATCCTGGTCGCGCGGCAGTCCGGCGTGATCGCCAGCTTGCCACTGGCGCTCGCCACCTTGCAAAAGCTTTCGCCCGACATCGAGATACGCGCACATGTTCGCGACGCCGCGCGCGTCGCCCGCGGGCAGCAGGTGCTGACGATCTCAGGCCCGGCGCGTGCCATTCTCACGGCGGAGCGGACCGCGCTCAACTTCGTCGGCCCCTGTCGGGCGTCGCGACGCTCACGGCGGACTATGTCGCGCGCACCGAGGGCACCCGGATGAGAATCTGCTGCACGCGAAAGACCACGCCGGGGCTGCGCGCCTTGGAGAAATACGCGGCACGCTGCGGCGGCGGCTTCAATCACCGTTTCGGGCTCGACGACGCGATCCTGATCAAGGACAACCACATCGCGGTCGCCGGCGGCATCCGCCCTGTGCTGGCGCGCGCCCGCGCCCATGCCGGCCATCTCGTCAAGATCGAGATCGAGGTCGACACGCTCACGCAATTGCGCGAGGTGCTCGACACCGGCCTTGCCGACGCCGTGCTGCTCGACAACATGGACATTGCGACGCTGCGCGAAGCCGTGAGGCTCAACGAGGGACGCCTCAAACTGGAGGCATCCGGCGGTGTCACCCTGGACTCGATCGCAGCCATCGCGGCGACCGGCGTGGACTACGCCTCAGCCGGCGCACTGACGCATTCGGCGCCGAATTTCGACTGCGCGCTGGATATCGAGGCGTGAGGAGGTCTTCTCCCTCTCCCCGTTCCTACGGGGCCGCAACGAGATTTGCTCGCGCCGAGAGGACTGGGGTGAGGGGCATCTCTCCACGTATTCGACTGTCGAAAGACCTGCACCCCCTCGCCCGCATCGCAAGAGCGATCTTACGTCTCCCCGCAAGCGGGGAGACGTAAGAAAGGTTACCCGGTTCGCTCACGCCATCTCGGCCGAGCTCTTCGCTTCCTCGGCGAGTTCGGGGGGAGTGCGGCGGTCTGCGCGGGATGCCCCAGTTTGGTTCCTCGCTGCCGTCGCCCCAGGCGCAAGGCCGGTAGAAGGTGTGGACGGCGCTCGTGTCATCTTCTTCATCTCGGCCACCCAGGACGGACGCACCCACTACGCGTGGTAGTGCGTCGACTTGCCGATCTCGGGCGCCGGATCTGGCCACCAGCATCGCCTTCCAGAGTTTCTGGCGCGCTTCCGCCTGCTTCCTGCTTCAGCGGTTCGAGCGGCTGAATCGTCAGCGAGCGCGCAGCGTCGCGGGCCTGGAACCGATTGGGATTGCGAGCGGCGGCGCGCGAACGGCTGAGGCGCCAGCGAAGAGGCGGTGTGCTACTGCCGGTCTCGACCAGTGCCGAAGGACGCGAACCGCGCGCCCTTCGGACGGGTACGCAAACACACAAGTCGCTACGCGCACGCTACGCTTACGCCAGAAAAATCGAACCGCAGTACATCCGTGCGATTCGAGTCTTCTCGTGAGTATCTAATTTAGGTTGCTGGGGCGTTAATCGACGTTGCGCGTGCAGCGCACGCAAGCGAACACAGGTGGTTCCACGCAGCGACCGCGTGCACTGGTAAACGCCGCTCATGGTAACGATAAACATCCGGTCAACGTGAGTGGTGAGAAGCCCTGCACGCCCGTATCATAAGGGACTCGCTGTGTTTCCCACTGTCTCACCATTGTCGTGCGGCCACTCCCTCGACCTCGCATCGGTGTTCGCCAGGAATTTATGAAGGGTACCCGGAAGCCCGATCGTGACCGGCAGGCCCTTCATGATCTCGAAGAAGCACCACGAAGTCGGCATGTGCCGCCGCGGGTCCGAAGCATCTATAGCTTGCCTGCTCAACCGTAAACTCGGTGTCCTGCATGTCGCGCTAGTGCTTCTCGAGCAGCGTGTGGATCCGCGTCAACTCTTTCAATACCTGCGGCAGCGGCGATCCATCGACGCGTTGTGGGATCCCGTTCTCCGTGCTGCCTCACTGATGTTCTGCGGCGCACGAATGCTCGCCCATTACGCTCTTTGCACGGAATTCACGTTGCTTGCGGCTCGCGCTCTACAGGATGCCCCACGCGCGATAGCGTCCCCGGCCCGTGGTCTCGCGAAGGTCGAGTTCGGCGACAAGGTTTTGGGCCGCACGGGGCGTGATCCCAAGCTCCGCCGCGATCATGCCGGCCGAGACGATCGGCCGGGTCAGCACGTAGTCGAGGAGCGCCGGCAGTTTTGAAGTGGCGCGCCGGCCGGCGAGTTTTCGGGCGAGGAGGTTTCTGGTCATCAGCCAGCGGTCGTGGTCCTTTAGGCCGGCCTCGGCGGCGGCCGTCATCGCCTCGAGCTGCACAACCAGCCGCGCTGCGACGTCGCGTGCCCGCCGACGCTCACGCGAGATGCTTTTCAGCCCGCCATGCAGGCATAACAGATAGCAGCGTGTCTTGCCGCGGTCGCGCAACACGCTAGCTGCGAGCAGGCACCCTAGCCAAGGCGTGTGCTCGAGTGGTTCAATCGCGTCCCAAGCATCCGCGGCGATTGCAGCCGCCAGAGTCGGCGGCAAATTGCGGGTCGCATCGACGACGGCGCGCCAGTCATCGATGCGGCCGTCCTCGTCCCAGTCCGGATCGTAGACAAGCGAGTCCCGCTCTGGCCACGACCGAAGCTCGTCGGCAAGTCTGCGCTCCGCCTTGGCGTTGGCGGCGTCGACCGCGGCGAAGGCGGCGGCTAGATGGAGATCGGTGTTCATGACGCCAAGCGGTCCGTCGACACCCACCGCGTCCCGCTCTGCGTCCTCGTTGAGCCCGAGGCGTTCCTCAACCTCTTCTCGCTCACCCCGGCCCCGAAGGTCAGCCAGTCCGGAAACCGACAGCGCCCAATTGGGCTTTGCGTCGGCAATGCGCCGACGGGCGCGCAGCACGGCGTGAGCCCGGGTCAGCTCGTGTGTAGGGGCGCGGATGTCCATGCCGGCGTCGTGAAGCACGAGGTCATCGAGGTGGACAAGTTCGCCATCAAGCCACAGAGTGGCGCAAGCGTCGGCGAAGTGCATTCGGCTGATCGCGCCGTCACGGATTGCGCTTTTGGCCAGTCGCTCGTCGAGGCGGGCGACAGCATCCTCGGCCGCGGCAAGCGGCCCCGCGAGCTGAGCCCAAGGCAGTGGATCGGCGATTTTGTAGCCGGAAGACAAGGCCTTGATAACCTTAAGAGGAAACGGCGAAACGGAACCTAATACACCTTTATGTTCCGTCACAGCGAGGCCTGTTCCCGCTCTCCTCTCGCTATCGATAAGCACGCCTTATCGGTAGGGTGGCGCCGCAGTGCGATCAGCACGCGCAGCGCTGTAAATCACCAGCGCCAAGCGTCAGATCAACCACAAATCGCCCCTCGTGCCAACCCCCTGCCCTATTCCGGACCAGCCGCACCTTCCTGGTGACTGTGCCCTGCCCGGCAAAGCATTTGTTGCGCCGCCCTCCAAAATCGGGCTACGCGGAACGCAAGGTGAAGCGTAGGTAAAAACACGCCCCGGAAATTGGCGCTCGCCGGACCGCCCTTGCCCAAGGCACAAGGGCATCGAGCGAGCCGTGCCGTCTCAGGCTGCACCGGGACTGCGGCAAGAGCATCAGCTAGCTGATCTTCGAGCACCTCCGCGGTGGCGCTGCCCGAAGATTAGTACCGGCGCCACGGCAACCGCTCCCCACGGCCTGCGGCGACGTCAGACGCGTTCCGATTTCCTGCAGGCGAGCCCAAAGCTCGCGTGCCTCGTCTCAGTCGCTGATGAGCGCGATGAAGGGCGATGCGCCGATGAATAGCTCCTCATACAGACCGTCGCGAAATCGTTTGGTGGGCTGTCCGC
The DNA here is from genome assembly GCF_023073025.1 of Bradyrhizobium sp. 76. Classification (NCBI taxonomy): domain Bacteria; kingdom Pseudomonadati; phylum Pseudomonadota; class Alphaproteobacteria; order Hyphomicrobiales; family Nitrobacteraceae; genus Bradyrhizobium; species Bradyrhizobium sp. 76. The sequence continues at coordinate 23,914 of NZ_JADPIS010000095.1, forward strand.
CGAGGAGTTGCCCCCTTTGGCGCAGATCCGGGCAGAACTGGTCGCCGCGGTCGAGGAAAAACGACGTCGGCTCGATCTCGAGCACATGAGCGCGTGCCGGTGCACTGTTCGGGTGAGCGGACCTTTTTCCACCACCGTCAATTCCCGCGCCATCGCCTCGGTCTGTGAATTCTCGATATGCAAGGCTATGGCATGCTCCTCTAGACGCAACCATCCCTAGGTCCGAAGCGGGTCCGATACAGGGAATACGGGAGCGGGCCCCCGTTAGTAGGACCGCCAAGGCCGCTGGCATTCCAGCGAAGGGGGCGCTCAGGTCGACGTGCGGCTCTTTGTGGTGCTGACTGGAACTTTATGGTTAACGGCTGATAAACGCCTCCCCTATTCCTCCATCCTTTCCGCTCCCCTACCCTGCCCTTTCTGTCTCCGGACACGCGGCGCGCCGGCGCTTTGCTTCTATCGATGCCGTCCTAGCTGACTTCGATCCGTCCCGGGCGACAACAGCCTCGTTGGCCCGCGCCCGCGCCTGCGTGGTTTCAAGACAACCGGTGCGAGACCCGCGCGGGCAAACCCTCGGCGCGGTGCGACCTCGGTGGTGGCGGAAGGCGCCAAGGAACAGCGTAAACTGGAAGCCTCCGCCGACACATCCGCATTCGCCCTCGGCTGCGAGCGGGAATGGGCTGCACCGTCGTTGATCCGCGGTGTGGCCCGTTCCGCGAAAGAGAAGAGATGCCGTTCCTTCCGAACTGGATTGGCCGAGACCGGCTTCGGCGACACTGATCGCCCGACCGGCTCCGGTCTACCTCTTGCCCGTCGCGCCGCGGTGCCCTCCTCCATCCCTGCTGCTGTCTTAGTCCCGCCAGTCGCGTGGGACCAAGCAACCCGGGATGGCACGGCGGATGATCCGCATAGGACACCCGCGAGGGATAACAGGTCCTCAACCCCGTGCCCAAGCTCGAACGCCTGCCGCGCGAGGTGCACTGCTTCCGGGGTGTTGAGCCGCTTGGGAGCCGACTGTCCGCCAAAGCCCTTGATCGTCACGGTATGCGGGCTGACGTCGCGGTCGTGCTGTGCGAGCGCGACATGTTCGCAGCCGATGATCATGCTTCGAGGGTGGAACGGCGGCTGGGAGCGCGCCGGCGGTGAAAGAGGGCACTTTCCCTCGCTGCAGCGCTCGCCGGGTCGGCTCGCCATTCCAAGGCAGCACGCCACGAGTCGGTGCAAACGCAAGCGCCCGCATCTGGTGATGCGCTGGACGACTTGCTCGTAACGGGTCGCGGGACTCTCGACCTGCCATCCTTCCGACCTGCCATCCTTCGCGTCTGCACGGTCTAGCGCCCCGCAGCGGATGTTCGGTTGCGGCTGAGCGGAGCGCGCCAGGGCCCAACGCTGAATTTTGATCCGAATGGGGCGGTGCTAGAGTTCGAGCGCGAGTCGATTGTGGGAACTGCGTCGGGACGACTGGAGTAAGTTGACCGCGGTCAACTTCTGTTTAAGAGGCGGCGCCTTCGGAACGCAGCAGCCGCGCAGGCTACGTGCTGAGAGTTGACCGCGGTCAACTTTAGACCACCCGTGGGCCGAGTCGGACCGTTAAGGATTGGTTTACCCTTTAACTGTTGCGAGACCGGCCAGAATCGGGCCTAATAGCCACGCTTTGCGCATGCCGTGTACCCGAAATTCGTAACTACGCGAGAAAGCCGTGGCCCTGAACGACCAACAAGCGATGGCGTCAATCACGCCTGGCGCGCCGCAGGCGATCCACGACACGATCGCGGCAGACGCGCGGGAACTGTCGGCGAAGCTGCACGCCCACCGAACGAAGCTGTTCCCGCCAAAAGCACGCAAGCATCTGCGCCGCTTTACATCTGGCGAAGTCGCTAAGCTCGTCGGCATTAATGACGGCTACCTCCGCCAATTGTCGCTGGAGGGCAGGGGTCCTCAGCCGGACACCAGCCCATCGGGTCGAAGGTCGTACACATTCGACGATATTCAAAGTCTTCGTGCTTATCTCGATGAATCCGGCAAGGGTGCGCGCCGATACCGACCGTATCGCGTCGCGGGCGAACAGTTGCAAGTCATTGGCGTCGTTAATTTCAAGGGAGGGTCCGGTAAGACCACCACCGCCGCGCATCTCGCCCAACATCTCACGCTACAGGGCTATCGAGTGCTCGCGATCGATCTGGATCCGCAGGCCTCGCTCTCCGCGCTGCACGGCTATCAGCCCGAGTTTGATGTCGAGGAAAACGGAACTCTGTACGGCGCCATCCGCTACGACGATGCGCGTCGCGAACTGAATGAGATCATTCGGCAGACTTACTTTTCGGGGCTCGACATCGTTCCCGGCAACATCGAACTGATGGAATTCGAACATGAAACCCCGAAAGCGCTAGCTGCGCGCCAGTCGGGTGACCCGCTGTTCTTCGCCCGCGTTGCCCGTGCCCTCGCCACGGTTCAGGAGCGCTACGATATTGTCGTGATCGATTGTCCGCCTCAACTCGGATTTCTCACGCTTTCTGCGCTCTGCGCAGCAACGGCAATTCTGATCCCTGTGCATCCGCAAATGCTCGATGTCATGTCGATGTGCCAATTTCTAATCATGACATCCGACCTCCTTGCCGTCGTGGCCAAAGCAGGCGGCAACATGAATTACGATTGGATGCGCTATCTCGTCACGCGTTATGAGCCCGGCGATGGACCGCAGGCCCAAATGGTCGGCTTTATGCGCTCGCTGTTTGGCGACCGCATGGTCACGAACATGATGCTGAAAAGTACGGCGATCTCGGACGCGGGCATCACGAAGCAGACGCTCTATGAGGTCAGCCGCGATCAGTTCACACGGGCTACCTACGACCGCGCGATGGAATCGCTGGACAGCGTCAATGGTGAAATCCAAAGCCTCATCCAGGCTGCGTGGGGGAGGGCCTAATGGGTCGAAAAAACCTGCTTGCGGACCTCATTGATGACAAGTTGACCGCGGTCAACGAACCCTCGTCAGGTGAGCCCAGCGACAATCGCAGACCAACCCAGCCAACACTTGGGTCGCGCGGAGCGGTCGGCGCCATGAGCCGTTCACTCGAGATGCTGTCCGCGGAGCGCGATGCCGCCAAGGCCTTGACCGAGCAACTCACCACCGGTCAAACCGTCGTCGAGATCGCCCCAGATTTGATCGACGCCTCGATCGTTCCCGATCGTATGACGAGCGTGGACGAGAAGCACTCTGCCCTCGTTGAATCGATCCGCGCCAATGGGCAGTTGGTTCCCATCCTCCTTCGCCCGCATCCGTCCAGCCCGGGCCGGTTTCAGATTGCCTATGGCCATCGTCGCGTTCGTGCGCTCGCCGAACTTGGCCGCCCTGCGCGGGCCGTGGTCCGCGACCTTAGCGACGAAGACCTGGTGGTGGCACAAGGCAAGGAGAATGGTGAGCGGGAGGATCTGTCCTTTATTGAGCGGGCAACTTACGCCGCCGCGCTCGAGGATCGTGGATTCAAGCGCGAGATCATCATGGCGGCGCTCAGCGTCGACAAGACGGAGCTCTCCCGCCTCATCACGGTCGCGCGGGCCCTTCCCCGGAGCCTACTCGATGCAATCGGACCAGCGCCAAAAACCGGCCGCCGGCGCTGGATGGAGTTGGCGGAGCGGCTTGTAGGCCGCCACGACCAAAAGGTATTGGCCGACAGCGTTGCCAGCGATCGGTTTGTGCGCGCTACTTCCGATGAACGGTTCGCGATAACTATCGCCGCGCTGGCGCCCCGCAAGCCCAAAGTTGCACGGCCGACAACCTGGGCGGACGACGGAGGCAAAAAGATCGTGAAGATTGAACGTCGCGCAGATCGCATCACGCTAGCTGTAGATGAAAAGGCCGCGCCTGCGTTTGGAGACTTTGTTATTTCGCGGCTGCCGGAACTCTACCGGGCATTTCTCGATGGAGGCACCGATGAGTGACATCGGGCGTCTTGCCGCTTTGAATATGGCGCTGCCTGGACCCCACACGGTCGGGCGGCGCGATGCGTACCCGCGTTTCCGTCCTCTCACCGTAGGAGCATAGCGGAAAAGAAAAAAGGCCCCCGGAACGTCTCCGTCCGAAAGCCTTCTCTCGTCACGTTTGGCGACTGACAGAGAATCACTTTCACGAATCGCAGTCAAGCGTCTTTAGCGACGGCACCGTTTTGGTGAGCGGATTTTCTTTGCCCGCATGAGGCAAAGACATGCAGTCACACTCCCCAACGACGCCCTTTGGGCGGCGATCGCTGACGCTTGCCCATGTGGCAAGCCAGATGGTCGCAACCGAACGTCCGCCCGAAAAGATCGTCCATAAGTGGAAGATCTTCCACGCCATCTGCACGGCACGGCCGCGCCTTGGCGTGTCGGAACGCTCGCTCTCGGTCTTGAACGCGCTCTTAACGTTCCATCCCGAGACCGCACTGACGGGGGCAGGCGATCTGATTGTTTTCCCGTCCAATCATCAACTCAGTCGGCGGGCGCACGGCATGCCAGCGTCAACGCTGCGACGTCACCTCTCCGTGCTGGTCGACGCGGGCCTGATCGTTCGGCGCGACAGTCCCAATGGCAAGCGGTATGCGCGGAAGGACAATGCCGGCGACATCGAGCTCGCCTTCGGCTTCGATCTGTCGCCGCTGGTCGTGCGCTCGGAGGAGTTCGAGAGCCTGGCAGCCGATATCGAAGCCGAGGCCCGCGCACTCAAGCTCGTACGAGAGCGCATCACGCTGTGCCGGCGCGACATTGCGAAGATGATTGCAACTGGCATCGAGGAAGCCGTTCCGACGCGAAGGGGAGGGCAGGGGCCTGCCGATTGGCAGGTTGTGCACGCCGCCTTCCGCGCGATCGTCGACCAGATTCCGCGCACGGCAACGCGCCAGGAGCTCGAGCCGATCGCCGACGAGTTGTCTCAGCTTGCCGACGACGTGCTCAATCTTCTGGAAGAACACATCAAATCCAAGAATCCGAGCGCCAATGAGTCCCACCCTGAGCGCCACATACAGACTTCAAATCCAGATACCCCAATTGATCTTGAACCTGTCTTCCGAGAAGGCAGGGCGGCGGGAGCTGAGCCTAAACCTCAACCGTCGCGAGTCGGGGAGGGGGCCTATCCGTTGGGAATGGTCCTGAGTGCGTGTCCCGACATCGTCGATTATGCGAAGGGTGGGGTTTCGAACTGGCGCGATTTCCTCGCTAACGCGGCCGTTGTGCGATCGATGCTGGGCATCAGCCCGAGCGCCTGGGAGGAGGCGCAAAAAGTCATGGGCGAGGTGCCCGCAGCCATTGTCGTCGCGTGCATCCTGCAGCGCGGGACGGCGATCAATTCCGCCGGCGGTTATTTGCGCGGTCTGACGCGAAAAGCCGAGGTCGGCGAATTTTCGCTTGGTCCGATCCTGATGGCGCAGATCAATTCTCGCCGGCGAGACAAGCAGCGGGCGTGAGGCGATGAGGCGATGAGGCGCCGCCCAAACCTTACGTTTCTCGTGGATCGAAGAGGCCAGTCCAACCGGCTGCTGCGGTGTCGACGCAAAGCTGTTCGCAGAGATCGTCATGGCAGAAACTCCCCCCAAATCCTCACTCTGTTTTTCCAGCCTCGTCATGGAGGCGCCGCTGAGCGGCTGATGGAGGTGGCGCGGTTCGCGGACGGGGGCCGAGCCCTGGGACACTACTCCCGTTGGATGGGAGATGGTCGAGCACGCCGTTCTGGGACAACAGACATTTCCGTCTGGTGCAACTCAGACAGTCGCATCCAGCCGCAGCCGAGCAGCGACAGTCTTTTTGAGGAGCTTCTGGAGAGAGGCCAATGACGAGATGAGATCGGTGCCGCGATCGACGGACCGTTCCGCTCGATGCGAGTGGGTGCGGTTTTCCTTCGACGGCCGGCAGCCAGGCCGGCAACGTTCTCAACAGCACCAGTAGTATCGATCTACGTACAGCCTCGCAGAAGATCAAGATCTCCAAGGCGAGGCGAGTACCTGTCTATCTTAAGCGGGACGATGCGACGCCTCAAGGAACGCACTTCCTCTCCATCGGATAGGGCGGGATTGACCAGCAGCATCGTGCTTGGAATGACAGCCCTTTTTCAAATGGACATGTTCGAGGGAGGAGTGATCGATGCTGCGCCGCTGCACCAGGGCGCTGACCTCTTCCTGCCGCTGCTCGAGAAGTGGACAGCCATGGAAGACTATGAACCGGTCGACGGGCTAAACTTGGCCGAGGGATTGGCGCGATTTGGATCCCAGGACGCGTTGTCGGCGATCGAGCGGAGATTGAAGCAAGTGCTTGGTTTGAACGATATCGATCTCTAGATTCTGACACGGCAGCACACGTTGGGCATGCACTGACGACGTTGCGTGAAAGACAGCATCTTCTGCCGCTTTCATTTCTCGAGAGAGTGGTCGCCCGATGGTCCTACAACGAGGCATCCGGAGCCGTCTCTATGATCGCCGCGCACGGCACGCAAACCGCGCTAGATGTATTGCTGGAAATCCACACGGGCGCCACCATCTCGCTCAAGGGAGCGGTTATGGATTCGCTAGAAACGCTGGCGGGCCGGTTGGGCGTACGAATTCGGCTGACAAGCAAGGGCAGACTTGAATCAGCAACAATTGAAGTAGCGAGAATCGAAGATACTACTAGGAAGTGGGACGAACCTCCGCGTTAGTAGGCGCCACAAAGCAATACGTTCTAATCTTGATCCGAAGGCCCCTTGTGGTCTACTGTCCTTAGTCCTAGGACAACGGACGAGAGCGAATCCGTATGAAAAGTCAAGACGTTGTTATATTGCTGAAGCTCGTGAGCCTTGAGCAGGCCAAAAATGAGGGCGACCCGCATCTTGGGGAGGCTGCGCATAACGATGACCCGTACTCAGTACGCAGTCTGGAATCAGCCCTTGGTATCAGCAAGACAGAGGTCAATGCGTCGATTAACCGGAGCGTTTCGTCGGGCCTTGCGGTCAAAGATCGGGAAACCGGCCAGGCAAAGCCCAACCGCCGCGATCTCTATAATTTCGTGGTGCACGGATTGAAGTTCGTTTTCCCGGCTAAACCGGGTGCGATGACCCGGGGCATCCCCACCGCCTTTGCGGCCGCCCCGCTTAAAAATCTTCTGATCAGCGCAGGAGAGTACATTTACGTCTGGCCGTACGCCAAAGGCAAGGACATGGGGCAGGCGGTAGACCCGCTGTTTAAAAGCGTACCCCAGGCCATTCAAAAAGACGATCGCCTGTACGAGTATCTGGCCCTTATCGATGGTGTCAGGCTTGGACATCAAAGGGAGGCTGGGCTCGCGGCCGAGCGTTTATCGGAAAGGCTTCTCAGAAAATGACCACCGTTAAAGGCCAGTTGCTTCATATGTTGCAAACGGTCGCGCAGTCTTTGGGAGATGAACTGCGCGAGCGGCTGGTGTTTGTTGGGGGTTGCACAACAGCCCTTTTCATTACGGACGAGATCGTGCTCGAAGGCGTTCGGGCAACCGATGACGTGGATCTGATCGTTGATCTCGTCGGACATGCGCAATGGGCTCAACTGCAAGACGAGTTGCGTCAGAAGGGGTTCGTGGAATCTCCGGAAGACGAGGTCATTTGCCGCATGCGGCTCGGCGACCTCAAAGTCGATTTCATGCCGGATGATGAAAGCATTCTCGGCTTTAGCAATCGCTGGTACGCCAAAGGCATCGAGACGCCGGTCACGTGTCACCTGAACGAGACATTGAACATCAAGCGCCTCACGCCGGAACTGTTCGTGGCGACAAAGTTGGAAGCATATCTCGGCCGCGGCAACGACGATCTCCTAGGCAGCCGTGACATCGAGGACATCCTTCTCGTCGTTGATGGGCGAGAGGAACTCGTGGCTGAAATCCAAAACGCAGACGATGATGTTCGCTGCTACATTGCAGAGAAGTTCAAAGCGCTCTTAGGTCATGAGGATTTTGATCATTTTCTCGACGGCAATATCAAGGGACCTGAAGGCCGGGTCGATATTGTACGAGAGCGCTTTGTCGCCATAAGCCGGAGCGATGCTGGCGAGCGAGAGGAGAATGGAGATCAATTGGCGCAGTGAGCAAGGAAAGAGGACGTGCGATATCCAGGATTGCGGGGGAGTCGGAGCGCGCGCCGATGCCGTGTTATGTCTCCTTCTCGACGGTTCAACCTCTGCCCAACAAGCGGTGACCTTGCCCGCCAGATTTTCCGCGATGTCGTAGACTGGTACGTCGCCACAGACGAAGCCGCAGTGGCAGAAAGCCTCAGCCGGCAATTGCGCCGCACTCATCGCAGTTTATCTCGGCGATTTCCGCGGGACAGCGTGAGCTACGTGCTCGCCCAACGTGGTGAACCAACGCCTGCGACTCGCCTCGGTTTCGCCCGCGCTGCTCGAGGTCTATGCCGACGAGGGCATGTCGCTCGAGCAGTTGATGGCCTTCGCCGTCACGGATCACGGCCGCCAGGAGCAGGTCTGGCAGACCATCTCCGGCTCTTGGCAGAAAGAGCCTTATCAGATCCGCCGCATGCTGACGGAGAAGTCGGCGCGCGCCTCCGACCGTCGCGCCATGTTTGTTGGCCTAGATGCCTACGAGGCGGCCCGTGGCGTGGTGCTGCGCAACCCGTTCCAGTCCGACGACGCGACGACGGCGGCTGGCTCGAGGACGTCGCTCTGCTCGACGGTCTGGTCGCTGAGAAGCGAAAGGCAGAGGCGGAAACGATCGCCGCCGAAGGCTGGAAGTGGATCGAGCTCCCAGGGTGCGAAGCTCATAGGCCAGTACGACAGCTCAGCGCTTTGTCGCTGGGTGGCATCCGACCGCTCGCCTGGGCCTGCGCAGCAACACGCGCTTAGCACTACGTATCTTGCGGCCGAGAAGTCGATGGGATGACTCCAGTTCTCATGTGATCCATCGTGAAATCCGAACCTGCCATCGGATTACTTGATCTCCGTCACCAAACGATTGCGTCCCAACGATACTGCGTCGGCCGCACAAATGCTGACCTCCAGTGGATAGGGACAATGACACTCTCAGAAACGAACTTTCGCTTACTTCGAACAATCAAGAATGTTGTTTTGACTCTTGCGGCGGCGTCTCTCGCGTCGAGTGGGGCACAAGCTGCTGACCTGCCAGTCAAAGTCAGAGCAGTGGAGTACGTGAAGGTTTGCTCACTGTACGGCGCTGGCTTCTACTACATCCCTGGCTCGGACACTTGCATCAAGCTTGGCGGATATCTGCGCACTGACTTTGTCGCGAATAGCAACAGCGATTTTGACCCGGCCGCCAATGGCGTAGCGGGAGCACGCAACCGTCTAGGCAACAGCTACACTTGGCGCGCTCGTGAAGGACTGAGCATCGACACGCGCACCGCGACTGAGTACGGCCTCGTTCGCACCTATTTCTCGGGCGTGTTCACCTGGACGTCAGGCGGCTATACTGGCGCCGGCACGAGTGCCGTCAATGGGGCGACCGCTTACACAACGTCGACAGCTTCACAGGTCGCTGGTGGTTCGCTCGGCGTCTACTCCGCCTTTATCCAGTTCGCAGGCTTTACGATGGGTAAGGCCGTCTCACAGTTCTCGGCGCCCTGGACCAACTATCCAGGCAACGAGTTCGATGATCTTCCGGGCGGCGGCGGATGGGTCACCGGCGTGAACCAGTTCACCTATACCGCTGACTTCGGACAAGGCATCACGGCCGCTTTCTCAGCCCAGGATCAGGTCGCCTACGGCACGACCAATATCTGGAATGTAAGCGGAGCAACGGCGGCCGCTCTCGCCACCGGTGCGTACGGTACTAACAACATCGGCGGTTCATCGTCTCCAGACCTCATCGCGATGGTTCGTATTGACCAGGCGTGGGGTCTCTTCCAGGCGTCGTTCGCGGCGCATGACAACCATGCTGGGTACTACGGTGGCGACGAAGCGACCTGGCATCCGGACGACAAGTGGGGCTGGGCTGCTGCTTTGGCCTTGTCAATCAAGAACATCCCGACCGGAGCCGGTGACACGATCAACGTGTCAGGCGCTTATACCAACGGCGCGACCCGCTACAACTTCAACGATTTGATGCCAACCACCTACGCGATGTACGGCGGCACGGGGCTGGCAGGTGCTTATCAGAGCGTCGGCTTGGCGGGCTTGTCTGACTCCGTGTTCGTTGCCGGTGCGGGCCAGGAGCTAACCAAGACGTACGGCTTCCATGCTGGTTACACCCACAACTGGGATCCTCATTGGAATAGTGCCATCTACGGCGGCTGGGGCGCCGTTCGGTATAACAGCGCAGCGAAGGGCTACATCTGCGGTGCATTCGTAGCCAACCTTGCGCTGTCGAGCGGCAATGCTGGCTGTAATCCTGATTTCAACTATGGGGTTGTCGGCGTCGTCACGCGCTGGACACCGGTCAAGAACCTGACCTTCACGGCAGATCTCGCCTACACCATGCTCGACCAAAAGTACGCGAGCGGAAGTACAGTGACACTGCCTGTGCAGTCTGCGGTCGCCAAGCCGGCGGCTCTTTACGAATTGAAAGATCAGAGCACGCTGACCCTGCTCTTGCGGGCTCAGCGGAACTGGTGAGGCTCTGTCTAAACCAGCGAAAGGAGAAAAGAGGGCTCAAAGAACGAAGTTAACCTCCAAGGAGGCCTCCGGCATGCCCGCCGGGGGCCTTCTGCAATTCGTATCTAAATCAGACATACGGCGGCTTTCAAACGGCGTTGAAGGACCGTTTTGGGCCGAGCTTCCTCGTTGTGGGCTTTGCTCTCACGTTCAAGAAAAGCGGGTGCTAGGTGAGATCTTCAGCAAGCTGGAATGCTGCTACGACAATCTTATGCCGTCTCCGCAAGGGCGGTCTTCTTACAAAGACGAACGAGCCACCGGCAAAAAGCGCGAGACATTTCGGGATTATCGCCTCGGTCTACAGCATAGGCGCGATACTGCATGCCGCTGGGAGTGCGCGATCGTGGAATCACATTGAGAGCTCCACCACGTACCAGGTCACTTACAATGATTTCGGGCGCGACGAGAAGACATTTGCCCGTCATCACCGCCGGCAAGGCCAGGTAATTGTGATCATATCGCGCTCCCGATTTTATATCCTTTGGGGTCAGGTTCATGGCCCGCAGCCATGTCGGCATTATGTCAGGCCGGGATGTGATGTTCAGGATGGGTACCGTGCGAACAACCGGGAGGCTCTTGCCATCGACGTGATTTGGTGAGCCCACACATACGAGTTGCTCGTTGTAGATTTCCCAATCATCCGCTGGCTCGATGACGGAAAGATCCCGTGTGATCAAAATGTCGTAATCGTCGGACGACGTCGGTTGCGAAAGTGAGCTAATCACATCCACAACTACGCCGCCCATTTCATTAGAAAAAGCTTGGAGATTTGGAATCAGAAAGGCGTAAGCGAAAGTCGAGAGTGACGTGCGGACTACAATCCGATTGGTGTCTCGACGATTCCGTCGGCGCATTCTCTTAGCGGTGAAGCAAACGGTATCTAGCGGTTCTGCAACCGTGTTCGCAAAAAGCCGTCCGAATTCCGTCAATTCGCTACGCCGGCCGCGACGCTGCATGAGGTCACTGCCCAGATACTCCTGCAGCACGGCGAGGTAGCGGCTGACCGAACTCTGGGTCATTCTCAAGGCGCTAGCCGCGCGGGTTACGCTTCCCTCGCGCGCAATTGTGACGAATACCCGGATCGCATTGAGTGGCACTTCATCCGTTTCGGTAGCCATTTTGTGCTCCGGAATTTCGGGCATGCCCGTCAGTTCTCGCAGGAGGGCATTGCCAGAAACCAATAGTCCATCACATTATTCGATGATCGTAGCCGGGTTACTAGATACCAACTGCAGGTCGCGCGCGAAAGCGATTTCGCTCAGACGCCGTGCAATCCGTGCGAACGAGCTCACTTCTAGGTGCGCACATTGGTTTCCAAAGGCGCGACGAAATCGTGCCGTTAAATCGGCTGGCGTGATCGCTCTTTGCGCGGTAGGAGAGGGGCGTTTACAGCAATTGTCGAACAGCAAAAACTGCGCCCGAGCAGAGTTCAGACGCAATGACGCCGTCTTGGACAAGAGATCTAGCGAAGGAAGCGAGCTTCGGCCGCCTTGACGCTATCCACGTTCTGGAGGTCGAAAATCTCTTCGACCGGCAGAATATCCTTGTGGACGTTCTGGACGCCGCCATCGGCAATGATTCGGCGGAAGGTCTCTCTCATCGCAGTTGCAGCAGCGCGGATACCGTAATTGCCGTAGATCATTACGCGGATATTCCCGAGTGCTTTGACCCGCTCGGCGTCGAGATCCGGGTACGCGTTCGGAACGATCGCTAGCGGCACCGATCCGCCCCAGGCGCGCGAAAAGCTTTCGATCTCTGATGCATCCTTCTTTTTCGAATGGATCAGCACCATTTCGGCGCCGGCCTCTTCGTAAGCTTTTGCTCGGTGCAGAGCTTCCGTTTCGCCGAGACCCGCAATCAGGGCTTCGGTGCGGGCGATCACCAGAAAATTGGGGTCTCGTCTTGTCGCAACAGCGGCCTCGATCTTGCCCTGGAACTCCTCGATGCGGAGCAGTTCCTGGCGTCCGCCAGCCATAAGGCTTGTCACTTTCGGAAAGGTTTTGTCTTCGATTACCACAGCGCTGGCGCCAGCTCGCTCGTATTCGTGAACGGCGTGGATCACGTTGATTGCATTGCCATAACCGGTGTCAATGTCAGCGATGATCGGCAGCGTCGTGCGTCCAGCGATCGAGCGCAGCATGTCGAGATGCTGGGTCATCGAGATCAGGCTCATATCGGGCAGACCGTAAAGCGCGGAGAGTTCGAAGCCCGATGCCCATAAAGCATCGAACCCGGCCTCTTCGGCCAGCAGAGCCGAAAGAGGGCTATGGGCGGCCATGACATGGATGAGACCGGTTTCGTCCAGGCGAGTACGAAGGCGTTTGACGGAGGACATCGGAAAATCCTTCTTTCGCGGACTCGGCTCGCCGTCACTGAGCGGGGTCACCTCGGCACCCCGATCGCGCAATTGGGCCGCGCCCGCGGTCATGATCTTGGCTTTTTGAGGGACGGACGACATCTGAGTCGGTCTAAAACGAGAGACAAGAGTCGGCACCTGAGTGAAAAGCGGAAATCTTGCCGGTTTCTAATTGCTCTTAAGCGGGCCGACCAATGGTGTGATCGCATTCTTGCGATCTAATGATCAACCATCTCGATGATGGCGTCGTGTCTCGTTGCACCTCAGAGCTGGTCAAGAAGCTAGGGGGGACATCGTTTCCGCGCGACACTTGATCACTCGAGACCATGTTGGTTGCGCTAACAGTCAGAGCGCTGATGACGTTTTAGTTGGGCAGCGTCCTCAGCCCAACCGGGAGCGACCCAGTTCCGAGGAGGCACCGTTCTCTGCCCGGAAGCCTCATGTCATCTCATCTGCGCACGTGAACATCGACTTAGTCGATGAATGTCATCGCAGCGTAGCATTTCGCGGCTCTAACGTCGGACACGTTTGGCAAGCACGAGATCAGCGATCTTAGTTTTCGGCCTCTGCGAGGATCTGCTGATCGCCGCAAGGTCAAGGCTATGCGTTCCGTACTGATTGAAGCGAATTCCGGGAGACGGTGATGACCCGCAGCCATCTGACACGGCGAGAGGCTTTGACTGGTGCGCTCGCAGCAGGTTTGTTGCCGACCGCGAGCGCCGTCTGGGCTGAGAGCGACGGCAAGAAACCAGCCCGGCGGCGATTAAGAGTTGGCATGTCCGGCTTTCCCCGCACGTTTGACCCAGTCATCGCAACCGACACCGCCATTCGGCGGATCATGCCACAGCTGTTTGATAGCCTCATTGGCTTTGACCACGCCAATGGGATGGCGCTGCGGCCGGCATTGGCCGAACGTTGGGAGCGAGTTGATGCGCAGTCGCTGCGGCTGTTCCTGCGCAAAGGCGTGGCGTTCCACGACGGAAGCCCGCTGACTGCCGAAGATGTCGCCTTTAGCCTCGGGCCCGACCACCTCTTAGGACCGGGCCGCAGCGGAATGTCCGATGCGCTGCAGTCGCTGGACCGGATCGACAAAGTGGATGTCGTCGATCCCTATACGGTCATTGTCCACGCCAAAGGGAACGACGCACTGCTTGAGCAGCGTCTGGCTTCCTGGGGAGCGGAGATCGTCTGTAAGCGCGCGTTCACCGCCGCGGGCTCGTGGGAGCGCTGGACGGCAGCTCCTGTAGGGAGCGGCCCGTACAAGCTCGTCAATCACAAGCTCGACATCCATGTCACGTTGACTGCGCACGATGCATATTGGGGCGGGCGGCCACCATTTGAGGGCGTCGAATACCGCATTATTCCCGAGCTTTCCGCGCGCGTGAACGGCCTTCTTGCCAACGAGCTCGATCTCATCACTGACATCCCACCCGATCAATTCGAGCGTATCGAGAAGCGGGCCGATCTCCAGGTCTCGGGCGGGCCAGTACAGAATATCCGCTCGCTCGTGCTCGACCAGAACGATCCAGTGCTGAAAGACGTGCGGATCCGCCGTGCGATGAGCCTTGCGCTCGATCGCAAGCTCTTGATCGAGAGCCTGTGGGCGAACCGTCTGCCGATTCCGAATGGCTATCAACTCGCGAGTTATGGCCAGGGCTACATCGAGGATTTCCCCGCGCTGCTTTATGATCCTGATAAGGCGAAGGAGCTGGTCGCTGCGGCGGGCTACAAAGGAGAGCCGATCATTTATCGGCTCCTCAACAACTACTACCCCAATCAGATCTCTGGCGCGCAAACCATGATCGAGATGTGGCGTGCAGTCGGCCTGAACGTCAAAATCGAGATGATGGAAAACTTTGCCCAAGTTCAGCGCCAGCCGGTGCGGGCGATCTTCGACACCTCCAACACGGCGTTGTTTCTGGATCATCTCGGCCATCCCTGGCGTGAATACGGCCCCAGCGGCGCCCTGCCGAAGTCGGTTGGGGTCTGGAAGAACGAGGAGTATTTCGCCTTGGGCGCGCAGCTCCAGGAGACCGCTGAGCCCGAGCAGCGCCGTCCAATCGTCCGCCGCATGCTCGAGATTATCAATGACGTCGATCCACCCTGTGTGATTTTGCATGTGTCCGGCCAGTTCTATGGCAAGCGGCGCGACGTACCCTGGTTGCCGGGGCTGACGCTCGATCTCAATTTCGGCCCATTCAACAGCGCCTTGATCCGGACCTGAATCAGGATGAATGACGCGTTCCTCCGCTTGCGCGCAGCTCCACCACGTGGGCTGCCCGGCTCCCGCAATCCCTACGACGCCGCCCGCGAGGAGCAGCCGCGTCGACGCTGGCAGGACAGGGAGCTCAGATGACACCACTTCTTGAGATCACAGGGCTGCAGGTCGCTTTCGACCAGGTGCCGGTGCTGCGTGGAATAAATCTTGGTCTCCGCCGTGGCGAAGCGCTGGGCATGGTCGGCGAAAGTGGTTGCGGAAAGTCGGTGACTTGGCTTGCGGCGCTTGGCCTCTTGGGGGCACGCGCCCGGACGGCAGGCAGCGTACGCTTTGCTGGCGAAGAGCTTCTCCATGCTCCCGCCCGTCATCTGGAACAGGTGCGTGGTGGCCGAATTGCAATGATCTTTCAGGATCCGACCAGCGCGCTCAATCCCGTGCGTACCGTGGGCGATCAGATCGGCGAAGCTCTGCAGCTCCATCGTGGGATGGACAGGCGCAGCGCGCTCAACGAAGCGCGTCGTTTGCTGGATCAGGTCGGCATTCCCGATGCGGCGCGACGGCTTGGCGGCTATCCGCACGAGTTTTCCGGTGGGCAGAATCAGCGGGTCATGATTGCCATGGCGCTTGCGGGACAGCCCGACATCCTCATCGCCGATGAACCCACCACGGCTTTGGACGTCACTATTCAGGCGCAGATCCTTGAGCTTCTGCAAGAGATTCAACGCGAAAGAGGCATGGCGCTGGTCCTGATCTCACATGATCTGGGCGTTGTCGCCGAGATCTGCGAGCGCGTGCTGGTGCTTTACGCCGGGCACATCATTGAAGAAGCACCCGCCGTGCGTCTGTTCGACCATCCCACTCATCCATATACACGCGGGCTTGTTGGGGCCCTCCCGAATCTGGACGGGCCTCGGCAGCGCCTCGCCGCCATTCCCGGTGTCGTTCCGAGCCCGGCGGACCTTCCGCCAGGATGTCCCTTCGCGCCACGCTGCGACCTGCGCACGGACCGGTGTGGCGAATGCACTGTCGAATTGACGTCTGTGGAGGATAATGCCGACCACAGAATTGCCTGCTTGCATGTCACCGGCCAGCGGTGCCAGGACGAGACCGTCGCCGCATGACGATGACGGTCGCACCGCTTCTCCAAGCCGATGGGCTTGTCCGACGATATTCCTTGCGCCAGGGCCTGTTTCGGGGCCACTCGACGGTCCACGCCGTCAATGGACTGTCGCTGTCTCTGGCCAGCGGCGAGACGCTCGGACTTGTTGGCGAATCGGGCTGCGGAAAATCCACCGCGGGCCGGCTTCTCATTGGCCTGGAACGACCGGATGCGGGCACCGTCAGCTTCGGCGGACAAGAGTTCTCGCCGATGGGCGATATCCGTTGGCGGCATCTCAGGATGCGAATCCAAATGGTATTTCAGGACCCGCTGGGGGCGCTCGATCGCCGGTTGACGATCGGGGCGCAAATCGCAGAACCGCTCGAAATTCATCGGATCGGCAGCAAGTCCGAAAGAGCGGACCTGATCAATAGGCTCCTCGCCGACGTTGGCCTCAGAACCGATCACGGGGCGCGCTATCCTCATGAACTCTCAGGTGGCCAACGCCAGCGTGCGGTGTTGGCACGAGCACTCGCGACCGATCCGGACCTCATCGTGTGCGACGAGCCGGTGTCCGCGCTCGACGTCTCGATCCAGGCTCAAGTCGTCAATCTTCTGCGTGACCTGCAGGAGCGGCGGCACATGGCGATGATCTTCATCAGCCATGACCTGCGCGTCGTTCGGCAGATCAGTGATCGCATCGCCGTGATGTATCTCGGCTCGATCGTCGAAGAAGGCTCGCCCGATGCAGTTCTGCGCGCCCCCTTGCATCCGTATTCAAAAGCGCTGGTTTCCGCCGTACCCAGGCCTGGACGGCGTAGCGAGCGGACGATCCTGCAAGGTGATCCGCCCAATCCATCGGCGCGGCCCGCCGGCTGCGCCTTCCATCCACGTTGTCCGGCGGCTCTTCCGGCCTGCGCATGGATTGTGCCCGAGCTCACATCCGTAGGCGCAGGACGCAGGGTCGCTTGCCATTTGATCAACAGGGATGGTCTCCAAGTTGGGAGCGTCGCTTGATGACCCGCTTCATCATGACTCGGGTGGCTCGCGCCGTGCTCACCATAGCGATGGTAGTCACATTCGCCTTCGTGGTTCTGCGAGCCTCTGGCGATCCCGCTCGCGCGATGCTGTCGCCTGAAACGTCGGCCGATGCGGTCGAGGCCTTTCGCAAGGCTTGGGGGCTCGATGCACCACTCTGGGTCCAATACGTAAAATATCTTCTTGCGGTCATCCACGGAGATCTCGGCCAATCCATGCGGGACGGGCGTACTGCCGCCACGGTTGTTGCCGAACGCATCCCGGTCACGCTGATGCTCACTGCTCCGGCACTCGCCCTCAATCTTCTCCTAGGCATTCCGGCCGGCATCTATGCAGCCCTCAAGCGCGACAGTTTCACTGACCGTCTGGTGATGATGGTGACGGTAGCGGGCTTCACCGTGCCTTCATTCGTGCTCGGGCTCGTACTCGTGCTCGCCTTTGCGGTCGAGCTTCCCTGGTTTCCTTCAGGGGGCGCCGGCAGCGTGCGCCATATGGTCCTGCCGGTGGTCACGCTTGGCCTTGGCGGCGCGGCCGTTCTGGCTCGTTTCACCCGCAGCGCCATGCTCGAGGTGCTCGGGCAAGCCTATATCCGCACGGCGAGTGCCAAGGGTGTGCCATGGCGCAGAGTCGTGACGGGTCATGCCCTGCCCAATGCCGCCATACCAGTGTTGACCATCGTGGGTTTGATGGTAGGCAACTTAATCGCGGGGACGGTGCTCGTCGAAAGCGTCTTTTCCTGGCCGGGAATCGGCAGTCTGCTCGTCGTCTCCGTCGTAAGTCGCGATCTGGCTGTGGTCCAATGCATCTTGCTGCTGGTGGCAGCCGCCATGATCGCGACAAACCTCGCAGTCGATCTCCTTTACGGTATGCTCGATCCGCGTCTGCGCGATACGCGCTCTGCTGGAGGAGCGTAGATGGCGGAAATGTCTGCCGGACAGATGTCGTTTGCTCACGTTAAGAAGAAGAGAGTACTTCGTTGGCGCAATTTTGCTGTGCAAGGCGCCATCGCTTGGCTCGCGCTCATGCTCGTCATCGCGATCCTGGCAGATCGTCTCGCTCCCTATGATTATGCCGCACTTGATCTTCGGCATCGTCTCGCCGCGCCTATTGGGTTCGGGGGGCACGTATCGCATCTGTTCGGCACCGACGAGCTTGGCAGGGACCTGCTGGCGCGCTTACTTATATCGATCCGGATGAGCCTTTTCATTGCTTTTGGAGCCACGTTGATAGGCGCATGCCTGGGTACCACGCTCGGCTTTCTCGCCGCCCATTTCCGCGGCTGGGTCGAACAGCTCATCCTCGCATGTGTCGATTTCCAGGCCAGCATGCCGTTTCTCGTTCTGGCGCTCGCCGTACTTGCATTCGTGGGTAACTCTCTGCCGCTCTTCGTGGCCCTCCTTGGCCTTCATGGCTGGGAGCGCTACGCGCGCGTCACGCGCGCGCTCGCGATGAGCGCGAACACGCAAGGCTATGTGGTCGCCGTACGTCAGCTGGGCGCAGGACCTTGCCGCCTTTACCTGCGCCACATCCTACCGAACATCGCCTCAACCTTGATCGTCACCATGACGCTTGCCTTTCCGGATATTATTCTGCTCGAGAGTGGTCTGAGCTTCCTTGGTCTGGGCGTGCAGCCCCCGCTCACCTCCCTCGGCAATATGGTCGGCTATGGTCGTGACTATCTGACCCGCGCGCCCTGGATACTCGTCCCCTCTTCGCTGATCATCTCGCTCACCACACTGTCCATCTCGCTGGTGGGGGACTGGCTGCGCGACCGCATGGACAAGACATTATCGTGAAGGGCTCTGTGACTCACCCTGCTACCCGCCGCATCATCCTTGTAAGTTTCGATGGGCTCCGTCCCGATCTTATTAATGCTACAACGACTCCTCATCTTCATAGGCTGCAGCGGCAGGGCGTGACCCTCGCCTGTAATGTCACCGTCTATCCGAGCGAAACGCGGGCGGCGATGCCTAGCCTTGTTACCGGCGCATCACCCGGGCGCCATGGCATGGTCGGGAACCAATACCTCGACCGGGCAGCGGAGCCGTCACGCTACGTCGACACGGCGGATGATCAACTGGTCGAAACCCTGGATGCGTTGAGCGGCGGGCGCCTCATGGGCGCGCCATCGCTCGGCGAGGTTCTTGCCGCCCACGGCAAGACGCTCGCGGTGCTCGCGTCGAATTCTGCCGGGACAACCCGCTTGTTCAACCACAAGGCGCGCACGCTCGGTCATCCCACAATCTCGGGGCACTTCGCGCGGCTCGCGACTTCCCGATCTCTTCTCGAGGCGCTGAATGCTCGAATCGGTCCGCCCCCGGGGCCCCCGCCTGCAGGAACGCCCGACCTCGCAGCGCAGAGCTATTTGACGGCGGCTTTGCTTGACATCGTCTGGCCACAGCTTCGGCCGGACGTCACCATTCTCTCCTTTGGCGAACCGGACAGCTCGTCTCATTACTGCGGCACGGCAGGGGTAGGGACCTTGGAAGCACTCGCCTGGGCCGATCAGCAATTCGGTCGCGTTCTGGACTGGTGGGAGGCTGAAGGGCGGCGGCAGGACGTTCACATCATTGCCGTCTCCGATCATGGGCACGTGAGCGTCCATGCGCAGGCTGACGTTCACCAAGTGCTGAGAGATGCCGGATTCCGTTGCGGCTCGGCGCCCGGACAAGACGTAGATGCGATACTCGTTCCCGGGCAGGTCGGAGCCATTTATCTGGCAGACCCCTCGGAGCTGAAGATCCGGCGGGCCGTCGCAGCAATGACCAACGCGCCGTGGTGCGGACCGATCTTCACCGCTGGACGAAATGACGTCGACGGCATCGCGCCGGGCAGTTTTGCGCGACAGCTTGTGATGGCAGATCATGCCCGTTCCAGCGACATCCTGTTCTCCTATCGCGCCGATAGTGAATTCGATCCATTCGGCCTCATCGGCCGAACCTGGAGCAACGACGCGGCGATCGGACTGGGAGTACACGGCGGCTTGCATCCTAAAGAGATGGAGGCTGTCGGCATTCTCGCCGGACCTGCCTTCCGCTCGGGCAGCCTTTCAGAAGTTCCGTCGGGAATCTGCGACATCGCGCCGACCATTCTGCATCTCTTGGGAATTGTCGCCCCTAGCCAGATGGATGGGCGCGTCCTCAACGAGACGTTTGCGACATTGCCCCAGGCTGCAGCCGCTTCGGTCGTAGAGACCGTCTATGAAGCAAGCTCCTCCACTTATCACCAGGTCTTGCGCCGCATACAGGTAGGAGCCGCAGCCTATATCGAAAGCGGCTTTGCAGAGAACGCCGCGTGAGCCTGGTGGCTTTCGCATGCGGGAGCGGGATCGGTAGCGAGCGCCGGGATGCCGTCCCGCAGCTCGTCCGGAAGCCGCGCCATCTCCAAGCAAGCGCGTCTGGCCAGAGCGCGAGGTAAGCGGGCCGAGGAGTCTCAGGAACTCCTCCGTAGCCGTTTTGCCGGGAGCCGTGTACGGCAGTGCTCTCCGGGTCGATCTTGCCAACTACTAACGATGGCTGCCGAAGCATCCGAGAGAAGCTTTGAAGCACTACGAAGAAGGCGTCAGCCTGGGGGTGATTGAAAACAAGCAAGTCGACCTGGTGCCTTCGTAGCACGATCGACAGTTGGCAGATCTCATCTATCGAACACCTGACTGCCGTTCAAATCGAAGGACTCGATTGGCTGCAGAAATCGCCGGCTTTCGAGGCAACCGCGATCGATGAGAAGGGCGAACCGGTGCGCATCGTCGCTCCAGACCCGCGGGTTTGGGCCACCTACCATTCGACGCAGAGCAGCTGAAGATGCTTCCGAAAGAAGTGGTAGACAGCGCGGAGCCGCTTTTCGCTAAGAAAGACACCGCGGCCCGCCTAACAGTCAGGTTCGAAAGACCGAGGCCGGCGTATCCGGCGCCGATCATCGGCGGCACCATGATGGTGATCAGCATGATGCTGCTGCTCATCGGCATGCCGACGGTGATCGTGAGCGGCATCATCACCGGCATCATCATCACAGCACCAGCACCAGCATGGGCGCCCCCGCGGACTGTGGGGCCACTTTGAAAACGACTCGGCTAGTCGGTCCGCGCTTGCGCCAAGTGGGAGTTTGCTTGCGTCATCGGGCCATTCGATCCGCACGAAGGATTCGACGTCAAGCGCCTGGACCCGCGTTTTCTGTTGAAGCGCTCGCTTTTCGCGGCTTCGCCGTGATGGAGGACATCAAGCGCGACATCCCCATCTTGGCGACCAGCGGCCGGGACCGGGCCGACCGCACCAGGCGGCTGGCCGCGCGCGTGCCGGAACTCGACGTCTTGGTCGATCGCGAAAACGGCGGGTGGAAGATCACCGACAAGGGGCGGACCGTGCTCGAATTCATGGAGGGGCGCACGGTCGTCGATGTGCCGGTCGAGGTGGCTGCGGCTCAGACGGTCGTTGCGCCCGTGCCTCCGCTGCCGCCGCTCGCGAAGGACGCGAGCGAGTCCGAGCGAACGCGTCTTGACCCGCAGCCGTTCAATCATGCAGCGATGGCAGCCGCCGTCCACACCTTAGGCTTCGCCGGGTCCGGAGAAGATGGATGCCGGTGGCGTCGTCCGCGGCACCGGCAGCGGACGCTCGGCCGCTGCCGGGCGGGGTGGCTGACCACTCTTCGCATCGTATCGCTTGGCGAGATCCAGCAGGCGTCGCCTGGTGAACGGATCGGCCTTCTCGGCGAGGGTCCGGACCCGATGGGCGACGCCCTGGTAGAATTCCTGCTCCATGACACAACCCCACGACATTGATCGGCGGAGTTGAGTATGCCGATGGCCTGGGAGTCAAGAACGGCGGGGGGCCTGGTGCCACTCGGTGTGGTCCGTGGCAATCGCTCAGAAGAGGGCGAACCAGAGGTCCGGGAAGACCATGGCTGCTGAGAGGGATAGCAACAGCCCGGCGCCGCAGAAGATCGCGACCGCCTTGAGTTCTTCGACGTCCTTGTCCGTGCCGGTCGCGCCTGCCGGCGCCTTCGCCGCCCATTCCATGTGAATGCTGATCGAATAGTGACCCCCATCGGCACTGTCGGGACCCCTTCAATCCATTGATTTCGCTAAATGGGATGATGTGACCCCCACGCCGACCA
The DNA here is from genome assembly GCF_023073025.1 of Bradyrhizobium sp. 76. Lineage (NCBI taxonomy): Bacteria > Pseudomonadati > Pseudomonadota > Alphaproteobacteria > Hyphomicrobiales > Nitrobacteraceae > Bradyrhizobium > Bradyrhizobium sp. 76. The sequence continues at coordinate 46,323 of NZ_JADPIS010000095.1, forward strand.
TGGTCGAGACCCGGCGCCGAAACACATTCAGCCAGTATTTCGACACGGCGAAGTGGGTGGGCGAGGCGTTGACGCAGCGGATCCCGGGTGAGCCGATCGCGGTGTACGCCGGCGCCGGCAAGTCCGGCATGTACATCAGCGGGGAATGGAAGAGCGTCGAGCGCGAGCAGATCAAGCGCGCCGTGAGAGAGCGGACGATCCGACTGGTCGTTGCGACCGACGCGGCTTGCGAAGGCCTGAACCTCCAGACGCTGGGCACTCTGATCAACATCGACCTGCCCTGGAATCCCTCCCGGCTCGCGCAGCGGATCGGACGGATCAAGCGCTTCGGTCAGCGCCGCGACCGCGTCGACATGCTGAACCTGCTCTACCACGGGGTCGCGCAGCAGACGGTCGACGAAAAGGTCTACACCAAGCTTTCGGAGCGCATGCGGAACCGCTTCGATATTTTCGGCACGCTGCCGGACGTCATCGACGACCACTGGATCGAGGACGAGGAGCAGCTCGAGGCTCGCCTACGGGAGTACACGGAGCGCCGGACCCGGGCGAATGCGTTCGACCTGCGCTACGCCGGCGACGTCGTCCCCAAGGGCGAACGATGGGAGCTCTGCGAGAAAGTGCTGGCGCGCCACGACGTGAAGCAACGGCTATCCCGAGGTTGGGGCGAGCGAGAACGTGCCGACGTCTAGTTTCACTTGTCGCGCATAAAGCGTTCATAGGTATCCTCGAGAGGCCTTCCTTCGTCCCATGTCTTTGGTTCGGCGGCTCCCAGGTGCAGCAAGGTGTAGGCCGTGTCGTACTTCTCGCTTCTGAATGTGAGTTCTCGGGCGCGCTCGTTGAACCAAACTCCCGTGGGCTGATCGATGCCGCTGCGGGCTTCCGGCGTGAACTGTTCCTGCGCGACGGCGGATCCGGCCGGAAGCTCTACTGGACCCCGGCTTGTGCGGATGAAGACGCCGCTCTTGAAAGCCGCATCGCTAGACCACGCCCAATTGACGTATCCGTCAACGGAGTTGACGAAAACCGCTCGCGTGTCGGTGTACCTGAGCCATCTCAGGACCGCAGCGACCAATGAGACTTCGTAGCGGTCCGCGCAGCTGCCGATCTCATCGAAGTCGGGCTTGTCTCTCGGCGCGATCTGCTTCCGGAAATCGTCCAACGGCATCAACAGCCACGCTGCGAATTCGTTCGCTTCGCGCTCGACTTCAAGCTTCGTCCGGCCATCGACGTCGGCTTCGCTCGAATGGATGCCGTTCGGATATTTCTTCCGGTGGAGCAGGAAGTGACCGAATTCGTGGGCAATCGTGAACCTGCGCCTCCCGGGCGACTGTCCCTTGCCGAAGGCTATGCCCCACCTGGCTCTGGATTCAGACGGGACGAGAGCGCCGGCGAATCCGTCGAGGTCCTCTTCTTCGACCTTCGTGATCGGATCGCCTGGAAACATCTGCGCGCTCGTCTCCATGGCCAGGCGACCTACGTCGAAACGGTATCGATCGGGCGGGTTCGCCAGGTTCAGCATCTGGTTGAAGTGATTGGCCCACCTCTGAAGTCCCCACCCCTCGAAATCCATGTCAGTCGTCCAAGGCTTTCGCGAGCCGCCTTAGCCGCGCCTTGGCCTCCGACGTCATGGATTGGTATTCGCGGAAGAAAGCCTTGTCCTCCGCAGATCCCAAGTTTTCGACCGATTCGCCGCCGAGCAAATAGTCCACCGTCACGTTGAAGGAGCGTGCCAGCCCGGCAAGCTTTTCCGCAGACGGACGCGGAAGATCGCGATTTTCAAGTTCCCAGAGATAGGATTTGCTCAATCCCGCTTGTTCCGCCGCTTGATCTAGCGTCAATTTAGCGTTCTTTCTCAGTGTCTTAATGCGATCCCGGATGGTCTCTGCCATGCGCTGCATCCTCTTCACGCTTTGTTCGGAGTGGCAGCATAGTCCGTCCTTGACTGGCGGCAAAGACCTTTGTATGTTCGGAATAGACATACTTAATGTACCGCAAAAGAAAATGGTTGCTTATTAGCTGCGTTTACACGCGCAAGTGGAATACCAAATATGCCCTTTCCTGCCGATGTCGAGGAAAAGCTCGACGTTTTTCTCCAGCAGTTCTGTCCGGACCCGGCCACGATCCGAAGCGCCCTGGAACGCACGCGCCTCGGCACCGTGCACGACGTTCTCCATGGCGAATCGATTTGTAGGCGCGGCGAGCGCGTTCGGGGATGCTGGCTGATCATCAGCGGCCAGGTCGAGGTACTCGCCGACGAGCAGATCGTCGTTTTCCGCACTCCCGGCGAACTCTTCGGCGAGCAAGGCCTCGTCCATGTTCTGTCCGGCAAAGACGGCACACGGACGGCCGACGTCAGGGCGGTCGGACCGGTCAAGCTGCTGTGCATCGACGCCTCCTTCCAGGAGCGGCTGCAGGATCGGGAGAAGGTCGTCTGGACCTTGACGTTGGCGAGCGTCATCAACCAGAAGCTCGAGCAGGCTACCGACATGCGCTCCGAGTTGCGCAGCTTGGCCGGGCAGCATGAACTGCTTCTCCGCCGGTTTTCGGACGGGGACGCTCTCGGAATCGTCAAGATGGCGACCCGCGGCGAGCGGCCTGCCATCCAGAACCGACGCGCAATTATCTTCTTCAGCGATATCGCCGGCTTCAGCGTCTGGTCGGCCTCCAGGCCTTCTACCGAGGTCGCAGCCCATCTCAGCGAACTCGCCGCCATCCAGATCAACGCGGTACGCGACGGCGGGGGCCAAGTCGACAAGCTGATGGGCGACGGCGCGATGGCCTACTGGTTCGTCGATTCCGGCGATCGCGAGAAATGCGAGCCGGCCGCCGTGCTCGCTTGCGTGCTGAAGGTGGTCTCGGAATGCCGGGCCTACTTCGAGCAGCACGGCCTGCCGCTGGGGCTGCGTATAGGTCTGCACGCCGGCGACGTCGCCTTCGGCGACTTCGGCGCCGAGAACAGGGTCGCGGTCACGCTGCTCGGAGCCGCCGTCAACACCGCCGCCAGGTACGAACAGGCCAAATCGTCCGAACTCGGAGAGATCAGAATCAGCCCGACCTTGCGCGACCTGATGGTCGGGTCGGGCGCAGACCCCGACACCTTCCGGGGCCCGACGAAGGTGGAAGTGAAGCACGGCGTCGAACTCGACGTCTATTCCATCTGAGGAGAAGGTAATGACCTGGAACCAAGATCGCGCGAAATCGAGAATCCGCGAACACCTGAAGACGGTGCCCGACGTCGATCGGCATGTCGCGCTCGACAGCGCGATTGTGGCCAAACGCGGACTGCTCAGCCGCATGCCGCTCAGGGAAGCCTTCGTGGTCGAAGGCGCCCATCTCTACGGCCAGCTTCTCGACTTCGAGGACCTGGTGACGGAGCACGGCCAGGAGACCGAGGCGGCGCATCGGCGCCTGCTGCGCTTCCTCAACATGCATTACCGGGTGTGGGACTCCCTCGTCGACGGCGACGACGGCGACCGGATCGACTATCACGGCGCCCGCCTTCACGCCGTCATCGCCTCCCCGGTCGGCGACCCGGCCGCGCAGATCGAGCGAGCCGTGGCGCTTGCCCGCAAGCTCACGGAAGCCGCACGGAAAGTCGGCGAGGCACACGGCTTCCCTTCCCGCATCCGCTTCGGCATCGATCACGGCAAGACCCTCGCGATGACTACGGGACGCGGCGCGCACGAAAAGGACACTCTCTTCCTGGGGCGGCCCGCGAACCACGCTGCAAAGCTCGTCGCGTCGGGAGCCGAGCAGGGCATCTTCCTCACCGAAACGGCTCAGAAGCGCGTCGCCGCCGGCGCGATCCGCAAGCAGGCAGGCACCTTGACGCTCGACGAAGCCTACATCGCGACCGCAGCGAGGAAGTACGCGTTCGACAGCATCGACCGCACCGCCGCGGCCATCGCGTTGGACTCCTCGGAGACGATGTTCCGCTTCAAGCGGCCCGCGCTGCCACTGTCCTCGGTTAAGTTCAGCGAACTTTCCCCCGCGAACTCGATCCGTATGGGAATGGCCTCGATCTTCGCCGACATCGACGGGTTCACCAATTTCGTCGATGAGTCGATTCAAGGCGGTTCGCAAACAATCCGAGAAGCGGTCAAGATTGTCCACGTCATCCGCGAAGAGCTCAACTCCGTCCTCAAGGATGATTTCGGGGGCAAACGGGTGCGCTTCATCGGAGACTGCATCCACGGCTGCGTCGGCGAGCGCGAGCGTGCCGATGATGCCGCCGGCAGCGTGCGGCAGGCCGCGCTATGCGCCTCGGCGATGAGGTCATCCTTCGATCTCTGTATGGAAGTCGTCCAATCGGACGCCGCCATCGATCTCGCCGTCGGCATCGAGTACGGCCCGACACCGATGACCCGCTTGGGCCATCGCGGCGAAGACAGCGTCCGCTGCGCGGCGAGCCGCGCTACCATCCAGGCGGAACGCACCCAGCAGGCCATAGAACATGGTGGCATCCGCCTCGGTGCGGTCGCAGCCGGTATCGCGGACCCCACCGTTCGCAAGCACTTCTCGTCCGGGCGACTGATGTCCTTTGATTCGGCATCTGATCTGCTGATGATGCCACAAGCCCCCGCAGTCCAGATACTGCGCAGCGAACCGGCGGCACGGTCTCACGCGGCATCACCGAAGCCAGCGCGGGGATGACCAGCCATCATGTCGCTTGATGCGCTCGCACGATGCTGTCCGACCTGGGCCGAGTTACGGTCGGTCCACGCCCGTGAGGCGGAGATCGACATCGTCGCGGTCCGGAATAGCAAGGCCTTCACCAGGGTGTTCCAGCTCAAGGCCGTCTATGTCGGCGATGAGATCAGTATATCCGAGCGATCGGTCGGAAGCACGCTGCCGGCGTGCTGTCCCGAGCGGCACATCAATCCCGGCGGATCCTTCTGCATCGGGCTACGTGCTGGCGAAGGCATCACGGACGAGACAGCGGCGGCGTGGTGGATGAAGCTGCACGCTTTCGCTCTTTGGCAGGAGACCGCGGAGGAGACGGGATTTTGGCCGAGCGAAGCGCAACTTTCGCACGGCGAGGCAGGTGAAATGGAGCTCGCGGCCGAGAACGCGGCCGATCAGCTTGAGCTTCGAGCCGCCTATCGCGAAGCGGTCGCGTTCGACACCGGCGTCGTCGCCGTAGCCGTGAGCAGGATTCACTCGAAGACCGGCATGCTCCGCAACGGACGAAGCGCATGCATCTGCGGGCGCACCGATCGGCGGGGACGGGCACTCCTCAGGAGAGATTGCCACCGCATCGGGCTCGGGTGTCCGATAATTTTCGAGCATCGCCGGCGCCTCCTGGTGGACGATTTCTGGCAGACTCTGCGCGGACGCGTCGCTTGCTGCGGCACCATGCGCGAATGCCCCCTGCGGACCGGAGACGCGACAAGGGACGACGGAAGAACATCGCATGCCGCGGAAACGCACGAAGACACAATTCGGAGGTGACGCATGAAAGTTTGGCACTGGGTCTGGCGGATCGCGCATTCGATCATTCTTCTGGTGGTGGTCGCGGCCATGATCGCTATTGGCGTCTTCATCGGCCGTCCGGGGGAGAAGGGCGGCAGCCAGTCGAACCTCGCCGGAGCGGATCAGCAGCAGAAGCGCCTGGCGGTCTTCCTCGACGGTACGTGGAACAGCGTCGACACCAACACGAACGTGTGGCGTATGCGCTCCCTGTGTGCTCCGACGAGCAAGGACGGCAAGGCTCAACTGATCTACTATTCCGTCGGCGTGAACGGTTTTCTCGGTGGTGCCTTCGGACAAGGGCTCGATGACAATATCGGCCTGGCCTACGAATGGCTGATCGAAAACTACCGGGACGGAGACGAGATCTTCATCTTCGGCTTCAGCCGCGGCGCGTACACGGCCAGAGCGCTGGCGGGTCTGATAGCAATCGACGGACTACTGCAGCAGGGTTCGCCGATCGGCGTGAGCGAGCTTTTCGATCGCTATAAAAGGGGCGACGAGGAGACGATCTGGAAGCTGAAGGAGAAGGAGGCGACCGGTGACGTTGCCAAGCTATCTCCCCAGGAGAAGTGGCTGCTCAAATACGCGCGGCCCGTGAATATCAAAGTGGTCGGCGTGTGGGATACCGTCGGCTCGATAGGCATCGCGGCGGGCGACTTCACTGGCATCAGCAGTTCGCAGTTCGACTATCTGCAGACGGGACTGCGCCTTCCGATCCAGAACGGCTATCACGCGCTCGCCATCGATGAGCATCGCGCCAAGTTCGCCCCTACGATCTGGGACGTCCATCGCAGCACCGCCAAGCCGCGACCGCTTTCGAGCGTCGAACAACGTTGGTTCGTGGGCGCGCACGCCAACGTCGGCGGCGGCTACGAAACCGACCTGCTCGCGCAGCCGCCGCTGCGCTGGCTGATGAAGAAGGCGGAATCGCAGGGGCTGGCGTTCCGGTCGGAAGTCGATCTGGACGGCGACGACGTCACCGCGAAGATCAAGAACTCCTACGGGGAGTTCATCTATGGCGCCTACCAGATCATTTCCCCACGGCCATTTTATCGAACTGTTGGCGCTGCGCCGGATGCGCGCGACGACGGAATCCACACCAACGTCAACGAGACCATCGACGCTAATGTTTTCAAACGATGGCGGGCCGATCCAACCTATCGGCCGCAGAACCTCGTGGAATGGGCCCAGCGCAAACACGTGGATCCAAGCCAATTGCAGACTTCGGTCCGCGCCGACGATCCCGGCGTAGGCGTGCCTGATCCATAGCCGTTCGGATGCTCGGCGAACCTCCGCATTGGAGGCGAGCGGACAGTAGCGGCCGTGGTCAGAGTTCCGACTCGACTCATTGTTCTTGGTATGTTCTCCTTGCGGTATGACCGACCGCAACGCGAGCTGGCGCATGCCAACACCCAAGCAGATGGACAAGATGGCCGCCGCGGTCGGCAGGAAGGCCCCTGCTGCGCGCGGACTGGCTCAGGACGCGGATCTGCCACCCGAATACTGGCAGGCGCTCTTGGACGACCTTGGCGCCGCCCGTGGTTCCGCGCGCTCAGCCGCATCCGGACGCCTGCTGCGGCTTAGCCAAATTCCTCAACATTTACTGAGGGTGGACTGCCGGCGCTGCGGCCGGACCGTCGAGATCCAGAAGGCGGATGCCGCGCGTTTGTACGGTTCGGACGCAATCTGGAAGGAGGTCGGCCAGCGCCTTCTAGACAACACGTGCACACAGCGGACGGGACGCCATGAGGAAGACGGCTGCTGGCCGCGATTCGAGTAGGCCGCGGGCGATGGCGCCGAAGCACCACCCGACGCCCCTCTCCGGAGGCGACCGCAAGGCCCTCGCCAAGGAACTAGGCAAGTCTAGGGCGATGACCTCGATCTTGGCCGCTCAGTCGGCCGATGCCCGGGCCAAAGGGGAGGCGCTAATCCGACAAGCCGACAGGCTGTTGTCCGAGTCGTGGAACGAGCGCATGTGGGCCAACGGCGACCCTCCGTGAACACCAGTCCGGTAGAACAAGTTTAGCATCCACAAGGTCGAGGATGCGACGCACCGGCTATTCAGTCTTCGTCAAACAATCTGATTGTACTCATCCTTTGCTGAGCGAATTGCGCCTCGACGGCTTCGCGCGTCAACCACACGTCTGGGTCAAACCAGCCGGCGGTCCCAAAGATGCGGAGAAACGGAAGTGCCGCCCGTCGCAGTGCTTCAAAATAATTGTCCCGCAAGGTCGCCCACCCAACCGTGACATTCTTCGCAAAACGGTCGTCAACCAGTGCCCCGCCGCCGGCCGCATGCCGAAAGTGATCCCATGCCAGCATGCGGCCTTTCAGGCCGCGCCATTCCATTCGGACCACAACCTGGGTGACGCCCGGAACTTCTTGCCCGACGAGGCGAGCGTGAGCGAGCAGCGAGTGAATTGTGATCAGGATCCAAGAGGGCGTGAGGTGCGGCGGAGCCGTCTCACCCTCGCGCCGCCAATCGTCGCGGAACGATTCGACGCTTGCACCGATTCCGCATTCATAAATCCGCCAGTAGTCGAAAGCGCTGCTGATCAACCCGGTGTTCTCGACCCGCATTCCTTCAAGATACGTGACCTCTTGCCCGGCAAGCGTGGACATACGAACCTGGGGGGCTCGCTCAGGCACGTTCAGGGGCAAGAACGAGCCCCAACCATAGTGCGCGTATCGGTGCATTTCGACCGAGGCACGGTCGTTCACTGAGCGCGGGTTGGAAATCTCGACAAGGTCTCCCTCACTGTCGACGAGCGCATATCCGAGAGCCGAGTAATTCGTGCCGGCTCGGATAATTTCGTCGCGATACTTGGGTTCAGCTTTACCCGCCAACAGCTGTGTCTGTGTGGTGAAGTCCTGAGCCGTGTCATCAAGGGCGGCTTGCAGGAGAGCGATCACCTTCTGATCGGGTCTCGACTGATGAGCAAGCGACTGCCGGAGGACTTTACCCAGCAGATCGCTTCGATGAGAAAGGCAACGATCGAAAAGTGTATTCCAATCATCGGCGCTTCGGATCGGCGCGCTCTCTGGCCCGGCCATCCTGATGTAGATCGATCCCAGGGATACACCGACCGATCGACCGCGATCGTCCTGCGGACCATCGGCAATCGCAACAACGGGGCGCGCGCCGTGCGAGGGGACCACGACGACAGGATAGGTCACCCCTTCGTATTGTATGTGCTCGATGAGGACCTGGACCCGCGGTTCTAGATACTTTTTGACGATGCTTGAAATCGCGTCCTGGCCGAACAGGGCGAGATCGAGGTCAGTCGCACCGAGAGGCTTCCTTGTCTTATCGTCCACTCCAAAGATCAAATATCCGCCGCCATGGTTCGCGAGCGCGGCAATATGCCGGGCAAGCTTCGCCCGGGCGTCATGGCTCCTCGTGTCCATCCATGCCTTGAATTCGATGCCAAGGTTTTCATTTGCCCCCGCCAAGAGGTCGATCAGATCGAGAGAAGCCATCGTGTACCCGCGCCGTTTCTCATTCCGACGGGCGGCCGAAGAAATCGGCAGCCCAGGTCCCATGTCGATACGCCATATCGGCGTTAGTTGCCGGTATTTTGCAACTCGACCGCTGACCTGTCCCCGCACCCCTGTATGAGCTGAAAGCCGGGTCAGATCGCGTTTATGGGCCGCAACGGGCACCCGGTTTAGCTGCTACAGCAGGCCGATTTCGCAGCCGGGGCACCCGGGTCAGGCAGGGCGGTAATCAGTGCTTGAATGTCAGAAAAGGACACACTATTTTCTGACGTATGAAAGCGAAGGTCACATCAGTTCCTGATCGGATTATGAAGCGCGCCCGCGCTGGCGGGCGCGGCGGCGTCTTTACGCCCAGCGACTTCCTGGGCTTGGCCGGTCGTGCAGCCGTCGATCAGGCGCTGTCCCGCCTGACCAAGGGCGGCAAGCTGCGCCGCCTGGCGCGCGGCCTCTACGATTTCCCCAAGGTGCATCCGAAGCTCGGCCTGCTTTCACCCGCTCCCGATGACGTCGCGCAGGCACTCGCCCGGGAGACCGGGTCACAGGTGCAAATCGCTGGCGCCCGCGCGGCAAACGCGCTCGGCCTGTCCACCCAAATTCCGGCCCGGAGCACCTACCTGACAGATGGTCCCTCCCGCCGTGTCGTGCTCGGCAAGCGGGTCGTCGACCTGCGTCATGCCTCACCCAAGCATCTCATCGCTCCGGGCAGCCCCGCCGGCATGCTCGTTCAGGCGCTGCGGCATCTCGGCCCCGCGCGGGCGACCGACGTCGCTCGTGTTGCCGCGCGCAGGCTATCAGCGAGCGACAAGAAAACTCTCGCCTCGAGCGCCGTCCAGGCGCCCGCATGGATGAGGTCAACACTCGTTTCCATCGCCAGCATGTCGGGTGTGGTCGATGGATAAAGTGGCGCTCCTTGACGGCTCCGAGCGCTCAGCTCTGTTCGGCGAGACGGGCGCGGCGCGAGGCGTCGCCAATACCGTCATCGAAAAGGACTTTTGGGTCTGCTGGACTTTGAAGCGCCTCTTCGAGCTGCAGGACGAGGAGGCGCCCACCCTGATCTTCAAGGGTGGGACATCCTTATCCAAGGCGTTCGGCGCCATTCGCCGCTTCTCCGAAGACCTTGATCTGTCATTTGACGTGCCGACCTCGGCTACACCGGCGATCGTGACCCTGAACAGGAAGGCATCAGCAGGAAGCAGGCCGGCAAGCTCATCGACGACCTCGTCCGGGATGTCGAAAAGCACATCGTCGAGAAGCTGATGCCCACCTTACGCGCCGAGATCGCCAAACATCTCGGTGAGCCGACGAACGGCGAATGGTCGCTGGAGATCGACGAAAGCGATCCGCAGACGGTGAACTTTCACTATCCTACTGCGCTGCCCGAGGAGGAATATGAAGGCATGGCCTACATAACTCCGCGCGTAAAGTTGGAGTTCGGCGCCCGCGGCGACCCGTGGCCGACCGAAGAGAAGATCATCCGTCCTTACGCGGCGGATGCCTTTCCAGGCTTCTTCGAGAATCCTGATTGCACGGTCACGGTCCTGTCTGCGCGGCGCACCTTCTGGGAAAAGGCCACGGCGCTGCACGCTGAGGCGCACCGGCCTGAGGATTCGGCGACGGCGCAATACTTCTCTCGGCACTACTACGATATTGCGATGTTGCTCGACACCGACGACGGACAGGCAGCCACCACTGAGACCGGACTTCTCGAGCAGGTCGCAAAGCACAAAGCGGTGTTCTTCCGCTCGGGCTGGGCGAGTTACGAAACGGCGCGGCCAGGCACGCTGCGGCTGATGCCTTCCGAAGCGCGTCTGAAGGACCTGCGCACCGACTATCGCGCAATGGCGCCGATGATGTTCGACGAAAAGCCCCTGTCGTTCGATGAGATCCTCATTCGAATTCAAAAGCTGCAGGACACGATCAACGCATCGCCACTCCGCAATAGTGCGGAAACGACGGAACACACATGATCACTCCTTCAGCATCATCATCTGACCCGTTGTCGACCTGCTACGAAGTGCCCGTTCGTTTCGCGCCCTCCCACGCCATTGCCCGTCCCGGATTTCTATCTCACCGCAAAGGGCTGTTCTGGCACGATGGCGTGGCACTCGGAGCAAAGCCGTTCGACTTCGGCGATGCCGACGTCCTCGGCACCGCCCTCCGCCGGCTCTTGCTGACGCATCAAGGTGGCGACAAATATCTGTTGTCCCTCGAATTTGTAGCTGCCCGCAGCCTGCAAGATACCGAGGACTTCATCCAGCGCTTGATCGATGCGTTCACCGTGTCCATGGCAGGCAACCAACGCGATCCATGGTACGGCAATCTGCTGCTTGAAGCCCTTTGGCCAGGATTGAGAGATTCAACGCCCAAGCCGCCCGGCACGATTTCCCCGGAAATAAGCACGGCGATGACATCCGAGGAGTTCATCGTCGTCAGCGAGGCGTCGCTGCAGGCACTGTCTTGGTCGCCGCTGACCGCAATCTTCGCTGAAGGTATGCGGGCAGCCCAGCCCAAGTCGAAATTCCTGTTCTGGTTCGTAATTCTTGAAGAGCTGGAATCTCGCGACGAGTTCAAAGCGCTCTTCGACCCGCTGTTTTCGGCCGACGAGAAGAACCACCTCCTGCAGGCGTCCCTTTCGGCTGGAGCCAGGCAGAGGTTGGAGCAACTCCTCAAGAACCCATCAGCAACGCAGCAGGGACGTGCCGAAAAATTGCTGGCTATCTTGAAGCAGATTGATCTTGGCGAGGTGAAAAGGCTCGACAAGACTATCCCACTTGATTTAGCGATCTGCCGTTCGCTCATAAAGCAGCGCAACAACATCGCGCATAAAGGCGCCATGATCGACCTCGATCAGCTCTACACTGTCCTCTTCCCCTTGGCGCAAGGGGCCTTGGCATATCTCACGAATGTCATTCGGCCTGCAATATTGGCTCTGACTCACTTTTGATGAAGTTCAGGCGCCGGCTCGCGTTGGTTTCACAAGGGAATCAACATGATGCAGCGAGCCCTGCGACCGTCGG
>NZ_JADPIS010000031.1:0-910 GCF_023073025.1 Bradyrhizobium sp. 76
ACGGATGAGATGGACAAGCGATTTTTTCATTATCGAGATGACGCTTGCTGGGAAATCGCGTGCGTCCATTCTTTTGTTCGGCCGCGCCGCAGGCCCATTCTTCCGTCCCGGCCATCAATCTTGCAGCCGCCGCGCGCAGGGCCGGTCAAGGCTGGCCGCACTTGCGGCCACCGCAAGGCTTGGCCTTGACCGGCCCGAGCACGGTGGCACGCTGCATGGAACGGGACTGGCCAGGCTGGAAGTTGCCGTCAGCTGCGATTATGGTTGTCGGGCGCGGGCGACCTCGTGGCGAAGCGTGACGCGTCGGCTGCAAGCGTCACCGGACTGCCTATGTTGTCTTGCCGAATTGAGGCGCCCGCGCGCCCGCTCTTGGCCGCCGCGCTTTCCATTGCGACACGAATTGTTCGTAGTTTCGCTCCGCCTGGGCGGCAATCAGCATCTCGCGGTCGCGCAGCGCCTTGATGTTATAGGCATAGGCAGGTCCACGCCGGCTGCCTTTCTGTTGCGGATGTCCGGCTTGAAGTTGCATCGCGCGGGTCTTGTTGGCCACCAGGGCTGGGCGCGCCCACAGGTAATCTTCGCCCTTCGTCAACAAATGCCAGCAGAGCACAGTGAGCTTGCGAGCCACGGCCACCGCGGCGATCTGATGGCCGCGCCGGGCGCGGATGCGGACGAAAAACGCATGCAGTGGACCGGGCGCCTTGGCCGCTGCCCAGGCCGCCTCGACCAGCATGGCGCGCGCGTGAGAACGGCCGATTTTGCTGATGCGACCGTGATGGGCAGCTCCCAGTCCCGACTGCCGCACCCGCGGGTTCAGCCCGAAATAGCTCACCAGCTTCTGCGGGCTGTTGAACCGGCCGATGTCGCCGATCGCCGCCATGATGCCGGCTGCGACCGCCAGATTGACGCC
>NZ_JADPIS010000021.1:0-54897 GCF_023073025.1 Bradyrhizobium sp. 76
CGCAAGAAGACTCACGTGGATCTTGATCCATGGCTGGAACGAGCATGCGCAAGTCTCGTCGCATCCTTCGCCAACGGCATCACCAAAGACAAGGCCGCCATCAACGCTGCGATTACAACATCTTGGTCTAACGGGCAGACCGAAGGTCAGATTACCAAGCTCAAGCTCGTCAAGCGTCAGATGTACGGGCGCGCCAAGCTCGATCTTGTTCAGGCGCGCTTGATCGGCGCTACATGATCACCAATGCACCAAAATTGCGTCAGAGCCAAAATTGGACGCCGATGAGGGGTCAAAGTTGCAAGCCGATTGACAATTATGCCTGCCGGCTGCCCGACGGCGCCGTTGACCTGCTGGATGACGTCGGCGCCAAGCTCGCCTTTGCCGACTGGTTCTATGATATCCGTCGGGAAACGGCTGCGCAAAAGCTCTTCGAGTTCCAATTCGAGGACTTCGCCTTGGGCCTGTTGCGAACCTTGCTCCGCCTTGCGCTTGAGTTCCTCGATCGTACGTGCCATCGACTCGATCGTTTGATCCTTTTCGGCAACGCGAAGCCTGGCAGCGTCGTCGGCTTCCTGCCTGGCCTTGGTCTGAACCGTTGCAACGGAGGCTTGAACGCGCTTTTCGATGGTCAAGTCCAACTCACGCTTCTCATCGTCCAGCGCGCGCTGCTTGCGAATAAGTTCAGCCTGAGCCTGCTGGGCTTCGGCCAGCTTGCGGTTATTCGCCTCCAGAAGCTGACGGAGCTCGGCAGCCTCATTAATTTTCGCTGATAGTTCCGCGGCAGAGGCTTCGCGCGCCTTCTTGGCTTCAGAAGCGACAATCCGCTCGCGTTCGGCCGTCAATCGTTTCGCGACCTGGTCTTCGACCGCCTCGCGGTCCTTGGTGAGCTGTTCGCGTTCCAGACGGAGCGCCTCAGTCTTGCGGGCGACTTCAGCATCTTTTCCCGCGAGCTGTTCCTGGAAGCGACGGCGGGTTTGCTCGAGCAGCGGCGCGGCAAGCGATTCCGTCAGTCGAATTTCGTGATTGCAGTTCGGACAATGTAAGGTAGGCTCGTATGCGCCATTCGTGGCTGCCGCTTTGAAGCTCATCGCGTTGATCTCATTCGTCGCTGAGTCGCGATTGAACCGTATTGGTGTGTCGGCGCCAGAGCGGAATGTGCGTGTCCACATGGGATTTCCACCTGTGGGCTTCCAAATCTGAAATCCGAACGTGCGGATCCGTCGAAATATTCCATAATCTATGTTATGCGAATCGAAAACGCCATTGAAATCAATTGGTTATACCTAGCAGCGACTGTTGCCCTCTCAATATCCTTGTTCCCGCGTCATCATCGTTGCAGGCGACGAGAAGCAGTGCCACCGGATCCGGTGTTGGAATTAGGTCGGTTCTAGCGGACTTCGCCCTAGGCTTGGCGGCCGCTAACGTGAGCCCCGGCGCGACCGCTGCGTGACAACGCGCACTGGTAACGAGCTGAGCGCACGCAATCCGCTGCTGTCCCGGTAGAGCGGCTCGCCTGCTATCTCAATCGATGCGACACGCCCAGCCAAAGCTGCCAGTACGGCTTCGCCTTCGAGCCGTGCGACCATCTGACCGACGCAGCCGTGGATGCCGGTACCGAACCCGATATGTCCGGCGACGCGCCGGGTGATGTCGAACTGATCGGCTCGCCCCCACCGCGCGTCGTCGCGATTTGCCGATGCAATCAGCAGCAACACCTTCTCGTGCTTGCCGATCGGCACACCAGCGACTTCGGTTTCGTGCGGCGTGGTCCGGAATACGTACGGCGCCGCCGAATCGTAGCGCAGGGTCTCGTCGAACGCCGCGCGCGCCAGCGACGGATTGGCGGCCAGGATGGCCCACTGCTGGGGATGACGGGCAAGGCTGTAGAGCGCCATGCCGATGGCACTGATGGTGGTATCCAGTCCGGCCGAGAGAAAGGATCGGACCAGCAGCGGCGCCTCTTCCTCTGTGATTTCGCCGGTATCCGCCGCCTCATAGACCTGCGCCCCGAAACTGCCGGGAGCCAACGCCTGCCGCAGGCATTTCGCGGCGACCCAGGGCAGCACCTTGGGCGCATGGGCCATCAGGCTTCGGAAGTAGTCGTTCTCCGGCCCCATGCCGGCAAACACCATCGCGCCATAGGTCAGGAAGTTTTCGCGGCCCTCATTGTCGATGCCGAGTGCGTCCGGGAACACGGTCAGCGGGAACACTTCTGCAAGATCGCGGATCGCATCGAACGACCCCTTTTCGACGAGGTCGTCGACCAGCGCGACGGCCTTGGCCTTGAACGCATCTTCCAACTTCCGCATCGCGCCAGGCGACATGATCCGCGCCAGCACTTTACGGGTGCGCGTATGCAGCGGCGGATCCGCCTCAAGGACGATGCTCGGTGGGCGCCAGGGCTTTTCCTTGAAGTAGTTGGCTAGTCCAGCACCGCCGGCATTACTGAAGTTCACATGATCGGCGAAGATTGCCTTGACCTCGGCGAAGCTGGGCACGGCGAAGATGCCGTACTTCTCAAGACGGATGATCGGCCCCGCGGCGCGAAGCTCGGCATAGGCCGGGTATGGATCGGCGCGGGTATCCGCGCCGAACGGATCGAAGTCACTGCAGGCATGATCGAGCGCCAACATCCCCATTGCTCCCTCCTACTGTCTGCCGTTTCTAGTTAATTGACCATAGTCATTTATCTTAAGCGCGGCAAGCCGCGAATGAACGATCTTTCTTTGCTTGTGATTCCAGTGACGTAGCGGCAAGGAGAGACCGGCGGAGATTCGGAAAATGTCGATCAAGCGGTCAGGAAATCCCGAGAGCGCGCGGCGGTTTCAGCGCCGCGCGCGCCAGGAAGCTGACAAGCAGGCGTTGCAGGTACGCATCCTTGAAACTGCGCGCAGGGAATTCGCGACGGGCACCCTCGAAACTGTGTCAATCCAGAAGATTGCCGACGCGCTTGGCTACTCGAAGGGCACGGTCCTCAAGTACTTCCCGACCAAGATACTTCTGTTGCTGGCGGTCAAAGAACGGAATCTTGAGGAAATGGCGGATCGGCTCGAGCGCGTCCGCGCGCGACATTCCAACAGCGAGGCGCGGCTGCGGCGTGTCATGGAGACCTATATCGACTACTGGGTCGACAACCCCGATCACTTCCGCTCGCTCTATTCGATGGCTGGGACTGTCGAGGACAGACGCTTTCCTGATGGCGTCTATTTCGGGCAGACCGACATTGCGCGGCGGGGATTTGGGATTTTTGTGACCTCGATCAGCGAGTATCTCTCCGAGCTGGGTGTGGAGACAACGCCGATGCTAACGCAACGACTGGCAACGGCCCTGCTCTCCGCGGCGCATGGAGTGATTTCACTGCCGCTCGGAACACCCACTATGAAATGGCCGGATATCCGTGGCAACGGCCGATTGGTACTCGGCAATCTCATTGACGCTTGGTCGGCGAAGATCGAAGCCGCGCGGCGAACGGACGCCTGGCCGAAAATTTCGATCATCAATTTCCTTTAGATCGGCCGCACGGAGCCAACAACTCGGTTTGTGAGACTCAACTTCGGCCATGTCTGTTCTATGCCAACCGCGGTCGCCGGCTTGGCCCCTACTGTGTGCCCTACGGCGCTCACCCTTGTCCTTCTTTATGTCCGCGTGACCTGCCTCTTCAGACGTCGACATCTCTCGCCACCGTCTCCCTGAATCGGGCCGACCTGCAAAAGTTCAGCGCAGCGCACCCTTACAGGAGCCACCTCCAATCCGCACGGTCGAGGAGCCGATGCAGGCCATGACGCTATCACCGATGCGTTCGTTAGCGCCGGTTCGACGCAAGCGCGACCATAACCTTCATTATGGAATATCCGAATCTGATTTGCGCCAGAATCTACCGAAAGCTGCGTCAAATTAATCACCAAATCGTCAAGGGCTAGAGAGATTCGACATGTGGCCTTAGTACGTCAACGCCATGTGGCCTTAGCACGTCAACCGTCTCGATCAGTCCCGCAGCCTCCATCACGAGCAATAGCTCCGCTGGCGTCATTTCCGGTTTCTTGAAACGTTCGCGCATACGCCGAATGGCGGCAACGGCGCGCGGCTGGTTTGCGTCGTGCGTTGACCTTGGTCACACCGTCTTTTATGCGCGCCTTAGGCACGCCGATGTCTTTTGCGATGATGTCGAGCGCGATCTTTCGCGCCGCCATGGCGGACCTATCGACAGCGCGCCGAATGGCATTGCGCATGCCGCGAGCGGATAGCTCAGTTGCCCACTTCTCCAATTTGCTGGCATCAACTGTCACGCTGATCGTAGACATGGTGCGTTATTACCTACTTGTTAGTTTGTAGATCGCGGTCGCTGTGCTAACAGCGCCGTCCATCGAAGAACTAAGGAGCTAACTTGAAACGTCCCGCCAAGAAGAAGAAGTTGATGCGCCGCGAATGGACGACCGCTGATTTGCGGTCACTTAAGAAGCACTCGAAGGATCGAACGCCAGTCCTGAAAATCTCGAAGGAGATGAAGCGCACCATCGGTTCGCTACGTCAGAAGGCCCTCGTCTTGGGCATCGGCTTGGGTCACCAGCGCTGACAAAAACAGAGCTGCGCAGCGAATATGCTGCGCGGCCTGCCCTTGAACTATACTTTCGGCGGTGTCCGCTTCGAGCGCTCAGCGGGTTGCGGCATCATTGCGGTGTACCGCTCACCCTGCTCGACCATGCGCGCGACTGGCGAGCCCCGGGGCAACGTGCGGCAAGAGCCCGCTCGCGACAGCGCTGCGGCTGATTGCATCGAGCGTCGCGGCGGCCTCATTCAGTGTATCGGCGAGATCGTTGAGCGCTGTTATCGTGGCACGATCATTCATCGCCGCTCTCCGCGTTGTCGGCGTCACACGCAAACGGTTTGGCGCCGTTGCCGGTGCGCAGATAGTTGAGCGGAGCTTCACTGCTAACCCGCTCCCCTTCGGCGTAGCACCGAGCGGACCCGACGCCGATGCAACTCGCGAGCAAAGCGGTCAGCGTCTCCATGGCGTCGGCTAGGCGCCCAAGTTGACGCGCCGCAGCCGCGATCTTTTCGAGCGCATCGGCGGCACGCCCTAGGCGGGCGTCTTCAGACAGCGCAAGCAAGTCGCCCACGCTGATCGTCTGGTCAGGTTGATTGGTCATGACGGCTTTCCGTTGGATGGCGGGTAGCGGGAGACGCCGCGCCAATCCCCGCCCGAAGCAGTAACGGACCGGCGCGACGGCTTTCAGTGCGCGGCGTGACCCAATCTGCGCAGAGGAAGCGCTCCCGCTCCGCGCCCTCCTACCATGGGCGACGCGACCAATAGAATCGTCCAATTCCCGGAATTGGTCGGCTAAGCCATGGAGCGATCTTTGCTTCTACGGAGGTCTGCTCCCGCAGGCGAAGCAGACCTATCGGGCCTGTGACCCGAAGCGATAAAGGGAGACTAGGAGCGTGGCGGGCACTCAACGCTCTCTTGCTGCGAGGAGCCGTCGAATGTGGTCAAGAACAGGACGATGGTCCAGCCGCTTCGACGCAGGAGGTCCCTCTTGGCAGAGGTCGCCTGCCAATGCGAGAACCTTAGCGATTGTCCCGCCCAGCAGCGTCTTCACGCTGGGGTAGTTGGTTTTGATCCACGTCGAGAGCGCGAACCCGGCGTTGGTGGGCTCGTTCATGTCGATCAGCGCAACGTCGATGGCATGCCTGTCATCGCGGAGGCACTCACGCGCTTCGTCGTAAGTGATCGCTTCTAGGACCCGATAGCCGCATTCACGGAGGTATTCGGCGAGCGGATGTCGCACCAGCACATTGTGCTCCACGACTAAAACACATGCTGTCTTCATGCTGCGTTACAGCGTCATCCCGAGTATCTCAGCGATCAGCTTGCCGATGCGTTTGGGGTCGTAGGGCTTGCTGACGAACTTACCTACTCGGCTCGCGACGCTCTCCAATGCTACGTTCCCAGAGGCAACTACGATAGGCAACATTGGTTGCTCGGCTCGAAGTCTTTCAGCTAAAGCTAGTCCGTCGAGATCTCCAGGCATCTGAATGTCGGTGACCAGCACGTCAATCCGCTCTCCGCTCCCTATGTATTGCAGAGCGTCGTCGGCTGATGCGGTTTCAATGACTTCAAAGCCGAGGCCACGAAGCTGATCAGCCAAATCTTCGCGGATAAAGAACTCATCCTCAACGATCAGCACCTTGACTCTCTGACCGTCCAATACCTCCAACGGAACCATTTCGACCTCCCGCCAAACCCTTGAACTTTTAAGAAGTGCGTGGTTCCTAGCAAGTTAGCCGCCTCCTTTGGCCACACGATGTTACCCGCCCCCTTTTGATATTGGCGACGGCTCACGCCATGAGCGGCAGCGGACCGCGGATGATCTTTGAAGAGCGGTTCTTTAACGGACCAGTCGAGCCGGGACAGGCACAACCGCTTCAAGGCTAAGAACAGATGATCTGACCATCTTCTCTACCCGTTCCCAGTCCATCCGTGCCACCCGCAGCCTTTCAGGCTGCGGGGAGGTGAGACATGGGGAGTTTGGACCGAAAGTGTGTCAGGTGACACGCTCTGACACGCGTGACACGACGGTCGCTTTTTCGATCATCATCTCTATAAAATTCAGCTTCCTTTGAAATGACGCAGCACGGGCCGCCAAGCGACCACGTTAGGCACTTTTGATGCCGGTTCGAAGGGCCGTTCCACACCATCACTTTTGATGAAGTTCAAGCGCCGGCTCGTGTTGGTTTCACAAAGGAATCAATATGATGCAGCGAGCACTACGTCCGTCGGCTCTGGTCCCTCACGGGTTTGACGTGGAAAGCGCCTTTTGTGATGGCGCTACGACCGTGATCACCGTGCGTCCCACGAGCGGGACGAGTCTCTGTCCCGGATGCGGGACCAGTTCTGGGCGGATCCATAGCCGATATCGGCGGCGCCTAACCGATCTGCCGCTTGCGGGGCGGCAGGTTCGCTTGGTGGTCGTGGCGCGCCGCTTCCGCTGCGTTACTGCTCTCTGCGGTCGGCGTATTTTCACCGAGCGCTTCGATGACGGCGCTCTAGCACCGTGGGCGCGGCGAACGACCCGGCTTGATCTGATCGTCCATCACCTTGGCCTCGCCTTGGGTGGCCGCCCGGCGGCGAGTTTTGCCCGTCGACTTATGCTGCCCGTGAGCAACGACACATTGCTTCGGGTGGTTAGAAGGCGCGGATGTCCGCCCTTTGCTGCGCCGAGTGTTATCGGCATCGACGATTGGGCCTGGCGGCGCAATCAGCGCTACGGAACGATCGTCTGCGACCTCGAGCGGCGACGGCCTATCGCCCTGTTACCCGACAGAGAGCCGGCCACCGCGCAGGCCTGGCTCGCGGGGCAGCCACAAATCGCTGTGGTCGCGCGTGACCGCGGCGGTGGTTATGCCCTTGCTGTGGCCAAGGCACTCCCGCATGCCACCCAGGTCGCCGACCGTTGGCACCTCATGGAGAACGCCAGCCACGCCTTCCTGGATGCGGTTCGCAAATCCATGCGCCAGGTCCGCGTCGCGGTCGGCTCCGCCACCATAAATCCCACTTTATTGACCGCCGCCGAGCGCATACAATATGAGGGCTATCTTCGGCGAGAAGACACCAACGCGGCAATCCTCAAACAGGCTGAGACGGGCATCTCCATAAAGGAGATCGTACGGCTCACCGGCCATAGCCGGGGCCTCATCCGCAGGGTATTGCGAGGTCAGCGATCCGACGTGTTCAGGGTGCGCGAGAGCTCGCTCGAGCACTACCTGCCATGGCTCGATGTTCAGTGGGCCGCTGGCCATTGTAATGGCGCCGACCTGTGGCGTTGCCTCAAGGCGCGGGGATTTAGAGGCTCGGTGCGAGTCGTTACCGAATGGGCGACACGCCGTCGGCGTGCCGAAATGCCCGATGCTCAGAGCCTGCAGCGCGTACCGTCCGCGAGAACTATCGCCCGCCTGATGACCAATGGCCGCGATACACTATCAAGGTCAGAGACCGTCACCATTGCGGCGATCGAGCAAGGCGTTCCTCTTCTAGTGGAAGCTCGAGAGATCATAGCCGCTTTCCATGCGATGATCCGCAAGAAGGCTCACATAGAGCTTGAACCATGGTTGGAACGGGCACGCGCAAGCCTCGTCATGTCTTTCGCTAACGGAGTCATCAAGGACAAGGCCGCCGTCAGCGCAGCGATCACAACGTCCTGGTCCAACGGACAGACCGAGGGCCAGATCACCAGGCTTAAACTGGTGAAGCGCCAAATGTACGGACGCGCCAAGCTCGACTTGCTGCAGGCTCGACTAATCGGTGCCACATGACCAGTGCTGCACCAAAATTGCGTCAGAGCCCCCTTTGGACGCCGATCGGGGGCGCATTGCCTCACCCAGAATGTTACTGGACAACTTCTCGCCGATGAATGCAGCGGCGCCACCAAATTGGTTCGGTGGCCTCCATGGCGGGAAAGATCAGCATGGGCGCGAGGCGCGAGGTGGTGTCGGCGGTGATGGAACGTTACCGATCGGCCAAACGAGCGGAGAAGGGGCGGATCCTTGACGAGCTGTGCGCGACGACGGGCTGGCATCGCAAGCATGCGGTGCGCGCACTCCGGCGACGCGCAACGGTTGGGCCCGGCGCAGTTGAGGCACCGCGAGAGCGCAAGCGTAGATATGGTGCGACGATCAAGGACGCGATGACGGCGCTGTGGGAGGCGTCGGATCGGGTGTGCGGCAAGCGGCTCAAGGTGATGATCCCGACCTTGCTGCCTGCCCTCGAGCAACATGGCCGATTGCGACTTGGCCAGGCGGATCGTGACTGTGTTCTCTCGATCAGCCCCGCAACCATCGACCGCCTGCTCGTGGACGTGAAGGTCGCGGCGAGCGGTGGCAGGCGACGCCGTGCCGGATTTTATTCGGCAATCCGGCGCGAGGTCCCGATCCGCACGTTCAATGACTGGAACAGCCCGCCGCCTGGCTTCTGCGAGGTCGACATGGTCGCCCATGGCGGAACGTCGGTGGCTGGCTCGTTCATCCAGACTTTGACGATGGTCGATGTCGCCACGGGCTGGACGGAGTGTCTGCCGTTGGTGACGCGGGAAGGTTCGCTGGTCGTCGAGGCGATCAACCGCGCACAGAGCCTGTTCCCCTGGCTGTTGCGCGGCGTCGACTTCGACAACGACAGCGCCTTCATGAACGATGTCGTAGTGCCATGGTGTCGCGAACAGAAGCTCGAAGTCACACGCTCGCGCGCCTACAAGAAGAACGATCAGGCGTTCGTCGAGCAGAAGAATGGTGCCGTCGTCCGCCGCCTCATGGGTTATGGCCGCTTCGATGGCGTCGAGACGGCGCGCGTGATGGGTCGCCGCTATGCGGCGGCAAGGCTCTACGTCAACTTCTTCCAGCCGTCATTCAAGCTGAAGGAGAAGCGCCGCGAAGGGGCTAAAGTGATCAAGCGCTATCATCTCCCATCAACACCCTATGAGCGTGCATTGGCGCATCCCAAGGTCACCGCAGCCGTAAAGAAGCGGCTGCGCGATCAGTATCGCTCGCTCGATCCGGTCGGGCTGTTGGCCGAGATTCGCGCGACCCAGGACGAACTCGGCAATCGCGTCGATCGTCGTGCCGGACAAGTGCGCGGCCTGCAAGCCGCCAGCACGAGCACCGCGCCAGCCACCACAGCCACCTTTGCGAAGACGCTCGGCAAGACGACGACCTCCGGCGAGCCACGTGCCACACACCGGCGCACCCGTCGGCCCTACAAAACCAGGGTTCGCATGCCGTCCAAGCTCGATCCGCATATTGCTGTGATCGAGGGTTGGCTCGCCGAGCAGCCGCAGCTAACTGCGCTCGCCATTGTCTGCCGGCTGAGCGAGAAATACCCCGAGGATTTCGGGCCGACGCAGCATTCTATTGTGCAGCGTCTGCTGAGGGTGCTTCGACGGAAGACTGTTAAGCAGTTGCTCGCGAAGGAGCCGCTTGCGGACGTCACGACCGCAGCCCCATTGCCCGGGGTTGTGGACGGCTCGGGCTATGTAGGGCCCGACCCGCCCACAGCCCCTCTCATCGAGCAAGCCGGGAAAGCTACCTGGCGCGACCCATCAGGCGACCTCGGATCGTCATCGGCCACGGCGCCGCCAGGGTAACATCTGCAAGTGAGGCAATACGGGGGGTCCCAGTCCAACGCCGATTGACAGGCCGGATGCGTACGTTGGAGCGCAAGGCCGCCAAAATGAGCAGGTCAACCGAGGTGTTTCGATCGGAGATCGTTGCGGTATCGACGATCGGCGTCGCCGCGATGGTCGTTTTTTGGGATCTCTGGCTATGAGGCCTGCTCCGCCTTGACGGCGGCAACGGCCAGCATCGCGTCGCCGATCATGTTGCCCTGTGCCTTCAGGGCATTGCCGGCGCCGACGATATCCCGGACCTCTTTGTTCTGGCTGAGCTTCGACTTGCCGACCAAGCGTGTGATTTCGATCTCGATGCCGACAATCATCTTGAGCATCGTGTCGATGTAGTCCTTGGGGCTGTCGGTCATCTTCCAAGGATCGGCCTGTTTCGCCTCATGAATGCGCGTCAGGCGCGCGACCATGCCGCGGCGTTACGCTCATCATCGCGGATCGTGACACGTCCGTACACATGCGCAACCATGTAGTTCCACGACGGGACCTGCTTCTTGAACTCGACCTTGCTCGGATACCAGTTCGGCGAGATGTAGGCATCCGCGGCGCGGAAGACGATCAGAACCTCATCACCGGTGGCGAGATCCTGCCAAACAGGGTTCGCACGAGCTACATGCGAATGAAGCACGCCCTGCCGACCTTCGTGCGCATGCAGTTCGAACGGAATATGATTCGCGTCGAGTCCACTCTTCCCGTTCGTAAAGAGGATGCCGAGTGGATTATTTTCAATGAGATCGTGAAGCACCTCGGCGCGAGCCTCAACGAAGTGCGGAGGGACGTACATGACAACTCCTTGGCTATTGCAGGACGCTGTGCACCCTTGGGTCGCGCAGCATCAACAGGCTTGGTTCAGACCTCGGTCATCTCGAATTCACTCTTGCCAGCACCACATTCGGGGCAGATCCAATCTGCGGGCACGTCCTCCCAGCGGGTGCCGGGCGCAATGCCCTCGTCAGGCCATCCGTCTCGCTCGTTGTAAATGAGCCCGCACAGCGCACACATCCAGGTCTTGTAGACGGGCGCATCGCCTGCGATTTCCGTGTTGACGTGAGCACTTTCGTTGCTCATGACAACTTCCCCTATTCCAGTGGCAGGGTTCACGAGTTCGATTAAGGGCAAGGCTGGCCTATCCAACAGTGCCAGATAACTGCAGTTTACCGGACCAGTTTCATGCCTGCGATACTACTTTTCCCTTTGTTTCGCCGATCGTGATCATCACCTGCACCTTGCGTTTGCTGGCGTGCCGATGCTGCGCCATCGCGCGGGTGGCGCGTTCGTCAAGATACGCCTCATCTTGGGGCTCTTGTTGCCTGGAGTGCCTGTCGTCTTTATTGGCCCGCGAAGCGACCTGCTCTTGAACGAATGAAGCTCACTCGGCAGGCCGGGCGGTCGAGACGGCGTTCCCCTCCGCATTGTCGAGCGCCGCAGGAGCCTTCGGCTTGCGCAAACGCACATAGACCTGCGCCGCCAGAAGCGTCACGCAAAGAAAAAGAAAGAACGCGCTGATCGGCCGCTCGACGAAAATCATGGCATCACCGCGCGAGACCAGCAGCGAACGGCGGAAGTTCTCCTCAAGTCGTGGCCCCAGCACGAAGCCGAGGAGGATCGAGGCCGGGTGGAAATCGAGCAGCAGGAGTAGATAGCCGATCAATCCAACGACGACGGTCTCGCCGACCTGGAACATGTCGTTGTTGGTCGAGTAGACGCCGATCGCGACGAAGAACAGCGCGCTTGGATAGAGATATTTATACGGAATCATGAGGAGCTTGACCCACAGCCCGATCAGCGGGACGTTGAGCAAGACCAGCATGACGTTGCCGATCCAGAAGCTCGCGATCAGGCCCCAAAAGATGTCGGGGTGCTCTTTGATCAGTTGGGGACCGGGTACGATGCCCTGAATCATCAGCGCACCCAGGATCAGCGCCATGACTGCGTCCCCGGGAATACCAAGGCTCATTGTCGGAATGAAGTCGCCCTGTACCGACGAATGCGTCGACGCCTCTGGACAGGCGACGCCTTCGATCATGCCGGTGCCGAACTTCTCCGGCGTCTTGGAAACCTTTTTCTCGGCTGCGTAGGAGATAAAGGAAGCGATCGTTGGTCCCGTTCCCGGAATGAGCGAGCAAAGGCTCCCGATGACGGTGCCGCGCAACATCGCAGGGATGGAACGGCGCAGTTCGTCGCGTGATGGGCGCAGATCGCGCAAACCGACTTTCGAATAGCGCGTGTTCACCTCGGAGTATTGGTTCACGCTCTTCATGAACTCGGCGATACCAAATAGGCCGAGAGCGAGTCCGACGAGTTCGATGCCGTCAAGGAGATTCGGGATGCCGAAGGTGAAGCGCTCCGAGCCGGTCTCGACATCCGTTCCCACGATTCCTAGAAACAGGCCGAGCAACGTCATGGCGATGCCTTTGAGAGGCGAGCCTTTCGCCAGCGTCGAACCGGCGAGCAGGCCCAGAAGCATCAGCGAGCATATTTCAGTTGGACCGAACTCCAGCGCGACCTTCACCAGCACCGGAGCCAGAAAGATCATTTCCAGGATGCCCCAGGAAGCGCCGACGAACGACGATAGGACCGTGATGCCGAGCGCCGCACCGCCGCGGCCCTGCTTCGTCAGCGGAAACCCATCGAGGCACGTCACCGCGTGCGGCGGATGGCACGGTAAGTTGAGCAGGATCGAACAAATCGCGCCGCCGTATTGGGCCCCATAGAAAACCCCTGACAGCATCAGGATGGCGCCGACCGGCTTGATGCCGAACGTCAGCGGCAGCAGCACCGAGATGGTGGCGAGTGGCCCCATTCCCGGCAGCACGCCCACCATGTTACCTACGAGGACGCCGACAAAACACCACATGAAATTCTGCGGCTCGAAAGCGACACCAAAGCCGTACCAGAGATCGGAAAGCGCGCTCGCGAACATCTAAAACCCCCAACGGTACAGCGGGAAAGGAACCTTGAGCACGTAGGAAAAGAGGAGGCAGCCGACGACCGCGACGACCGCGGCCAGGACGGCTGATCCTTTCAGCGTGGCGGTCCTGTCGCCGAGCGCGGAGACGAAGACGCACATGAAGGTGGCCGCGGCCATTCCGAAATAGAGGCCGAAGAGGACGAACATCAGAGGACCCGCGAGGATGCAGGCCCAGCCACGCCATTCCATCGCCGCGGGCAAGACGCGCTCTCCCTCTTCGAGAGGCGTCGCCAATCCGGTGACGAAGATCAGGGCTCCGACGAGAACCATCATGAGGCCGAGCATCAACGGAAACATGCCCGGTCCCACGTGCGCGAAGGTCCCGAGCGAATATGTTGCTGAGTTGACGCCGATCCCGGCGCCCAGCAGCACCATGAGCAGCCCGGCGTAGAAGTCCTTCTTCCGCAGCATCATCGGCATATCGGCACCTCTAGTTGGTTTTGGTCGCTATCACGACGAGCGCCGAGGCTGGTTCGGAAGACACCTGCGTCAGTTTGTGCGGAATCGTGGAGTCGAACTGGACGCAATCGCCCGGCTTCAATGTCTCCTTGCGCTTTCCGATGACGAGCTCGATCCGGCCGGAGAGAATGAACAGGATTTCCTCACCTTCGTGGTGACTCATGATGCGACCGCGTTTCGCCGTCTTGGTCGGTCGCACGATAAAGGCGCGCATGGTGCGGTCGGGAGCCAGACCGGCGACTAGCGACAGGTGCGTGTCGACGTCGCCGGCCTTCCCGTTCTTCGCGCGGACAATCGTGATCGGGTCGTGGTCGTCCGGCTGGCCGTAGAAGCGGTCCAAGGTCGTTCCGAGAGCCGCGGCGATCTTGAGGGCGGAGCCTATCGACGGAGAGGAGAGCCCGCGTTCCAGCTTGGAAAGATAGCTGCGGGTCAAACCGGAATCGGCGGCAAGCTGCTCCAGCGTCATGCCGCTCTGCACGCGAAGGAATTTGAGGTTGAGTGTCATTGCGCTCGGCTCTTTCCCAAGTTACTGCCCGCATCGATCTCGCACCAAACCACCGATAGTTCAAACCTTAGAACGGGTGCCGACTGATCACAGATCCAGCACTAGCCGTTGTCCGGCGCAATCGCCCACGCAGACGATGAGCTCATTCTGCCGCTCAGCAGGCGAAAGCACGCGATCGCGATGGATGGGGGGCCCCTCGGTCCAGCGCGTGCGGCAGGCGCCACAGATGCCGCCGCCGCAGGACACGGGGACCTCGACGCCGAGGGCATCGAGCGTTCCGAGAAGACCAACATCTGGCGTGACAGTTGCAAGCTTCTGGCTCGCCGACAGATACAGCTCGTAGGGAGGCACGTCGCTTCGGGCGATGGCCTTGGGCGGGGTGAACATCTCGATGTGTTTGCGCTCTTCCGGCCAGGCCGAGACGGCATCTTCGAAAGCCTTCAGCATCGCTGCGGGTCCGCAGCAGGCCGCTAGGCCACATCTGGCAAATTCCCCGACAATTTCGGCGATGACGGGCTTGGCCTGCGCGGTCGTGTCGTAGAGGCGGACACGGCCTGCTCCGATTGCCGGCGCGATCATGTCGGTCAGGACCGGTCGTCCGCGGCTGGTCCAGTGCAGCACATAGTTCGAGCGCCCTCGTCGTTCGAGATGCCGAATTGCGGAGATGAACGGGGTTACACCGATGCCTCCCGCGAGGAATACGTTCGTTCCCTCCTGGTCCAGTGCGATCCCGCCGCGCGGCAGCGAGACCGAAATCGGCTGTCCCGCCTCCACGCGATCGTGCAGGAAGTTCGAGCCGCCGCGTCCTTCGCGTTCGCGCTTCACCGCGATCACGTAGCGCCGATCATCGTCCGGTTCATTGCAGAGCGAATAGGTCCGGACGAGACCCTGGTCCAGGTGAACGTCGATATGGGCCCCGGCCCGAAAGGGTGGCAGCTCCCAATCGTCCTGGTCGACCAGCGTGAAGCGCTTGGTGTCGTTGCCGAGATCCTCGACCTTCGAGACGACGATGGAGACTGTCTTGATCGCCTTCGCCATCTAGATCGGCCTCACGGCGTCGCCTACGCGTAGCGTGCCCCCTGCGATGATCTTGCAGTTCAGCCCCGACCGGTTGATCAACGGATCGAAGACGGACTTGCCGAGTATCTCCTCGATGTGCCGGCACGGCGTTGAAAGGCGGGTCGCCTCGACAATCGCGTCTCCGAGCCGAAAGCGACGGCCGACGAGATGATTGAGCGGGACGCCTTCGACGGTCACGTTGCGGCGATGTTCCTCGGGCGGCAACTCGATCTTGTGGTCGCGTTGCAGGGCTTCGAGCGTCTCCATCTCGAACAGCGTGACCTGGCGTCCATCCTCCGGCTTGTGGGAGTAGAATCCTGTTTCGTGGCCGACGAAATATCGATCTCCCTCGATACCGCGCCCAGCGACGAGCTCGAGCGAGGGAAACGAGCGCATCGGCAAAAAGGCGCGCGGGGTCTTGTGCAAGAAGCGAACGACGCCCTGCCAAGACATCGTGACCTCGGGCTGATCGATTGCGATCGCGTGCATCGTGTTTTCTCCTTGGGCGTCAATCCCGAACTGGCCTAACGTAAGGCGGCCAGTGATTTGTCGAGCGTCTGGCGCACGTCCGATCGCACTTCGATGACGACCGGTCCTTTGGTCGTCATCGCCTCCGCGACGTTCCCCGGGGCACGTTCCGCGTCCTCGATGACGAAGCCGGTCGCACCGAAGGCGCGCGCCAAAGCGGCAAAGTCGGGATTCGAAAGATCCGTACCGTACGGACGACCGGGAAAGGCTCGCTCCTGGTGCGACCGGATGGTCCCGTAGGACCGATTATTGGATACGACGATCGTGAGGTTCGCGCCTCTGGCGACGGCCGTCGCAAGCTCATTGCCCGTCATCAGGAAGCCGCCGTCTCCGCAGAAGGTGACCACCTGCCGCTCCGGAAAGCGAAGGCTGGCAGCGAGCCCGGACGGGAACCCACTGCCCATCGCCCCGCAAGCCGAGCCGAGCAGCCGCGCGGTGGGCTCGAGGCTGAAGATGCGATGGACCCATCCGGCGAAATTGCCCGAGTCCGTCGTGACGATGCCATCGGGCCTGAAGTGCGTGGCGATGGCCGCCACCGCGTGACCGAAGACGTCCGCCGATGGTACGCCGAACCGAGGCCAACCATGCGTGGCCGTCCGCGCCGCGGCAGCCGCGGAGGACCACTCGGTGCGGGCCCGCGCCGTAGCGGGCGCGGCGAGCATGGCCGACACGAACGCGTGCGATCCAGATACGACCGCGACGTCGGTCCGGACGCGCTTTCCGAGCATGTCGGGATCCGGATAGACATGGACTAGCGGCTGGCGCGGCTCGGCCTGTCTCGGAAATGCGAAGCCAAGCGAGGACAGATCGCCCAAACGTGTTCCGATGGCAACGACGAGGTCGGCGCGTTCGAGCAGTTTCACATGAGGCTGAGACGTGAAGAACCCGAACTGACCGGCCCACAGCGGGTGAGAGTTCGGGAACTGGTCCTGCATTTTGTTCATAGTGATGACCGGCACGTTCCATTTCTCGGAAAACGCGATCAGATCTTGGCGGAACGATGCCGTCCGGCATTCTCCGCCGACCAGCAGGATCGGCCGCTCCGCGGCCCTCAACGCCGCCCTCGCCTGTTCAATGGCCGCAGCACCGGGCTCCGGACGCACAGCTCCGTTGGCCGTGGCCACAAATCCCCCGGCCGGGTCTTCAAGGAGATCTTCCGGCAATTCGATGGCGACGGGACCTGGCGTTCCCGCATGGGCCACGGCGAACGCGCGGGCCATCATCTCTGGAACGAGATCCGCCGAATTCAGACGCACCGACCACTTCAGCACGCCATCGAAAGATCGACCACAGTCGATCTCCTGCACCGCGTCCCTTGCGAGGTTCGGACGATCGACCTGACCGACCAGCATCACCAGCGGAATCGCCTCCTGCGCGGCCACATGCAACCCGAGCGCTGCGTTGAAGGCGCCCGGACCACGGCTCGTCATCACGACGCCTGCGCGCCCTGTGAGTTTGGCGTCAGCGACCGCCGCGAGGCTCGCGCTTCCTTCGTGCCGGCAAGTCACCAGATCGAAATCGTTACGGTCGCGCAGCGCGTCCAGCAGCGCCAGAAAGCTTTCTCCCGGGACGCCGAAGGCCCTGTCCACCCCGTGCGCGACGAGACAGTCCGCGACGAGTTCCGCGACGCGATAGGTCATGCGACGCTCCCGTCCTGCCTGATGGTCAGGGGATCGCCCATGACGCGCAGTGGCGCCTCCGTCCGATCTCGCAGCGCCTCGATCGCGAGGCCGTCAAGTAGGGCCCGAACGGCAAGGCCATCCTCGGTTACGTCGATGATGCAGAGGTTGGTGAAGATGCGGGTCACCACTCCGCGCGCCGTGAGCGGATACCCACATCGCTCCACGATGCGGGAGCGGCCATCCTTGGTGGTGTGGTCCATCATTACCCAGATCGACTTGGCGCCGACCGCCAGATCGATGGCTCCGCCGATGCCGGGCGGAGACCCGTTGTCACCCGTCGTCCAGTTGGCGAGATCACCGTCCTTGGACACCTGAAAGGCGCCGAGCACAGCCACGTCGAGATGACCGCCTCGCATCATCGCGAACGAGAGGCTGGAGTCGAAGTAGGAACCGCCGGTCCGGAGCGAGATGGGCATCTTACCTGCATTGATGAGATCCCAGTCCTCTTCGCCCGCAGCCGGCTTCGGACCCACGTTGAGGACTCCGTTCTCGCTGTGAAGGATCACGCCAGACCCCTCCGGCAGGTAGTCAGCGACGTGCGTCGGGGCGCCGATACCGAGATTGACGAATCCTTTCTGCGGCAGATGAAGCGCGACCATGCGCGCCAGCGCATCGCGTGCAAGCGGTGTCATCGGGAGCTCCTTGCGAAAACGCGATCGACGAAGATGCATGGAGTGACTATGGCTTCCGGATCCAAATCGCCGACGTTGACCACGCGGTCGACTTCCACGGCGACCGTCCGGCCGGCGGTCGCCATCACCGCGCAGTGGTTGCGCGCGGTCTTGTTATAGGTGACGTTGCCGAGCGTGTCGGCGAGATGACCTTTGACGAAAGCGAAATCTGCATGAAGCGGTAGCTCAAGAATAAATTCGCGTCCGTCGACGACGATCCTCTCCTTGCCGTCAGCGAATACCGTTCCGACGCCGACGGGAGAAAGGAAGCCGCCGAGACCGGCGCCGCCCGCCCGGATGCGCTCCACCAACGTGCCCTGCGGAACGAGTTCGAGCTCGACCGTGCCGGCACGATATTGCTCGGCGAACTGCTTGGCGCTGCGCGGATAGGAGCAGACGATCTTGCGAACGATCCTGGCTTCGAACCACAGCGACAGATCGTCTTCCGTGGAGCCGGCGTTGTTCGATATCAGCGTCAGGTCGCGGACGCCCCGGTCGAGCACCGCCTTGACCACTCCGAGCGGAAGCCCCGCTCCGCCGAACCCGCCCATCATGACGGCGTCGCCGTCCTTGATGCCTTCCACGGCCGCCGCCGCGTCTTCAACCACTACGTTGCGCATCGTAAATCCGCCGTCTCTGCTACGGGATTGATTTGAGGTACGTCGTTGACAGGCCACGGCCGACCCGGTCGAGCAGCATCTGGTTGGTGCCGTCGGCGTAGGCCGCCATCCGGACCTCGGCGAAATGCATGTTCAGGCGGTGGGCTGCGCCGGCGCCCGTCGCGCCGACGATCCGGACGCACTGATCGATGCCCCAAAGCGCGGTGTCGACAGCGAACTTCTTGGCTTGCGCAGCGAGCGCGACCGGATTTCCCCCGGTCTGTATCTGCTCGGCGGCGCGGAAGACGAGCGCGTTGGCGGCCTCGAGCCGGACCGACACCTCCGCCAGCTCCCAGCGCAGGCCCTGATGTCCGGTCAGCGGCTTTCCGAAGGCCTGCCGGCCTTCGCAGTAGTCCACCGCCTCGCACAGCGCCGCATGCAGAGTTGCGACGCACATGGCGGCCACGTGAACGCGGGCCGCGTTGACCGATGCCATCGATGCCTTGAGCGCGGCGCCGGGCGCTGCGATCAGACACCAATCGGGAATGAAGTGGGCGTCAAAGGCCACTTCGGCCAGACGGAAGGAACGCGCTCCGGGAACGACGATCTCGGTCCGCTTCACCGTCTCGGCTTGGCCGAAAGGCACGTAAAAGCTGGCGATCTCACCGGTCCCCGCAGCGTCTCCGACGCGGGCCAGGACGATCAGACCACCGACCAGCAGGCCGTCGGTCATCCACGCCTTGGTGCCGCTCAGAGCCCAGCCGCCGTTGACTGGAACCGCGGTGGTGGTCAGGGCGGAGACATCGCTGCCACCAGCTGGCTCCGTCATGGCGGTTGTCAGAAGAAGCTCGCCGCGCAACGCGGGCTGCAGCAGGCGCTCGATCTGGATCGACGTACCGGTTTGTGATAGGCGCGTGGCTCCGCCTTGATGGTGGTTCAGGCAGAACGCTGCCGCAAACCCGTGGTGCGCCATTTCCTGCGCAACGCGGACTTTGCACAAATAAGACGCTTCCAAGCCACCGTGAGCGCGCTTGGCCTGGAGGCCCAGCATGCCGAGAGCGGCCCACTCGGCGATCCACCTCTGCGGGAACGCGTCACCTGACACGTGCGCGGCGAAGACGCTCTCGGAGAAGGCACCGGCGCAGAACGCCCGCGCCTTCGCCACGTGATCACGCTCTTCGGCGGAGAGATGAACGTCATACTGGTAATAGAAGTCCACAGGAGATCCTTCGGCGAGCTACTTCTGAAGAGGCGCCCCAATGTCCTTGGCCCACTTATTCCAGTAGGCCTCTTCCTGTCCGACCTCGGCCGTGAAGGTCGAGACCGTTGAACCTGTGATCAGCGTGGCGCCGATCGTTTCCAGTTGCTTGAGGAATTCCGGGTCGCTCGAAGCCTTGTCAAGTGCGGCGCCAACCTTGGCGACGACGTCCGCGGGAAGGTTCGGCGGACCCGCGACCCCGAACCACGGCGAGATATCGAGAGGCTTGCCAGCGGCCTGCTCGATCGTCGGCAGATCCGGGAAGGCCGGCGACCGGTCGGCCGACGTCACCGCGAGCGCCTTCAGGGATCCGGCCTTGACCTGCTGGCCGATCGTGGCTTCGGTGAAGAAGCCCACCTGCAGGATGCCCGACATGCAATCGACGATCGGTTGATTGCCGCCCGAATAGTTGATGAACGTCATCTTCGTATCATAGGCCATGTCGAACAGCGTGCCGCCGACATGGGACGTCGCCCCGAACGTCCCGCCGAAGTTTACTTCTCCAGGGTGCGCTTTCAGATAGGCCACGAGTTCCGGAATAGTGGACACTGGAAGCTTCGGGTTCACCACGAGCAGGTTCCGCTGTTTCGCAACCTTGCGGATATAGGTGAAGCCCTTCTGCTGATCGTAGCGCACCGACGAATACAGTGCCTTTGCGCGAGTATTCGAGGACTCCACCGCGACGAGAAGCGTGTAGCCGTCAGGGTTTGCGCGGGAGACGTTGGACGCGGCGATCATGCCCCCGGCGCCGCCGTTGTTCTCGACGATGACGTTTTGGTTCAACTCCTTCGCCAGCAGACGACCGATCACCCGGCCGATGATGTCCGTTGGCCCTCCGGGGGGAAATCCGACGACCAGCTTAATCGTGGTTGAGGGATAGGCATCGGCGGCCTCGACAGGTCCAGCAAGGAAGCCGAGACAAAGAACGGCGGCGCCGGCGCCAATCGACGCAGTTTTTCGGATCGATCGAAACATGCAGCACCTCCCTCGAAGGACGACCCACCTTCAAGCCAAGGACACTTTGTGTCAAGTGTGAAACGATCGTGATCCGACCAAGAAGCGCACATTGACCGGGCAAACGTTGCGGAAAAAGCGTGCATCATGCCTGTTACGCCACATTTCAGGTGAATGTGCCGCCCGGCAGCCCGACCTTCCAGGGTTGCCAAACCCCGTCGTTGTGTTCTAGACGATCGGTCTACAGAGAACACAAATGGCGAAATCTACAGACAGCCACCGCGAGCTCAATTGGCAGGGCCGAAACCAAGTCGGCTATGCGCCGACCCGCGACGTTCTGATCCGTTGCGGAATGGAGGTGATGACCCAACAAGGTTTTGCAGCTACGGGCCTGGACGCGCTGCTGCGCCGCGCCACCGTGCCAAAGGGTTCGTTCTACCACTACTTCGAAAGCAAGGCCGACTACGGCCGCGAAATCATGAAGGCCTACGACTCCTTCTTCCGGCACAAGCTGGACCGCGCCCTGGACGACGGAACGCTTGCGCCGTTGGCGCGCGTGCGAGCTTTCGTCGAAGGCGCCAAAGCGGGCATGGCGAAATACAGCTATACGCGCGGCTGCCTCGTCGGAAACCTCAGCCAAGAGGTCGAAGCGCTGCCCGACGATTACAGGTCCGCCTTGGACGAGATCGTCAAAGGATGGCAGCGGAAGGTGGCGCATTGCCTGGAACGCGCATACGAGGCTGGCGAGATCGGCAGCGCGGACTGCGATGCCCTGGCTGAGTTTTTCTGGATCGGCTGGGAGGGAGCGGTGATGCGTGCGCGCCTCGTCAAGAACGGCCTCCCGCTCGATACCTTCATCGCCGGTTTCGTCGCCGGCCTGCCGCGTCCGGACGAGCCGAAGGCCAGGTCCAGAAGAAAATCGTGAAGAGGAGTTCGAGTTGTTCAAAGCCGTGTTGATCGAGAAGGACGAGCGGGGATATCGCGCCGACGTCGCTGAATTACCGGACAGCCGCCTCCCCGACGGTGAGGTGACGGTCGAAGTCGAGTTCAGCACGCTGAACTACAAGGATGGCCTCGCGATTACCGGCAAGGGCCCGATCGTGAGATCCTTCCCGCTGGTGCCCGGGATCGACTTCGCTGGCGTGGTGTCGTCGAGCTCCGACCCGACCTACACGCCGGGGGACCGCGTAGTTCTCAACGGCTGGGGTGTCGGCGAACAACATTGGGGCGGCCTGGCGCAGCGAGCAAAGGTCAAGGCCGACTGGTTGATCAAGCTGCCGCCCTCGATGCCTTCCCGCCGCGCGATGATCATCGGGACCGCCGGGTATACCGCGATGCTGTCGGTCGTAGCGCTCGAGAAGTATGGCATCCGTCCTGGCGCGGGCGACGTGCTGGTGACCGGGGCCGGCGGAGGCGTCGGCAGCATCGCGATCATGCTTCTCCACAAGCTCGGTTTCCGCGTCGTGGCTTCGACCGGCCGACCGGACGAGGAGCCATATCTCAAGAGCCTGGGCGCTGCCGAGATCATCGACCGGTCACAATTGTCACAGCCCGGCAAGCCGCTGCAGAAGGAACGATGGATCGCCGCGATCGACTCAGTAGGCAGCCATACGCTCGCCAATGTTTGCGCCGGAATCAAACCGGACGGAGCGGTCGCCGCGTGCGGCATGGCGCAAGGATTGGAATTTCCCGCAAGCGTCGCCCCTTTCATCCTGC
The DNA here is from genome assembly GCF_023073025.1 of Bradyrhizobium sp. 76. Classification (NCBI taxonomy): domain Bacteria; kingdom Pseudomonadati; phylum Pseudomonadota; class Alphaproteobacteria; order Hyphomicrobiales; family Nitrobacteraceae; genus Bradyrhizobium; species Bradyrhizobium sp. 76. The sequence goes on from NZ_JADPIS010000021.1 coordinate 22,569, forward strand.
GAGGAGTGGCGCTGTTCGGCATCAACAGCGTGACCCGCTCGAAGGCAGAACGCGTTGAAGCCTGGGATCGTCTCGCTTCCCTGCTAACCGAAGCCGATCTGGAGAAGACGGCGGTCGAGATCGGTCTGAACGAGGTCGTCGCCGCGGCTGGCGGCCTGATGAGTGGCCAAGTGCGCGGGCGCACGGTCGTCAACGTCAATAGATGACATCGTCCGAAAAGTAGAGCGATGCGACCGTGGCGGTCCGCCTCGGGGTAAATCTGAAAGCAATGACCGCTCGTCCAAAAAATGGGAGATCCCCAAATATGGCTGCTTCGGAACGAATTGGAACGGATGAACCTGCGTTCGGGTTCTCGACGCGAGCGATCCACCATGGGTATGACCCTGCCCATCACTCTCGCGCGGTATCCCATCCCATTCATATGACGTCGACCTTCGCCTTCGACAGCGTCGCCGAATTAGATGCGGTGGCCGCATTGGGGGGCAAACTGTATGGGCGGGAGTTCAATCCGACGACCGCATTGCTGGAATCCCGTTTGGCAAACTTGGAGGGTGCCGAAGACGCCGTCGTACTGGCCTCGGGAATGGCCGCGTTCGGTGCCTTGGTACTTTCGCTCCTATCCCAAGATGACGAACTCATCGTCCATCGGACCTTGTATTCGAATACGACGACCATGACGGAACAGGGCTTGCCGCGCTTCGGCATAAAGACCATCCCTGTCGATCTCAATGACCCCGCCAATCTGGATACTGTTCTCACATCTCGCAGTAGAGCCGTCTACTTTGAGACGCCGGTCAATCCCACAGGAGACGTGCTCGACATCGAAGCCATTGCGCAACGTGCTCGGCGGGCCGGCCTCTTGGTCATCGTCGACGGCACATTTGCATCTCCCGCGCTGCAGAGGCCTCTCCAATGGGCGGACATCGTGCTCCACTCCCTTACCAAGTATATCAGCGGGCATGGAGACGTTCTTGGAGGGGCTCTGCTGGGACGGACCGAGTTGATCGAAAAAATACGTGATCGCGGCTTGCGCTACATCACCGGTGCCGTCATGTCGCCGATGGTTTCTTCTCTGATTTTGCGCGGGATCAAGACGCTTCCTCTCCGAATGGACCGCCACGGGTCCAACGCACTTGCGATTGCGCGCATGCTCGATGCCCACTCGGCGGTAGAGTGGGTGAATTATCCATTTCTGCCGTCCCATCCGCGGCATGCAGTCGCAAAGAGACAAATGTCAGCGGGCTCTGGAATGCTGTCCTTTGGTCTACGCGGGGGTTTTGATGCCGCCCGCTGTTTTCTCGACCACCTCAAGCTCATTACGCTTGCCGTCAGTCTCGGAGATGCTGAAACGCTCATCATGCATCCCGCGAGCCTGGTTCATGCCCGGCGCGCCGTTCGTCCCGAAGCGCGCCTGCAAAGGGGAGTCGGAGATGACCTGATTCGCCTCTCGGTTGGTTTGGAAGACGAGGCAGATTTGCTCGGCGACCTTGAGCAGTCCCTGAATCGTCTTTAGGTCGCCCGCAACGAACGTACGTCAAGGAGAGGCCTAAGATGATTGCGCCGCCGCCAGGACTCGAGCCCGCCATGGACTTTGCTCGAATTACTCTCAGCCCTCAGAAAGAGGTCGTCCGAAAGTTCTACAAGGAAATGTGGGACAATGCGGACGTTGCTCTAATCCCCGAAATATTTCAACCTGGGTTCACCTTCCGGGGCTCTCTCGGTCCTGTCCTCGTCGGCTTCGATCAGTTCGCGGACTACGTCAGATGGGTGACAGACTCCCTGGAAAACTACACGTCTGACATCCTCGATCTCGTCGAGGAGGGCAACGTGGTCTCGGGAAAGCTGCGCTTCCACGGCATCCATCGAAAGCCGATGTTCGGCCACGCGGCCACCGGACGCCACGTGTGGTGGTACGGTGCGCCGATGTTCACGTTTCGTGGCGACAAGGTGAGCGATCTGTGGGTCTTGGGCGACATCCATGGACTGCTCGGTCGTCTCGCACCGGATGCAACTAGCGAGCCGGAATTCATGACGGACAAGTAGCCCTGCTCCATGACCACTCGCGCCGAGCGGACCATCTTTGACGCGTGGCCCACGACGTGGAACGAGTTCTTGCGATATCGATGCCGATCACGGCCATCGCGGTGTCTGAGACATGGCGTGCTCCTTGTCTGTAGCCACCCCTTGCCAGCTTCGCTTGCTGGCGGGGCAGAAGCGCGGCCGGACCATCCCATTAACGGAGACAAGCCATGTATACGCCTCCCGCATTCAAGGACGAAGACGTCGAGAGTATCCGCGCGACCATCCGCGACGCCCGCTTGGCCAATCTGGTGACGGCGACTGCCGAGGGCCCGCTCGCGACGCCGCTTCCATTGTTTCTCGACGAAAGCGAGGGCGAGCACGGCGTGATCTACGGGCATCTGGCGAAAGCCAATCCGCAGTGGCAGGTTCCTCCGATCGGAAACGCGGTCACGATCTTCATGGGTCCAGAGGCCTATGTAACGCCTTCCTGGTACGCGACCAAGCAGGAGACCGGCAAGGTCGTGCCGACCTGGAACTACGTCGCCGTGCACGCGTACGGGCCTGTCGAGTTCTTCCAGGATCCAGAGCGCCTGCTCGACGTTGTGACTCGCCTGACGCGGAAGCACGAAGCAGCGCGTGCGAAGCCATGGGCCGTCTCCGACGCTCCCGCGGATTTCATTGCCGCCCAGTTGCGCGGCATCGTCGGGATCCGCATCCCGGTGGTGCGCTTCGAAGGCAAGCGCAAGATGAGCCAGAATCGTCCAATGGCCGATCGCATCGGCGTCGCGGCGGGCCTAGCAGCCAGCGAGCATCCTGCGGACCGTGCCGCGGCCCCTCTAATTCCCGTGCGTGTCTAGCATTCAGCGATACGATGTTCGAGCTTCAGACGTTCGCGCTGTTCTTGGCCGCAGCTACGGTCGTGGCGGTCACGCCGGGACCGGGCATTTTCTACATCGTCGCTCGCACGCTGGCCGGCGGCCGGACCGAGGGATTAGCATCCAGCGTCGGCTTGGGTCTCGGTGGTTTCGTACACGTGCTCGCCGGCGCGATCGGCATCTCGGCCCTGGTGATGGCGAGCGCGGAAGCGTTCACTGCGCTGAAGATCGCCGGCGCCTTCTATCTCATCTGGCTCGGCATTAAGACGTGGAAGGAAGCGCGGGTGCCCGCGCCGACCGAAGTCCAGACGACCGGCGCTGGCCGTGCGCTGCGCGAAGGCATCGTCGTGGAGGCGCTGAATCCAAAGACGGCCGCGTTCTTCCTTGCCTTTATTCCGCAGTTCGTCGGCACGAGCGTGAACGTGGCTCTGCAGTTCGTTGTGCTGGGCACGATTTCCGTCGCCTTGAACACTGGCGTAGACCTGATCGTGACCCGTTGGGCGGCCAAAGCGAGGGATGGACTCGCCGGGCGACCCACGTTTATCGCGCGGACGAGACGGACCTCTGGAGCCGTAATGTGCGGACTCGGGGCCGCGCTTCTTATCGCGCGTCGCGCAAGCTAGACTCACGCTTGTCGCGGTGTCGATCTGACGTTGTCATCCCATCAGAACAAGCAAAACATCAGGCGCTCGACCCAATCGACCGTGGGCCAAAATGGGTAAACTACAGCCAAATGCGCAAGTAGGCTCATCCTGCTGCTCAACCTTGTCCGCCGGCGCGGTCGTCGATGTAGCGCCGAAGCGCGGCGGCGGCGTTCAACATGTGCGCGCGCATTCTGCGAGCGGCCGTATCACCATCGCCCTCCGCAATCGCCTGCATGATAGAATCATGCTCGTCCCGGGACTTGCGGATACGATCGCCCTGCCGCAATTGCGTGCGGCGGAAGGCGCTGAGACGGGCACGGACCTCCTGCGCCTGCTCGGCCATGAACGCGTTGTGCGTTGCGCTATAGATGCCTTCGTGGAACAGCCGATTGAACGCATCGTAGGCATCCACGTCGTTGGCGTCGACCATTGCCAGCGAGCTGTCGTGGAGCTCGATCAGATCGCTGCGCTCCAGCGGTGTCATGCGATAGGTCGCGAGCCTGACGCACATGGCTTCCACCTCTGCGCTGGTCTCAAACATGTCCATGATGCGTTCGGGTGTCATCCGTGCCACGACGAGCCCGCGACGGCCCCGCACCTCGACGAGCCCGCTGACGACAAGCTGCCGGAGGGCTTCCCGCACCGGCGTGCGGGAAGCCCCAAAGCGATCGGCAAGCTGCTGCTCTTCCAGCGCCGAACCGGCAGCCAGCGCACCGGAGGCAATCTCGTCGGTGAGCGCATTACGGATGCGATCGGAGAGAAGGCCGCTATCTTCTTCTGCCTCAGCAGCAACTTTAAACAGACCTGCCATTCAGCTTCCTATGATTGCGCGCACCGTGAAGTACAGAATGGACGGTGCGACGAGGCATCCCAACCCGGTATGAAACGTTGCTGTTAATGCGCCGTAAGGCACTAGACGCCGATCTGTTGCCGCCAGGCCTCCAGAAACGCCGCTGACCGTACCCATCAAGCCGCCAAACACCATTGCGCTGCGCGGATTATTTAGGCCGATCATCTTCGCAACAAAGGGCGTACCGATCATCACGATCACCGCCTTGAATACACCGGTCGCGATCGACAGCGCAATAACCGGCGAGGAGGCGCCAATCGCCGCTCCCGTGACCGGCCCGACGATGTAGGTGACCGCGCCGGCGCCGATCGTGGTCAGCGATTCGGCGTCAGTGTAGCCAAAGGCTGCGGCGACGAGAACGCCCAGAATGAACGGAACGACCGTCCCCAATCCGAGCGCGACCGCACCGATCAGTCCGGCCTTGCGCGCATGGACGACGTCGACCTCGAAGGCGGTGGCGACGATGGCGAAATCCCGCAGCATCGCCCCTCCCATCAGTCCAATTCCGGTTAGCCCCGGCAGGTCGGCGAGGCCCTTTTCACCGTTGGTGGCGAGGCCTCCGAAAAACGCGAGCAAAAGCCCGAGCATGATCGCGATCGCCGAGGCGTGAATGCGCCCGAAGGTGAGATATTTCGAGATCGCTCCGGAGATCCACATCAGGATGCCCACCGCGGCGAACGCCGTGATCAGCGAGTTTGCGGCAAGAACGTGGGATATCATGGTCATCCGATCCTCCCGGACTTGAAGCGGGGCACATTCGCCTCGATCGCCTCGCGCGCCTCGATCTCGTCCATCGTCTCGACACGGCCGCTGAGTCGACTGATCAAAGCGACCTGGGCGAAACACACCGCCACCGCGCCGATCCCCGCAATGACAACGATGGGACCGCCTTTTGCCGCAGCGACGACGTTCTGCTGCGCGGCCATGGCGACCACGATGGGAATGTAGAAGCTGCCCCAGAACTCGACGCCCGTCTTCAGCCCGTGGCTGAGGAGACCGTGCCGTAGCAGCCATAGCCGGGCGGCGATCAAGAACATCATCGCAATGCCGACGCCGCCGACATTGGCCTTCACACCGAGGACGACGCCGAGCAGGTCGCCGAGCAGGACCCCGAGCAGCGTGCAGATCGCGAGCAGAGCTACGCCGGAAATGGTCACGGGCGCCTCCCGGCTGTGAGCGGGGCGCTGACCCCCAGAGATCGAAGCTGTGTATGCACTCGCATCGAAAATTCCCTCCTGTGTATGCGACTGTCTATCGCTCAGCATCGTGCGTATACATTAATTGACATTGGAAGGCAATACGCATACACCCTGGCTCATGGAAGCCAACCTCGCATGCCAAGGAGCCGAAATGAGTAGTTGGGGTATGCAAAGGGCCGCCCTGGGAGAGCGCTTGGCGGCCGGCCGAAAGCACGCGAAGGGAAAGGTCGTCCCGATCCCGAGCCTGCCCGCATTTTTGAATGCCGTGATCCGGTCAGGAGACCGGGTGTGCCTGGAGGGTGACAATCAGAAGCAGGCTGACATCCTCGCCTCGGCGCTCGCGAACCTTGACCCCGAAGACGTCCGTGACCTCCACATGGTCCAGTCCGGGGTGGTCCTGCCATCCCACCTCGACATCTTCGACAAGGGCATCGCTCGGCGGCTCGACTTCTCCTATTCGGGCCCACAATCGGCGCGCATCGCGCGCATGCTGTTCGGCGGCAAGATCGAGCTCGGGGCGGTGCATACCTATCTCGAGCTGTTCGCGCGCTACTTCATCGACCTCACGCCGAACGTCGCACTGATCGCGGCGGTCAGCGCCGACAGGGACGGCAACCTTTATACGGGGCCGAATACCGAAGACACGCCGACGGTGGTCGAGGCGACCAGCTACAAGAACGGTCTCGTCGTGGCGCAAGTCACGGACATCGTCGACAAGGTGCCCCGCGTCGACATTCCCGGCGACCTCGTGCATTTCGTGGTCGAAGCCGGTCGTCCCTTCTATGTCGAGCCGCTCTTCACCCGCGATCCCGCCGCCATCACCGAGACCCAGATTCTGACGGCGATGCTCGCCATCAAGGGCATCTATGCGCCCTACGGCGTGCGCCGGCTCAATCACGGCATCGGCTTCAACACCGCCGCAATCGAGCTCTTGCTGCCGACTTATGGCGAGAAGCTCGGCCTCAAGGGCAAGGTCTGCACCCATTTCGCGCTCAACCCGCATCCGACGATGATTCCGGCTATCGAATCCGGCTGGGTCGAGCAGATCCACTGCTTCGGATCGGAGGTCGGCATGGAGGATTATGTTGCGGCGCGCTCCGATATCTTCTTCACGGGTCCCGACGGCTCGCTGCGCTCCAACCGCGCCTTCTGCCAGACGGCGGGCCTTTATGCCTGCGACATGTTCATCGGATCGACGCTGCAGATCGACCTCGAGGGCCACAGCTCGACGGTGACGACCAACCGCATCGCCGGATTCGGCGGCGCGCCCAACATGGGCTCCGATCCGCGCGGGCGCCGTCACCCGAGCGAACCCTGGCTCAAAGCGGGTGCCGAGGCCGACCCCGCGTCCAATGCTGCCCTGCGCCGAGGCCGCAAGCTCGTGGTGCAGATCGGTGAGACATTCGGTGACGGCAATGTACCGCTCTTCGTCGAGCAACTCGATGCGCTAGAGCTGGCGCGCAAGCTCGACCTCGACCTAGCCCCGGTGATGGTCTACTCCGATGACGTTACCCACATCGTCACCGAGGAAGGCATCGCCAACCTGCTGATGTGCCGCAGCAAGGACGAGCGCGAGCAGGCGATCCGCGGCGTTGCCGGCTACACCAACGTCGGGCGCGCGCGCGATGCAAAGCTCGTGGAGCAGCTCCGGCAACGCGGCGTGATCCGCCGTCCCGAGGATCTCGGCATCGATCCGCTCGATGCCGACCGGCGCCTGCTGGCGGCCCGTTCGATCAAGGACCTCATGCTGGCTTCCGGCGGTCTCTACCGCCCGCCCAGCCGCTTCCGCAACTGGTGAGGAGTTTCGCATGGAAACGCTGAACTTCAGACTATCTGCCCCGACGCGCGCCGGCGGCACCCGCGCGCAGGCGATCGTTGGCGTCGTCGCCTCCGGCAATCTCGAAGTGCTGCTGGAGCGTGCTTCGCCAGCCGACACCTGCATGATCGACATCACGACCGCGGCCCATGGCTTCGGCGCTGTGTGGGACGCCGTCGTTCGCGACTTCGTTGCCCGCCGGCCTGCTGGTGGCTTGCGCATCTCCATCAATGACGGCGGAGCCCGACCCGACACGGTCGCGCTGCGCCTCGCGCAAGGCATCCGCAAGATCGAGGAGCCGGAACGATGACGGTGGCCACAGCCAATAGGGTTACGCTGAGCTGGTATGAGGCGAGCGCCCGGCAGCGCATAGAAGCGCTGGTCGACGCGGGCAGCTTTGCCGAATTCATCGGTCCCGAGCAGCGCGAGATGAGCCCGCATCTGGCGATCTTCGACCTGCCGGAGCAGTTCGACGACGGCATCGTCATCGGCCGCGGTCGCCTGGATGGCTCGCCGGTGTTCGTCGCCGCACAGGAAGGACGCTTCATGGGCGGCGCCTTCGGTGAGGTCCACGGCGCCAAGCTCACCGGCCTCCTGCGCGCAGCTCGCACGCTCAAGCAAGATCTGCTGATCCTGTTCGACACGGGCGGCGTGCGGCTCCAGGAGGCCAATGCCGGCGAGCTTGCGATCGCCGAGATCATGCGCGCGATCATCGAGGCACGCCGCGGCGGCATCCACGTCGTCGGCCTGATCGGGGGGCGCGCCGGCTGCTATGGCGGCGGCAGCCTGATCGCGGGCACCTGCTCGCGGCTGATCATCTCCGAACAGGGGCGGCTCAGCGTCAGCGGCCCCGAGGTGATCGAAACCAACAAGGGGATCGAGGAATTCGACTCGCGCGACCGCGCGCTGGTCTGGCGCACGATGGGCGGCAAGCACCGCTATCTCATCGGCGGTGCCGATATCTTCGTCGACGACGAAGCGACGGCGTTTCGCGAGGCGGCCATTGACGCGATCAAAATAGCCAGACGATGCGACGCCGAGATTCTCGAGGCCGAGCAGAAGCGCCTCGAACGACGGCTGCAGCGCTTTGGCGAGGCCGAGGACGCCGTCGATATTTGGGAGACGCTCGGCATCGGGCAGCCGACCGAGATTCCCGCACTTTCGACCGGCGCATTTCTTCGCGCGGCAGCCAACAGGGAGAATGCCGATGACGCTCGATGACATCCTGGCCGGCCTATTCCCGAACGGCCGCAAGATCAAAACGACCGGCGCGATGATCGCGGGGGAGGCGACGCTGCCTGACGGCGGACCAATCCACGTGCTCGGCATCACGCAGGGGCAGCCGCTCGGCGTGGACGAAGCCATCGTGCTCGCGGGGCGGCTGGTCGAGATCGTCCAAACGAAGGACCGTGCGCCGATCCTGTTCCTGGTGGATTCCGCCAGCCAGCGCATGAGCAAGCGCGACGAACTGCTGGGCCTCAGCGAATATCTGTCGCATCTCGCCAAGGCCCTGCTGCTGGCGGAAGCCGAAGGACACCGCACCGTCGGCCTGCTCTATGGCGGCAGCGCCGCCGGCGCATTCATCGCCACCGCGCTTGCCACTGGCACGCTGGTGGCGCTGCCCGGCGCGCATCCCGCGGTGATGGATCTGCCGTCGATGGCCCGGGTCACCAAGCTTCCGATCGACGTCTTGAAAGCCAAGGCCGAAGCCACGCCGGTGTTCGCGCCCGGGCTCGACAACATGGTGCAGACCGGCGGCATTCACGCCGTCTGGGATGAACATGCGCCGCTGGCGCCGCAGCTTGCGGCCGTGCTGCAACGACCGCACGGACAGGATGATCGCGGCCAGATCGGTGCCCAACGTGGCGGCCGGCGGAAAGCGGCCGAACTTGCCGAGCGCGTTGTCGTCTCAGCCACTTCACATCAAGGAGCGCCAAATGGGTGAAGCTCTCGCGCGCCACAGCATGGTCAAGGTCACAGCCGCCGGCTGGACGGCCGTGATGAAGCGTTATCCGGAACTCGCCAGCGAGCCGATCGTCGCAGGCTGGGCACACGTCGGCCGTCCTCTCGTCGTTCGCCGACCGGCTTGCAGCGATACTGCAGGCCTCGTTCCGCTCGGCCTGCCGCTGCCGCCGAGCCATGGTAAACGTCGTATTGCGGTCTCGCTGGCCGCAGCCGATATCGTCGCGTTCGCTCAGCCTCCGTTGCTGGCCGACGCCGCGGCCGCGGCGCCGACCGCTTGGCGCGAGACGATTGAGAAACTCGTCGAACTCCTGCCGGAGACCCGCGCCTATGGCAGCCTTGCTTGGCAGCACCTCACCGGCCTGCCCTATCTTTCGGACGGCTCGGACCTCGATCTGCTGTGGCCTCTCTCGTCGGCCGACAAGACCGGAATTCTGTTGTCCGGCATCGCGCGGATCGCAAAGCAGTCGCCGATGCGGCTGGACGGTGAGATCACAGGTCCCGCCGGCGGGGTTCAATGGCGCGAACTGACCGGCACTGACGAAGACGAAGTGCTTGTGAAGAGCCCGGCAGGAGTGACCACCACGACTCGCGCGGCCTTCCTCACAGGTCATGTCTCATGACCATTGCGCTCAGATGGCAATCACAGCCGGGCGGCGCGCTTGATGCCGAGCAGCTCGGTCATCTTGCTTCGCTATGCCTGAAGCTGGAAGTAAAGACCTATCCGAAGCCCGGGCTTGTCAGCCATGTCGACAACGGTGCGCATCGCGACATGGACGCCGGGCTGTTGTGCCTGAGCGCTGAGACCTTGATGCCTTTCTTCAGCGATCTCGCCCTCGCGGGCGCCGCAGGTGCGGGCATGAACCGGCTGCGCGCCATCGGGGTTGCCGCGGAGCGCGCGATGATGGCTGCGACCTCCAGCGTCAACACCCATCGCGGCGCGATTTTCGGACTGGGCCTGCTCTGCGCCGCGGCCGGCTATCGGAATGCCGTCGGCATTTGCAAATCTCTTGGCCGGCTGGTTTCGGAGCGTTGGGGCGAGGACATCCTATCTGGCCCGGTATCGCTGCGCAGCCACGGCGCTGTGGCCGCGCGGCGCTATGGCGCCGGGGGCGCCAGGGGGGAAGCCGCCGACGGTTTCCCGTCTGTCTACGACATCGCCCTACCCGCGCTGCAGGCAGCGCGCGAGCTTGCACCTCATGACGAGGAAGCCGCTCGCGTTCAGACGTGCATGAGCTTGATTACTAGCGTCACCGACACCAACCTCCTGCATCGAGGCGGGCCCGAGGGACTGTGCTTCGCGCAAGCCAGCGCGTCAGCGTTCCTTTCCGCCGGCGGTGTTGGATCACCGGAATGGCGCAGGCGTGCCGCCGACATTCACCAAGCGTTCCTGACCCGCAATCTCAGTCCCGGCGGCTCCGCAGACCTGCTGGCCATGGCGCTATTCGTCGATCGGATAGATCGCGGATGTTAGCACTGCTCTGCGGCGGACAAGGTGCGCTTTCGGGCAAGATCTTTGATCTTGTCGCGGACCAGCCTGCCGCGGAGTCAATCTTCGCCGCGGCGACGGCTTGGCTCGGTGAGGACCCGCGGGAATTCGTTCGGACGCGCAACCCCGAGCAACTGTCCGAGAATTATGCCAGCCAGATCCTGACCGTCACATCGGCTCTCGCGACCCACGCCTGCATCGCTGACCTGTTGACCGAAGAGACCGCTGTCACCGGGTATAGCGTCGGCGAGATGGCGGCCTGGAGTATCGCGGGAATCTGGACTGCCGAAGAAGCGTTGCGGCTCACCAATATTCGTGCCCGGCTGATGGAGAACGCAGCGGGGCCCACCGGTCGCCTGGGTTACATCCGCGGGCTCGACCGGGCTACGATCGAACCTCTGCTTGCAAAGCACCGCTGCGAGATCGCGATCAGGAATCCGGACCTTCTTTTCGTGATCGGAGGCGTGGAGCGGGAGGTCATTGCGCTCTGCGACGAGGCTGCCCGGAAAGGAGCGCGAACGGGGCTTCTGGCCGTCAAAATCGCGTCGCATACGACAAGGCTCGCGCAGGCCTGCCAACCTCTGCAACAGGCACTCGATGTCAACAGGGACGCGGCCGTCGCAAACCATCGCGTCTTACTTGCCGGCGGTGACGGCGAACGCATCTTCTCGGTCGCGGGCGCGACGGTGAAGCTGGCAAACCAGGTCGCCCATCCTATTGATTGGGCGGCAACCCTGGACGCGCTTACAGAGCTGGGCGTCACCGAGGTATTAGACCTCGGGCCCGGACACGCGCTGGCGGAGATGATGCTAGCATCTCAGCCGGACATGCGCTGCTACGCCGCCGACGGCTTTCGCACGATCGAGGGCCTACGTAACTGGGTTGCTGCCGTATAGCAGGAGATCCGGAAGCGAGCCACGCTCGCGTGCGTTGCAAAGCAGGCCGGATCCACATGGGCCCGAACAGGACTACCAACCGATCGTCGCACGGGTACGGTACCTCCGACAGAAGATCCTGGTTGTTTTCTGCCCACCTCATCGCCTCAGCCCCCAGAGCACGATGCAAGAGCTGGCCAGCATCAGGATGCCAACCCACACGAAGCCGGTCGTCACCAGCATCTCTTGCCAGGCCGGCGCACCTCGACCCGCGGCTGTGATGGGTGAGAGTGCGGCTGTGCCGGTCACAGCGGCGAGCGTTGTCGTCGCCCAATTGCCGTATGTCCCCGCCACCAGCGCTGCAAACGTGCCGCGCTCAAGCTCGGCGGATAGTCGAACCTGCGTCCAACAGCACCCCAGCCCCAAAGGAAAGTCCCGTTCATGACGCCCTAGAGGTGCGCCGCAAGCCCACCCTCCTGTTCGAGAAGCTTTGTTCGGCCAAGCCGGTCAGCAACCCCAATAGGAACAGAACCATCCCGTGCCACAGCAGCCAACGTCCGATTGTCTGCACGCTTGGCCGTCTGCGATTTCGGGTTCCGGTATTTAACCTGCAGCCCCGACATCAAGCTTAATTCGCGACTTAGGTTGCCCCGGCCTCCGGCGACGCTAGGCTGAACACCGGACATTGCCCCCGTCCGGGTCCATCAATGGCGAAGTCGGCGCGCCATCACATTCGGCGCGTCGGTTTCGCGTTTTTGCTATGGATAGCGCGAGCCCCGTTTTGACGAATGATCCGGATGATCACCCGCTCGATTTAGTCGAGACACGAGGACAGATCACGGCGTTGCGCTCGCAACACTCTGACAATCGTCTCGTCACATCGCGATTGAACCGCTTCCTCGTCGAGATTCTTAGAGCCAAAAGATGCGGCGCACACTCGACATCTTCGGTCTGAATCCGCTCGGATGCTGCAAGCTGTCGAGGAAATGGTCTCACGCGGCCGATCCACGAAGCGGCCGAACGTAGTTAGGCCGCGGTTCAAGTAACACTAACGCACGGACGATCTTGCGTCGATCGGGCCCAGCGCCCATGCTGGATGCAGTCGCGAAGTGGTCCGCGTCTCGCGTAACGGCGCCTTCGCGGCGAGGGGTCGCCGCCGTCACAAGCGACGGCCCCGCCCATGATCAGCTCTAGTGACCGCGCCGCACTGCTCGGGGCACAAACGGCAGTCTCGGAGAAAACGACTTCGCGATCGCGAGAACTGCGGCTTCGTCAGTTTCGAGTGCGATCTTCTGGGCGAGCATCACATCGCCAACTGCCAACGCCCGTTCGGGGAGGAAGCACCACCCCACCTTAGGCTCCAGTTGTTCATCCAGCTCCAAAACATTACTCATCGTGCCCTGATAAATTCGGTATCGACGGCCAGTAAGAGAACCAGCGACTTCAAAAAAGCCATTGGCATCAAATTGCGCGCGCTGTTCTGGAGATAACCATTCCCGCAAAAGACGACGTGCACGCGCTTCCGGGCCATTTTGCTCGTTGAAGCTCCGATAAAGGGCACGCAGGGCACGTAGACGCGCGCCCTGGGCGACGTTACGTCCGAACAAAAACATCTTTGATGCTGGACGGTTCTAACCGCCGACTAAGTGCGGATAGAACAGCGTTTCATCCGCTGTTGGGTCAAATGACCGTATCAGCTTGAGATCGCCGGCCGGCGTCCGAGTGGCAGCGGTAAATCCCTGGGCGGTGAACTTCTTGAAGCGCCGCTCAGCCTCGGCGAGCCCCTTCGGGTCCTTTCGCTCAAAGAAATGTCTGCTGTCGCCTGTGCTGTCCATTACGATCTGGGTAGCCATGGAAGAGAACTCCGCGATCCCTAGCCTCTGATGAAAAACAAACCTCGCCCCGGTGAATAGTGTTCCTGCTCTCGGCAAATTTCGTTCTGCCGTCTTTTTAGTCGGGATCGTCTGGCTCGCTGAAATCGATGAGAACCTGATCCGCGACCTGAGGGCGGCACAACGGGCGAAGCTGGTCGCAAAGCGGAAGCCGGCTTATGAGGCGGTGCATCCGAGACGAAGAAGGGCGGCGACCGCAGATCAATCCGCCAAATTGGCGGTACGGGCAGCTTCGCAAAGGACACGGCAGAAAAGAGCGGAACACCGCTTCGTACGGTCGAGCGGATAGTACGCGCACTCGGAAGCTAGGCCCCGATCTCGGACCATGTTTCAACAAGTTGCGTACCAACCCTCGGGAAATGGAACGAGCAGCGAGGGGCCGTCCTCGTTGTTATCGTTTGCAGCTTCGGGCCTGCCGGTCGCTAGAGGCTCGGCGGCGAACTCTTCCACCTCAACGGCACTCGCCGCGTGACGCCCGGCGCACCTTAAATCGCTTTGCATGAACAAAACTCCCCACCGGGGTACGATCAAATTTGGAGCGTCTTCAAAGATTTTGATCAAAAGGTTACGGCGGCAAAATATCAGGTCTCCTTCCCAAGCGATAGGAGCGCGACCCTGTCCTTTTCGCATCCTTATCGTGCAGCGCCATCGGCGTTGCAGTGCAGCCAAGAGTCGCCCCTCATCGTTTGAGCAACGGGCGCTAGTCGCAACGGCGAAGCTCGCTCGCCACAGTCACGTCCATCTCAGACAGCGCACACACAATGTGGAAAGCCGCCCCCGTGATGCTTTGCGGCGGGAGGTGATCGGCCGTCACGACGTCGTCATGGAGCAGCTCGTAGGTAAGGTCATCTTCGTTCTCGAGCCCACTGTTTCGCGAGCACGTAGCACTTTTGAGCCTAGGCCAGAACCGGGGGCGCTTCTGCATGTCGTTCTCCTCAACCGCCTCAGCATTGCGCTCGACAGCCTGTGCGACCAGGTCCATCGCGCCGCGCTCTTCATCGGGCGAGCGCGACCATCCTCGGCCGGATCACGATCGGTCGCGGCTCGATGATCGGCGGCAACGTCTGGGTGACCCAGGATGTGCCGCCGAACAGCATCGTGACGCAGGCTACGGCCCGCAACAAACGGGGCTAGGCCGCTACGGGCGCCTTCCAGCGCATCAAGCGACGTTCCAGTGCCTCGAGGATCGCGTTGAAGACGAGGCCGATCACGGTGATGCCGAGGATGCCGAAATACATCTGCGGGATGAGGAAACTGTACTGGCTGTTGATGATGAGATAGCCGAGCCCGGACTTGGCACCGACCATCTCGGAAGCGACTAACACCAGCATCGCGGAAGCGCTTGCCAGCCGAATGCCGACGAAGATGGTTGGCAGCGACGCCGGCAGGATCACCTTACGGAACAATTGGCTTGGCGTCGCGCCCATCGTCCGCGCCGACTTGACCAGCAGCGGATCGACCTGACGGACGGCCGCGATGGTATTGAGCAGCAGCGGCCAGGCGCAGCTATAGACCACCATCGTGACCTTCGAGAGCTCGCCGATGCCGAGCAACAGGATGAACACCGGCAGCAGCGCCAGCGGCGCCGTGTTGCGCGCGATCTCGATGGTCTGGTTCAGCAGATCGCCAAGCCGGGCGTACCATCCCGTCAACACGCCGAGCGGCACCATCACAACGACAGCAATCAGGAATCCGCTCAGCGCCCGCAGCAAGCTTGCGCCGACGTCCTCATAGAGTTCACCGCTCTGCGCGAGCTGCCAACCCGCGGCGATCACCTCGGAGAACGGCGGCAGGAACGTTACGTCGATCAGACCCAACCGCGGCGCCGTCTCCCAAACGGTCAGGAACAGCACCAGCAGCAGCGATCGCTGCCCGATGGCACCGAACCATCGCGCGAAGTCGCCCGGCGCCGCGGTAAGCGCGCCGGCGCGTCGTGCGGCTCGGTCCTTCGGACTTCCCTCGGCCAGCTCCAGCAGCGTCAGCACCTCCAGATTAGACATGAGCCAATTCCTTCGGCTTTGCGACGCCCTCGCCGTCCGCTGCGGGGCCCTGAGCTCCTTGCGCCTTCAACACCTCGTCGCGCAGCAAGGACCAGACCTCATGCCGCACACGCCCGAACTGAGGCAACGAGCGGACGTCCTCGGTTTCGCTATGCAGTTCGTCGGGAATATCGACGATCTGCTTGATGCGGCCAGGACGCGAAGTCATCACCGCCACGCGCTGGCCAGGACGACGGCTTCGTCGATGCCATGCGTGATGAACAGGATGGTCTTTCCGGTGCTGCGCCAGATCCGCAACAGCTCGCCTTGCAGCGTCTCGCGCGTCTGCGCGTCGAGCGCCGCGAACGGCTCGTCCATCAGCAGCACCCCGGGATCGTAGGCGAGGCTTCGCGCGATCGCGACGCGCTGCTTCATGCCGCCCGAGAGCTCGTGCGGATAGCGGTCGGCAAAGCCGGACAGCCCGACCAGATCGAGATAGTGCAGCGCCTTCTCCCGCCGCGCCCTGGCCTTCAGGCCGGCGATGTCGAGTCCGAACTCGACATTCTGCGCGGCCGTCCGCCAAGGAAACAGCGCGTATTGCTGGAACACGATGCCCCGGTCGCGCGCCGGTCCGTTGATGGCCTTGCCGTCGAGCAGGATCCGCCCGCTGCTCGGCAGCGAAAGGCCGCCGAGCAGGTCCAGCAAGGTCGACTTGCCGCAGCCGCTCGGCCCGACCAGCGCAAGGAACTCGCCGGGCCGGACATCCAGCGTGATGTCGTCCAGCGCGGTGAAGCGTTGCGCCGGCCCGCCATCCTTGCCCCGGACCAGGAAGTCCTTCCGTACATGCTCGAATCTGATCTTGATCGTAGTCATTTCGCCTCCGCGGTCTTGCCGGGGCGGAAATAGTTGAACTCGTTGGTGTAGAGATCAGACGGCTTGAGCTGGTCCGGCTTCAAGAGACCATCCTTGACCAGCCAGTCGACCCACACCTGCAGCTCGGAATCGCCGATCACGCCGCCCTTGGTCGCAACACCCGTGCTCTTCCAGTACTTGATCGGTGTGGCGTCCTCGTTCCGCTTGCGATCGGCGATGATGCGCTCGAAACGGGCGCGAACTTCCTCCGGCGGCGTCGTCTGCGCCCAGGCGATGGCACGCGACACGCCCTCGACCAGCCTGCGCGAGGTGTTGGGATTGTCCTTGATGAACTTGTCCCTCAGCACGTAGGACCCGCCGGTGAAGTTTCCGAAGATGTCAGTATCGGCAAACAGCCTGCGGATGCCGCCGCGTTCGAGCGCCTTGTCGCGCAACACGCCGTTGAGCGTGGCCACCTCGACCTGTCCCTGCCGCAACACCTGCTCGCCGGTGACGGGCGGGATCGCGACCAGCGTCACCTGCTTCGCATCCGCCGGCGTAAGGCCGTTACGAGCCAAGTATTCGCGCAGCACGAATTCGAGATGTGCACCGAGCGTGTTGACCGCGACCTTCTTGCCGATCAGGTCCCGCGCGGTCTTGATCGGGCTGTCATCCTTCACGTAATAGCCGTTGTAGGTGTTGTCATCCGACCCGTAGTAGCCGACCACCGCCTTGATCGGCGCCTTGGCCGCGATCAGCTTGATGATCGCGCCATAGAACGCGCCGCCGATGTCGATATCGCCGGTCACCACCGTCTGGATGTCCTGCGGACCGCTGATGGTGTTGCCGATCCATTTCAGCTTGAGCGGCGCGAGATAGCCGAGGTCATCGGCCAGCTCGATAAACGTGACTTGGCCGGCCCAGCCTTGATAGCGGACCTCGGTCCTTTCGAGCTGCGGCTCGGCCATGGCGCTGCCGACGAGCCCTATCAGCCCGAGGGCGGCGAGGCCAAGTTGCCGCCCTCTTGCACGCAGACCGGCAACCAGGCGACGCAACGCAGAGATAGCGATTTCCATTGTATTCACTCCTCGCTCGTTTCAGGCGGCCTTCGCCTGTGGCTTGGTCGACTTGACGCGAGTGACGCTGTTGCGGCCGTCGATGCTGACCGGCACTTCACCGTCGATGGTTGCGCGCCGGACGACGCGATGCTGGTCGCCGTAATCGTTGACCGCGTAGTGCTGGGTGGCTCGGTTGTCCCAAATCACCACGTCTCCTTGGCGCCAGCTCCAGCGCACCGTATTCTCGGGCGCAGTGATGTGGGACTGGAACAGGTCGAATAGCTTCTGGCTGTCGTACTTCGGCAGGCCGACGAAGCGCTGGACGAAATTGCCAAGCACCAGCGTCCGTTCTCCGGTCTCGGGATGGACGCGAACGACGGGATGCTCGGTCTCGTAGATCGTACCGGTGAAGACCTCCTCGAAGTGCTTCCTGTCGGCTTCGCTCGCGCGGGTCTTGACGGCGTAGTCATAGGCGTTGCTGTGCACCGCCCAGAGTTCGTCCGCGAGCTTGCGCAGCGGCGCCGGTAGATCGAGATAGGATGCCGCGGTGTTTGACCAGATCGTATCGCCGCCGAACTCGGGGATCACGACGCCGCGCAGCACGGAGATCTTCGGATAGGCGTCGACGAAGGTCACATCGGTGTGCCACTGGTCGGCGCGGCCGCCGCCGCGTCCGGAATCGAGCTCCAGGATCGACGCCGTTCCCTTGGTCGCGCCGACCGTCGGGTGCGGAACCAGTTTGCCGAGCCTCACGGCAAAACTCTCCTGCCCCGCATCGTCGAGATGGTTCTGGTCGCGGAAGAAGACAACCTTGTGCTCAAGCAAAACCTGGTTGATGGCCGCGATCGTCCGGTCCGGCAGATCGCCTGAGAGCGTGATATTCCTGATCTCCGCGCCGATACGCGCCGACCGCTTGACGATATCCGCGCGCGGAATGACGTTGTCGATGGTGATTGCGTCCGTCATGTCATTTTCCCAAGACCGCGATCCCATTTGGACAAGGCTCCGCCGTTCGCCGATCGCTGATGCGATGGCGGAGTAAATACACAGCTGATGGTCGTGATCGATCCTCTTGCAGTATCGCCGTCTGCTCTGGCGGCAATCGGGTCTGGCGGCATCTTCCCCGAGAGACGGCATCGATGCAGCCTCTCGCTCAGTCACAGGATGCTAACTCAAGACTTTCGGAAATAGCTTCCAAAGTTAGACGAAGGTGGAAAATAGTTGCACGCACCCGCACGACGTATCCGATTGATATCTGCGCTTTCTGCTATTCAGCCGCGGCGACGCTTTGCCTGCGCCACACCGCAGGCGCGTAGAGTGCAGGTTCGAAATCGTCGGCGATCGGCGCATTGATGCGGGCCTCATGCGAGGCAAGATCGTCCAGAAAGAGATCCCTGCTGATTCGCGCGACGACGGCCGGGATATCCCGCTTGAAGCTCGGGACGTCTCCGATCGGCAAGCCGAAGCTCACGAACGCCGCAGGGTTGAAGACGTGGATGTTACGGAGACAGGGCGCGCGGCCGGGCGCCTTCTCGAGGAATTCGTGCCCCGACCCGAGATAGGGATGTGCGCTCAGGGTTTCGTCCTGCTCGTCCGCAGAAGGCTAAAATCGATCAGGGTGACCTTGCCGATGCCGGCACGACGCAACGCAAAGGCGAACGCGCTTCCGGATTGCCCGCCGCCGATGATGGCGACGTTGTGATCGATCCCCTGACGGTCAGGGCTCCAGTTCTGCGGATCGGGTCCAATCAGGCGCAAGGTCTCGCGTCCCGCAGTGTCGACATCGGACTGAAACATGTTCGCACCTCGAATTTTCAGCAACAAATGCGGTCAAATCGTAGAAGCGAACGATACTCAGTCAATGAAATGGAATCGGCTTTGTTTTTCAACCCGCACAACGAACCCATCGCCGGGCTACGGCGTGTTGAAAGATTTGCGTAGCGTCGTGGAGCAAGCCAGAGACCGGGGCGAGACGCTCGGCATGCGCTGGGGCATCCAATCGAGACGATCGGTTTGCAACATCATTTCTTCGAGGGATACGCGCCGCTAGATTCATGCTCGCATCACACCGAACATCGCAATTCAATTTCATCGACATTCCTCGTTCCGACAACATAAACTTCGTCCAATCAAGCCGTCTCGTCGGCCCGTTGGAGATTTGAGAAGCACGATGTCGACCTCCGGCGTCATCAGCCTTGAACGAGACACACCCGAGCTTGCTCGCACCTATGAGCAGGCCGGCATCCTCCAATTTCATCACGGTAAATTCCTCGTCGGCCCGCTCGCATTGAAGGCCGGGAATCACGTGCTCGATATCGGTGCCGGTACGGGCCGCCTTACCGAATTCGTCGCAGAACTTGTCGGCCCTGACGGCCGTGTGACCGGCATCGATCCTCTCGAGAACCGTATTGCCATCGCGCGTCTCCGCGCGTCGAAGACGTTGACATTCGCGGTCGGCCGCGCCGAAGACCTTTCGCGCTTTGAACCTGCGGACTTCGATGCCGTCTATCTCAACAGCGTGTTCCATTGGATCGCGGACAAGCGGCGAGCCCTGCACGAAATCCACCGCGTTCTCAAGCCGGGCGGCCGGATCGGGTTGAACATTCAGGACCCGACCAAACCTCACGAGTCCCGCACCGTGCTTCTGCAGGCGATCGAACAGGCTGGGTTCGCCGAGAGGAGTGGTGAAGCGCACCGGGTCCTCGGAGCCACCGACGACGAGCTCAAAATGCTCTTCGTTGAGGCTGGTCTCGTCGATTACCGAAGCGACCTGCGTTCACTGGTCGATTTGCATGACGACGTGAGTTCGGCGCTCGCATGGTCCGAGGCTAGCGCATTCGGTAACTTCCTCGGCGGCTTTTCCACAGCGGAACGGGAAGCGATCGAGCGCGCCTTTGCTGGCTTGGTCGAGGCGAAGCGCACCCCGGAGGGCCTCCGCCCGGAGCGATATCTGCGCTTCGCGTTCGCTCGAAAGCCGGAGCCACGGGATTCCTCTCCGGGTCTTTAATCGTTCAAGTCTCACCATTGGCCATCGCATCGGGACAAACGAACCATGAGCAACCAACGCCAGCTTGTTCTCAATCTCTTCATCTATCCGGGCGGCCATCACGAAGCCGCGTGGCGCTATAAGGGATCTGAACCAGACCGCATCCTCGACATCACCCATTATCAGGAGCTGGCGCAACGGGCCGAAGCGAGCAAATTCGACGCCATCTTCTTTGCCGACGGGCCGGCGCTGGCCGACAACGTTCGGTACGCCCAGCGCCTTCGTTTCGAACCAATCACCTGGCTCGCAGCGATTGCCGCCGTCACGAGCCGTATCGGGCTGATCGCGACGGCGTCAACGACCTATACCGAGCCGTACAATCTGGCACGGCTGTTTGCGTCTCTCGACCATCTCAGCCGGGGTCGCGCCGGCTGGAACATCGTCACCACCGGTGCGCAGCAGGCCGCACAGAACTTTGGGTTGCCTGAACATCCGCCTCACCACGAGCGCTATGAGCGCGCCCGCGAATATCTCGACGTGATCTCCCGGCTGTGGGATAGCTGGGAGGATGACGCGCTCGTCAACGATCCGGCTTCTGGCATCTTCGCCGACACCAGCAAGATCCACACGCTCGACCATATCGGCAAGCATTTTCGCGTTCGTGGCCCGCTGAACATCTCGCGGGCGCCGCAGGGACGGCCGGTCTACGTACAGGCCGGCTCTTCCGACGACGGCCGCGCGTTCGCCGCCCGGTTCGCGGAGGCAATTTTCACGGCGCATCAGACACTGGAGTCCGCGACGGCGTTCTATGCCGACATCAAGCGCCAGGCCCGCACCTTCGATCGCAGTCCCGACGAGATCAAGATCCTGCCCGGCATCAGCCCCTTCATCGGCAGCACGCAGGCTGAAGCCGATCGACTTCAGGACGAATTCAACGAGCTGATCCAGCCCGAATTCTCCCTGACGCAGCTGCGTCAGATGATCGGCCTCGACCTCACCGGCTACGATCTCGATGGCCCGGTTCCCCGGGATCTCATCGACACAGCGAGCGCGCGCGGAGTCGCAAGCCGCTTCAAGCTCGTGGTCGATATCGTCGACCGCGAGAAGCCGACCATTCGCCAGCTGGTGCAGCGCCTCGCCGGCGCGCGCGGCCACTGGGTCATTGCCGGCACGCCGGAGAAGATCGCGGACAACATCCAGACCTGGTTCGAGGGCGGCGCGGCCGATGGCTTCAATGTTATGCCGCCATGGCTGTCCGGCGGCTTCGATACCTTCGCCGAGCAGGTCATCCCGATCCTGCGCAAGCGCGGCCTGTTCCGCGAGGACTACACCGGCACGACCTTGCGCGAGCACTACGGACTCGCGCGGCCGGCCAGCGTCTACTCCAGCGCAGTCAAGGCGATTGCCTGAGACTGTTTCCGCACCCACATCCAGACTCCCGAACGGTAAGCAGACATGAAGACGGCGTTGTTTCTCCTCTCCAGCCTTTTGGCCATTTTCCTCCTCGCCGCCGGGTCCTATGTCGATTTCTCAACAGGTGCTGAAGCCAACAACGCCGTGTTCAAGTCCGAGATCGACTCCATCCTGATTCGTACAGTCGTGTCGGCCTTCTTGCTATTAACGATCGGGCTGGCCAACTATTTCATTCTAAATCGACGCGACCGATAATAAGGTCCGGTTCTACGCGAAGGGCGGCCGACCGCGTCAACCGACGCAATCCCAAGGACCGAGTGTTGGAGAGTCGGCAGAAATGGGCGGTCGTTCGCCAAGGGCTAGTAAGTTCAGGTTGCGGGAGCAAACACGGTTTCTTGCGATTGATCGACAGTATAATTCCGCGACGGATTGCGTGGCGTAAATGTCTTCCGCTCGCCGGTTGCAACGTCAGGCGACAGAAACGACGTTTACTGGGTGCCGGACGAGGATTTCGCGCAAAGTCTGTAGCGCATCGGAGAGTGCGACAACATCTTTTGGTGCGCCAAGGCAGATGCGGGTTGCGCCGGGGTCGCCGTCATTAACCGCGAATGCGATGCGTGGGGTTACGAGTATGCCGCGGCCGCGGGCCGCGGCGGCAAATTGATCTGCGGACCACTCCCGCGGCAATGGCAACCATGCATAGAAAGCCGGGCACTGAAGCTTGGCGGCTTTTGGAAAAACGTCCAGGAACACCCGGTAACGCTCAAGCGCCTGCAGGCGCCGCTCACGCAGAAGATGTTCAAGCTTGCCGCTCTCGATCAGCCGCACCACCACCTCGCTCAGCATCGGAGCTACGAACCAGGCGGAGGCGTGCATAAGGAGCTCGGTTTGAGAAATGTGGTCGGTCGGGACCGTCAATGTTCCGAGCCGGAAGGCGGGAGCAAGGCACTTGGAGTAGGAGGTGATGTAGAAGGTGCGGCTCGGTGCCAAGGAGGCGATCGGCACCGGACGCTCGGTGAAGAAAAAGCCGTAAACATCATCCTCTATCACGGCGAGATCGAGCTCTTCGGCCACTTCGGCGATGCGCCGCCGGCGGGCGAGACTCATCGTACGAGCCGTGGGGCTCTGTAACGTCGGCATGCAGTAGAGCACCCGCGCCCCGGACGTGCGATAGGCCTCTTTTAGCGCCTCCGGCTTGATGCCCTCGTCGTCCATCTCGACTGGTACCAAGTTGAGGTGGCTGGCCGCCGCGATCGCTTTGAAGCCGGAATAGGTGAAGGTATCGACCAGGATATTGTCGCCCGGCTTTGCTACCAAGCGAAGGGCAATGTCGATGGCGTGCTGAGCGCCGTTGCACAGGAACAGCTGAGTCGGGTTGACGGTCAGCTTGCTATCCGACATCGAAGCAGCGATGATTTCGCGATGCTGCCAAATGCCCCCATGGGGATGGTAGCGGAGCAACGGTGCAAGATCAGCCTCGCGCATCACCTCACTGAACGTCTGTGAGAGGATCTGGGTCTCGCCGCCCTCGACGGGTACGTTCAAGGCCAAATTGATCGGCTCATCTCTAGGTGGCGGCTCGGCTCGGGCGGCGGAACGGCGCCGGACGAACGTACCCTGCCCGACATGACCGCTGACGATACCGCGTTGTTCGGCCTCCTGATAGGCTTTGCTCACAGTCCCGACGGAGAGACTAAGCTCACGTGCCAGGTCACGGTGCGGCGGCAGACGATCGCCGTCCGATAGCCGGCCATCGGCGATGTCCTGCTCAAGAGCATTGACCAAGGCTAGATAGCGCGGTCCCTCGGAAGCGAGCTGCCGAGGTCGCCAGGCGGAAAGTGGCCCGTCCAAGCTCACGTCTCGCGCTCCTTTTCCTTTCGGTCCCATCGGATGCTAGACATGAAGATGGCCGACATATTTTCTGACAGTGTAGGACTCCAGACCCTCGATGCCGCCCTCGCGGCCCCAGCCACTGTCGCCGATTCCGCCGAATGGCGTCTCGGGTATCGTCACCACCATCTGGTTGATGCCGATGACGCCGACCTCCATCTCCTCCGCTATGCGATTGGCAGTCGCGGCGCAGCGGGTGAAGGCATATCCGGCCAGACCGTAGGGCAATGCATTCGCCCGTGCGATGGCCTGTTCTAGGTCATCAACAGGTTGTACCAGCGCAAGCGGGCCGAACGGCTCTTCTCTCATAGCCCGCGCCCGGTCCGGCATATCCGCCAGGATCGTGGGTCGATACATCAGACCCGTCCCCTTCAGTCGTTCACCTCCGACCACAAGGCGCGCCGAGTGGGACAAGGCGTCGGAGATCAGGTCGTCCATGGCAGCGACACGGCGCGTGTTGGCGACGGGCCCCACTGTGGTGCCCGCCTGCAGGCCATCACCGACAACCTGCTTCTCCACGAAGGCACGAGCGTGTTCGAGGTACTCTTCGTAGACCGGCTGTTCCACGAAAAACCGTGTCGGCGAAGTGCAAACCTGGCCAGTGTTGCGCAGCTTGATGGTCATGGAGAGCTCCGCCGCGCGCTGTACGTCGGCGTCTTTCGCGACGATCACCAGTGCATGGCCGCCCAGCTCCATTGTGGCGAGGGTCAGGGTCTCTCCTGCAAGCCGAGCGAGGTGACGTCCCACGGGTGTTGATCCCGTGAACGAGATTTTGCGGATGATGGGGGAACGCAGGAGATATTCGGAGACTTTTGCCGGGATGCCGAAAACCACGTTCAGCACGCCTTTGGGGAGCCCTGCGTCGGTGAGCGCCCGCGCGATCTCCAGCGTGGTCCCCGGCGTTTCCTCAGCTGGCTTGATGATGCAAGTGCATCCGGCGGCAAGAGCGGGGGCGATTTTGCGCGCGGGCGTTACTGCCGGGAAGTTCCAGGGCGTGAAGCAAGCGACGGGGCCGACCGGCTCCTGCGTGACCGTCTGGCGCATATCGGGCAGGCGCGCCGGGATCACTCGCCCATAGCTGCGCCGCCCCTCTTCCGCGAACCAGTCAAAAAACTCTGCCGCGGCGGTGATCTCACCCTTCGCTTCCGCGAGGGTCTTACCTTCCTCCAAGGTCAGCACAGTGGCGATATGGTCTAAACGCTCTCGCATCAGGCCGGCCGCGCGGCGCAAGATCTGCCCCCGCTCATAAGGCGAGGTGCGCCTCCAGCTTTCGAAGACCCGGTTTGCCGCCGTGAGTGCGCGGTCTAGTTCTTCCGTCGCCGCGTGCGGCAGCTTACCAAGAGGCTGCTCCGTCGCCGGGTTGAGAACGGTCTCGCTTCCAGCATTGGTTTCCTCGATCCACTCACCATCGATGAGGAGTGCCAGTTTCGTATACATCTTCGATTCCTTAGACGGATATGTTGCGCTCAGGCGCGAGTGAACGAGAGTACGATTGGACCGAGCCCCATCTGTCGAGGCGGCACTGATGTGAACCGTCTCTGCTCTCAAAGTAAGTGGGCTCTGCGACCGACGTTGATTTCCCCAGTGGCAGGATTGGACCGGCCTTCTTAGGCCTTAGCCCAGCGTGTAAGACCGGCCTCGGAAATGATCTTCGCGATGGCCGCCTTCTGTTCGTCTGCCAAGGGCAGCAGCGGCAGCCGCGGTCACCCGCGCTCCGACCGAGCTGGCTCATGGTCTCTTTGATGGCCGCGTAATAGGATCCGGACTGGAAGCAGCGATAGAAGGCGAAGACGTCGCGGCCGAGATCATCCAATCCCTTGTCACCGCTGAGAGCCTTGTCCCAGTAGTCGCGGATCAAGGGCCCTGCGATTTGATGCGCCATGGCGACAACGCCGTGGGCACCAACGGCGCGGGCGGGTACGATCATTGTCTCGTAACCGACGAAGACACGAAGTCTGTTCCCGACACGCTGCACAAGTTCAGTCACTTGAGTAATGACGCCGGAGCTATCCTTGATCGCGACCACCGTTGGCAGTGCGGAGAGCTGCTCCACAAGGGCTGGCGTGATGTCGACGCCGGCGCGCCGCGGGCTGTTGTAGAGCATCAGCGGCAGTGACGTGTTACGGGAGATGTGTTCGAAGAAGGTCACGATCTCACGCGGACTCGGCATGGCGTAGATAGGTGGCAGGATCATGCCCCCCGCGCACCCCGCTGCCACGGCCGATTGGCACGCTTCAAGCACGTCCTCGACACGCAAATCGGCGACGCCCGCCAGCACGGGAACACGGCCGCCCACATGGTCAACGGTCAGCTTGTAGAGACGCGCGCGCTCGGCCTTGGTGAGCGCATAAAATTCTCCGGTGCTGCCGGCCGCCACGACGCCCTGCGCGCCATTGGCGATCGCATCGTCAATGAGCGCCTTATATCTGGTCTCATCAATCGAGCCATTGACGCCGAAGGGAGTGACGAGCACGGGGAAGATACCGCCCCAGTTCACGTTGGTCATAATCTACTGTCCTATGCTGGAGATGTGGTTGAAGGTGCGGCCGCCTGCGAAGTGAGGGGGCCGAGAAGACGGGCCTGCTCAGTGAACCGGCCGACGAAGGCAGCGAGCCTCGGGTTTGCGTTCGAAAGCAGGAGTTCACGCGGAGCTCCGCTGGCTGCAACGACTCCTTGGTCCATGAAGACCACCCGATCGGCTAGCTCATAGGCGAAGCCGATTTCATGGGTGACGATCACCATGGTCATTCCTTCGGCGGCGAGCTGGCGGATCGCGGCGAGCACCTCGCCAACTAGTTCTGGGTCCAGCGCCGAGGTCGGCTCGTCGAAAAGCATGATGGTGGGCTGCATAGCGAGCGCCCTGGCGATGGCAACGCGCTGCTGCTGACCGCCCGATAATTGCGAAGGATATTTGTGCCCGGCCTCGGGAAGACCCATACGGGTGAGGAGCTCGCGACCCCGAGCCTCGGCTTCGGCGCGCGACACTTTCTTCACCACCACTGGGGCTTCAATGATGTTCTCTAGCGCCGTACGGTGGGGGAACAGGTTAAAGCTCTGGAACACCATTCCGGTTTTGACGCGCGCGGCGCTGACCTGCCGGCCAGAGAGCTTCAGCCGCTCGGCCCCGGAGCGACGGAAGAGAGGCGCCCCCTCGATGACGATCTCGCCCTGGTCTGGCTCCATCAACAGGTTCATGCATCGCAGCAGCGAGGTTTTGCCCGAGCCGCTCGCGCCAATCAGGCAGACCACCTCTCCGCGATGGACGTCGAGATCGACGCCGCGAAGTACATGGTTTTTACCATAGGACTTCTCGATGCCCCGAACGCTCAGTGCGATTTCGGCGGATGTCACGGTCATCACGCGGCCTCCTTGCGCTCGAAGCGGCGAGAAAGAGCGCTGAGGGGGAACAGCAAGAGGATAAAGACGGCGCCGATCGCGGTGTAGACCTCCATTGGCCGGTAGGTGAAGCTCGCGATGTAGCCTGCCTGATAAAGCAGATCAGGGATGGTGAGCACCGAGAGCAGCGTCGTATTTTTGAGCTGCATGATAGTCTGGCCCATCAGCGGCGGCACCATGCGGCGGAGTGCCTGCGGCAGGATGATCCGCTTCATGCGCTGCACGTACCCCATTCCCAAGGCGATTGCGGCGTCAGTCTGGCCACGGTCGATCGACTGGACGCCAGCGCGCAGGATCTCGGCATAGAAGCCGCTGGCATAGAATCCGAGACCCAGAATGCCCGCAGTTTCTTTTCCGATCTGGATCTGAAGAAAGATTGGCAGGGCATAATAGGTCCACATCAGCAGCACGAGCAGCGGGATGTTGCGGAAGAACTCGACCCAGACACGGCCGGTCCACCGCAAAATCAGCCATGGGGTGAGCTGAAGCAGCGCCACAAAGAGGCCGATCGCGAGCCCGATGGCGCAGGTGTAGATCGTGTATTTCAGAGTGACGAGCAGCCCGTAGGCCAGAATGTCCCAATTCGCGAAGACGATGGAGGGATCGAATTTCATGGCACTCTCCATCAATTGGGAAGAAACCCGGCTGGCAGCGGATCGTCCGTTTCCAGCACGAGCGTGGAGAATCCCGTTATATGAGCCATGCCCCGCACCTCCGGGATCACCGCGGGCTGGCCATCATGCCCTCTGCCCAACTCCGCGATCTTGGCCTCAAAGGGCACGCCAAGAATGTTCTCCGCTCGGTAGTGCGCGCCCACAGCCAGCTGCCCGCGGGCGTGAAGCTGGGCCAATCGGGCGGAGGTCCCGGTGCCGCAAGGCGAACGGTCGAACTTATTGCCGGCCAAAATCACCAGATGGCGGCCGCCACCCGTAATCGACTGATAAAACAGAACGCTGTCAACCTGCGGCACTCCGCTTTGATTCAGCGCTTCCTTGATTCCCAACCCCACACGGCACCAGCGGCTGGCGTGATCAATGCTGAACGGAAGATCGAGTTTATCAGCGTCGACCAATGCGTAGGTAATCCCGCTGTAAGCAATATCGCAGGTCACCGTGCCGAGACCTTCGACCTCGGAAACAACATC
The DNA here is from genome assembly GCF_023073025.1 of Bradyrhizobium sp. 76. Lineage (NCBI taxonomy): Bacteria > Pseudomonadati > Pseudomonadota > Alphaproteobacteria > Hyphomicrobiales > Nitrobacteraceae > Bradyrhizobium > Bradyrhizobium sp. 76. Next base: position 50,911 of record NZ_JADPIS010000021.1, read on the forward strand.
GGAGGCGAGCACGAAAGAGGGCACGTTGCGCAACAAGACGGACGTGAGCTGGCCGGCTTCGAACGTGCCGGTCACACGGACGATACCCGCCGGGGTCTCGATCGACATGCCGTCTTGTTCAAAGCCCTGCGGCAGAGCTCCCGTTGCAGCCAGACTGGCGATGTAGCCGATCGTGGCGTGCCCGCACATGTCGGCGTAGACGTAGGAGAAGATGAAAAACAGCCCCTGGTCCGCCTCACGGGAAGCCACGGGCACGGCCGCAGCCATGGCGGCATGCCCGCGCGGCTCATGGAGCAGTAACGTTCTCAAGCCGTCATGATTGTTACGGAAATCGTCCCGCTGCTCGCGGACGCTGTCCCCGCGCAACGCAGGGATGCCTGCCATGACTGTTCGGGTGGGATGGCCTGCGGTGTGGCTGTCGATGACTGTGAAGAGACGGCTCGTACGCATGGCGTCAGCAATACTTGCCGGACTGGGGAACCACTTTCATGTCGATGCCGCGCTCGAGCATGTAACGAGTGATGCGCGAGCAAGCGAGGCCGAGGGAATTCTGCTGCGACATCCAATTGGCCAGGAAGTTGGAGAAGCCCTCGTTTCCGGCTTCGCGGCGGATACCGATCGTCGCAGGGTTGCGCAGGATCGGTGTCGGTACCACGGCCTTGCCGACGCCCTTGGAGTCGAGAAGGGCCGCATCCTGGTCGGCAATGATCATCGCATCGATTTTGCCTGACTGTAGCTCGAGTACCGCCTGGTCGCGCGTGGGCACCACGACGATGGTGGAGTTCGGGATCACGGATTCGGCGATGACTTGCATTGTGCCGCCCTTCTGCACGGCGATGCGCACTTCCTTCTTGTCCATCTCGCGCCAGGTCTTGGGCGTAAAGCCAGGACGCGCGACCAGCGCCCAGATGCCCTCGACGATGGAGCCCGGCACATAATCGATGACGAGGCCACGGCGAGGGTTCGGATTTAGCGCCACGGCAAGGTCGATTTTACCCGCCTGAAAGTCGGCAGCGAGGTTGCCCCAGGTCGTCTCATAATATTCGACTTGAACGCCGAGCAGTGTCGCGATGTCCTTGCCCCAGTCGACGAAAAATCCGGACCATTCGCCCGTGCGCGGATCCTTGATGTAGCCTGGCTCTTCCGCAACCATGACCGGAAATTTGAGCTTGCCACTCGCCTTGATGCGGTCGAGCACCAGGGAGGGGTTTTCGGCGCGCGCCGGCTTGGAAGCCGGCCCGCACAGCGCGACCGCACCAATCACAGCAGCGATGATCGTACAGATCCAACGGCTCATCGGGGCCTCCTCGCATTGAACTAGGTCAATTTACTGATTGAACCATAACATAACTGTTTGGCCGCGCAAGGTTAAACTTGCGCGGCTTACTGGTTATCGCAGGCGGTATGGCGCGCTCGAAATACGTAGTGCGCGGCCGGCGACGAGGTCGGAGATGATAGCCGCAGTCATGGGGGCTCCGCTGATGCCCATGTGACCATGACCAGTGGCGAACAAGATGGACGCGTGCTTGGGATGGGCGCCGATGATCGGGAGGCTGTCTGGCGTCGATGGTCTTACGCCCATCCAGTCATTCACCTGGCTGATGGATATGTCCGGGAGCATTGTGCGGGCGTAGGCTTGCAGCTTCTTGTTCTGCTTCGCATCACGCGGCGCATCGGGCGCATCGAATTCGGCGATGCCGACGATGCGCAGTCCTGCGTCGAGGGGCGTTGCAACGAAGGCTGCCGCTGCGTCGGTGACCGGGCGGCTGATGGCGCCGAACGTCCCCGGCATCGTAATGTGATAGCCACGCTCGCTGGCCAGCCACAGGGAAACTCCCAGGGAGCGGGCCAGATCGCGGCTAGTGATACCCGCTGCGATAACGACGGTGTCGTAGCGGTGGGGCCCGGCACTGGTCTGCAGCGTTACACCTTCCGTGCTCGGCTCTACGGCCTCAACCCGCGCGGCCTGAATTGAAACGCCAAGCGCAGCGGCTCGCTCCATCAGACCCTCCACGAGGGCCAGAGGGGAAGTCACATGGCCACTGTTTGGAAAGTATATCCCGCGTTTGTAGTCGCGGGATAAAGCTGGCTCCAATTCGCGAAGCTGGTCGGCGCTCAGCCTCTCAAAGGTCACGCCATGCTTCGTCCGCAGATTGTCCACTCGCTCATCTAGCGCGCTTGGCGTTAGGTCGCGCCACACGTGGAGCGCACCGTTCGGCCGGAATAATCGTCTCCAATCGGTGTGGCCGAGCATGTCGTGATAAAGCACGGCACACGGTTGGTTGAGAGCGTGCAAAGCCGTATACGCCGCCTCCCAAGCCTCCGGGCGCCCCGTACGCAGGAAGCGGACGAGCCAAGGTAGGGTGCGAGGTAACTCCCGAGGGGCCAAGCGCACCGGACCATCAGCGTCAGCAAACCAGCGCATCGCCCGCCACATGACACCGGGATGCGCCATGGGGAGAGCCGATCCCGCATTGTATTGTGCGCCGTTGCCCCAAGAGCAGCCATGGCCGATGCGCCCCGCCTCGACCACGGTGACGTTGTGCCCTTCCCGCGCCAGCATGAGCGCGCAACTTACGCCGACCACGCCCCCACCTATAACCGCGACGGCACGCGATTCAGCCATGTAACATCTCCTGTTCGAACCAAGTCGCGAGCGAGACCGGTCGCGCCTCGATCGGACAGAGTGCTCTCTCTGCCCTTCAGTTGACATGGTTCATTAGTTCCGATTGCTGCCTTATTGACATATAACAATCACAAGCAGTGGAGGGAATCAATCATCTTCTTTGCTCCGTTAGCGGACTTTCGGCCCCCGCTCGCCTGCAAAGCAACGGCGGGGCTGCTGATTTGGCGACGCCTGCATCAGCCATAGTCAAACGCCGTGTGTCCTTACCGACGGCTTGTCTATAAAGCTCGCGCCGGGTCAGTTCGGAGGCCTTCGTACGCGGCAACTCGCAGGCTTTCTGCGACTTCCGCGAAGGTGTCGATGCTGCGTTCCGAGAGCGCACGAGACGGCTTCCTGTGCCCATTGATAGATGGCCGCAGCGAACGTCTCCGTTGGGCTAGATAAGCAGCGCCGCGTAACGTGATCGTTCTCCGAGTGTGGGCGTCAAAGGGCATTTCGATTCGACGGAGCTGAAATTTCTGTGCTTTGAGAGACTGTCCGCAAGCTGCTCCGGCCGGAAGGCTCTTCGTGTAAGTACCTCGTAAGCAGATGAACAGTAAGCGAGCCGTTAGCGCCACGTGCGCCGGGTAGCGAGGGCTGTTCTTTGAAAACTCGCTGAGTTGAAGATTTCCAACACTTGAACTTCGAAGACAGGTCGGGCCAGGCGAAAAGAGATGCACACGTAGTTCAGCTGAGTAGAGCGGGCTCCTGCAAAGGTCGAGAGGCCACACGTTTGGGTCGTATCGAATGCGCAATTATGATTGCTCGTGAGCGAGGCAAACGCATTTGAGCGTGGCATAGAGGCGGTCACCAATGCAGTCGAATTTCAGCGCCCTTACTTTTGTTGGTCGACGTGATCGCCAATGAAGCCGCTTGACCAACGTCAGCTACGTTGGGCTGCGATGACGCAATCGATCGCGATCTTCACTAGAGGCGAAGATAGCGACAAGCAACCGACTTTCAAAGCACGCGCATGGCGCGTGGTTGATGGCCCGAATGATTCTCTCTGTCATGCGGAGCTCTTCATTCGGCAAAATCATTGCTGACGGAGGAAAGAGTGCGGACCAAGAGAATGGATCGAGCTCTCAATCGAAGAAGGCAGGTCTGTTCGCGTCAGCTGCGAATGCGAAGGCTGCTTCAACGTCACTCTCGATAGTTCTACCTCGCGACAGCGGAGGTATGAGCTGCACCCGGTTCTGTTGACACCGGCTTAAGCTAATCCGACCTTCCGTTCGAACTCCATAGGGCTCAGATATCCGATCGTCGAATGCCTTCGCTTCGGATTGTAGAAGCGCTCGATGTAGTCGAACACGTCGGCCTTG
>NZ_JADPIS010000061.1:0-875 GCF_023073025.1 Bradyrhizobium sp. 76
CCAGGCGGAGTATTGGCGCAGCAACCTGTCGGGCGCACCGGCCCGTCTGGCCTTGCGGACCGACCGGCCGCGGCCGGCACAGCAGTCGTTTGCCGGGGCCAGTGTGGCGGTCGTGATCGATGCGGATCTGACGCGGGGCTTGCGGCGGCTGAGCCAGCAGCATGGCACGACCTTGTTCATGACGGTGCTGGCGGCGTGGGCTGCGGTGCTGTCGCGTCTGTCGGGGCAGGACGACCTTGTGATCGGGGTGCCGAGCGCCAATCGCGGTCGGCGCGAGGTCGAGGAGCTGATCGGCTGCTTCGTCAACACCCTGGCGCTGCGGCTCGACCTGTCGGGCGCGCCGAGCGTGGCGGAGCTGCTCAAACGGACGCGGCGCACGGCCTTGGCGGCGCAGGAGCATCAGGACCTGCCGTTTGAGCAGGTGGTGGAGATCGTGCAGCCGCCCCGGCGTCTTGATCACACGCCGTTGTTCCAGGTGATGCTGGCCTGGCAGAACAACGCCGCCCCGGCGTTCGATCTTCCTGGGCTGCGTGTGGAGGCGGCGGCAGACGGCTTCGATCAGGTCAAGTTCGATCTGGAGCTGAACCTTGCCGAGCATGGCGAGGCGATCGCCGGAACGCTGGGCTATGCCACGGCGCTGTTCGATCAGGCGAGCATCGAGCGGCAGCGAGGCTATCTGCTGGCGCTGCTGCGGGCGATGGTGGCCGATGCGCGGCAAGCGGTCGGGCGGATTGAGCTGCTGGCGGCCGACGAGCGCGCATATCTATTGGAGGAGCTGAACCGGACGGCGGTGCCGTATCCCGAGCAGCAGTGCATCCATGAGCTGTTCGAGGCACAGGTCGCCAAGGCGCCGGACGCGGTGGCGGTGGTCCATG
>NZ_JADPIS010000120.1:0-865 GCF_023073025.1 Bradyrhizobium sp. 76
GCCTTGGCGTTCTCGCCGGCCACCAGAACCTCGACGTCCGCGCCGAGCGCGGCCGCCGCGGTCAGGGCCTTGTTGGTCGCATCCTTGAGCGACGCATTGTCGTGTTCGGCAATCAGAAGCGTCGTCATCAGAGCACCCCGGCTTCGTTCTTGAGTTTCGACACCAGCTCGGCGACGTCCTTGACCTTGACGCCGGCCTTGCGGCCCGCGGGCTCCGTCGTCTTGAGAACTTCGAGGCGTGCGGTGACGTCGACGCCGTAGTCGGCAACGCTCTTGTCCGCGATCGGCTTCTTCTTGGCCTTCATAATGTTGGGCAGCGAGGCGTAGCGCGGCTCGTTGAGACGGAGATCGGTGGTGACGATCGCCGGTCCCTTCAGCTTCACTGTCTGCAAGCCGCCGTCGACTTCGCGGGTGACCTTGAAGTCAGAACCATCGACCTCGAGCTTCGATGCAAAGGTCGCCTGTGACCAGCCGAGCAGCGCGGCCAGCATCTGGCCGGTCTGGTTGCTGTCGTCGTCGATCGCCTGCTTGCCGAGAATGATCAGGCCCGGCTGCTCTTCGTCTGCGATCTTCTTCAGTATCTTGGCGACCGCGAGCGGCTCGACCGCGCCGTCGGCCTTCACCAGGATGCCGCGATCGGCGCCCATGGCGAGACCGGTGCGGATCGTTTCCGACGCCTGCGCCGGTCCGATGGAGACCACCACGACTTCGGTCGCCTTGCCGGCTTCCTTCAGGCGCAGCGCTTCTTCGACCGCAATTTCGTCGAACGGGTTCATCGACATTTTGACGTTGGCGAGTTCAACACCCGATCCATCGCTCTTGACGCGGACCTTGACGTTGTAATCGACCACCCGCTTTACCGGCAC
>NZ_JADPIS010000104.1:0-46525 GCF_023073025.1 Bradyrhizobium sp. 76
GTTGCGTAAAATGCGTCAGGGCCAGCGCTTCAGAGCGCGGCTCAACGAAAGGCCCAGCGGCCAAATCCATTGCAGCCGACTTTTGCAACAAAATCGGCCCTTCGCTACCGTTGAAGCGGCGCCGCTACATGTCGGTTCAGAGGGATAGATCGGACGTTCGCAGTAGAAGCTAGACAGACGCTTTGACTTAACACGGACCTTTGAACCGCAGGCAATCGCACTGCCGCGTAAAGTCTCTACAGCGACGTGAAAATATCTCCCGTCGAGTCAAAGCGATTAGCTGACGGACGGACCACAGCGCTGCGCAATTGGACAATAGCGAACGCACCGGAGGGAACATGGCATTCAGATCAGCGCCTTATATTCTTTGTGTGTTGCTTGCCATTCCGCACGCCTCCATTGCGGGAGAGACGCTCGATGCTGCCGCCATGGACGAGATGCACGAACACTTTTCAGAAGCGTACAGTCGCGGTGATTTGGACGCTATGGCCGCGACATTTGCAGAAGACGCTGTGCGGGTTACACCCAGCGGCATCTTTCAAGGGCGGGACGCCATCCGCCGAAGTTTCAGCGACGCCATCAAGCTCGGGCTGCATGACTATTCGGTTCAAAGAACCGTCTCGCGTCCCGAAGGCTCCTTTGTCTTCAATGCTGGAACATGGCAAGCCAAGGTAGGAGACCGGCCTTTTCGCGGCTATTACTCGTCGATACTGACTAGCGAAAGTGGGAAGCCGAAGATCATAGAAGAAACGGTTTCGGTTGCGGCTCCCTAAGCAGCAAAGGGTGGGATTTCCGCTTGTGGCCCGACTCGGACCACCTGCGATGTCCGCCTTCGGGCTGCTGCTGAGGGCAAAGCAGACATCACGTGAGACGATGTAGGTCAGGAGTGCACCCCTTAAGACAATATCGACTTCACAGAGGACGCTGAGAACTGCGCTCCGCGTTCGTTCACGTACCCGAGCCTGGCAAGCTCCTCAGAAACGGCGCGCAAGAAACGTTGGCCTCCCTTTGGTGATCGGCGTCTGAGCCGCCGCGCTTCCTTCACCAGTTGGGGATCAACCTCAGCCCAAGACTTGCGGCCCTCGACCTTGCCAACGAGCTCCCGTTTAGGCTGACGAGCTGCTTTCAATTTTGCGACCAGCCTAGCCTTCTCGTACTGGTGAAACGCGCCGGCGATCTGACGCATCATCACCCGGGATGGGTCAGTGCTGTCGGTCAAGTCGTCTCCGTTTGTGTTTCGGCATGGAATAAGGGCTCTGACTCACTTTTGATGCAGTTTGGGGGATGCGTGGCGCTTTGATTGGAGGAGAATCAACGCCATGCAGCAAGCACTCCGCCGCTCCAGTCTGGTGCCGCGTGGGTTCGTTGTAGGGAGTGCGTACTACGAAGGTGATAAGGCCGTTATTGAGATCCGGCCGTCCGGAAGCGTTGGTCTGTGTCCATTGTGCGGAACGGTTTCCCGGCGTGTCCATAGCCGGTATCGGCGACGCGTGACTGATCTTCCGCTTTCGGGGCGGATCGTACAGCTCCTGGTGATCGCCCGCCGCTTCCGCTGCGACGCCGTCCTGTGCGGGCGCCAAATATTTACTGAGCGCTTCGAAGGGGTGCTGGCTCCATCAGCGCGACGCACGGCGAGGCTGGACTCCATTGTCCATCACCTCGGTCTGGCGCTTGGCGGACGACCGGCGGCAGGCTTCGCGAAACGGCTGATGCTGCCGGTGAGCAAGGATACGCTCCTTCGCGTGGTTCGCCGCCGTAGCCGTCCGCCAGCTGACCCGCTCAGGGTTATCGGCATTGATGATTGGGCCTGGCGGCGCAATCACCGATACGCCAGCATCATCTGCAACCTGGAAAGGCGCCGGGTGGTGACCCTGCTGCCGGACCGTGAGCCGGCGACCGCCCAGGCCTGGCTCGCTGCTCATCCCACGATCGCGATCGTCGCCCGTGACCGCGGTGGAGGATATGGCGAAGCCGCAGCAAGGGCCCTGCCGCACGCGGTACAGGTCGCAGATCGTTGGCATCTGATGGAGAACGCCGGTCGGGCCTTCCTCGATGCCGTCCGAAAATCGATGCGCCAGATCCGCAGCGCAATCGGAGCGACGACGATCGATCCCAAGCTGCTAACAGCGGCGGAGCGTCTCCAATATGAGGCGCTATCTCCGCCGCGAGGAGGCTAACGCGACCATCTTGGGCCTGTCGAGACGCGGAACGCCGATCAAGCAGATCGTGCGCCAGACCGGTCACAGCAGGAAGCTGGTGCGACAGGTGATCCGTGGCGAACGCCATGATGTCTTCCGGACCCGGGAGAGCTCTCTCGATCAGCACCTGCCATGGCTCGACGACCAATGGGCAGCCGGTTGCCGAAACGGCGCTGAACTTTCGCGCCGCTTACGGGCGCGCGGCTTCCGAGGCTCCCTTCGTGTTGTCGGCGAATGGGCGACTCGTAGACGGCGGGCCGAAAAGACTGATGTCGAAACCCTTCATCGGATTCCATCGGCCAGAACGATCGCTCGTCTCATGACCGTCGGACGGGATACGCTCTCGAAGGCAGAGACGGTGACCGTCGCTGCGGTAGAAGCTGGCGCGCCACCCCTGGTCGAGGCACGCGAGATCATCGCCGAATTCCACCTGATGATCCGACGCAAGACCGAGGCGGGCCTCGTCCCATGGATCGAGCGCGCTCGCGCCAGTCTTGTTTCATCGTTCGCCCGCGGCGTAACGAACGATGAAGCGGCAGTTCGGGCGGCGATCACCTCGCCCTGGTCCAACGGACAGACTGAGGGGCAGATCACGCGCCTCAAGCTCGTCAGACGCCAAATGTACGGCCGTGGCAAAATCGATCTGCTTCAAGCCAGACTAATCGGCGCAGAATAAACCCAGTTGCACCAAAACTGCGTCAGAGCCCCAGTCGAACGCCGATTGACAATCGATTCCTAGTGGGTGCACGAACGCGCGAGCTACTGAGCGTCGTGGGTGTGGAAAAGCCGCCTGCCTCAGCGGCTGATGACGCTTCGCCGACGGCTGAGGGCGGTAACCAGGCGTCAATAGGTACCGCTGTACAATAGACCATCGCGGATTGGTGACGAGTACCGCGGTACGCATGGGCATAAAGAGAACCCGCTGGCGACCGGAGCCGGCGGGTTTTTGCTTCTTCAGCATCCGCTGAAAGCGGGCAGGGGTTGGCGGACTGAGAACGGGCGTTCCCGGCTTGTTGGATTGGCAAGCCTGTGCTAGCGCGCCAGGATGGACTGGATTGCAGCACTCTTGAGCGTTTTTGTCTTCGTCGGTGGACACAACCGGTCTCGCGTTCTGGATCATGCTGGGCGCGGTTGTAATCAGTCTCGGTACGATGGTTTGGCGGTTGCGCAGCGGGTACGAGCACGGACCCTGGCTTCAGCAGAAGATACTGATCTTCGTGGTTTTGTCCGCGGCGGCAGTATGGCTGGGATCGAGTGCGAGCGTGTTCTGAGAGAGCACCGCCAGCTAAATGTCCACGTTCGTTCTGGCCAGCAAATAGCCCAGCAGGACTTCAAGACCTAGCGGCTACGACTGAGATCACGCTCATGGTGCATTGTTGGTCGGGCGAGTGAATATTTGGTTCAGCAGCCCGGGCCACATTGCGGCACCGGTCGCAAGTTGGGCACTTGCCGCACTCCTTTCACAAAGCGGAGCCGCAAGCGCCCTAACTTCAAAAGCATAGCTCGATGCGTTGGTTTGGTGGAACTTTGCGCTCTCATCGTTGGCTTAGGGATCTATGTAGGGTATCCGCGGTTGCCTCTGTCGGAGGCTTGGTCGGGGCGGTCAGGACGGGTAACGGCGTCGATGTGCTTGCACGAACGGATACAGCCCGCGTGCGCAGATCGTTGGTCGATCAGATCGTTGGCGCTTACCTCAAGCAAATCGGTCGTGATCGGCCGGTAAAGCCACTAGAGCGTTTGGCGGCGAACACCTATGGAGCGTCGATCGCGGACGCCATGATCGGCCAAATGCTTACCCCCGAAAACCTCACAGCCGCGTTGGATAAAGGCGTTATCAGCGTCGGGGGAGCTGAGGTGGGCATGCAGCGCCTCACGGAGATCGACACATCCAAGGTCCTTGAAACTCTGAGGCGGATATCGCCGACCAAGCCGGTGGAATTTCTGATCCGCCTCGGCAAAATCGAGGACCGAGGGGGCGTGAGTCTTCACTTTGAAGGTAACGGTTGGAAGCTCTCCGGTATTCAGCTTCCGAAAGCAGCCGTTCAATTACTGGCCGAAAACCTGGTGAAGACCAAGGGTCGAAGTGGCTGACACGGCTGCTTCGAGCAGCCTCGCCCGTCCCCGTTTCTCCCGTCTCAGTTTACCAACGTGTACGCGCGCCTTCGTAAGCTCAAGTGCCTGCAATCAAGGAAAGCCTGTCACCGAAGTAGTCGGCGGAACGGTACCATTCCGTCGGCCGCGCGGCGCAGTCTCACGCCGTCTGATTGTTAAGAAAACGTATTTCCCGCCCCGTTTGTTAGACACGCTAGCTTAAGCGTGTCTTGAGATGGAGATGGTATTTCCGCAGGCCATGGAACGACGGATCCCAAAACGCCAGAGAGTGTTCAAGGCGGGCAGGCTGACATTGTCCGGCATCACTGTCGATTGCACCGTTCGCAACCTGTCCAGCGCAGGCGCTCTCATTGAACTGCCAGCGCCGGAAGGCGTGCCGCATGAATTGATGCTCAGTCTGCCAACTCACAGACTCAATTTCAATTGCTGCGTGGTCTGGCGCGACAACAAGCGTTTGGGCGTTGTATTCGGCCCCTCAGCTATCCAAGCCAGCACGTCAGCGCTACTTGATGAAAGATGATCAAACTGAGTTGATGAAAGCGTGCGCCCTTGCGCCACGCAACTGCATCTCACGCGAAAGCACTGAATACGTAGCTTGAAATTAGCAACCAAAGGATGGTCGACGTGACTTCCTTTCGGAAGTTCGCCGCGATCAGCATCATCCGTTGCATCGAACCTTTATTCAAAACATTTCGTCGTTCTTCAGCATCAAGAAACTCAACCAGCACGCCCTTTGCATCTTCTCCCAAGCCGCCTCTGTCGAGATACTCCTGGAAGATGCTTCGGATGTTTTCTTTGGAAAGGCTGGAACACTAGTACGCATACTTGAGTGCCTGCCACGGTCACGTCGCGCTTGGTGTCATCGAGCTTAGGGCTGGCGAGCATTCTGCCGAAGCACCTGAATGCAAGGATATAACGGCGCGGATCATCGAATGAACGAATACGCAATTCGATCGCTTCTCACCGTCAGGCGGGAGCGTCTTCTCAAGCGCCCGGACATGGTCCTGGTTGTAATCCCAAGTTTGTAACCTATGTCTCCTTGAACTGGGATGCGAGCCGCTTTCCGCCGAACGAATGGTTCGCACTCGTTGCGCAGGCAGGAAGCGCGGTCACAGGCGCCGACCCGAGGAAGTTGGAAATGGCGGCGCATCGATGCCATCGAGCCGCGTTCAAGGGAGCGGGCAAGCAGGCCAGCGCCCGTCTTTCTGACGCAACGGTCGGATGTCAGGCTTTCACCAGAGACGGCGGCGGCGTGGTCGTCGATGTTGCGATCCCGTTGCGAACAAAGTGAGGTGGTCGGGACGGCATTCTTAACTTCAGCGATGGCGAAACGTAGTCGCGCGGATGAATGCACAGATGAGCCTTCGCACTGCAACAAAGATAATCGTTGCCTGAAACCAGTCCTGCGATAACGTACTCGCATTAGCGGCCATTAATTTCAGCACCTTTTGGGGCATTGCCATGACTAACGATACAGCTGTGTACGAAGCCGTTCGCGTCGATCCGATCAACGGCGACAAGGAATGGTCCGGCCGCCTGGGCACGCCCAGCGCCATCGCGAGAGACGGTTTTACGATCGATCCTGCATCGCTTGCCTATTGCTGCCACGAATGGCTGAACGAAAACGGCTATGTTGACCTCGAACGGGTGCGGTTATCGCCCCGGCTGTTTGCGCTTTGATATCCGACCGAGATCAGACGCTCGCCAATGAAACGGCGATCGAGCGCCTGCTCGGCCGCTGGGTGAAACGACGGCGAACCGTTAAGGCCCCGTTCTCAACTCCCCACGCGACCGACACCAATCCAAACCGTGAATTTGCGCAGACCGAACCGGTTGCAGTGTGGTTCTTCGTCTTCTTGCCGATCTTTATGCTGCTCTACGCGATCGTCGAGAAGATGCATGTGAGATGACGGCAGCCCACAACCGGGGCGCGTCAACGTACGATTAATCATTGCCAATCGCCTACATGTCAGTCAGTGAATTCAACGCCGATGCGGCTGCCTGAACGGCCAAATTAGACGGCAGTTCCTGTCGACGCGATCCTTCGCAAGCATGAGCTTAAACTGGTCTCTCATACAATGACCAACAATGACCAGCAGCTCGATTGCTACTCCGGGGTCGGGGATGTCGACCACGCGGCAACACGTGCTCGTTCCATCGCCGAAGATGTGGGCGACCTCGTTCGTCTCGACGCGCTGTTGTCTGCGACGTTCCTTCACACTTGTTCGCGCCTCCGTCAGGCCGCGCGGCGACTCTTCTTGGATCCCGCTGCTTTCTTGACCTTCGACTTGGCGTCTGTGGATACGCGGGCCAAAGCGCCCAGCCGGGCAGCAACGACTTCCCTCTGCGCCGCAAGCCAGTGCGCGTCGGAGTTGCCGTCCACGCATCCACTTTCAAGCCATAGCTCATAGGCGCGCTCGCGGATGGATTGTTCCAAATCGGTCATCTCAGATGATCTCCTAACTGATGCGGGATCGTGATCAGGCCCGGTTAACAAGAGTTCAATTGCCGACCGTTCTCGGCGAAATTCTTGTGTGCAGATTTGAACGTAAGCTCAAGCTCCTATTTGGAGGGTGATAAGGCTTCGCCGCCCGCATGAAGAAGAAGGCGTGACCGTCGCGTCCGAAGGTCGCAAAATCGCAGAGCGACTGCTCACTTTTCACCAACCATCAACGTCGGTCCTTAGGCTCTGCGGCTGCTCGATGGCCATGGCCGAGCTGGTTGATGAGTGGGGGAGGAGATCAACGAAAGGATCATCGCGTCGCCTTCGAACGACCGTTCGATGCGCGCCTGATGGCGATCGACGGTACTTGGCAGCGCGCCCGCAAGATCTACGACATCTCTGAAATGGGTGCAAAGCTGGTGATCGACGGCGCTGTCAAAGATATCGGCGAAAACGAATTTTTCCTCGTCTTGTCGCCCAGCGGTCTGGCTTATCGACACTGCGAACTCGCCTGGGTCATTGGTGAGTTCGTCGGCGTCCATTTCATTAACCGCGGCCGCTCTCCGAAGAGAGCGGGACGTGGCAAAACGCTGGTCAAATGAACCTTCCTACAGCGGAAAGTGGAGCGGAAGATCGGTGCTAAGAGCGTAGCTGGTCGAACCTTTCCGTCCGCGCCTGACCGGCTTTTTGCGATGCCGGCCAGAACACGGCCATCGCCGGTTTACGAGACTTTAGAGCTGATGGGCGATCATGGGATCATTGCAATCGATAACTCGCTCCCACATGCCCGCCCCACCATCTCACATTCCCAGCTATCTTGAGCGAACTGCCATGATGCCCTCCGAGGCAATCCGAATTATTATGCCGGGCCGGCGACTATTCAGACGCTGTTGAGAAAAGGTTGGATCGAAAAGAAGGCCGACATGGGCTTACGAAAGTACGAGATCACGGCCGCGGGCGAAGAGGCGTTGAAAGCTAAGATGCGGACGTATTGACTGACCGGTCAGAGTGCCGCATAGGCGACGACCACTAGTCTGGGGTTTCCGATCAATTGAACAACAACCGCGACCCCGAATTCTGAGCCGCGGACCAGTTTGATAGGCCGGAATGGCAGCTGCTAAACCTCCTCGATAGACGGTTTGCTCAGCTGCCGGAGGTATCCTGCGCCCTCGAACAGCTTCGGCTAAAAACAGTGTTGCCCTGAGTAAAATTGAGAACTACGTCCTCTTGTTTCAAGAAAAAAATAGTGTGGAGGGCGTCTCGATGACAGGCTTTGAAGCAAAGCTTGAACGTTTCGAAAACCTCGCTGCTGAGTGCGAAATGATTGCCAATCGGGCGAATGACGGCGATCGACAGCTGTACCAACGTGCCGGCCAGCACTATCGGGAGTTGGCAAAGGACATGCGCGAGCTGATCGCGTCCTTCGACATTGCTGCCTAGTTCTCGGAAAACTGCTGTCAAGAGCCGCCGCCGCTGCTTCCCAAACGGCGGTCTGTTCCGGTCAGTGTAACGCCAGCGCTGCTGGACGACGCTTGAAGCCAGCAACGACGCTGACTGCAAATCGATTGCGCTCGTTTTCGGCCGACGATAGGAACGCGCGGGGAACACACGTTTGTACCCTCAACTGCTTTGATTGTACCCGCGCCTGTTCAATTTGAGGCGCAACGTCCGACAAAAGCCCACTGCCGCAATAAGTTAGGTGGTGAGCGCGCTGGGGCTCGAACCCAGGACCCCGTGATTAAAAGTCATGTGCTCAGGCCTTCCGTGCGCCCATGAGCTCGACTGGAAGGCTGCCCAATCAACTGCGAGAGCTACTACGGCTGAGATGGTGCTGAGCCGACCGATGCAAACACCGTAGCAATTAGTTCGAGGCGCAAGAAAAAGCGAGCTAGATCAACGAGGTTGACGAGACACCCCTTCCGCCATTGTTCGCCACTGTTCGTGGTCGTTAGAATTCCATAGCAAATTCAATAACTTAGGCACCGCCGGGGCAGTGGCTGCTCGACCGCTGATTGAACTACGCCAACTCTGTTGCTCCCTTAACAGATGCGTGCTTCATAAGCCCGCTGTCGGCGGCGCCGACGCGCTCGGCTCCCGTGCTTTGGATCGAAGGTGCGGACCTCCAGGTACGGGGGCCGGATTAGCGCTGACTGCTCCATCCTCGACACAGAAACGAGCTCCGACCTCCGCGCGATCAATCCACCAATCCACGTTATTGCCTCTCGCGATGCGGGAGGCTTCGCCGCGTAAAAGGTCCAGTTGTCTTCCGGCAGCACGAACGATCAGGCAATTTGCTTTGGGCACAATCCGTTCTCCAAGGGCAATCAGCACTGGTATGAAATGGCGCCAGCCGGGTTGATCCTAGAGCTAAGCACCGTAAACGAAGGCCGCAGCAGGGGGCCCGCTGCGGCCTCATTGTCAAAAAAAACCGGGTGAAAAAGATCTAAGTGAAATATGGAGCCAGCCCCGGCGGAGCCATCATACCGGGCCATTGGGCAAGGGAATATGATCTAAATCACAATTCAAATTTGTAATGAATCCGAACCATCTATGCTGAGGGAGAGCGCCGCCGGGGCTGGCTAGCTGGCGGGCTCTCACCCCGAGCACAAGGCCGCGTATGTCCCCCACGGCCCCGTCCCAAGTAACACGCTACGCAGCCGCCGCTAACAAAGTGTAAACCTTGTTCCGTTCATATTCGTCGGTCGCAATGGTGAACTCGCTGCGACTTCCGGCTGGAAGCCCGCTAGCTAACGCACCTGGCGGGCTTTCTTCCTTTTCGACCAGTCTGACTAATTCATCAAAGCATTGCGCGCATGAAGAGAAACGACAAACCCAAAGAATGGACCGATGCAGAGGTGCAACTTCTGCTCGCGCTGTCGCGCGAAGGCGCCGGCGCGGTCCAGATCGCAAGTGCGTTGGAAAGATACGTTGCATCAGTGAAGCGTGTGGCGGGAAGCTTTGGCCTCCAACTGCGGGGTTGAGGGCTGCCGGTCACGCTGGCGGCCCTAGCACTCCCGGCGCTTTAATCCGCAATTGGATCGGCTGCCGGGAGCATTGGGGGCTGGAAACCAAGCGATGCCACGTTCGCCCTATATCGACAATGCGTACAAAACCGGAATCCGGTAGTTGTCCGGAGTCCATTTTCGGAACGGGGTGTTCTACTGTGAGAACACCGGCGCGATTTAAATACCAACCAATTTCAAGTTTCCCGGGAATGCCGCAGTGGGGCTGGAACCACGCTGCGGCTTTTCCGTGAGAAATCAACTTCCGCGCACAGCGACGTTTTCGTCAGACTACATTTTGGCGCAGCAAGTTGGTCTGGAAGTTCATTTTGGAGCGCGGGCGAGCGCAGTTTGATATGGGCAAGGTTGGATTTGCAATCATCTTTGCTGCCATTGCGGCATATGCAGCGGATCATCGCTGGAACGATGGCCGCTATTCACGAAGCACCGGAGCTGTGCTTCGTGATGTGCAGCATGCCATACGTTGGTGACGCCCCGCCTCAGAGGGGGCCTTGATCATTGGTCCTCTTCAGACCAGACATTTGGGAGTTTCCACATCTTCGGCATCGACGTTCAGCTTCGGCCTCTGCCAGGCCGCCATCCTTGATGATCGTGAGCTTACACTTCAACTGGGTGATCTCGTCAGCCGATGAGCTTGCCGCAATGTTTTCCGTAATCCGAGCAAGCTTAAATTTTTTGACCACTAGAAACCCCGCCAGCACAGTGGGGGATACCGATCAGGGCGGCTCAGAATCCTGCGCCTTACTGCGCGCATCAAGGTGGCTCGACTGCTCTTCTGGTCGGCGTTTGGTTGGGCTTTGCTGGCTCTAGGTTGGTGGTGGGCATAGGGAGGGTCTCCGATGCGGGACTTCCCGGCCAGTTCACACTGATCCGGCCCGCTTGTTACAAGCTGATCGCGGTCGGAAGCTCCGATCGCAATCACTAGTTCAACTCCCGCTGACCGAAGGGTTGGCGGGTTTTTCTTGCTCTCCGTTGGGTGCTCGATCTAGGCTGGTGTTATTGCTCAACATAGGAGACGAACGTGGCGACAGGCACCGTGAAGTGGTTTAACTCGACCAAAGGCTTTGGGTTTATTCAGCCAGACAACGGCGGGAAGGACGTCTTCGTGCATATTTCCGCCGTCGAAAAAGCCGGCCTGAGCACTCTCAACGAGGGTGCGAAAGTGAGCTACGAAGAAATGAGCAACCGTGGAAAGACGTCGGCCGAAAACTTGAGGGTTGGGTAGCAATCATATGCCCCGCCGGTTCACGCTGGCGGCCCTTTTGGTTTTGAGCCTAGTCCGCCCCGAGCCAGGCCCTTGAGCGCGGAATCGATGGTCTCAAATCTTAAGCCGCGAAAAGGTCTTCCCCTCTGACGCTTGGGCGCCGAGGATTTGGTCACGCTGGTAACAAGCCAAAGGCTGCTGTTGCAATCGGCGCATTCATAAAATTTCAGCTCGTAGCCCCTCGCCACCGGGAAAATGGCCTTGAGCACTCGGGCTTGACTACAAACCAGGCATCCGGCTTCGCCGTTCACGATGGATCTCCAGAAGAGCAGTCTGGTCGCATCTCCGCAATGAAAACGTGAGTCGGGATGGGGAGGCAATAGATCGCGGTTGTTTATGCGCGCGATTCACGGCGTGAAGGCGCCGGTTCTTACTTGACTAACACGGCTGCGGTCGATCAGCGGCAGGCCCGATCTTCTTACTTCGATCCGGCAGGCAGCCCCGAAGAGGTCCTCGGTCCAATGGCGCCGGCCTCGAACGGAGCGATGAACATGCCATCCGGCCTCGCAACAAGCAGCGCCAGGTTGGTTCTGCGCGAAGTGAAAGCTGATCGACGGCAAGGGCGAGTGAACACGCCGGACTCAAGAGCCCGCTACCCGCGTCTCCTCCATCGCCTTGCGCACGTCGTGAACCCATTGCGGCCGTGTAGAACATCGCGGTGGTCTTATGTCGGTATGGCCGAGCAGCTCCTGCACCACGGGGCAGATTTGTCTTGCGCAGCGTGCGCATGCCGGTGGTGAGGCGAAGGCGCGCGCGTTGAAAGCAGCCTTGGTCCAGGTGGGCTCCTTGTACGAGCGGAGGCCGCCACAGGTATTTGGATGCCGCTTCGCCTTTCATGCACCGCTCGTCCCGCTTGCGGCCGCTGCGCGAGTTGCGCTTGGCCTGCTTGGTGCAAACCGCCGCCGGGTGATGGCCCGCCGGCGCCGGAGGATGGGAGAGGGCTCTTTCGTCAGCAGGAGCACGCGCCAGGCGTCTCTCAGGACGTGCTCAACGAGCTAGCCCTGGAAGCTGGCTGACCAAGAGGGCACCCGCGGTGGCGTTCATCCTCACCGCGCAGAAGAGGAAATACGATCCTCCTAATTCAATGGCAAGACAATGGATCGAAAGCAACTTTCGCTATCAGGCGTGCGACCCGCCTGGGAAGCCACGGTACAAGACTACGGCTGCATGGTTCGATGTGGTGGAAATTCTGATCTCTCGCTCTAACGCCCCATCGCTACGGAAATGGCGCCTCTATGTAGAGCATCAGCGCTATGCCGAAAATCCCAGCTCGACAACTCCTAGTCTGTTCGGCCGGCGTCACCACGATCGGGCTGCGACAGTAAAGCCATCCAAGAAAGATAGGAGGAGGGCCTGATCCTTTGTGTTCTCGAGCCCTTCACAAGATAGGGGCGGCAGTTCTTGGATGATCTAACTTCATCGCAAGACGAACCTGCCCGACAAGGCGGATAACTCGCTTTGCCGCGACACGTCCAGCTTCTCAAACACGCGCTTTAGCACATTTCGGCAGTGTCCTCGGCAATACCCAGACGCTCCGCAGCGACCCGCGGCGGAATACCCGAGCCGACCAGGGAAGCAACTCTAGCCTCGACAAGCGTCAATCCATAGATGTCGCGAACGACTGCTGGATCCGGCGGATGGGCGGATTTTTGCTCGCTAACGTAGGCCGCACTGTAGTCTTGGCGCGCCGCTCTGCTTCTTCGATTTGAGATCGAAGGGTTTCGAGCTCTGCGAGCTGAGAGAGAGAGTTCGTTTAAGCTTTGAGCGAAATGGATCGTACGAAATTCCTGCATTATCGGCTCCAGGCGCGGAGTGCTCAATGTACTCCGCTGGTCGTACCTTTCGATATCGCGCGCGTCAAAGCCTCGAGACGGGCTGCGATTCCGCTCATCCGGCGCGCCGCGTGTTGAAGCGCTACTATGTCGGTCGGCCCGGAGCCAGTCGCGAGATTGACTTCGTTCTGCAGGTGCTGAAATTCCGCCTTGCACCGGTCCAGCTCGGTGAGAAGCATCGCGAATTCGTCCATAGGCGAACGGCCCCTTCAGTCGCACGAGCTTTAGGATGAAGCCCGCCATCCCTCGGGGAATGGCTCAAGCAAACTCGACTCGACTTGGTTGTCGTTGTCAGGCGTACAGATAGCGCCTGCATTCCTGCTTGGGGGCGCGAGGCGACGTAAGCGGACAGACAAGGCGCGCGGTTCGCGACTACGAAGGTGGCGCGAACCAGCACGTGTCAAGCGCAACGGGGGCGCACCACGGGCGCGGCGCTCTGCTTCTTCGACTAAACCTCGAAGATTTTCCAATTCTGAGAGCTGAGAACTGATATCGTTAAGTAGTTGGGCATAAAGCATTGCGCGAGAGTCTCGCATAAAATGTCCTCCCCAGTACAAAAAGCACTATCAGGACGGCTTCAGAGCAAACAGCGCCAGCGTAAAAATTTAGAATACCACAGGTGAATCGGATTTCAATCACCTCAGGCTTACTGCCCCGGGACCTGTGCAATTGGAACCTCTTCAGATTCCGGGTGTTTATCGGCAATCAATCCGCAGAATTCGAGGAGTCGCCGATGAACAGAATGCTTTTGTCGCTCGGGACAGCAACCTTGATGGCGATCTCAGTTGCCAACGCGACTGCGAAGGATAAGCAAAGCGAAACGTTCCTTAAGAAGGCAATTGAGGGCAATTTCGCTGAAGTGAGCATGGGAGAGCTGGCGCAGCAGAACGGCCAAAGCGATGCCGTCAAGTCGTTCGGCAGAATGCTCTCCACAGACCACGCGGCCGCCAATCAGAAGGCTTTAAATGCTGCCCAAGGATTGGGGATGAGCCCACCGAGCGGGCCGAATGCGAAGCAAAAAGCCGACCATGACAAGATGTCAAAAATGTCCGGCGGAGGCTTCGATAAGATATTCGCAACTCACATGGTCGCAGACCATCAAAAGGATATCGCCGAGTACAAGAAGGCTTCAAAAAGTAAAGATGCTGCTGGAGAATATGCTTCCGGCCAGATAGATACGTTGCAAAAGCATCTGGACGCCGCAAAATCGTTGAAGGCGGGTAGTTAATCCGACGGCTCCATGGAGACGCGCGAAGACTACCTGCTCCGGCTGGCGAGCGTATTAGAGGATGTCGGGGCGGACCAGCAGGTGATCATTCGCGAGCGGTAGATCGAGTACGCTTTCGGTGGGAATGACGCGCTCGCGCTTGCAGAGGCCGAAGTCTTCGACCCGCGCTCATGGCTACACGTTCCGTTACAACCGCATTGAGCAACAAGGCGTGTTCACCAGGTCGTATCCCGGTGGAGGCAGAGCGTAAGGTTTAGGAACGACCACTCTGCTTCTTTAGTTTGGAGTAGCGAGCTTCGAGGACTGCGGCCGAGGTATGCTGCAATGTCTCTGAATGACGCTCCGCTCGCACGCATCTGAAAAGCCATCTCTCGTCGTCCTCTGCGGACCAAATCGCCGAACTTTTAGGAGTCTCGGATCGGACCATCACCCTGCTGCCGATTTTTGCGATCCTGCAAAAAGACGCCGCTTCAGGCAAATTATGGCAGTCGACATCTCGCCAAACCACCGCTTACAGCTTGGGCAGTCGTACAGGCGCACGCCGGATGGCAGTGTTAGCACCTGTGTCCAGCAGAAGGGCCTCACCTCGCGTTGCGGCTGCAGTCGAGGACGCGAAGATAGGGGGCGGGGAGGACTCTCGGCTAACCGATCCATTGCGCAAAGGCGCGTCCGTTGGTGCGGCTTACTCGGCCCCGCTGCTTGCGGAAGCGTTGTAACCGACCGTAGACGGCCTGGCGACTGCGACCCAACCGCTTGCCCAGCTCGGTTGCAGTCATGCCCTCATCGTGTAGCGCAAGCAGTCGCGCTTCTTCTTCGGGCGACCACGGGCGGATCTCTTGTCGATTGTTGGACATCGATTTCATGCCAGCAGTAGCGCTGCGGACCATCGTAGAGCAAGGAGGTAAATGATCAGTTCCAGGTTTGGAGCGTGAACGTCGCGAGGTTGCGCTTGCACCCAGTTTGCTCGGCCAGGGCCGAACTGGCCACGCGGCTATAGGGCGTCCAGGATGGCCGCGTAACGATCTGTAAGTATTGGGCATGCATCATAGCGCCTTTCTGCGCGTGATCAGTCCGACCAAGGAGATCGCCGTGACATCAGATAATGATGACGAACTGGCTGTTTTGACGCGAGAGATCGCTGACAAGGTGACCTATGTTCAGAGCCAAACAATCCTGATCGAGGTCGTTGAGCGAGACGGACACGACGTATCCGACTATGAGAGAGAGTTAGCCAAAGAGCGGTCGGGCTTGGCAACACGGATCGCGAGGCAGTTTAGACTGCTGGAAATAGCTTCGGCCATTCAACGACCCGAGACAGCCGCGTCAACTCAAGGATAATCATGTCGGATCGCCGGAAGATCGATCGTTCGGAGGTCGACTTAGCCGCCTACATTTTTGGAGATGGCGGCAGCCGACGTTGCCGCGTGTTCAATATCTCGGAGGACGGTGCTGGGATCGAGTTATCGACGAAGCTGCACATGCCTGCCACATTCAAGATGATGTTGGAAAGAGACCGTATCATCAGAGATTGTCGTCTCGTTTGGTCCAGTGATACTCGCAGCGGCGTCGTGTTCAAAGCCGTTTGAGTCGGCTCCGGTAGGTTGTGGGTGCCAGCCAAGTGCCCCAGGGGACAAGGTCGGGTAGTGTTACCACGCTGTCTACCGGCAGGCATCGAGCGTTGCTGCTGCGGCTCAACGACGACACACGTTGCGGGGGCTGTGAGAAGGGCGCCCGGTGATCTGTTTCGCAAGACCCTGTCGTTTTTGACAGGTGCGGGCCGTCCCGACATGTGGGCATGGTCGCAACTAAAGGACGAGAGCCGCGGCTATGCGTTACTACCTTCCCGATTCTCCACAACGGCGAGACACACGCGGACGACGTGGGGAGCTGCTTCGCTCTGCTGAGATAGCTAACCGCCAGACCGTCGGGGGTGGTGCTGCACGTGGCAGAGTAACCCTGGTTTCCGCGTTTGGCCCGGGCCGAAAAGCCGGGGCGGGCCTTTCGCACGGGCCCCTAACAAGAAGATCTCAAGTGCACGGACTGCTAGAATCTGACGTGGGACGACTAGGCCGCGTATGGACCATGTCAGCCAGGCAAGGCGTCTTCATGATAGCGCGCCCCGGGACCTAACAGGAGATGACCTCGGCTTGGAGGTCCTGGGACAGATTAGGCCGGGGCCGCTCCACCAGCTCGAAGGAGATAGCTAGCAAAACCTCCAAGTTCTCCTCTTCGCGTTCGCTCCTCAACCGGCGTTCGAGGCGGCAAACTAGAGCGGCTTGCCGGTGCTGAAATCCGGTTTGACTTCAAACCTCGATTGCCGCAACCGCCGCAAACGAAGCGCGGCTCGATATCAGACAAGCGAACATCGTCCGGCCAGCGATCGGCACTAAGAACAACGTTGTGACCGCATGGCAGTAGCAGCTCGCCGAGGTGATCTAGAGCGGCCGTCCGTCCGCCCGCGTGGCGGACAGAAGGAGCGGAGCGACCGTAATAAGCTCAATAAGTGCGTCGGCCACAGCCGGCGAGCAGAGCAATTTATTCCTCAGGGCGTGCTTTTGCCCGATTCGGCAAACGACAACCGCTTACAGCCGCGTGGTCTACGCAGTGCCGGTGCGGCCCGATATCTGGGCATCAGGCCGACGCATTCGACAAGCAGGCGAGGGCGGCACCGTACCCAACCTGCTAGCGTTGTTTGGCGTGAAACGGCCTTGGATTCCGTCCTTGACGGCGCTCGTCAGTCAGCAAACGACAACGGAATGGGATACGCTCCGCGACCGTTTGACTGGAAGCGAGCAGGTCGCAACAAGACCTAATCCTCGGAATAAACGACTGGGGCCAGCGCGACCCGCTGGAGCTATTCCCGGGGACGGCGCGGCGCAGCTGCCCCAGCGCACCGGCTAGCGAGCGAGAGGCGCCGGTTGGTCGCGGCTCCCACCAGCAAAAACTCGGGCCTACCGGGGCTTTCAGGTGATTCAGCTTGATCAGTACCTAGCGACAAGCGCCTCCGGCCCGAAGCGATAGTTGAGGCCGACTTTGACCTGATTGATGTTGTCTGACTTGACCGACATGATCGTCGTGCCGTCGGATGCAAGGGCGCGATCGCGCCCGAACGACAGGTAATCGTATTCCGCCTTTGCCGACCAATTCTTACCCAGATCGAATTCGGCGCCGTACCCGATCGTCCAGCCCACGCGCGTGCTGGAGACGCCAAAGCCGGTTCCACTTGCGACGAATGCGCCGGCCCCGTTGTTACAGACGCTTCCGATTGCCACCCCCTGGGGATTGTAGCAGGTCGAGGTCGTGCGGCCGTCTTCGAAGGCGGCGCCGCCCTTGACGTACCAAAGTGTACGTCCCCACGCATAGCCAAGGCGAGCGGTCGCACTGGCGACCCAGTTCGTCTTGTCCTCCGCGACGAAGTAAGCCGAGGTCATGCCGACGCCGAAGGCCTTGGTACCGACAGTTCGGGAGCCTTGGATGTTAGCCGCACCGATGTCGCCCTCAACACCGAAGACCCAGTTCTTGCTGAATTGATAGTTATAGCCCAGTTGACCACCACCGAAGATGCCGCTCACCCACGGACGGGTGCTGTCGGTTACCGGGTCGCCAAACCTCACATCGGTCCGACCGGCGGAGCCGCCGAAGAAGCCGCCGACATAGAAGCCAGTCCAATTGGTCTCGGTGATTGCAACCGGCCGCGCCTTGACCATTCTGATTGCCTTGGTCGGCATGATCGCGGCAACAACCGTCTCCGGCGAGAACTGATAGCGAATGCCGGCATTCCCCGTCCAGCCATCAATATTGGAGCCGTTGCGATAATCGACTCGCACGAAGCCGAGCCAGCCGGTGTTCACGACCTGGCCGGCAATCCCGAGTGAATACTGACCGTAGGTGCCGACGCGCGAGGTCGTGGTGGCCTGATTGTACGTGAACGGAGCGCCGGCGACGGGGAACACACCGTTCAGCGATGTGTAGTTCGAGCTGACGTTGCCGGCGAACTCGTGGAAGATGCTGGCAGATGCGAAAGGCTGCCAAATGACGTTCGGGGTTACGATCGTCCTGCCGCCGCGCAGACTAAGGCGGCCCATCTCGCTTTCAACGTCGTTTGTCTGAATGATGCCGGCGATGCCGGTGAAGTTTGGACCGGAGACGCCGGGTGCTGTGAAGTTGTCGACGGACGTCCTGGAGTAGATGAAACCGGCCGACGGCTCGATGAACCAATTATCGCCCAGATCAAAGTTATATCCCGTCGATGCCGAGATCGAGAAGCCATGCGCATTGACCGGCTGATTGGCGAACGCGAAACCGGCGTTGTTCACCTTGATGTTGTAGTACTCCTGGCGAACCATCAAGTCGGCAAAGAAGCGCCCCTTGGTGGCGACAACGTAGGCGCCGAAGAAGGGCACTTCGAAGCTGTTATCAAATCCAGCGTTGTCGCTCGTCTTTGCGCCGAGATAACCGGCCGTGGTGCCCAGGTGGACGTTCCAGCCGCTCCAGTTGAGCCGCGCGATATCTGTGCCGACCTGAACACCCGCGAAACTCTCCTTCTGCGAATTGGAGCAGTTGGTCGAAGCGGTGTTGAACACCGCGCCGCCTTGCGTCGAAGTACCGACAGAGCTGGAACTTGAGCTGATGTTGACCTGGCCGCCGACCGCTCGCGCCCATACACCACCGCCGGGCTGGTCTGGCGCGGGGTTCGCCGGAGCGGAGACGAACGCGCTGCCCTGCTGCGTCAGGAAAGCGGTGTTGACGTTGCCAATGGCGGCTGAAATGGACGCGCTGGCAGAGCTCGTCGGAATTGCCAGCGTCCCGATGTTGTTGATGGGTACTCCGGTCTGCGTCGTTGCTCCGCAGTTTTGCGCCAACGCTGAAGATGAACTCAGGAAGCTGGTGGCAGCCATTGAAAGCCCGGCGGCGACAATCCATTTAGCGAAAACGCTCATCTAAGTTCCCCAAAAAACGGAATCGAAAATATTGGCTTCAGCCTAGTGCAGGGGATTAGAGGGTGGAATGCTGTCGTTTGGAGTCTGACTGGGACAGGCTGTGAATTCTTGAAGGTGTATCTGGTCAGCAACATTTCTGAGACCAACAAGGGGTTGAACCCCGTTTATGTGATCTGCATCACTGCGCGAGAGGTCCATTCAACGCGCCAGCCCCAATTGCGGACGAGACAGCCTTGAGTCTACGAGATTGTTTGTGACCCGCATCACGCATGTCGTGGGGACAGGAATACCTTCGTGGGCAATCGTCTCGAGCATTGCTAGTGAACCAGGGCGACGATAGAATCTGAAGAGAATTCGGTATTTTGGGCTGGCTGCTGTGCCAGCGGAATTTTTATGATCCGGCGGCGAACCGCAGCGTTGGCGATGATCGTCGGGACCTTTCTAGCGCTGGTCCTGGGGCCCGATCGCGCCTTCGCAGAACGGCGAGTTGCATTGGTTGTTGGCAACTCGACTTACCAATCAGTGCCGCAACTACCGAATCCCGCGCGCGATGCAAACTCGGTCGCAAAGATGTTCCGAGAGGCCGGGTTCGACGCCGTAGAAACGCTGATCAACGTTGGCAATCTGGAGTTCAAGCGTGCCATCCGCAAGTTCGAGGCCACCGCGGATCAGGCCGACATCGCGGTCGTATACTATGCCGGTCATGGACTCGAGATCGGCGGCATCAACTATCTAATCCCGATAGACGCACGGCTCGCCAGCGATCGAGATGCCGACGACGAGGCGATCCCGCTGGAGCGCCTCGTCTCCTCGGCTGATGGAGCCAAGCGGCTTCGCCTTGTCGTCCTTGATGCCTGCCGCGACAATCCCTTCGTCTCGACCATGCGGCGCGAGCGGCGAAATCTTGCGACCCGTGCCGTCAGCAGCGGTCTCGGCAAGGTCGAGCCGACCATGACCGATACGCTCATTGCATACGCCGCGAAGGCGGGCTCGACGGCGGATGACGGAGACGGGGAGCACAGCCCGTTCACGACGTCGATCCTGAAGAATCTTCCCGTGCCGGGTCTGGATATCCGCCTCGCGTTCGGGCGGGTAAGGGACGAGGTCTTGAAAGCGACGGCCAGTCGCCAGGAGCCGTATGTCTATGGTGCGCTTGGCGGCGGTACGATTTCGCTGGTGCCGGCTCCGGCCGTCCCACGGGAGGCGCCAGTAAGCGACGTCAAAGCGGACTACGAGTTGGTTCAAAAAATTGGTACGAAGCGGGCGTGGGAAGTGTTTCTTGCGACACATCCGACCGGCTTCTACGCAGAGTTGGCGCGCGCGCAGATGGAGGCTCTCGGCGTTCAGCCGCAGCTCGCCGCATATCCGCAGACACCACCGCCGAGCCGGGATTCACTGCCCTCGAAAGAGCAGATTGAGTGGGACAAGATTAAGGACAGCGCGGACATCCCCGTGCTCCAGCGCTTCATCAAGCGCTTTCCCGATGCGCCGCTCGCGATCACCGCTCAACAGCGCATCAACCTCTTAAAGCAGGCGGTCCAGGAGCGTGAGGACAAGGCGCGCGTCGCACGCGAGGCTGCCGAGGAGGCGAAGCGCAAGGCGGATGCGGAGAAGGCGGAGCTCGCCACGCTACGGAAGCGTGAAGAAGACGAGCGCCGTGCCCGCGAGTTTGAAGCGGGTGAGAAGGCAAAGGCGGTGGCTGCCGCCGCTGCCGCTGAAAAGAAGCGCCAGGATGATGAACGGCGCGCCGCCGCGGCCGAAGCCGAGCGGCTGGCGAAGGCTGTAGAGGCCGAGCGCAAGGCGTGGGAAGCCACGCAAAAGGCCGCGCAAGTTGAACGCGATAAAGCCGCCGCCGAGGCCGCGGCTGCAAAGGCGGCTGCGGAGAAGCAGGCCAGGGACGCGGATGAAGCACGCAAGCAGGCGGAGATTGCTGCCGCCAGGGAAACGACTTTAGCGGAGAAGAAGCGTCTGGAGGAACAGCGCCGCGCGGCCGCCGCCGAGGCCGAGCGGCAAGTCAAGGCCGCCGAACTCGAACGCAAGGCACAAGAGGCCAGACAGAAGGCCGAACAGGCTGACCGAGATCGAGCCGCCGCAGAAGCCGCAGCCGCCAAGGCCGCTGCCGAGAAGCAGGCCCGGGACGCCGAGCAGGCCCGCAAGGTGGCCGAACTCGCTGCTAATAGGGAAGCTGCCTGCACGGATCAGCAGGTCAGGCTGGACACAATCCTTGCCAAAGGCAGCGAAGGCACGGGGGTCGACGATCTCACTGTCTTCTCGAAGACGGTGACCTGCGACCGGCTCGGGCCAGTGGTTGTTGGCGCGCTCGATCGCTTCAACATCGAGGCTGCGAAACGGGCGGTAATCCTGCCTAACTCACCGCAACTCGTCACGTTGGCTCAAACCGAACTAGTCCGGCTCGGCTGCCTGACAGGCAAGCCCG
This sequence comes from Bradyrhizobium sp. 76, assembly GCF_023073025.1. Taxonomy (NCBI): domain Bacteria; kingdom Pseudomonadati; phylum Pseudomonadota; class Alphaproteobacteria; order Hyphomicrobiales; family Nitrobacteraceae; genus Bradyrhizobium; species Bradyrhizobium sp. 76. Next base: position 21,478 of record NZ_JADPIS010000104.1, read on the forward strand.
ACGGCAGGCTGAGCGATACGACCAAGACCGCGCTTGGCCGTTATTTCACGATCGGAGGCCAGCCGATCGAGCTCGACAAGATCATTGTGACCCAGACACTGGTGGGAGAGCTCACAAAGCATAGTACCCGGGTCTGCCCCATCCAATGCAAGAGCGACGAAACCTTAAAGGGCGATGTGTGCCTAGCGAACGAGAAGCCGGGTGCGGCTGCGGCAACGTCGCGCAAAAGCGATGACAACGAAAAGCCCCGCCGCAAGCCATCGACCCGCGATGCGGATCGTGACTCGGTCAAGCGCGCGAAGATAGAAAACGATGTGCCCCGTGCGCGGCAGCAAGCCGTCGCACGTCCGAGCATCGTCAGCGGTGGTAGCGGTCATAGCACGATGATCGGCGTTGGATTTTGAGACGATCGAAGCCGGCCGAGTTAAGGGGCTTTGATGGAGCAATAAGGAATGGACATGAAGCGGCTTTATTCGCTGGCGCTTGCTGCAGCCGTCTCTGCGTCGTTCGTGATGATTGCCATTGCACCGGCTGTTGCGGATCGGGGAACGCAGGTCACCGGTGCAAACTCCTTCACATCGCGCCACCTGCCCCTGCATCCCCGCCGGGCGGTGACTGGACACATGATGCCCGTAACCCGTATTGCCGCAGTACCTACGGCCGCGGTCTGCGGCGGCTCCCGGTGTGGTCGTGATTTCGTTCTGATGCTCGGGATCGGCTTCTGATTACAGCAATCAATGGTGCGCGGCGCGCCCGGAGAATCCGCCCGGTTCAAGCTGGCGAGGCTCCTCTGGGATCACAGCTTGGTTCGCTAATAGGGGCATCAGGCTCGATCCCGTTCTGCTGGTCGAACTTCCTGATCCAGGATTGATTGTAGCGCGGATCGTCCGGATGAAGCTGCCAAGTAAACGAAGGGTTCTGCGCTCAAAACTCTGGCCCACATCTAGGTTGCTGTAGCGGGAAAAGTGGTCAACCCAAAAGACCGCTCGAAAAGACCGGTGCATTGATGTAGCGCGCAAAAGCGAAAACCCCGCCGGGGGAAGCGGGGCTTTCTGGTGGGGGGTGAAGCTTAGAGAAGCTTCAATTATAAGACGCTCGCATCGCGGAAAAGGTTCAAAGCTCTCAAAAGCGAACTAGGCCAATATCGCAATGATGGGGTGACTGCCAGGCCGAAAAGCACCAATGGTGCAGGTTCATTGCCGGTCCTGTGGCTCAATGCTGATCTCCTAGACATAAGCGCCCCGCAGCAGCGGCGGCCACTGGCGGCAACGGTGGAATGGACACCTTAGACCGGCTTGCGATTTACTTCGCCGTCGCGGGCTGCCTGACCCGTATGGTGATCTTCTCCGACACGATGGGCGGCTCGAACGGATAGTGCTTGGCATCGCCCAGCACGAGTTGAAGCGTGTGCGTCCCGGGCGGAAGTTCGAGCAGCGTTTCGGTTTGTCCCGCCCCGAAATGCAGATGCGACTTGTCCTGCAGGATCGGCTCCTTGGGATCGATGGGGTCGTTGACGTCGATCAGCAGATGATGGTGGCCGGCGTTCTGATACTCGTCGCCGGCATGGGTCACTCCCATGTTGCGCAAGCCGAACCGGATCCAGAATCCGCCGCGGACCTTCTGCCCGTCGTGCGGGGTGATGAAATAGAGCTTGGCGTCCTTGGGTGCTGCCTTGCCTTGCGAGAAGGCTGCCGCCGGAAGCAATGCAAGCGCCGCCGCCAGCGCGACGCAACGAAGGACCTGCATCAAACCAACTCCTCCACTCAAGGACTGAGCGCCACGCGGAATCCGTGCGTCGGATAACGAACATTGGTGTCGTAGCCATCGCGGTTGGACGGCCGCACATATCTCGAATCGTTCTTCCAGGAGCCCGAGCGGAGGACATGAGCGCTGCAGTCCCCGCTGCTCCATGCCGAGCCGTCGCCGGGCGCGCCCTGATAGGTCTTGTGCCAGCAGTCCTCGACCCACTGATCGACACCGCCGCCCATGTCGTGGAGCCCGAACGGATTCGGTCTGAAGCTGCCGACTTTCGCCGGCTGCTCGGCCGCGAGATCACCGCAATCCTTGCAACCGGCCATGCCCGGCTGCAGCTTGTCGCCCCACCAATATCTGGTCTGCGTTCCGCCCCGCGCGGCATATTCCCATTCGGCTTCGCTCGGAAGCCGATAAGTCTTCTTCGTCGCCTGAGCGAGATAGGCCGCATATTGCTGCGCGTCGGTCCAGCTCACATTGCTGACCGGCGCATCGTCCTTGCCGATGGCCGTGAAGCCGCACGCCTTTGCAGCGGCGCACTCGTTCCATTCCTGCACGGTCACCGGATATTTGCCGATCGAGAACGGCTTGACAGTCACCTGATGGACAGGACGCTCGGTCGGGTCGTCGTTGCTTCCCATTGCAAAGCTGCCGCCGCGAATGGCGACCATCTCGGGTTCGCGGACGGGAACTGTCGATGGACTTGGCAGCGGAGCGGGCGAGGGAGGCGACGAAGCCGAGGAGGGAGAAGGCTGCGGCCTTTGCGCGACGCCCTCGCGCGGCGGCGGCTGCGGGCTTGGCGATGCGGCAGGAGAAGCGTTAGGAGAAGCGGCGCGCAGGGCGGCCTGCTCGCTCACCTTGCCCGGCGCCTGCGTCAGCAGGTACCACAGCACGCCGGTGGCAATGACCAGCAGCGTGAGGCTCAGGAGGAAGATCAAGATATTCTCGCGCCGGCCCTTGGTCTTGCCGACCGCGTCTGCATCCGGCAGCACTTTATAGACGCGCACGGGATCGGTGATGTTCTTGACTTTGCGATCCCCGAGCGACTCGTAACCGCAAACAACCTTGTGCTTGATCTGCTCGTAGATCGCGCCGGAGATAAAGACCTGGCCTGGCTCGGCGATGCCCTCGATGCGTGAGGCGATGTTGACGCCATCGCCATAGATATCGTCCGACTCAACGATGACGTCCCCCAGATTGACGCCAATCCGGTACTCGATCCGCGTATCCTTCGGAAGCGAGGCGTTGCGCCCGATCAGGTTCTGCTGGATTACGATGCTGCATCGCACGGCCTCGACCGGACTGTCGAAAATCGCGATGAAGCCATCGCCCGTCGTTTTCACCAGACTTCCATGGTGCTCGACGATGCTGGGCTGGATGAGATCCCGCTCAATCCGCTTGACACGGACGTGGGTGCCCTCTTCGTCCGCCTGCATCAAGCGACTGTAGGAAGCTATATCACCGACAATGATCGCTGCGAGACGACGAGGCCCGACGCCATGTGAAGGGGGGTCACCGTTGTTCCCGGATCGGAAGTTGCGAATTTCGCCCATAGCGGGACCCACAAAACTGCAAGGCGACCCAGCATACAACCCGTCAAAAAGATCGTCCGCGACGATATCACATCGATGAACCCACACAACATCGAAGCACCCGTCTGCATCGCCTTGCCGATTGAAATGCCATCCCAGATCACCTGCCGGTCGTGGACGCGGTCGCGGCCGATGACCCTCGTGCTAAGGATAGGGGCTTAGGGCGCGGCGACCAGAGCGCGCCGATCCCCGAGCTTCACATAACCTGCGACTATCAACTCCATCGCCTTTGACATTCCGCATCATTTCCGCAGCCAATCATTGGTGCAAGCAAACCCCCGCGAGAGGGATCTCGGCCGGCGTGGCGCGCCGCAGCGCGCGCGTTACTGAGAACGAATTATCATATCGGGTTCGCTTCCTGTTCGGCGGCCGTTCTCAAAAACACAACCTGACAGCGCTGGAGCGGTTGTATTGCCGTCCGCGGGAACACGCTGGCAGCCCCGTAGTTGTAAGTCCCGTGACTAAGAAGGTAGACTGTCCCGCCGTCGGCTCCCAACACCGGCGGCGGGTTTTTGTGAGTTGCGCAGTGGCAAAGCGTACCGGAGCACCGGCCAAGAAGCCGCAAACTTCCATGCCGGGCTTTATCAGTCCCCAGCTTGCGACCCTGAAGATGAAAGCTCCTTCGGGGGCTCAGTGGATTCACGAAGTCAAATACGACGGCTACCGCATCCAGCTCCACATCGACGGCGACACCCGTAAAGCCTTTACTCGCAACGGCCATAACTGGGTCAACCGGTTCTCGGTCATTGCCGGCGCCTTCAATATTCCGGGTCAGGCGATCGTCGACGGGGAGGTGGTCGTCATCCATGGCGAGCGAACCAACTTCTCCGAACTCCAGGCGGACATCGGCCGAGGCGACCAGGACTGGCTGGTTTACTTCGCCTTCGATCTCCTGTGGCTGGACGGCAAGGACCTTCGCAGAATGTCTCAGCTTGCCCGCAAGGAGCTGCTGAAGCAGCTGATCGACGAGAATGGGCTGGAAGCCCCCATCTTCTACAGTGAGCACCATGGGGGTGACGGGCAGGCGCTGTTCGAGGCGGCAAGCTTAACTACGAAGGCATCGTCTCGAAGCGGGTTGATGCCCCGTACCGGTCGGAGCGGGTCGAGACCTGGCAGAAGATCAAGACCGTCCAACGTGAGAAATTCCCCGTCGTTGGCTTCGTCAAAGACCCGTCCGGCGTTGCCGCGCTCTACCTCGGCAAGAAGGAAGGGAAAGAGCTGAGATACATGGGGAAGGTCGGCACGGGCTGGAGCCGGACGAAGTCGGCGGAGATCCGCAAGGCGCTCGAGACCGTGGTCAGCCCGAAGCAAAAGCTCACGAAGCCCGTCAGGAAACCGAAGGCCACCTGGGTCGAGCCAAAGTTCTGTGCTGACATCGAATACCGCGACATCACCTCTGAAGGCCTGCTGCGAGCGAGCTCATTCAAAGGATTATCTAAAAAATAGCTCAGGTACATCGACAGGTCTGCATGCGGGCGAGTGATACCTCCGCGTGAGCTACGTGATGGTATGGTGTCGAGCCAAAGATCCAAGCAGAGGCATTCTCTTGAAGCGAAGCTCTCGCTTTTGCTCAGTACAGGCAGCGCAGGGCTCCTGCTCAAGCGCACATGTAACGCAGATTAAGCGATCGGCGCGAAGGCGCCAGCTTCGTGCGCAGCGGTAGGAACGGGGCGCAGCAGGTCAAGTTTTCCAAGCATATGCAACCTCCCCAGACTAGGCCTCCGCTCTCCCGGAGGCCTTTCTTTTTGGGAACACACCCTTCTTGCGGGCGTTTTCTTTGCCAGTGGTGGAGTACCGGCATGCCGGATCGCGTAACCCAAGCGGTAAAAGAAGCCCAAGCCATCCTGGCTCGCCATGTCGAGCCTGGCCCGCGGGACTGCCGAACGACGATCAACGACCTGCTGGCCGTTCTTGACGATGAACGGCTCGTACAAGCGATGGAGGAGGAAGATGAGCGACAATCTCACCAAAAGGGACCAACGCGACCGTAACAAAATCAACATGCATGAAGACTTCGAGGTCAAGTATTGGACCAAGGCGCTTGGTGTCTCGAGGGACGAGCTGCAGAAGGCCGTCGACAAGGTAGGCAATTCGGCCGCCGCTGTTCGCAAAGAACTGGCAGCCTAACCCAGGCGCGCGGTATGCTTGCGATCTTTGGAGCAAGGCCCGCGCGCTTTTCATGCCATGATCAATCCCAACTGTCCATCTGCTTCGGCATCGGCTTTGTCTGCGAGAACCATCCGGACCGGGCCTGGAACGAAGAGCTTGGCTGTCAGTGTGGCGCCGGTGATCCGTGCGCCTGCAACAGCTCGCCGGATATTGACGCGGGAATCGAAGAGCCTGACGCAAGCCAGATTATTTCAGATCTAGACGGAAAGAAGCACCGTCATTGACGGCTACAAGCGTGACGGCAGCCGACTTCGAAGTGTGGACGCGCTATCCTGACGGTACGTACGCTTTGACGACAGAGCACTCGGTTGGAGAAGATTACCGGCTGGGCGCATTCGAAATTGGTGATCCTCAAGAGTAAGACGGCAGGCAGTCGTCGCCTGCGGGATGGCGACAGACGGGCTGCCCCACGGGTTGTGTACAGGACGAGGGCTGTCAAGAACGTTTGGCCGTGATCGTGATCTGTGACTGTGAGCATCTTCATCCAAACCGCTTTTCCACTTCGGCAACGATCAAATCCCGCTCCTGTAAATGAACCTTTTGAGTCTCAATCAGAGTGTCAAGGACGGAAAGCGCGAGAGCAAGATCGCGTCCCTCGCGCTTGAGTCGATTTATCAGCGTCTCTTGCTGCCTGATGTGATGCTCGCCTTCGCGAAGGCGACGCTCGGCCAAGGTTAAGAGTGCGCGGAGGCGCGGCAGCGGTCCCGCTTGCCTTCGCTCTGGCTCAAAGCGACCGAGCCGCCGGGGGCCACACCAAACTTCGGTCGGCTGGTGCGCCACCCCGGCAGAACCAAGCTGAAGAGCTTCTTCCGCGCTGCCGCACTCGATCTCCTGCACATCGAGTGTCTTGCCCCAGTCGTCGAGAGTGAAGATATAGCAGAGCATCGAACTTTGATCAGCGGCCGATTTGGTTCAGCTTAGAATTCTGCCGAACGGCAGAACGTTCCTCCTCTTGTAAAAGGGCGCGAATGTTCATGCCGCCGCCAACTCGGAAACTCAAATTGCGTCGAAGCTACCGCGGGCAAGGAACATCATCATCATCTAACGTGGCTGGGATCGATTCTCGTTGCTTTCTGCCCAGTTCAGCGACGAAGGCCCCAAAGCACGAGGCAAGAGCTTGCCAGCATCAAGATGCCAACCGACACGAAGCCGGTCGTCACCAGCATCTCTTGCCAGGCCGGCGCGCCTCGACCCGCGGCTGTGATTGGTGAGAGTGCGGCTGTGCCGGTGACGGCCGCGAGTGCCGTCGTCGTCCAATTGCCGTATGTCCCCGCCAGCACTGTCGCGAATGCCGTGCGCTCAAGCGCGGCGGATAGCCGAACCTGTGCCCAACAGCCTCCCAGCGCCAGAAGGAAGATGCCGTTCATGAGGCCTTCAAGGTGAGCCGCGAGCCCCATTCGGACGTTCGAGAAGTGTTGTTCGGCCAAGCCGGTAAGCAGGCCCAGCAGAAAAAGAGCCATTCCGTGCCACAGCAGCCGACGTCCGATCGTTTGCATCTTCGCGGTCCCGGATCGTTCCTGAAGCGAATGTACGGCCATCGTCGGATGTTCTCAACGTCGTTTGCGATTGCGGTTGGCAGCCAAGTGCAGAACACCGGACATTAGCGCGCATATCGCCGCTCCGAGGGCGAAGGGCTTCACTGCGTTCAGGTCCTGGATGAAGAATTCAAGCTGGTCGCGAACACCCAATCCGGTAGCGGCCGAGTAGAGCGCGAGCGCTGCAGCCAGGATCGTCAGAAGGTTAGCAAGGATGCGGAGGAGGCGTGGGCTCATCGCATCAAGCTAGCAGCCGTCCAAGCAACAGGGAACGTGGCGCTGGGCCTTGACGCCGCACAACTGCGGGAGTCCCATCCGGCTCATGTGGCGCGATCACACGATCATCGACGAGCTGAGAGCGTTCGAGCGGCTTTGCCTGGATCTCGCGGCCGGCGCGGACATGCCCCAGGAGCGGGCAGGGCTCGAGATCATGGCAGGCAACTACCGCGCCGCGATCCTCGACATCAAATCCGGCGACGCGTTTGCAGACACGGTGCAGACACAGGGCTTTTTCGATAGATGTCGGATTTAGTGTAAGTTATTGATTTGCTTGGTGAGCGCGCTGGGGCTCGAACCCAGGACCCCGTGATTAAAAGCCATGTGCGCAAGTCGTCCCTGCGCTTGCAAATACCGTAGTTGTTATTCCCAGTCGCTAGATCAACGAGGTTGACAGGAGACCCCATTCGCCAACCTCATTTTTCGAAAGGCTCATGACACGGGGCAACGTGCCGTCAGAATCGCAATTCCTCGATTTCCCTCAACACATTGGAGGGTTCGAGGGCGAAATTGGAGGGTGTAGCTGAGCGTCCATGGAGAATTGTTTGGAGGGATAACAATGAAAGCCCAACGAGGGCGCATGTGGGATCTTTCTGGAGGCAAAGACACGCATCAGCAAGTCGTTCTGCGAAGTGGGCTCGACGCGGCACTTCTGGATCGGCGACATTCGCGTAAAGTTTGCAGTGTGGTACTGAGCCGCGTGGGCATGCCGCACCGCATATAGATGGGCCCCGCCCGCCAGCATACCTGACGGCACTGGGAGTTGGGCTGGGAGTGCCCAGCCGATGGGCGCAGTGTTATACTCTCGGCGAGTGGTTCACGACAGTGATCAAGAGAAGCCGTAATCCGGACCAATCCATAGCGTTGCGCCAGCCAAGAGAGCAGGCAGCGCCCGCTGTAGACCTGCTACCAGCGGAAAGTGAAATAGGACGCAATGCTAAACGGCACATATAGTTCGATATAAGTGCGCAAATCTGCCGAGCCTCACTCCACAGCCAGCCGCCTGCTTCGCATCTGAGCCCAAGCGACGTAGGGGAGGGATATGCGCTCGTTCTCCTAGATCCACGCGCTGCTCACCGCTCGCCCTCCACTTCGGGCTCATCTGCATTTCAAATGTTGGGGGTTGTCAGCGTGTAGCGGCTTATTTCGATTGCCGCCGGCCGACTGCTATGCCGAGCCGGTTGCCTATCAAGCCGACCACAGCGGCGAAGATGATCACGACCACCAGTGGCGCGATGCCGCTTGCTCCGCCTCCCGCCGCGACCCCAACTCCCCCGACCAAGAAACCCACGATCGCCCCGCTCAATCCACCGACGATCGACCAAAACACTTCCGGCTGCGCCTCTTCGAACTTCAATAACTTCGCAATCTTGTTCCCAGCCATTCCAACGCTGCCTATCGAGTGCTCAGCGAAAGCTCAAGAACAAACGCCTTCGCGGCCGTCGCTCCGGGCGTCCGCTTCAGCGCCTTCGCAATTTTCTTGACACCGGCCCTCTGTTTCGCGAGCATCTTGAGAGTCTTCACATCGTCGCGCGTCCACTCGCGACGAACAGTCTTTTTCATTTTGGCCAACTTGGGCGCTCCTTCAATCGTTAGGCGCGCCGTTTAACATATCGCGCGATGTGTGCAACCCGACATCCCTTTCGTTTTCGAATCAACAAATGATCGAACCCAACACATCCCGCATATTCGACAGACCGCGGGCCAGTCACGCTGGGCGCCCGTTCGTTATCACCGCTCTGTCCGCATGTAAGCGCTGCGCTCTGAGACCAATCGAAGGTCGGGGTCGGCGCCCAAGGTCAGGGAAGCCTCGATGCGGAGCGGGGTCTCTGGGGGGCGCTCAGCCACCACAACCCAGGCGACGAGGGCGAGTGCGAGAAGGGCTGCCGCTAAACTCCAAGGATGCCGCATCATTGCGTTCTCGTTAGTCTGGTATCAAAGCCCCGATCAGGTTGAGCAGCGCTTGGTGCTCCGGACCGTTTGCGCTGGCCCGCAGGAATTTGCCGATTTCAATGTACGAGATCCGGCCTCCAGAGCCGGCATTCGGCTGATGCTTCACGACTGGCGTGCTCGAAGCCGGATGTCGCGCCAAAGACCAGATGCCGCCATTGCTGCTTTCATACAGAACCCGATCGCTCATAGCGACCGAATAGCGCACGCACTATTCGGTTCCTATTGCGGATCGTTCGGACTTCGGCCTGTGGGCTGCCAGCGTCCCAAAGCCGGAGACGATCCTGCGGTACTACCTGTGCCCGCACGCTAGAGGGAAGGCGCCCCAATGTGCTCAATTGGAACCTCTTACACAATTGGCGTGTTCATCGACAAACGACCCACAGGAGTTGCCGATGGACCGAATGCCTTTATCGCTCGGGACAGCAACCTTGATGGCAATCTCAATCGCCAACGCATCTGCGAAGGATAAGCAAAGCGAGGCGTTCCTTAAGAAAGCAATCGAGGGCAATTTCGCTGAAGTCAGCATGGGAGAGCTGGCGCAGCAGAACGGCCAGAGCGATGCCGTCAAGTCGTTCGGCAGAATGCTCTCCACAGACCACGCTGCCGCCAATCAGAAGGCTTTAAATGCTGCCCAAGGTTTGGGAATGAACCTACCGAGCGGCCCGAACGCGAAGCAAAAAGCCGACCATGACAAGATGGCAACAATGTCCGGCGAAAGCTTCGACAAGATGTTCGCATCTCACATGGTCGCAGACCACCAGAAGGATATCGCCGAGTACAAGAAGGCGTCAAAAAGCAAGGACGCTGCGGGAGAATATGCTATCCGGCCAGATAGACACATCGCAAAAGCATCTGGACACGGCAAAATCGTTGAAGGCCGGCCGGTAATCAATGCGGGGCCGGAGGTCTCAAATAGACTCTAAAATTTGCCAAACACGCGAGGCGGCAGTTGCCCGCGCCGCTCAGCTTTGCAGTTTGGTCTGCTTCTTCAAGCTGGAATAGCGAGATTCGACTGATGCTTGGCTACGGCGGAGGTCTGCTGCAATGTTGCTGAATGCACTCCGCTCGCGCGCATCTCTAAAAGCATCTCGTCGTCCTCTGCGGACCAGATCGTCGAACTCTTTGGAGCCCCGCTTCGGATCATTTCCACCCCGCTGCCGATTTCTTTTGTGCGATCAGACAAAAGCAGCAACCGCGATAGCGCAAATTATGGCGACTGGTATCCCGAAACAACCGCTTACAGGTTGGGCAGTCGTACAGGCGCACGCGGGGTTAGCAGTGTTAGCATTGCGAAGACGCGGCGGGTGTTGCCGGCGGGCGGAGGCCCAGGGCTAACCGACCCATTGCGCGAAGGCGTGTCCGCTCCTTCGGCTTGTTCGCCCTCGCTGCTTGCGGAAGCGTTGTAACCGACCGTACACGGCCTGGCGACTGCGACCCAAGCGCTCGCCCAGCTCGGTTGCAGTCATGCCCTCTTCGAATAGCGCAAGTAATTGCGCTTCTTCTTCGGGAAACCACGGGCGGATCTCTTGTCGATTGTTGGACATCGATTTCATGCCAGCAGTAGCGCTGCGGACCATCGTAGAGCAAGGAGGTAAATGATCAGTTCCAGGTTTGGAGCGTGAACGTCGCGAGGTTGCGCTTGCACCCAGTTTGCTCGGCCAGGGCCGAACTGGCCACGCGGCTATAGGGCGTCCAGGATGGCCGCGTAACGATCTGTAAGTATTGGGCATGCATCATAGCGCCTTTCTGCGCGTGATCAGTCCGACCAAGGAGATCGCCGTGACATCAGATAATGATGACGAACTGGCTGTTTTGACGCGAGAGATCGCTGACAAGGTGACCTATGTTCAGAGCCAAACAATCCTGATCGAGGTCCTTAAGCGAGACGGACACGACGTATCCGACTATGAGAGAGAGCTGGCGAAAGAGCGGTCGCGCTTGGCAACGCGGATCGCGAGGCAGTTTAGATTGCTTGAAATAGTTTCGACCAATGAAGGACCCGAGACAGCCGCGTCAACTCAAGGATAAGTAATCATGTCGGATCGCCGGAAGATCGATCGTTCGGACGTCGACTTGGTCGCATACATTTTTGGAGATGGCGGCAGCCAACGTTGCCGCGTTTTCAACATCTCGGAGGTCGGGGCTGGGATCGAGCTACCGGCGAAGCTGCACATGCGTGCCACATTCAAGATGATGTTGGAAAGAGACCGTATCATCCGAGATTGTCGTCTCGTTTGGTCCAGTGATACTCGCATCGGGTTCACCGGCACGGACTTTACCGGCCTGCTCGCCCGCAACGGCATTGCCATCAGCATGGATGGCAAGGGCGCCTGGCGCGACAACGTGTTCGTCGAGCGGTTGTGGCGCAGCGTCAAATACGAGGAGGTATACCTGAGAGCCTACAACAACGTCAGCGAGGCCCGCGCCTCGATCGGCCGATACCTCGACTTCTACAACGGCCGCCGGCCGCACCAAAGCCTTGACGACGCCACACCGGATCAAGCCTACTTCAACCAGCCGCCATTCCGCTTGGCGGCCTAACTAACTCCGGCAGAAGCTCCACTTATCGAGGCGGAGATTCTGTTCAGACAAGCGGGACCAGCTCTTTATGCTGTTTTCAAATCCGGGCGGCAGCGGCATCTCGTCGGGCGCGGCATCGTTGCAGGCAGGGCAGGGGTCGCCGGCGCCGCCCCGCACCCGCAGGCCTTTGCCCTCCCAAGGGCGGTCGGGATGGCTTTCGCAGACCCGACCAACGTCCTAGCAGGTGACGCAATTCATGAGAGGCACTTGGGCGGAGAGACGGCCCCTGCCAAGCTGAGGGGCTTAACCACCGACAGATAGGCCGCGAGGCTTACGTCAACGTATGCAGCGAAAAACGAAAGCTGCAGGTCTATCAAACTGGAAGATGGCGTAGGACGCGTCCTGCGATGGTCGGATAACCTGATGATCTGGGCTGACATGTAAATTCCTACTGCTGGACAGGTCACCCCGGCGAATGGCCAACATAGCAAAAATCCCTTGGTTCCTGCGTCCACCGTAATGGCTTGCCTCCCGGGCGCACGTCCGGCGGAGCAGGGCGGCTCATTCTGCCGCTCGCAGTCCCTTCTCTGTGGGCTCATAACGAAATCCGTGCTTCACCAGCCAACCACCTTCGACCATCTTCGTCGCCAATGCCCTCGAGCATGCCGGCTTGCTTCCGCCAAGGTGATACACCCCGTCGGCGCGCTCAATCAGAAAACCGTAGACGCGGGCCTGGCGCAACGGCTTCAGCATGCCGGGAATAAGAACAATGGAACTAGTCATGGCTTCCCAAGCACCGGCACTGCTGAACGTTCCGGGAGCGTAGCGTCGGGCGGCTGACTAGCAGGGCCCCGCGGTTCACGCTGGCCGGTTTTTCTTCGAAGCTGCCGCCTCCGCCGTATTCTCTTCAAAAAAGGCGACCAGCAACGCGGCATCCAGAAAGGGCGCTCCAACGGCTTTACAGGCCGATCACGGCCGATCTGCTTGAGATAAGCCCCAACGATCTGATCGACCAACGATCTTCGTAGGCGTGCGGTGTCCGTCCGCGCAAGAACGTCGGCGCCGTTCCCCGCCTGGACTGCTCCGACCAAACCGCCAAGAGACGCAATCGCGGAACCAACGTAAAGTCCAAGGAAGATAAGCAAAGCAACTAGAGTTCCGAAAAACCAACGCATATGGCAGGTTGGCGGCTAATACCTACGGAGCTTCGGTTGCCGACGCCATGATCGGCAAAATGCTCACTCCGGAAAACCTCACGGCTGTTTTGAACAAGGGCGCCATCAGCGTCGGGGGAGCGGAAGCGAACATGCAGCGCCTCTCAGAAATCGACACAACCAAGGTGCTCGAAACGCTTAGGCGAATATCTCCGACTAAGCCGGTCGAGTTTCAGATCCGTCTAGGCCAGAACGACAAGGATGGGGGCGTAAGCCTTCACTTCGAGGGGAACGGCTGGAAGCTTTCGGGCATCCAGCTTCCGAACGCGGCGGTTCAAGCGCTGGCCGAGAATCTCATAAACACTAAGGGGCGAAATGGCTGAGAAGAACAAGTGCACCAGAACGCCGGCCGCTTCACGCTGGTAGGCGCACGGCAAATGCGAAGGCCGCAGCGGGAGGTTTAAGCCGCTACGGCCCGCGCATCTCCAAAACGCCGGGTGATGGTCAGGTAAAATGTGCAGCCAGCCCCGGTGACAAAATTCTGCTCGACTTCTGCCCCGTTTGCAAACACAACTTCGGTGCAACCGAAGTCCCGCTGTGTGATTTGGTTCCGAATGGGAACAATGTTGCTGGAGAGAAGGCCCGGCCTCAAGGGTGACTCTGATTAGGGCCGGGGCCGCTCCGCCGGCTTGGGCTGGGAACCGGCGGCCCTTCAACAACCGCCCGCAGTTCTCGTTCCTGTTTGCTCATTTCGTCGTTCGATAGCGAGCAAGCTCCGCCCTTGCGAGTGTGCGGGCCTTCTCAAGCGCTTCTGCCCCGGTCAACAGGTTCGGCGCGAGCCGCCGTCCCGGGATATCGTCCCAATAGAAATAAACGCTCGGCCGACCATCGGCGCAGCACACTTCATAGCTGCCGGTCTGGGGCACAGCTTCGTGCTTACGGATGCGGACGGGAGCGGCTGTCATCGGTCTGGACAAAGCCTCGCGAGGTTCTCAGCAAGATCAAGCGTAAGCGCTGTTGCGGTCCCACCTTCCATTGAAGGCGTCGAGCGAGGAATGATCGATCTCTGATTGGAGATCGGCTTGTGTCTAAGCTTGACCATATGCTTGAGCCTAGGCCCTCGGTTCGTCGGGTCGAGGTCATCAGGGAGAGCGGCCGACGCCGGCAGTTCTCGGCCGACGACAAGGCGCGGTTTGTCGAGGAGACGCTGGCCCCGGGAGCCGTGGTATCGGAGGTCGCGCGGCGGCACGGATTTCCGTCAACTTTTGAACGCCAAGTGAATGCCGAATTTAAGGGCTACGTGGGCTTTGCCAGCTTACTCTTTTTGACCGGGCGGGATTGCGCCGCGGCCGGGGCGGGCAGGTTGGTTTCGGCCGCAGGGGCGCCTCTCAGCTCCGCCGCATCCGTGCAGTCGCCGGCCCACAGCTTGATACCTTTGACGGTGCCAACCAGCTTGCAGCCCATTGGCGCTTTCGGGACTGCCTGAGCGCGCGCGGGCTTCTTGTCGGCAATGGGGGGAGAGCTCTGCGCGAATGCCGCTGCTGACAAGCAAATCGCCGCGAGAAATACTAAGGCTCTCATCATCATCTCCCCAATGTCTTCGATCCCGTTGCCTCGCATGCCTGCCGTTCGGCTTTCAAGCGTTTCGGAAGTTTTCTGAGATTCCGGAGCCGCTTAGCCGTCGGCTATTTTCTTCCCTGTCGCTGCCGGGTGGAGGGGCTTCGATCGGCCTCGTCCACGACCTGTTGCTCAGCTGACCGATTCAGTTTGATCATTTACTTCTCACCTTTTAAGCCCAGCTCAAGCAGCCCACATTTTTCCTCGCGCACGTCGGCGCACCTCAATCGTCCAAATCGACCAAATACACCGGGGACCCGGCATCCGCGGAACGTGCCGCGCTCAATTTTTGATACCGTATCTTCTCGTCTGGATTGGATAACCGAACGCGCAAGGTTGCGAGCTCGTCGCAAAGCGGTTTGCCGTTCGATTTCGCTGAACTGAGCTTGGCGCGAATTCTTTCGTCAGAACAGATCGCCTCAGCTTCGGTATATTTGCGTGCGGCAAAAGCAACGACCGGTTTCCGATCAACTTCTATCGTAAAAACTGAAAGAGAAAGCTTGTCGTCAATCATCGCGAGCCTTGAATCAATCGACGTCCCAACGGCGAACCCGAAGGTCCTTGATCAGCCAGCGGGTTCGCACTCCTTTTCCGCCAGCGAGGAGGAGGGGTCAATCAGATTGTTCACTGCGGCCTCAGCTAGGACTCGGCTATCGCCGACCGTTCTCCAAAGCTCCGTGCCATTTTGCCTACAAGCTCGAA
Organism: Bradyrhizobium sp. 76; assembly: GCF_023073025.1. Classification (NCBI taxonomy): domain Bacteria; kingdom Pseudomonadati; phylum Pseudomonadota; class Alphaproteobacteria; order Hyphomicrobiales; family Nitrobacteraceae; genus Bradyrhizobium; species Bradyrhizobium sp. 76. The sequence goes on from NZ_JADPIS010000104.1 coordinate 36,748, forward strand.
GCATAGGAAGGCAAACCCAGTCGTGGTCGATTACAAAGCAGGCATCCAGCTTCGCTATTCAAGACAGCCCTCGCAAAAAGCCCCAACCGAGCGGAATGAGAGCTGAGTCTAGATCTTGAAGCAATAGCGCTGGCAATTCGCCTATCAAGGTGCGTGAACCTAGAGATCGCTGATTGGCTCTGGGCGATAACCGGACGTCAACGGCTATCGCGGTACGATCAGCCATCGCGGATTGGGACGAGTACCGCGGTATGCATGGGCATTGAGAGTCCGCCAACTTCCAAGTTGGCGGGCTTGTCTTGCCAGCTGGTCCACCGATTTGACATGCGAGCGTGGAAACAATCTTCGCTTCCTTCTCTGATCTTAAATTGAGCTGGACATTCGTTGCTTCCATGATCTTCTCGAGCGTAAAAGCACCCTCCAGTATGTACAGGGTTACAGGGAAACTGTGCGTATGAAGAAAAGTCTTGTCGCCGGGCGGCGTGGCGGTCAGCCCTCCAGTGGCATTGCGTAGATTCTGAACCGGGGCTGGCTGCATATTCCCTAGCTCCTTTTCACCCAGTTTCATTTGGACCTGCGCGGGCCGCAGCAGTCCTTCTGCTGCGGCTTTGCGCTGATCGTCCTGATTGCCGATAGGAGGAAAGTATCATGCCAAAGGAAAAATGTTTGATCGTTGGGGGTTCCGGACGACAATTGGACCTGCTGCGCGGTGAGGCTTCCCGCATCGCCGAAGGAGCTAAAGTTGACTGGTGGATTGATCGTGCAGAGAGGTCGGAACACGCTTTTGCTTCGAAGATGCAAAGGCAAAAGAGGGCATTCGCACTTGCTTGCGATAGCTTCAGCACTCCGTGCCGTGACGGCTGAATCACCGATTGCGGAACAAGAAGGCGCGCCAGCGTGAATCGGCGGCTCAGTAGTTGACTCACCTCTGGCTTCTGACCAGCCGGGCGATCCTGCGCCGATCCTCACTCCACACCTCGATCACCTCGTGTTGCTGGAGGTGGCGCTCGGCTTCTCGCTTGGCTGCCTCCGGGCCTTCTGCGGCAAGCGTGTAGTGAGCTTGAACCGTGCCGTAGATGTCGACGGCGAAAGCGTAGAAGCGCGTCATCTTAAGTCCAAGCTGTTTGCGAGCGTGAACCGGGAAAAAGGCCCAGGCTAGAGGAGCCTGGAGCCGAAGGTTTACCTTCTTCCCTCGCTCTCGAGCCGATACGCAACCTGGCTCGGAGCTTTGACACGAAACGGCTCGCGATCGCAGCGGTTCCTAAGCCGGCCAGCGAGAGCCGGCAGGCCCACGACGAAACCGTTTTCCCGCCTAAAGAAGCACTCCGGAAATAAGCAGGGTCTAACTCTGCGTCGCAGACCACGGGGATTTCGGTCATGTGGATACTTATTGAAGACCTATATCGAGAGTACTGCCTGGCTCGATTGCAGGAGATGCGTAGGTCCGAAACGACCTACTAGGGTCAACGATGAGCAAGATCGGATTGGTTATTATTCTGGTCGGTGCCGCCGCCTATGCACAGCGGACCACCATTGGAATTATGGCCACTACACCAGCAGTACCGTATCTGTGCCGCGTCACGCGCAACGGCTCGGTATGTGATGTGGCCACAAGGCCTGCCATCGTACGGGCCAAAAAAGAAAGACGCCAGCGCGGGAAAGGCTGAGGCCTCATTGGTGAGATTGCTCGGCCAGGGGACCAGGCGCGGAGGCCGACAACTTCCGCTTCGTCTCGGTCGCGGACTCGGCAGCCGGCAACGGCGACCAGGTGGTCGGATTCGACGCCGTCAAGGACACGTTCGACTTCTCCGGGATGACGGGGGACGAACGGCCTGACCGGAGCGATCCGTTTCGTCGGTGCCGGCGCCTTCGATTCCGGAGCCGCGCCGCAATCCGAGGCCCCCGTCGGATGGCGCCGGCGCGAACGCCACACTGCAGATCGACGTCAATGGAGACGGGCAGTTTGGATCCGGTGATATGGAGATTCATCTGGTCGACTACACGGGCACGCTCACCGACGCTACCTTCCTGCTGCACTGACCGGGAGGCCAGCCGCCTACGAGGCCGAGGGCGCATACGTTGCGGCTTGTGGATGGCTGTGTCGCTGGAACCCACACAGAGATCTCACGTATACCGGTCCAGCTGCTGCTGAGGGGCTTAAAACGACCTCTCCAACCAAACGCGTTCAGCGTGACCTCGGATTCGGTCGCGTCGAAATCTAGTGTATCGTTCGGGGCAGTGAGCTCCATCAATATATCTGAGCTGCCGGCGGGTTCAAACACGAGTCCAGCCCGCCCAGTCACGAAAGGAAAGTAAGTGGGTGCAGCTCTTTGGATCATATCGGCACCGGTTTGCAGATCCGATGGCATCTCCTCGCAAGCTAGAGCGGCCGAAGGGAGACAACGATATGATGGATGCGCTGCGTCAAAGCGTTGGCCGTGACGCCGCGTCGGCAAAAGCGGCCAAACCAGCCAAGAAGTCGAAGAAGGCGTCAGAAGGCCAGAAAGAGATGCTATGCCGCCTGGCAAGGAGCCGACGAAGGAGCTCGCCGCGAAGGGGTCTGCTGGGCCGCGCCGCAAGTCGGCGTGAAGCGTAGCCGACTCGGCGCAGCGCCAGCGGCGGTCGGAAGAAATGCTCTTACGCCCGATCGGCAATTCATTCGTGCCGCTCGAATATACCGATGCGGCGATCGGCGCTCTCCGCGAGTTTTTCCCACTCGGCCGCCAGCCGCAACCAGCCCTCTTTGTCGTCGTCGCTCAAAGCCCGTTCAGCCGTAGAGCGACATTCCTCAGCTCTACGCCTGAAACGTTCCGAGTCTGATGCGGCCACGGCAGTTCCTTAGCCTTGGAACGTATAACCTGAAGCAAGTCCAGGCGGTTCCGAAAGCTGAGTACACGTGCGGGCAGGGCGGGCACAAATCAGCCACGGGGCTGGTCAATTGGGCCGAAAGAGAGCTGCGCGTATCCATACTATTGAGCGGTCGGCTTTGGACCGTAGGACTGGTGCGGAATTTGGCCAGTAATGTCGGCGCTATTGTCGTCAGAGGTGCGCCAGGCTGCTACGCCGAAACAGACGGTCAAAAATACAGCCGTCACCATAAGCAGCATGGACAAAAAGTGGCTCATGCATACCCTCGCAACCACAACGCCGCGTCATAGCGAGCACGGGCAGGCGATTCGGGGAATGCAGACGCTCTGTCCGAAGGGCGGTTTTCCTCAAGTTGTGAGATGGTGGATTAACACCGTCGAACCATTCGCCACCCCGCGGACAGCGCGCACCCGCGGAGTTGTAAAGCGTGGAGCTCCGCAGGAGCACAGCCGCATCCGCAGTCTGAGGCCGGTCGGGAGCCCGTCGGATCGAGAGGCCAAACCAGACCGAGGGGCAGGCCGCGCAGTTGATGTTGCGAGGCAGCATCAACTGTTAACGGACAGTTAGCCTGATGCGAATTAGCTTTGGTGTCGTAACACAGGCCCACCGCACATGGAATTCCAGAGCGCAACGCCCGCTGTCGTGACAGCAATCCGCCAGCGTGACCTCCTGAATACCTGGCTTCACGTCTACGCTCGGGAACAGAGGCTTCCTCGCGTCTCGGAATATGAGCCGGGCCGTCTAAAGGAAGAAGCCGACGATCTTGTGTACTACGCCGTCGTCACTGCCCAGTGGCCGCCCGTTCTCACAATTCAAAGCGAAGGCACGCGAATGTCGACCGCATACGGACAGACCGGCAAGGGGCGTCGCTTGGACGAATATGTAGGGCCGCGGCTGGCAGCTTCTGTCATGCCGGTTTACCATCTATGCGTCGCACGAAGATGCCCGGTGTACACGGTGTCTCACCTGGAGGACGCTAGCGGTCACAAGGTGGAATATGAGCGGCTGCTCCTACCGTTCGGAGCCGGGAGCGAGGTCACCGAAATTATAGCCTCTCTCAAAACCATCAGCATTGACGGCCGGTTTGAAATCCGCGACTTGATGACGCGCACGGACCTGGTAGCGGCGCCGGCCGTGCGCGCCGTCATCGACCGAGAGCTTTTCCATCTGGGAGCGCGCCGCTCGGCAGCTTGGGCTGATGATCTCGTATTCGAGTGAGCCGGCAAAAATATGCACAACGAAAGCGATGAACGCATAAGCAGCTCCTACTCCAAGGATGGAAATTGAGCTGCTGGCCTTTCGTTCCGCGCGCGACGCTCACGCCGCGCTTTTTTGCTGAGGGTTTTCAGCTTCAACTGCGAACCGATGATTTCGACGAGACCACTGGCGAGCAGGCCCTCGACCACTGGTTCGCCGATTACTTTGGCTCCAAAGCGCCAGCCACCGCGAGGCCGCTTCTCGAATGCACCATATTCGAGCAGGCGCAAGAGATACCGCCCGTCGTACTTTTTCTGATCGACCATCACGCAGCTCCCCAAGCGTCGTCGAATAAAATAGTCGTCTCGCGCAAAGTCAATTGACAGCTACACATCCCAGAGGATGCAGAAATGCGGCTGGCGTGGCAGGCGACCGGCACTGGCCCGGTGGGCGAGCGGGTAAAGTGCCGCCTCCACCAAATCTTCGCCATTCAGCACGGTGAGCGGGCGGTCGATGGTGGTTGCGTCCGCGCCGCGGGCTCGACGTGCTGGGCAAGAATGTCCTGAGGGGTCTTAATGGCGAGGAGGAGTGCGTTCTTCAGGGATCATGAAGTTTCCAAGAGCTTAGGACTGCTTCGCGTTCGAAGTCGGCACTTGGGCTTACTCAGGTGGCGGGGCGTTTCCTGATGTGGCCGAACAGTAGTCCTAGCCGATTGGCTCGGCTTCGAATGGCCTTTGGCGTCCGATCGAGTGCTTCTGCGATTTCAGTCGCCGGAAAACCCTGACGACCATTTCGCTCAGCCGCTTCTCGTCTTCGGTGGTCCACTGCTTGATGATCGGATATCGGTCGCTGCCCATTCTGGGCGTGCTCCTGTTGCCCACCTTCAAGGCGCCACAACCGTCGTAAGCTCCTGCCTCCACTCCTTTCAGGAAGCGCGCTTTGACGATGCCTTAGGGGAAGAGCACGGCCAGAACGCCGTCGACGAAGGCCTGACACTCAGCGTGGGTCTTGAAAGTGCCCTTGTATTTGCCGAACAAGAAGACGGTTCGGCCGTGTCCCTTGCCGAAGAAGTATTGGCCGACGTGTTGGCCGCCTTGGTCTTTGAGTTCAATGCTCATGAGGTTTCGGGCCGACTTGAGGTCCGTTTCGGGTAGCTTGATCTGCACGGTATATCTCCGCGGATTGAGCTAGCCCTGGCAGCGGGCAGTCGACTTCGAGAGGGACGTCGGACGGCTTGTCGATAACAAGCTAGTCCGGAATGGCCTGCACGGCGTTCGCGGGATTTATACCAGTAGACGGCCTCCAGCTCGCCGAGTCTTGCGCCGATGCGCGAGCAATTCTGCCAGAGCGCATCGATCCTTGCCCCTCACATAACCTGCGACAATCAACTCCCTGGCTTTTGATTGGGCATCATCTCCGCAGCCAAACCTTTGTGCAAGCAAACTCCCGCCAAGCCGGCCTGCGTTCTCGGTACGGAAGCAGCGGATTTAACGTCGGTTCTATCAAATGATACTCCAGCTAGTTGTTGGAGGAAGCAAGATAGCAATGGCGCGCTGCATCGGCGGTGCGTCGGGCGGCCCCGGCGCGTCCGGTGCCAGCCCCGGGACGACCGGGGTCGTTCCCCGCGTGCAGCGCCAAGGAAAAGTGGTGGGTTCAGCGCGTCGGCAGCCGGTCCACGATGTTTCTCAAGACCTTCGGTGGTAGCTCGATGCCCGAGAGCTTCTATATCGTCCCTTCGAGGTGCATGCTGACGCTCCCCGCGTCCTGACGCGCACCAGCCGCAACGCAAACTCGACGGGCTTCACCAGCCTGATCCCCCCAGCGAAAACGAAGATGTTCGAAATATCGAGCTTCGCCAATGACGACATGGTTCAAAGGTGATGTTCTCTACCGTTGCGAACTGTGCCGCTTTTCCGAGGGACCGAGACATTCTCCGAGACCCGATCAAGGTAGGCCGACATAACCTGGTCGACGAGGGCGTGCCGGACGCGCGGCACATCGGAGCGGGCCATCACCTGACTCCGAGGTCGGCTTTTTGCGGAATTTTAATGTGTTATTTGAGGAAGAAGGCGCAATCTTTTAGCGACTCGCGCTTATATGGTGCCTGGTCGCAGCCGCCTGCGACCAGGCGGCCGGGCGCCATGGTCTTCCTGCAACCCCAGGGCCAATGGATGCTCGGCCGCTGCACCTAACAGAGCGCCGTTAGAGTAGGCAACACCACCTGAGGTCATTTCTGCGCGAAGCCGAACGCCTGAGACTTAAATGCCACGCCGCGCGCGGCAAACCCTCAGAGAGCAGGCGGCGGGCGAGAAGATCTTCCAAGGCGCCTTGCGGAGGATGAATATTGTCCGTGCTGACAAGGGCGCAATCTTCACACCCAAACAGCCAGGACCTGGCATGTTCGCCCAAAAACCTCATCGGCTTTAAAGCAAAATTCAGTTTCGCATGGTTCAGTACGCCCAGCAGCGGGAATATAGTTCCCAAGGCCTTAAGAGATATAAAGCTTTCCTTCAGCAACCAGTGTGGCAAGTCAGCTACAGCAAAGCACCCCGTAGCGGATAATATTGAGTGGCAGGTGGGCGAACTAGCGACTCTTGAAAATGATTATCTCTGGGGAGACTCGAATGAAGAAACTTATTGCGGCTGCGGCCGGAACACTGGCTGTCAGCCTGGCGGCCCCCGCCAGCGCGGCGGATATGGCAGCCCGTCCCTACACCAAGGCGCCTCCGATGGTCGCCGCGATTTATGACTGGAGTGGCTTCTACATCGGCGCCAACGGCGGTTGGGGCTCAAGCCGCAATAGCTGGGATTCGGTTGCCCCCTTCCTGGTGGGTCCCGAAGGTTCGCACGATGCAACCGGCGGGGTTGCCGGTGGCCAGGTTGGCTATCGCTGGCAGAGCGGCACCTGGGTGTACGGCCTGGAAGCGCAGGGCGACTGGGCGGACTTGCGAGGCAGCAACCTGAGCACCCTGTTCGGACCGGGCTTCCGCAACGATTCACGGATCAATGCGTTCGGTCTGTTCACGGGTCAGCTCGGCTGGGCCACCAACAACGTCCTGTTCTACGTCAAGGGCGGTGCTGCCGTAACTGACAATCGCAACCGGATCTATTCGACTGCGACTGGCGCTGTGCTTGCCACCACAGGCGATGACACCCGTTGGGGCGGTACCGTTGGGGTAGGCCTGGAATACGGCTTTGCCCCCGGCTGGTCGGCTGGTGTCGAATACGATCATCTGTTCATGCAGGATCGGACCCTCGCATTCACAGGTCCCGCGGGGGTAGCGTTCGGTGCGGATCGCATTCGTCAGGACGTCGATCTCGTCACGGTTCGCGTAAACTACAAGTTCGGCGGTCCGAGCATCGGCCGTTACTGAGCAGTATCGCTGAAAACAAAAGGGCCGGCTCTTCGAGCCGGCCTTTCTTTTTTGAGAAATTTGAATGACGAAAACATACGCCGGACCCCCCCTTCGAGATTAGCCGACGAGCTAAACAGCGGATTTGCTTCAGCTGAACCAAAGATGATTTGTAAGGCTATCGGCGAGGCACTTGGCGACTTTAACATCGCCGAGATGGCAAGGCAGACAGGTCTACAACGGCAGAGTATCTATCGAGCCTTCCAAACCAACAAACAGCTTCCGAATTTTTCAACGGTTCTTGCAGTGCTCTCGGCCATGGGCTTGCAACTCAAAGTCACTCCAAGGGGCAAGCGATCCTCGGCTGCCGCGGCCCGCGCAGCGAAGACGTAGTCAACACTCAGGACGGCGAGCCACTGCGTGTCGTGGGTGTGGAGAAGCTGCGGGCGTGCCCGTTCACGCTGGCGGGCCTTCGTAGTACTATCAATACAAGCGACCGGTGCCCGCCGGTCTACAATCTAGATCAACTCCCGCCCGCTTAAGGTCGGCGGGCTTTTCTTCGCCTAGTGGCTGAGTTCGTACCTACGAATCTCGTTCAACCGCGGGAAACGGTTTCGTCGTGGGCGCGCCGGCGGCTGCTGTAGCAGCCGCCGGTGCCGTTCCGATCGTGCGGAACGTCGCGGCGTCGGTCGCAGGAGCAGCCTTTTAGCCGTTACTGCGACCTTCACCGTCGAAGCTCCGGCGCTCTAATCCGCAATTGGATCGGCTGCCGGGAGCATGGGGGCTGGAGAGCGAGCGGTGACATGTCCGCCCCTTAACGACAATCGGTAGAACACCGGAGTCCGGTAGTTATACCGACTCCGTTTTTGGAACGGGGCGTTCTACTGTGAGAACACCGACGGGATTTAAGTACAAAAGCGATTTCAAGTTGCTCCGGAAATTCCGCAGTGGGGCTGGAACCACGCTGCGGCTTCCCTTGGGCGAACCCAATTCGTTGTTGAGCCGTATCTGGCCGGAGCAATGTTTTCCAGGGGACAATTGTGAGCATCCAAAGCGTCATGGCGACTATATTGGAGCGCGAGTTGGCGGCGCGGGGCGTGCAATCGTTGCGGCATTCCGAATGCATGGAAATAGTGGAAAGTTTAGTCGTCCGGTTGAAGGAACTGGACCAGGAATTAACCGCGCGAATTAGAAGAGACGGCCCCAGGCTAGGAGGGTCCTAGGACAGGTAAGGTCGGGGGCCATTCCGCCAGCCCGAAGGAGAGAGCTGGCGAGACGGCAAACCGGGTAATGATGGCTCGGTTCCTGACCAAGCGTGATGAGGTCCTGGCCAGGCCAGCTCGAGCCAGACTTTCTTGATGCCGGCGCCGGTGGGCGGCGAAGGCGATCGACGCATACCGCCGCCACAAGGCCGACCGGATCCTGGCTGAAGTGAACAACGGCGGCGCCATGGTCGAGGCGACAATCCGCGCGCTGGATCTCCGCGTTAGCTACCAATCCGTGCACGCCAGCCGCGGCAAGAAGGTGGTGCGGGCCGAACCGATAGCGCAGCGCAAGGTGCATTACGTCGGCGGGTTCGATGTGCTCGAGGATCATTTCGACGTTCGAAGGTGGGTTATTCGCCGGATCCCGTGAATGCTCCCGTATGGGCGCTGACGGAGTTGAGCGAGCCGCTGCACACGGTGATCAGGACGGAGCTGCGGATTTGACTACTCAAAAATCGCTGTTGTAGGAGCTATATGTCTCTCTGCAGACGTGCGCGCCAAATGCTCGTCGACCGTCTTTGCAACGTGAATCCCTCCGCGGTGCTTCATTTGAAGGAAGGAGGAGGTCGCAAGCCTCGCTCACCGGCGGCAAACTACGGTGGAGATATTGCTGAGCAACCGTTGCAAACACCGTAGCTATCCTTCGGAGGCTCAAGAAAAATCGAGTTGACAAGACACCCCTTCAATGGCGCCGCCGATGCTCAATTTTGAGATGGCGGGTACAGCGCAGCCAGTTGTACCAGCGGCATTCTGCGCTCCACGGCCGCTAATAATCGTCTGCTGATGACGTGCTTAAGTTGCCAATCCGGCCGATCGAATTGATCCCCCGACCAGATCTGCGGACACGGGCTGGCGTAACGATCGAGCACCCAAACAAAATAATAGTCGTCTTCCATCGAAGGGTATTTTGGACAGGCGGTGCTGACATGTCCACCCTCCTGAGGGCGTGGGATCGGCACCGAGGAACGAAGCCCTAGGGCGAGGATTGGTCATCGCTTATCGAGGGAGCATCCCATGAAAAACGTGTCGACCTTGGCGTTCGCAGCCTTTTTGGCAGTCAGTTCGGCGGCCTTTGCCCAGGGGGGAGGTGGGGGG
>NZ_JADPIS010000037.1:0-856 GCF_023073025.1 Bradyrhizobium sp. 76
GTCGCGGTCGAAGGCCATCGATGGGCGATCGAGGACAGCTTTGAAACCGCGAAAAACGAGTTCGGGCTGGATCACAACGAGAGCAGATCCTGGCATGGCTGGCACCGTCATGTGTCCTTGGTGATGCTCGCCTTCGCCATGATGGCCGCGATCCGACATCGCGCTAATCCGCCACCGCCCAAAAAAACGAAACCTCGCCACCCGGCAAAAGCCAAAGCATAACCACGCCGCCGCTGATCCGTTGGTCAATCCAGGAAATCCGCCGCATTGCCATCAGACTTGCTCGAAAGCGTATTCAACCCGCACGCATCATCGCATGGTCTTTCTGGCGCAGAGCTCATCAGGCTGCCGCTCAACGCGCTCATGTCAAATCAAAAAGACAAACTGTAATGCTAGGGTCTGTACCTAATTAGCGATCTCTGATTCCATGGCGCCGAGTTGATTCGGGCCCGGGGACTTCGATGCGCAAAGGACTGTTCTGGCTCAACGACAAGCAGTGGGCTCGGATAGGGCCGCATCTGCCAACGAACCAGACCGGCCCGGCGCGCCAAGACGATCGACGCATTATCAGCGGTATCATTTCACATGCTTCAGTGCGGCGCACGCTGGCGCGATTGCCCGCCCGATTATGGTCCTTACACGACGATCTACAATCGCTTCAATCGCTGGGCTAAGCGCGGACATTGGCAGGCGATCTTTGAAGCGCTCGCCCGCTGCGGCAAGGACGGCGTGACTTTGTCCATCGACTCCACCTCGATCAAGGCGCATCGCTCGGCGAGCGGCGGAAAAGGGGGGAGCATGAACAGGCGATCGGCCGCTCGCGCGGTGGGCGGACCACGAAAATCCACGCGCTGAG